>CANGTU010000001.1 GCA_947456965.1 Flavobacteriales bacterium
ATCTTACGCATGCCAATGCGCTCGTATAACTCCTGAACTAATCTAAGCCCGCCCCAAGGTGAGATATCCTTGTCGGTGTATTCGTAATCAAGTGTGTGCATCGAAAAAGTGATTAGTCAGTACCTGCGAAACTATGAATATTCCCGGGGGTTCAGCGAAATGGACATGGTCCAATGCATAATCCGGGTTTATATACAAACGGTTGCTCCGCCGGTGAGGAGGAGAATTCCAAACACAGAGATTCACGGGCGCGAAGAAAGAGTCCGTGGTACTTCATGCCTCTTCGTTCCTTCGTGGTGAAATGAGAACAACCAACATAGAGAATCGCAGGCATAGGCGGTGCAGCCGCCTTATTGATGCCGGGAAAAGAGTATGTTTGAGTAATCATTTATGAATAGAATGGGCAGAGCGTGGACGTGTCTGGTAGTGGTTATGTTGTTTTCCTCCTGCGGAATTTTCGTCCAGCAGGCGGGTATGAAGAATTTTAAACCTGATGAGCGGATTTCAGCGCGCGGACTCAATGACTTCCAGTATGATTTTGTCTATCTGACGGCTTTGGTTGAAGAGGGATTTCCACGTCTGGACAGCGTTTTTCCGAAGCCCTTGCGGGAAATGGAGAAGTCGAGAATCCTGGCCGCACTTGACAGTACCAGAAGCAAAGCGGATTTTGTTGTGCTGGCAAGCAGTTACTTGTCGCGGCTCAAGAACCAACACAGTTCCATCTATCTGCGATATGACCTGAAGAGTACTTACCCGTATGTCGTATTTATCTCCTCCGGTGAGTGGTACATCTACACGATTTCTACAGCCTATGACAGCTCTGCGATAGGCAAACGGATTATCGGCATCAATGGGCTCACGCCATCGGAGGTAGAGGATCGGCTGATTGCTTTCACCTTTGGCGAGAACAGGATTAACCAACAGTATGCCTTGCGATCGAATCAGCTCTACAGCAATCCGCATTACCTCCGGCAGGCGGGCGTGATCAGCTGGGCTACGGATACCCTGTCTGTCTCCCTGGAGGACGGCACGGAACTGAATTTGAGGCCTGTGCTAATCAAAGATGAGGTGCCTTACTATCGTTTGGCGGAGAAGTCGGAACCAGTAACAGACTATCGGAAGAAGACCTATTCGTATTCGGTCTATGAGGACTTGAATTTCGGTTATCTGCAATTTAATGCCTGCCACGACAGTATCGATATACTGGAAGGAATAGGCAGCTATGTGAAAACCTGGATGCAGCCCATGGCCAGGGCTTATGTGATCCGTCAGTTCAATAAACAGAAGCCTTCCAGGCGGGTTGCCGGATACTATAATAAGGAGTATCCTGTATTCCGGGACATGCTCTGGGAAATGGTGGATAGTTTGAACGCTGCAGGAATAGACCATCTGATTATTGATCTCAGGCATAATCCGGGTGGCAATCTGACGCTCGGCATTCAGCTGATGTATTTTTTGACTGAAAACGATTCATTAGATGATTTTCAGGACTTCGCATTTACGTCGGAAATCTATAAGGCCTACTTCGTGGATGAATACCGGGATTTGCAAAGGACCTATTCCGACGGTTTGCCGGACAGGGCATTGTTGCAGACGAATCCGGGGGCTAACCTCTTCACGGATGTTACTGATGTGAACTCGAAGTACTTCGTTCCGAGCGATCGACCGGTATTCAAAGGGAAAGTATATGTGCTGTCAAACTATCGCACAGGCAGTGCGGCAGCTATGCTGACCACTCTTCTGCAGGATAACAGGATGGCTACGGTGGTGGGTACCAGCGTGGGAAACAATCCCACCGGTGCGACCATCTATACACCCATGAAACTTCCCAGAACGAACGCCAGGATATCCCTGTCCACGAGTTACAAGGTGAGGCCCCGGAAGGAGCTGGGTGAGGTGCAGATACCGGATATCTGGTTAGAATACACCATAAATGATCTGCTGACTGGGCGAGATCCTTTTCTGGATGTGGTCATGCGAGAAATCGAAAAAAATGGCCGGAACGGTAAATAGAGCATAGCAATGAGGATGATAACTCGCCTCATCCGCATCATCGATACAGAACAGATCATTGAAAAAGGGCATCAGGCGATTCGGCGGAATCAATGAGTTTTTTGAAGCCACTGGCTTTGAAAGGCGAACGGATATTGATGAGTTCTTCATTTTCCGGTTTGAGGAACTGCCGGCTGACAACGCCTTGCGCATGTCGCCTTATCAAAAAGACTTTTATCAGGTATCGCTAATCCTGAATTCAGGAAATGCGAGGGCCGATATCAATTCCCAGTCGCGGAATTCATTGGAGAACACGCTCTACTTCCTCTCGCCGGAGCATACGTTTTCATGGCGTCGCAATGATCAGACTACAGGTTATGTGGTCTATTTCAAGCCGGAGTTTCTTAGTGTATTCAGTGGTCATTTCATTCATGAGTTTTCGTTTTTTGATCTCTCGCAGGAGAATTTTCAGAAGCCGCAAATGGAGCAGGTGGAAGATTTGTGTTCTGATTTTGAGAAGCTCTACAGCGCTTATTCCGGCAAGAATCCCTATCGGCTGCAAATCCTGCAGTCATTATTACTGTCCTTCCTGTTCAAGTGTAAAAGTCTTCAGCAAAAGCTTGATGCCTCCATAGATCTGATGCCGAGAAAGAAGGAAATGGTTTTCCGCTTTCAGAATCTGGTCAATAATTGTTATATCCGAAAGAAGCAGGTGGCTGACTACGCACAACTTCTGCATGTTTCTCCCAATACACTCAATCAGTACGTCAAGGATACGCTGGGTAAAACAGCCAAAGAGGTGATTTCAGAAAAGATCGTTCAGGAGGCTGTCAAGCAACTGAGATATACAACGGAGGATATCTCGCAAGTCGCCTACTCCCTTGGCTACGAGGAGCCCACTCATTTTATCCGGTTCTTTCGAAAGCATACGTCCACCACACCGGGTGAGTACAGAAAGAGCATACTGTAATTTTGATCATTGTTCCATTGGTTTTGGTTATCAGAACGCTTCCTGCAGGGTGCAGTTTTGCCAAAAAAAAAACAGACAATGGAAAAAATTATGGTACTTGGGGCCACCGGAAACATCGGTACGGCAGTATTGAAAGGCCTGCAGGGCAAGAACGCGCTGGTTTATGCAGGGATCCGATCGGATGTGGATTCGGGTAAGGTGAATACGTACGGTGCGCAACCGGTAAGGGTGGATTTTACGCAGCCTGAAAGTCTTCAGGATGCATTGAAGGGTATGCACCGTGTCTTTCTGGTGACCCCGCTGATGGAGAATCCGGAGGTGATTACCCGGCTTGTTATCGACGCGGCGAGGCAGAACGGACTCAAGCATATCGTGAGGAGCACTGCCACAGGTGCGGATAGTGAGGGCCACATACGCATGGCGCGCTGGGCTGGGGCAAGCGAGGATCTCATCAAGTCATCAGGCATGAACTACACAATCCTGAGGCCTTATCAATTCCTGCAAAACTTTATCAACTTTCACAGTCATAGCATCCGGAATTACGCCGGCTTTTATGTCCCCAATGGTCAGGCGCGCATGTCTGTGCTGGATGTGCGTGATCTCGGCGAGATTGCTGCGATTGCGCTGACCAGCGATGATCACTTCGGGAAGGTATATGAGCTGAGCGGACTATCCTACACCAACGATGAGCTGGCAGAAGCGTTGAGCACGGTTTTGGAAAAGAAGATATCTTATGTGGACGTGTCTGAGGATAAGGCCAGAGAGAGCATGCTGGCCAACCAGATGCCGGAGTGGATGGTGGATGCTATGATGGAGTTGAACGGCATCATCAAACAGGGATGGACCAACATGTATTCTGATGACTACAGATCCATCACTGGAAAGGAATACACCAGCGCGCAAACCTTCTTTGAGGAGAACAAACTCGCATTTGTTTAATCCGGATGATGCAGCAGGTATCGTGCAGGAGATCCAAACCGCTAAAGAAGGCGAGTGCTCGTGAACGCATCGGGTGCGGAAATGTGGTCATCCCCGCGGTGAGCGCATGAAACGAGCCGGCAGGAGCAGTCGCAGGCGGTTTGGATTGAAATAGCCACCCGGCTTCGAGAGTTGGGTTAATGCTTCAGTACCGGTCTTGTCCAGGTCTTTCCGGAGTCGGATCTGAAAGTCAGGATGTACATACCTGCTGAGAGCCCGGTGAGATTTGCGGTGAACGGCGATTGCCGGATACGGGTGGTAAAGACCGTGCTTCCTGAGCAGTCCGAAAGGCTGGCCTGTCCGGGCATATGCAGCGGGGTGATAATCTGCAGGAAATCAGTAGCCGGATTGGGGAAAACGGTGAGTGAGGTTGTTTCCGTTTCGTTCAAGTTGCCGGTCCAGCAGCAGGCTGAACCAAACGGGCCGGCGGGATAGGGGGCATTGCCATCCGCACCGAAGCAATGCAGGATATACCATCCCAGATCGAACACATATGGCGGGTTCACCGTTTTGAAATAGGTGTCGGCTCCGATGCCTTCTATCCAGTGCATGGTATAGTTATCGGCACTGTTTTCAATGGGATCCAGTGCGATTGGCATCAGCTTCCAGTATTGCCGGTTCACGCCATCAGGAGTGGTGATGGTGGAGATTTCATAAACCTGATAAGGTTCCGTGGTGTCACCATCTTCTGAATAATAGGCATAATCCGGATGCACATGCTGGAGGGTGTCACCCAGACCCAGATTAAAATCACACCACAGGAATTCAGAACCATCCGGCATCAACACCCACCATCGGTGATTGTCTTCCCGGATATGCACGATCTCCTCTTCATGATCCTGCACGGGGCATGACCCATCAGCTTGCAGCACATAATAGGAGAAGCCGTTAATCACTTCCATGCCCGTAACGGTGCGTACGGTTGGACTCCCGGTGAAGGACATTCCGCCATCGCCAAAGATCCATTTTCCTGTTTCGGGAAAAGGAAGCTGCGCCTGAGCAGGGCTATGCGCAATACTGTATAACACGATGAGCGATAACCCGATGGCACGCATGATCTGTATTTTAACATATAAAAATATGCATTATTCCCTGTGGGTCATACTTTAGTTTCTAACTTTGTGTGGCGCTGGAAGGCATTCAGATGCCACAGATTGTGAATTCAGTAACCGTAACTAAACATTTCACACGATGAAGAGACTGTACTCGATGCCGGCTTTTTTGCTGCTGGCTTTCTTGTCGCTAACCGGAATGACACAGACCACCGACCACACGTGCGGTGCTGAAGACATCCACAATCCCGAAGCTACCTACGGCGAGGTGTCTGACATAGACGGGAATACCTACAAAACGGTCATCATTGATGACAAAATCTGGTTTTCGGAGAACCTCAAGGTATCCCGGTTTCAGGATGGATCAGCAATACCTGAAGTGACCGATGCCACGCAGTGGAGTGAGCTTACCGGTCCTGGCATGTGTTTCTACCAGAATGACCCCGAGTTTGAATGTCCTTATGGAAGATTGTACAACTTCTATACGGCAGTTGATTCAAGAAATCCGTGTCCCAACGGGTGGCGCGTACCGTCTATGGAGGATGTCTATGACCTGATCTTCTACCTTGACCCGAACGCCAATCCCCAGCAACCCGGCAATACGCCCAATACCGCAGGTGGACCCCTGAAAAGTGAAGGATTATCCTACTGGAGGGTACCGAACACCGGTGCTACCAACCTCACGGGATTCTCGGCCATCCCCAATGGCGGAAGGAATAATGAAGGTCTCTTCTCATTGAGCAATGATGCAGCTTCAGGCTACTGGATGTCCACGGCAGCAGGCGCCAATAATGCCATGGGTTTCTTTATTGAGTTGGCATATCCGCAGGATTATCTGGTGCGCAACGCGTATTGGTCCGAGTATGGAGCATGTATCCGGTGTGTCACTGATGTCGGTGTGCAAAACCTGAATGACATCGGTCCTTCGGATATCCGGGTATTTCCAAATCCTTCTTCAGAGTTGGTCAACCTCACCGTGCCTTCATCGCTCATAGGTCAGGAATATACCATTACGGATATGATGGGAAGGCTTACCCTGACCGGGAGGATTGTGGCCTCGGGCACAACCATATCCATAGCGGAATTCCCTGTGGGCATCTATCTGCTCAGGTTGCCGGCGCAGGATGGTCTGGTGGTGAAGCTGGTGAAGCAATAGTCCGAAGAGGTCTGCAGCGAACAGGTCTGCTTTTGAGCTTTCATGCCTCTTGTGGGAGTGATTTGAACGATGCGTAACGTTGAAGCAGCACTCAGGATAGCATCCTGTCATGGAATCATGAAGCTATGAAAAAGTCGGAACGGATTCTGTTCGCTTTGGTTTGTCTGGCGCTCGTCCTGGAGGTGATGCTGATCCCTGGATCCGGCATCCTGCTGGTACTTTCTTTCACCGCGCTTACCTGTGTTTATATGTTCGGTGGGCTGTTCTTGTTCAATGGCATCCCTCTTCGCCGTGTATTCAGGGAAGGGGCATTCTCAGAGGTGAGTAAAGGAAAGGTTGTTGGAGCGATGGGCGCAGGTGTTGCTTTGTCTTTGACGACCATCGGATTGCTGTTCAGATTCCAATCGTGGCCAGGAGCTGATTTTTTACTCGCCACCGGTCTTCTTCTCTTGCTGGTGGTTCTCATAATTGGCGCGGTGAAGTATCTGCAGAGCAAAACATCCTACTACGTGGGTATTTTCCTTCGTGCATCAGTAATTGGCGGTCTCGGACTGATCATGATGCTGGCCCCGAGCACTGCATGGGTGGAGATCATCTATCGAAATCACCCTGCTTATCTGGATGCGTTCAAGAAGGCGGTGGCTGATCCTGATAATCAGGAGTTGTGGGAGAAAGTCCGGGAGGAGAGACAGAAGATAGACCGGTGAAGGCTGCTCTTGAGGCAGGCCAAAGCGTGACATTGAACCATCGGTCCCATGCTGACCGCGACGGTTTGGTGGGGTGATTGACTTTTGAGATGAATGAACAGACCTCACTGCAGCAATGAGGATGCATTGGCATCTCGTTGAACTGCCTGAAGGATTAAAAGAACAGGCTTCTGAGCCTGGGATTTATGGGAAAACGTTCCATTGATCCAGGAAGTGAATCCAGGGAGTTATCCTGTACCTGTTTCAACCTCAATCAAAGGTTCTCCTTCAAAAACACCGTCATCTTCTCAAACAAGTGCAGCCTTGTATAGCCTCCGTAAATACCGTGGTTTTTATTCGGGTAAATGAACATATCAAAAGGCTTGTTCTTCGCCACCAGCGCACTCACCATGTCCATCGTATTCTGCAAATGCACATTGTCATCGGCTGATCCGTGCACGAGCAGATATTTTCCTTTCAGCAAATCCACGAAGTTGATCGGTGAATTGTTTTCATAACCGCCGCTGTTTTCCTGCGGGGTGCGCATGAAGCGCTCGGTGTAAATGGAGTCGTAATATTTCCAGTTGGTCACCGGAGCCACCGCGATTCCTGCCTTGTAGTAATCTGCTCCCTTGGTCATGCAGAGGGACGTCATGTATCCGCCATAACTCCAGCCCTGGATGCCGATGCGCGCAGCATCCACATATGACTGCTGTCCAAGATGCTTGGCCAGATCAATAAAATCTTCCGTTTCATTCTTGCCGAGGTTCATGTAGGTGCTGTGTTTAAAGGTGCGTCCGCGGTGCATCGTCCCTCTGGGATCGCAGCTCACCACAATATACCCTTCCTGACAGAGCAGCTGATACCAGAGAAAGTTGCGTGATCCCCAGCTATTGCTCACCGTATTGCTTCCGGGTCCGCCGTATATGGCCACGAGTACGGGATACTTCTTTGCAGGATCGAAGTTGGCGGGCTTCATCATCCAGCAGTTGATTGATGTGCCGGTACTGTTAGTGAATTGGAAGAATTCTTTCCGCGTGAGCTTGTAGTTGGCCAGTCGCTGCCGCAGCTTCTCATTGTCACGCAGTGTGCGGATCTCCTTGCCATCTGAGCTATGCAACGTAACGACAGGAGGCGTTTGGGCATCACTGAAGGTCTGGATATAGTACTTCATTCCGCTGCTGAAAGAGGCCTCATAGGTGCCCGGTACGTTGCCGAGTTGCCTGGTCTTGCCTTTCTTGAGATCTACCACAAACAGGTGTTTTTCCGTTGCGCCGTGCTGACTGCTGCTGTAATAGGCTAGTTCTTTCTGCTCATCGATGCCATAGAAGTCGATGATGTCCCATTCGCCCGAAGTGATCTGGCGAATGGGTTTGCCCGTGAGGTCAAATTGCCACAGGTGATGGTAGTTGTCGCGCTCGCTTGTCCAGTAAAACGATTTGCCATCTGCAGGGAAAAAGAGGTTATCGGTGATGTCTATGTAGGTGTCCGACTTTTCCTCGTAAATGAGCTCCGTGGCATGGTCAAAGGGTTCAACCGCAGCGAGGTTGGTAGCGAGAAACTCGAGGTGGTTC
Source organism: Flavobacteriales bacterium (assembly GCA_947456965.1). Taxonomy (GTDB): domain Bacteria; phylum Bacteroidota; class Bacteroidia; order Flavobacteriales_D; family Sanyastnellaceae; genus CANGTU01. Next base: position 8,409 of record CANGTU010000001.1, read on the forward strand.
TGGTGGCGGTTCAAGCGCATGATGATGAGCCGGTCATTTCCTGCCGACCACCTGATGCGGGGGATGTAGATATCGGGATTGGCACCTGTGTTTACTTTCCTCGACAGGCCTTTGCTGAGGTCGTAAATCCATACGGAGACCCGGCTGTTCTCCTCGCCGGCTTTGGGGTATTTGAAGGTGTACGGATCGGGATATAGTTCTCCATAGTAGTCCATGGTATACTCCTTGACCCGGCTCTCGTCCGTTCGGATCCAGGCAATGCGGTCGCCCTTCGGACTCCATTGAAAGGCTTTGTCCACGCCAAACTCTTCCTCGTACACCCAATCCATAGCTCCATTGATGATGGCGTTCCGGGCACCATCTTCCGTGATTCGGATTTCTTTGCGCGACGCCAGATCAAGCACATAGAGATCATTGTTTCGTACAAAGGCTACAGCCTTACCAGTGGGGGAGAACTCCGCGAGTCGCTGTTTGCCCAGACTGAAGTCTGCCAGCTGGATGACAGACTTGGTGGCGATGTCGTAGATGTAGTAGTTAGCGCTGGAACTGTGTCGGTAAATGGACTCCATTTCCGTGGCTACAAGAATTTTATCTTCTGCAGCACTGAAGGCATAGTCTTCCACTTCGCGGTTGGGATCGTTGAAGATGTCCACGGATGTGGCGATCACAGCCACTTCGTTTCCGGTGGCATAGCTGTATTTGACTATGCGACTGCCGAAGGCATCGCTTCGCTCGATACTCGAATAGTGGAGCCCGTCGGCCATGGAGTTTAGTCCGTCCACATATTCAGCATTGAATTCACCGCTTGCCCAAACGAGCTGATTGGTAAGCCCCTGTTGGGCATCGGAAGCCGCTACTCCCAGAAGGAGGGCGATAGTCAGAAAATGGCTTTTTATCATGATGGGAAAATGACTCGACGAAAGTACGGGAAGCGTGCTCAAGTGTGCCGCGGTCTTCCATCTTTGCAGCATGATGACCAACCACCTCGCCCGGTTTCGCGCCCTGTTAGGTGATTCCTTTGTGCTCACCGATCAGGAATCGCTCCGTCATTATGGTCACGATGAAACGGAGGACCTCAGCTATCCACCCGACGTGGTTCTCAGGCCGGGTTCCACCGAAGAGGTGAGCGCAGTGCTGCGCTATTGCTCTGAGCATCGGGTGCCGGTAACTCCCCTCGGCGCGCGCACAGGACTCAGCGGGGGCGCGCTCAGTATTTATGGAGGCGTGGGATTGAGCATGGAGCGATTCAACAGGATTATCGAGGTGGACGAGCTGAATGGCCAGGTGACCACCGAACCTGCCGTCATTACGCAGGTACTTCAGGAGACATGCGCTGAAAAGGGTTGGTACTATGCGCCTGATCCCGCGAGCCGGGGATCCTGCTGGATTGGTGGTAATATCGCAGAGAACAGCGGCGGACCGCATGCGGTCAAATATGGAGTGACCAAGGACTTTGTGCTCAACCTCGAAGTGGTTTTACCCACGGGCGAAATCATCTGGACGGGTGCCAACACCCTGAAGAATTCGACGGGTTACAACCTCACCCAACTCATGGTAGGCAGCGAGGGAACACTGGGTGTGATTACCAAGGCCGTGCTTAAGCTCATACCGCTCCCACGACATCAGGTGCTCATGCTTGTGCCTTTCCGGTCGGCAGAAAAGGCCTGCGAGGCGGTGAGCGCAATCTTCCGCGCCGGCATAACCCCGTCAGCGCTTGAGTTCATGGAGCGTGACGCCATTGAGCTTGCCATGCAATGGGCAGAGGGAGCGGCAATGCCCCTCGAAGACGATGTGGCTGCTCACCTGCTGATCGAAGTGGACGGGAACCATCCCGATGCTCTCATGGCCGATTGCGAAGTAATTGCAGAGGTGGTGGCCAGGTATGAATCGGGCGAAATCCTGCTGGCCGAGGACCAGGCGCAAAAGGACCAGCTCTGGAAGTTGCGCCGAAAAGTAGGGGAGGCTGTGAAGGCCCATTCTACATATAAGGAAGAGGATACGGTAGTACCTCGCTATCTGCTGCCCGAGCTCCTTCGTGGAGTGAAATCTATCGGTGCACATTATGGTTTCCACTCGGTATGTTACGGACATGCTGGCGATGGAAATCTGCATGTCAATATCCTGCGAGGCGATCTCGATGAGGAAACCTGGAATCACCGGCTCCCGGTGGCCATACGCGAGCTGTTCAGGCTGGTGGTCTCGCTCGGTGGAACCCTCAGCGGAGAGCATGGCATAGGCCTGGTCCAGAAGGACTATATGGATATCGCATTCAATAGCTTCCAATTGAATCTGATGCGGGAGATCAAGCGGGTTTTCGATCCATTCGGCATCCTCAATCCGGGTAAGATTTTTCCGGATATGAAGCCTGCTTCCGAATTGACCGGCCATGAGAAGTGAGGACAGTTCCGAAGACTTCTCTTTGAAAAAACACGGAATTGTTATGCACCTGTTATTGACATATTCGCGCATACTTATATATTCGCAGGGTGTTCGGGCCATGTGTCAGGAACACATTTGAGTTAGTTGAGTTGGGTCATCCTGACCCAAGGCAATTATGATAGTTTTTAGTTTTTCAGTTTAAGCCAGAGAGCCCCCGAATCGTCGGGGGCTTTTTGGTTGTAGCCGGAATTACCTTCGCCGCATGGCGAAACTGGTAGTCATTGGTGGTGGCGCAGCGGGGTTCTTCGGAGCTATCCGTGCAGCTGAGTGCCTGCCCGGACTGGAAGTGTGGATCCTCGAGAAGTCCGGCCATACGTTATCTAAAGTTCGCATCAGTGGAGGGGGCAGGTGCAATGTCACCCATGCCTGTTTTGAGCCCGGCGAGCTGGTTCAGTATTATCCACGCGGACACCGGGAGTTGCGTGGACCATTTTCAGCATTTCAGCCCGGTGATACCATGCAGTGGTTTGGAGAACGGGGTGTGGAGCTCAAGACCGAAGAGGATGGACGGATCTTCCCCGTCACTGATAAGAGCAGCACCATCGTGGATTGCCTGGAAGAGTCAGCCGGCAAGGCAGGCGTTCGTGTGCTGTACCGATCGGGTGCAGTAGGCATCAGCAGGATGGGAGAGCGGTGGCTTGTGAGCACCGGTGCCGCATCCGAGGTGATAGCCGATGCTCTGCTCATCACCACGGGAAGCAGTCCGCAGGTATGGGAAATGCTTCGCAAGGCTGGACATACCATCGTCGAGCCGGTACCCTCCTTGTTTACATTCAACTGCCGTGATGCACGGATCAACGAGCTTCCAGGTGTGGTTGCTCCTCAGGCGGAGGTTTCCATCCTTTCCACCCGCCATCAGGCTTCAGGTCCTGTGTTGGTGACTCATTGGGGTTTCAGCGGACCGGGAATTCTCAAGCTTTCGGCCTGGGCCGCCCGCGAACTCGCCGGGGTAAACTACGATTTTACCATCCGCATCAACTGGGATATGCGTTATGATTCAGAGTCACTGGCGGAGGAGCTCGCCGCTATTCGCCAGCGCGAACCCCGCAAGCAGCTTCTTACTTTTTCCCCTGTGAACATGCCTCTGCGCCTATGGGTGTCGTTGGTCACCTCTGTTGCTGATCCGTCTGCCAGATGGTCCGACACCTCCAATGCCACACTGAGGAGGCTTGCGGAGGCCGTGTGTTGCGCTGAGTTCAGGATCCGCGGAAAAAGTACCTTTAAGGAAGAGTTTGTTACTGCAGGTGGTGTAGCTCTGCGTGAGGTGGACTTCAGAACCATGGCCAGCAAGATCCTTCCTTCGTGCTGGCTGGCCGGAGAGGTACTCGATATCGATGCCGTAACAGGAGGCTTTAACTTCCAGGCCGCATGGACCACCTCCTGGATAGCAGGGGGAGCTATAGCCCGACACCTCGCTCACCAGTCCTGATACTCCTGACCATGTGCTCAGGATATGAGCGCAGCAGGCGGTTTGATTAGCTTTGCGGCATATTCCAACCTCACGACTATGGCCAACCAACTGCTCAAAGGAAAAAAAGGCATCATTTCCGGTGCCCTCAACAATATGTCGATCGCATGGAAAGTAGCCGAGCGCGCACACGAAGAAGGAGCGGAAATCGTGCTGACCAATGCCCCCATTGCCATGCGTATGGGTGAGATCAACGGGCTCGCCGCTGCCATCGGCAACGCACCGATCATTCCGGCGGATGCGACCAATGAACAGGATATTGAAAACCTGTTCGCCCGGTCCATGGAGCATTTTGGGGGTAAGGTGGATTTTGTGCTGCACAGCATCGGTATGTCCCCCAACGTGCGGAAGGGGAAGCATTATACCAACCTGAACTACGAGTGGTACAAGCAGACGCTTGATGTGAGCGCCATGAGTTTGCACAAGATGCTGGCCACCGCATACCGGCTCGACGCCATTCAGGACTGGGGGTCGGTAGTAGCCCTGACCTACATCGCTGCTCAGCGCATCTTTCCTGATTACAATGACATGGCCGATGCGAAATCACTATTGGAAAGTATTTCGCGCAGTTTTGGATACCATTATGGCGCAGCGAAAAAGGTCCGGATCAATACCATTTCTCAATCACCTACTGTCACCACAGCGGGTAGCGGCGTAAAGGGATTCGACGGATTCATCAACTATTCCAATGCCATGTCGCCACTGGGCAATGCCGATGCGCTGGCCTGTGCGGACTACTGCATTGCACTCTTCAGTGATCTCACCCGCTACGTGACGATGCAGAATCTCTTCCATGACGGCGGATTTTCATCCACCGGCGTGACGCAGGAAGTCGTCGAGAAATTTGCAGGGAAAGACTAAAAATCCGCTTCCATCAGAATATTTCTGACCCGTTCCATTCCGGCTGATGCACCCTCCCGGATGACTTTCAGATTGGCTACACCCGATATAGAAGGGGCATTCGGGTCAATGACGTATTTCGGACAGGCGGCAGGTGCTTCGTGGATCAGTCCGGCCGCAGGGTAGACCTGCATGGAGGTGCCGATGATGATCACACAATCTGCTTTTCTCATTACGTCTATCGCAGGTTCAATCATCGGCACGGGCTCACCGAACCACACAATGTGCGGCCGGAGCTGGGAACCGCGTTCACACAAGTCACCCCATTTCAGCTCCCAGCCCTCGATAGGGTATACGAGCTCCGGATAGGCCGTACTCCTCGATTTAATGAGCTCACCATGCAGGTGCAGGATAGAAGAACTGCCCGCACGTTCATGCAGATTGTCCACATTTTGGGTCACGATGTGCACGCGGAAATGCGCTTCGAGTGAGGCCAGGATGTGGTGTCCTTCGTTCGGACCGACCTCGAGCAGTCGCTTGCGCCGTTCATTGTAGAAGCGAAGCACGAGTTGCGGATTCACCGCCCAGGCCTCCGGTGTGGCTACGTCCTGAATGCGGTGGTTTTCCCAGGTGCCGTCAGCCCCTCGGAATGTCGGAATGCCACTCTCAGCGCTCATTCCCGCCCCCGAAAGCACAACCAGGTTCTTCATGGCCCCAAGTTAGCCCCGGTGAGCCCTGCAGTGAATCCAACTTTCGTACTTACTTTGGTGAAGCCTTGGCCGGATGCATATCCTACGCCCATACCTGCTCATCCAACTGCTCTGCCTCACCGGAGCTGGACCTGTCGCCGCGCAGTGGTTTGTGGACAATGCCGCAGAACTCGGTATTGAGCATACCTATGGCAGTCCGAATTTCAGCGGTGGTGCGAGCTTCGCTGATTTTGACGGCGACGGTCGAGACGACATCACCATGACCCAGTTCAATACCGTTCCGCGTTGCTTCCGCAACACGGGTAGTGGCTTTGAACTGGTGGCCGTAGGCGTGCAAACGAACCTCAACATGAAGTCCGCATCCTGGATTGACTATGACAACGACCACGATCGCGACCTTTTTTGTACCTCTTTCAACGGACCGCTCAAGTTATACCGCAATGATGGTAACCTTCAGTTCACGGATGTTTCGCTGGCTGCCGGACTGATCCATCCCAATGCGCTTTGCGCCGCGTCCGCCTGGGGTGACTACGACCGGGATGGCGACCTGGATGCCTACATCTGCAATTATGATGGTCCGCAGATGGGCAGTCCGGTGGTTCACAACTGGCTCTTCCGCAACAACGGAGATGGTACCTTCACAGAGTGCGCCGTGGCCGCTGGTGTGGATAATGGAAACCAGTACAGCTACGTGGCTTGTTGGAATGACTTTAACCACGACATCTGGCCTGACTTACTGGTGGTCAACGATCGCACCAACACCGAGAACTTTCTCTACGTCAACAACGGCGATGGAACGTTCACGGATATTTCGGATGCATCGGGAATCGGCAACTTCTTCATCTTCGCCATGTCAGCCACCTGTGATGACTATGACAACGATGGCGATGAAGACTTCTACATCACGAATGGCCCTCAGGGCAACCTGCTCCATCGCAATAACGGGGATAGCACCTTTGCTGAGGTCGCTTCCGAGACCGGTGTGAGTATGCATGGTTATGGCTGGGGAGCCAATTTCCTGGATGCGGATGGTGATGGGTGGCAGGATCTTCACGTGGCCGCATCGCCATTCCTCGGCAGTATCGGCATGAACGCGTTTTATCGCAATCAGGGCGACGGTATGTTTGAGTCGTACCTCGCTGATGCCGGTATGCTGGCTGATGTGGGGCAAAACTTCAGCAATCCCATCGGCGATCATAACCAGGATCTCAAACCCGATATCCTGATGATGGGAGGCACGCCTACCCCCACCAGGATGTGGACCAATATCACCGAAGGGATGGGCCGGCTCTCCGTTGAACTCCGGGGAACTGGTTCCAACCGGGATGGAGTGGGATCATGGATAAGTTGCCATGCAGGCAACCTGCATCAGGTGAGATTCACCCATGCTGGTGAGAGTTTTGCCTGCCAGAATTCATTCCGCGAGTTTTTCGGATTGTCTGATTACAATCTGGTTGACTCAGTGGTGGTGGAATGGCCGTCGGGTATCCGCGACGTGTGGTATCAACTTCCGGCAGGACAGCACCTGGTGCTCACGGAGGGCCAGGGCTTTCATCCCGGGCTGCAGGCATCTTCTGATCCATTGCTCTGCGAGGGCGACAGCCTCATGCTGTCAACCACGGCACCCGGTGAGGTAACTTGGTCGAATGGTCACTCGGGATCGTCCATCTGGGTTCATGAACCAGGCGTGTATTCCTTCTCAGTTCAGGCCGACAATCAACTGGTTAGTTTAAGCGATAGTCTGGTGGTAGCGTGGCGCGACTCTCTTATGACGAATGTGCAGGTCCATCATCCCCTGTGCGCAGGAGAAGCTTCCGGATATGTTGAATTGCTCACGGCAGGAGAGGAGCAAGGTGTACAATGGACTTTAGAGCCCGCCGGAAATCCAGGCGATACCGGTGCTTTACCTGCCGGATCGTATGTCCTTCGGGCCAGTGCAGAAGGATACTGCAGCACTGATACCACCGTGGTACTCCTTGATCCCGATACCCTTCAGGTGACGGTTTGGATTACCCATCCCTTATGTCACGGCGAGCCGGGGCAGGCTTTGGCTGAGGTTTGGGGAGGTACTCCACCCTATTCCATGGACTGGCTGGGCCACAACCCGGCTGACCTTGCTGCAGGTGACTACGTAGTCTGGGTGACCGATGCAGCCGGGTGCCAGCGTGAGATGCCCTGCAGCATCGAACAGCCCGATCCCCTCACCTTGGAACTGCTGACTGGCCCTGCCACGGAAGGTGGTGACGGAGGCTGGGCGCATGCCATCGTATCGGGAGGTACGCCCCCCTGCACCTTTAACTGGATGGGCTCATCTGCAGATGGGCCTGTGCTCTCGGGCCTCAGTCCCGGAGCGATCGAGGTCACCGTCACCGACGCACAGGGATGCCAGGTTGGGGCCACCGGAGAGATTGGATGGATCACCTCCGTGCAGGATAATTTCAACGGGCCATGCCGCCTTTTTCCCAATCCAGTGGGAGTGGGATTGCCCGTGTTTATCTCATGTCGGCCCGGAATCAGCCACCTCCGTGTGTACGATGTCACCGGGCAGCTCTGTTACCGCACAATGGTGACAAGCCGCGATGCTCCAGTGCATCTCCCCAAACTGAGCGCAGGTACTTACATGGTGGAGGTCGACGGATCCGGAGGTACCGAATGTGCCCGGCTGCTCATTGTCCCCTGATCCTTTTCCCGAAATACCTGTTAAAAGCTTGCCTCCCGGCATCATTTTGGCGTCTCATGCTGGCGTACTTTGCCCAGCTGGGATAATCATGTACAGAAGAATTTTCCGGATCATCCGCATCGTGCTCATCAGTTTACTGGTGATGTTCTTCAGCGCATTCTTTGCAGTGAGGCATTCCTCCGTACAGACCTACCTGGTGCAATCTATTTCAGGTCGCCTTGCTGAAGAGTTGGGCACGGAGGTGCGGATCGGAAAAGTAGAGCTTGACCTTCTTTCCCGTCTCGTGATCCGCGACCTGTACATAGCCGATCATCATCACGATACACTGCTCTATGCCCCCTCGGTTACGCTTCGTAAGTTTTCCTTAAATCCTCACACCGGTGCACTGGAGCTTCGCCATGTCGAGCTTCGCTCTCCCAGCTTCCACCTTGTGCGTTATCCTGGTGAAGTGCAGCATAATCTGGCATTTATCATCGACTACTTCAGCCAGGGTGAGCCGGCTGATACTACCCCCGGGCGCGATGTGATGCTGCGCAATATCCGGATACGCGATGGCCGCTTCAGTTATACCAATTTCAATCGCGACCCCGAACCGGGAGGAATCGATTGGAACCGCCTTGCACTGGAGCATCTTCACCTGGACGTGGATGAGCTGACTGCCGCTGGCGATAGTATCGGTGTGATGCTCGACGATCTGTCGTTCAATGAAACCAGTGGTTTTCAGCTCGAGGGTTTCAAGGCTCATGTGTCGGTGATCCCGGGTGAAGTGCGATTTGATCAGGCCACCATTACGACTGCCGGTTCCCATATCCGAGGTAACCTCGCTTTCCGCATGGAGTCGATTGATGACCTCGATGCGTTTGAGCAGCGCGTAACCATGCATCATGATCTTCGCTCATCTGTGGTGGAGCTGGGCGATATCGGCTATTTCACCGAATCATTGCGCGGTATCCGGAAGATCGTGAATCTTTCAGGTAAGTTCCGGGGCAAGGTATCCAACCTGCGGGGGAGGAATGTCGTGATCAGCATGGATCGTCAGACTCGCTTTGCCGGATCCTTTCACCTCGATGGATTGCCGGATATCGACCAGACCTTCATCACATGCGATGTGCGGGAGTTCACGACTACGGCCGAGGAGTTGCGTCGCATTCCCGTTCCCCCGTTCAGCGAAGGAAAGACACTCGAGCTTCCCTCCGGCATCAATACACTCGGGACCATCCGTTTCGCCGGTAATTTCACTGGATTTATAAATGATTTCGTGGCCTATGGCAACGTTACCACAGCCATTGGCACGCTCACTACCGATATCGCATTGCGGGAAGATACCTTGCGCAACGACTTCGACTATACCGGTAGTTTCGGGGTACAGAACTTCGATCTGGGGGCCATCGCTGGAGATCCGATGCTCGGTATGGTGACGGCAGATTTCAAGGTTGATGGCAGCGGACTCAGCGTGGAAACCATGGATGCCACCATTGATGGTGAGGTGATGAGCATCCGGCTGAAGGATTACACCCTCACCCATATCCGCATGGACGGCACCATGCAGAATCGCTTCTTCGATGGCTTTTGCAGAATTGACGACCCCCATCTTATCGTGGACTTTCTCGGCCAGGTAGATTTCCGGAAGAGCGAGCCGGAGCTCCGCTTCACAACAGATATTCAGCATATGGATCTCAAAGCCCTGGGGCTTCTTCCTGATTTTCCATACAGCGCCGTATCTGGGGTCGTTGAAATCAATAGCGTAGGACTGGATCCCGATCGTTTCAGCGGGACCATTCATGTGCACGATCTGCTGTATTGTTCCGATACCCGTGACTATGCCATGAACAATCTGGAGGTCACGGCATCACGTGGTGAGAAGTCCAGGATTACGCTCACTTCGGATATTGCCAGCGGCGTGGTAGAGGGCAACTTCAATGTGAGTGATCTCGCTCCATCGTTTGAGAAGATTGTAGCCAACATACTCCCGAGTTTTAAACCTGACATACGCCAGCATGAGCCGCAGACCTTTTCGATGCAACTCGATATTCTGGACTTTTCCTATTTCTCGGACATCTTCGTGCCGGACCTCGATGTGGCGCCTTCCACGCGCATTTCACTTCAGGTCGATGAAGGCCGCTCCGACCTTACCCTCAACATGTATTCCGACAGTATCCGGTACCAGGATAAAGTTCTTCGCGGAATGGTACTGGACGCCCGTCGTCCGGATCAGGCCATCTACCTTACCCTCTCTGCGGATGTGCTGGAAGTGGGAGAGAATGTGAGGTTCCCCGTTCTGGCGCTCGATGCTCATACCGATGCGGATTCCGTATTCACCGATCTCGTCTGGGGCGCTGATGGTGACTCCCACCAGGGCGATGTCAAGGGTAAGCTCACCATCCGCGGAACAGAGAGCATTGACTTCCTCTTTGGACAAAGTACCGTTCGCGTATACTCCGATACCTGGAACATTCAGGCGGGCAGCGAGATCAGTATGGATAGCACACGCTTTGAGGTACCGCTGTTCAGGATGGTGAATGGCATCCAGGAAATGTCCGTTTCCGGCATCGTTTCCGATCATCCGAGTGATGAGATCCGGGCTGATCTGACCTCGTTTAACCTGGCTGTTCTCAATCCTTTTCTGGGAGATGATACACGTTTATCAGGACTGCTCTCGGGAACCTCCACTTTACGCGATGTCTACCATACGTTGATTTCTGATAACGACCTTTATCTGATTGATTTTGGTATCAACGATTATCTCATTGGAGATATTTGTGTGGAAAGTTCCTGGGATCATACAGCGAAGCAATTGCGCCTGGCGGGTGACCTTGAAAAGGACAAGTTCAAGTCTCTTCAGTTTGATGGCTTCTACACACCCGAGGATACGGAGAGTCCTCTTCAGCTTGACGTGGTCGTGGAAGAGTTGGATCTTCAGTTTATCAATGCTTTCCTCGATAAGGAAGTACTCGGTTTGAGAGGTTTTGCTACAGGGGAAATCGAGGTGACCGGCACATTTGCCGATCCCGCACTCGAGGGTGCAGCCTTCTTGAAGGATGCGTGGGTAACTGTGCCCTATCTCAACTGCTCTTTCAAGGTGCTCGACCGGATTGGTATTGAACCCGATATGTTCACCTTCGACTATATCCAGATTGCAGATGAGGAGGGCAATCCCGGTCGGCTCACCGGACAGTTGCTTCACAAAGCCTTTGGTGACTGGAGCTACGATATCGTGCTGGAGCTCGAGCAGACCTTTCTGGCCATGAACACCACGGAGGAGCTGAACTCGATGTACTATGGCAAGGCGTATTGCACCGGGGTGGTGAACGTCTACGGCTACGACGGCTTTCTGGAGATTGATGTCAATGCCCGAACGAGGAAGGGTACCCGGCTTGCGCTGCCAATGAACAGCACGGAGGAACAGTCCTTTGCCTCGTTCATTCGCTTTGTAGAAGAGGATAACGAAACGGAGGTCACCCCAGCCGACCTGAGTGGTATTAAGCTGGATATCGAGTTGGACATCACGCCTGATGCGGAGTTCCAGATCATCTTCGATGAGGCGGTTGGCGATGTGATGAAGGGAAAGGGACAGGGACATCTCAGCCTCGAGATCAATAACCTTTCGACCTTTAACATGTACGGCACGGTAGAGTTGGTCAGCGGTGACTACTTGTTCACCCTGAAGAACCTGCTGAATAAGGAATTCACGGTCAGGCCTGGTGGAACTATTTCCTGGTTTGGTGATCCGTTTGCAGCAGACCTCAATATGGAGGCGATCTACAAGGTCAGTGCATCCCTCTACGATCTCATGCCTGATGCAGTGGCTCAGAACGGACAGCGTGTGCCGGTGGACCTCATTATGAAGCTCTCCGGGCGCATGCTTAATCCTGGAATCAACTTCGATGTGGCTCTTCCTACTGCGGATGAACTGACCCGTTCGCGTGTGGCGAGCGTCATCAGCACCGATCAGGAGCGCAACCGACAAGCCTTTTCACTGCTGGTACTTCGGAGATTTGTGACACCGCCCAACATAACGGCCGATCGGTCAGCATTCGGCACCGGGGTAGCCGAGAATAGCACGGAACTTCTGTCGAGCCAGATTTCCAACTGGTTGAGCCAGATCAGCGATGACTTCAACCTCGGGTTCAATTACCGGCCTGGTGACCAGATCAGCAATGAAGAGATTGCATTGGCTCTAAGTACCCAGCTCTTCAACGAGCGACTTGCTATAGCCGGTAACTTCGGCGTGCGCCGGGGTAACGAGGCTAACCAGAACCCCACGAACTATATCGGGGATATCCGTGTGGAATACAAGATTACCCGCGATGGACGAATCCGCCTGATCGTTTACAATGAGAGCAATGACTTCCGGACGGTAACTACCCAGCAATCACCTTACACTCAGGGTGTCGGGGTGCTCTATCAGAATGAATTTGACGACTGGGAGCAGTTTGTATGTGGTTTTACCCAGCTTTTTGTACCGGAATCCAGGCGAACGTCCTGCCTGTGAACCCCTAAACGAAGGAAGGCCGCCCATGGGGCGGCCTGTACCTATATCACCGGGCTTTCAGCTTAAGCGGTTGGGCCGGACATCCAGGGCGGTATGATTCGCGCTTCACGCGCTTCCACGAGCATCTGGTTATATCGCAGCTGGAGATCGTTGTAATGGTTTGGAAACATGTGTCTTACGCAGGCCATGCGCTGTTGAATGGTGCTCAGTCGCTCCATCAGAGATGCGACTTGTTGGTGCTGTGCTGGATTCATGACATTCAGGTTATTGAATGTCTTATACCGGAGTCCTGCTAAAAAGGTTTCATTGAAGATCGGGGTATCTGCTCAATAAGTCATCACGCTTCTTTCGTGAGGCCACCAGCTGATAGGTGTACTTCACGTTATTCTCCTCGAATTTCCGCTTGTCATCCTTCACATCAGTGAGTATGGTCTGGAATTCCTTGTCGGAGCTGATGACATTCATGATGCCCAACTTATACTCAAAAAAGTACCAATTGCCAGCATCCAGCTCAATGTATATCCGGATCATGTCGGCACTGCGTCGCTTCTCTATTTCGATTTTACCCTTCACATATCTGAACAGTTGCTTCTTTTCCATACTGGCAATACCCAGTGGCCCGACGGTATGGAATACTTCGTTCACCGGATCCCATTGCCACTTCAGATCAGCAAAGTAAAAGGTGCTGATCAGCTCTTCGGGGACCCGCTTGAGCTGGCCGGCCAGGTTGAGCTCCGAGATGAGCTTATCTGAGCGCTCCGTCCCGAGCAATTCCACCAGGCTCTTTTCAAACTTGGTCTTGGTCACGTCCACGGGCGTGAGGTTGGGAAATTGTTCGATCTGCTCATACATCCGCTTCATACAGCCCTCGTCGAAGGGAAACTGGATAAGCGATACAGATTGCGCCGTGAGCTGATTCTTGTCGGTGATGTATTTCAGCTCGGCTACGTGGGTCAGCTTGACCAGTCCGTAGTTCACGTTGAAGTCCATGCGCCCGTCGCCCGTCAACTCACAATTTTCTGCGCCAAGAGCCAGCAGGTTACCGGGCAGTTTCGGCTGGCGGATCTTCTCCTTGGAACCCACCATGTACTTTCTCGCCTGTTTGTCGAAATAGAGAAAGCCATTGCTCTCGATCAGACTTTGGTCATCCTTGTCGCGTCGCCTGCTGAAGAAAGAGGAATAGACATCCATGGGGCTGGTTTGGCTCACCATGACGCCCAATCCGAGCTTAGCCATTTCCATGTCGCGAAGGGAAGAGTCGACGGGTATAAAGATTTCCAGAGGATTGATTTCCGCCTTGAACTTGTAGTATGTGCGCTCGATGGCCGCGCAGTTATGCAGGATACGTGCGCCTCCATCGAAGGTCAGGAAAGGATTGTTGGCGGCCATCGCAAACTTGCCGTGGTACTCGAATGCGGGAGACAGAAAGAACTGGTCTTCAGGTTTGATAATTCCGTTACCTACAGTCTGGAATGAGGTGTCCACGCGTATTTCATTGAAATGGATCACCTGTTCCCGCTTGTTTTCATCCACATAGGCGATATCCCCTGATCCATTGTATTTGCGGCGGCCCTCGATCTTGAGTTCGCAGTTGAACATCTTGTGGTGCTGCGTCACGTAATTACTCAGGATGCGCGCCCGCTGGAGCTTCTGCATGTCGGCATACTTCTCAATGATGACTTTGCCGCTGTCGGGTGAAATCTTGGAGTCGGCCACCAGAATGTGGTTGATCTTCTGGCAATAGATGCGGCTTTTCTTCAGATCGTATTTGGCACGGGGAGAAAGGAAGTTGAGTGAATCCTGTCCTGCAGCAATGGAAAAGAAGTTGGACCGTTTGGTGTCCTCACCGGTATCGATTACGAGGTCGTCAGCTGGTTTGCGCGAGGAGGACAGATCCAGTTCAGCGCGGTCCATGTACCAGGTAAACTGGTCCATGAAGCAGATGTACTGGTTGACAGGGAACTCGATTTTCGTTTCACCGCTGTTGCTTTTGAATAGGCCTTGACGTTTGTCAAAGTCCACATCTGAATTGACGTTATCCGTCTTGAAGGCAAGTCCGAGCCCGGCTTCGTCACCCATACCGGCGAGCTGGAAGTCGGACTTGGGTGCGAGAATTTTCCGGCGGGTGTAAGTAAAGTCATCGGATGAAAGTCGTGCATCACTGAACTCCATGACCCCTTCGCCGGTCATTCCCTGTGGCTGCAGGTGGAGCGTTCCGGCCAGAGTGGCCTCCTTTTCAAAGAAGGAGATAGGCTTGTCAATTGAACTCACATCGAGCTTGTCCTGCTTGGGATAAAATGCCAGAAGCGTGGTGTCGCAGGTTGCCTTGGGTATCTCTACCTTGCCCGTTTGCTCCCGGTTTATAAAGCTCCTTGTTTGTCCGTGAGCGGATTCGGGCAGAAAGGTGAACTCATCTGATGTGGCATGCGCCGTCAGGTAGTCGAGTTCACCAGCGCCCTTGAAACCAGAATAATCCAGTTTCAGGTCGGCAGTAACCTTTGCTTTTCCGGCGTATGCCGGGAGTCCACCGGCTCCGGTGTTGCGTTTGAAGCCAAGTGAATAGTCCTCCATCAGCACAAGAGGTTCTTCAATGTCGGGGAAGATGCCGCTGACGAGGGTACCGTTGAATTTCAGGTCCTTCTTGGTGAAATTATCAAGGGAGTCTATAGTAAAGGGTTTTACCTGATAGTAAAAGCTATCACGCTTGTACACGCCCTTCTGAATGTTGGGGTCTTCCCAGAACACGTAGGAGGTTTTAGTGCAGTTGAAGATGGGATATTGCGGATAGGCATAGCTGTGGTAACCGCCCTTATTGGTAGGTGAGTCGATCCGGATATTGCCGGCCAGGTCTCGGAGCACACTCCTGATTCGGCGCTTCTGGTAGTTTCCCATATTATCCTTCCCGAGCGATTCGTCTTCGACATAGATCCGGCAGGAATCTACCTTGATCAGATCGAGCCGGAAATCCTTGTAGGAGAAAGCGTATTCCGTACCCATAAACTCGAAGTTGCCTGCAAAAACCCGCCCTCCAAAGGTGAAATCGCGGTTTTTGCGAATGATCACTTCACCGTTTTGGGGATAGATCGTTACGCGCTGAGAGTCACTCAGAGCGAAATTCTCGATGCCTTTAACCAGCAGATCATAGTTCAGCAGACTGAGCTGGGCGTTATGACCGGTGGGTACTTCGCTGTTGAACTGGATCACGTCATAGTCGCGCTTGCCGATGTTATTCTCGATGTAGGCGTATAGCTTGGGTCGGATAGTGATGAACCTGGCGTTGATGTCGTAACTGATAAATCCCTTGTTGTTCAGATCGATGAGTACGGCATGCCATTGCTCCTCACTCGATCGGGTGTAGATAGCAAGTTCCTTGGCGGAAAATGATTTGATCTGGGCATAGTCCGCGTATTTCTTGATTTCATAGAGAGGGTGCGTCATGCTGATACCAGACATGGTGTCGTAACGCTTTTTCTTAAAGTACTCATTGGACTCGAATGCACCAATACGCTGGGTGCTTCCCGTAAAGGCTCCCATCTTGATTAGTGGGTCGTCCAGGTTCCAGTACAACGCGTCGAAGTACATGTCGACGTTATGATAGGTGTTCTGAAACGGCGCCTTAGATACCCCTTCATCCGTGCGCAGGAGAATGAGCTGTCGCGTTTTCCGGTCGAAAGACAAATTGAGATCTGGATGGATAATGCTATCCTTCTCCACGTAGAATGTCGCTGAGGCGTGACCGCTGACAATGCGGTCAGGCTTGATATCAAAAGCGAGGCTTCGGGCCACCAGGAATTTTTTGGAATCCCGGTAAAAGGTGAGCAGGGCAGGTTCATCAATGGTTCCTGAACCCGCCAGTTTAGTGCCCGCCATAGTGAAACCACCGTCGAAGTCCACATTGGGCACGATGTTCTGGATCTGCAGCCGCCTGAAGTATGATTCAAACCGAGGGTAGGTGGCATCTTCTTCAGTCTTGTTGGCGAGGATTTTTTCCGTCAGCTGGCCGAGCAGTGGCCTGTTGAAGAACTCGTTGTAAAAGGTCACACTGTCGATTACATAGGTGCTGCCTCTAACACGGATGTCGTACTCATCGAATTCTGCATAAGTAAGTGCGGGATCGAAGCCTGCCCTTTGCCAGGTGATGCGGCCTTTGGCGCCGATGAACCGGCCTGTGGTTGGGTAGAATGCGCCTGAGGTGGAGTAAATGACGGAGCTGTCGCCCTTGCTGTAGCATTTGAGGTTAAGGCTGGGAAACACAACTCTGGGAACGGAGTCAAATTCAAACCAGAAGCCCGGGCTGCTGCTTACCCATTTCACTGCATCACTTTGAAAGAAGGTGAGGTCGGCGAACAGGCCGACTGAGGACTCAAGTATTTCGGTGGTGTATTTTCTGAACTTTTTGTCGGCGAGAATCTTGAGCACCATTTGTTGCCACTGGAGAAAGTCGGCGTCTGTCTTACGGGCTTTCGGAAAGGCGATCAGCGAGCGGATGTAATAGTCGAAGTCGGGGAAAACCTTGCTTTTGTTTTTCAGCAACAGATCAAGGGTTTCAAAGATCATCTCCTGCTGCTGGGGCGTATAGGCCTGTTGTTGCAGCCAGATCGGGGCAAACTGCTTTTCTATAAGCTCCTTTCCCGTGCCTTTCTTTTGCTCGTCGAAGAGATCGGACAGCTCTGCAATGAACTTTTCCGGCTCCCGGCTGAAAGCCGACAGGCGCTGCTGGGCCTGCACCGAATACCATCCGGACAAGCAGAATGTAAGCAGGAGAAGGAGTTTCCTCATAGAATATACAATCGATGCGGGACAACGGCCGTGGGTCAATTTTAGTTCCAAACACTGCAGCTAAATGTTCCGGACGGATCAAGTTTCCAACACCCGAACTTGCCAAAAGGAAAAGCCACTCCCGGTGGAGTGGCTCCTTCTTGTTCAGGTCATGTAGCCGAATGTCACACGTGACCGCTCTGTTTCAGCCAGTCGCGGAGGCGCGTGCGGTCGTCTTCAACGAGATGGCGCATGGCCTTGCGGAGTTCTTTTCGGAACAACATGTTATCAAATGTCACATTGCCCAGCACTGCCTTGTAGTATTCCAGCATTTTCTTACAGATAGGTTAGGAACAATAAGCGTAAGCGCTCTGATGGAGGGCTTGCCGGGTCAGCGCATCCCCCAACCGATCTCAAACAGGTTTGTTTTCTGAGATGTCTAACGGGGGGCTTCCTCCTGGGGTTACGGCCGGAGAGCATTTTTCTTCAACAGGGGTGCTTAACGTTTGTTAGGAGGGCATCTTCAACTATGGCACGCGGCTTGACGTTGCACAGCCATCAATGACTTACTTTCTGTAAGTTCTGGTTTTGGTTTAAAACCCAATTTGGTTAAGGTTAAGGAAATGCCCCCGGAAACGTCTGGGGGCTTTCTGTTTCCGGTAGCCATCCGGTTGGTTTTTGCGACCTTTGCCGGCAAAATCCAGATCATTCATGAGCAAGCGCGAAGTTTACATTGTTTCGGCCGTACGCACGCCGATGGGAAGTTTTGGCGGCAGTCTTTCTGCCATCCCCGCCACACGCCTGGGGGCCGTGGCCATCAGGGGCTCACTGGAGCGCATCGGACTCCAACCTGAAGAGGTACAGGAAGTGCTGATGGGTTGTGTGCTTCAAGCCAATGTCGGGCAGGCTCCGGCGCGTCAGGCTGCTATTTTCGCCGGACTCCCGGCTTCTGTGCAGTGCACTACAGTGAACAAGGTATGTGCCTCGGGCATGAAGGCCATCATGCAAGGTGCGCAGGCCATCCTTCTCGGGGATGCTGATGTAGTGGTTGCAGGAGGCATGGAGAGTATGAGCCAGGTGCCCTTTTATGCACCCGCTGTGCGATGGGGAAATAAATACGGCGATACGGCACTGGTGGACGGGCTGGCCAAGGATGGGCTGACCGATGTGTACCACAACTACGCCATGGGCAACGCAGCTGATATGTGCGCCAGAGAATGTCAGATCAGCCGGGAGGATCAGGATGCTTTTGCCATTGAATCCTACAAGCGATCAGCTGCGGCCTGGTCATCCGGTGCTTTTGCGGATGAAATTGTTTCGGTTGAGATAAAGGATCGGAAGGGTCAGGTGACTGCCTTCTCTGAAGACGAGGAGTACCGCAATGTGAACTTTGAAAAAATCCCACAGCTTCGTCCTGTTTTCAGCAAAGAGGGCACCGTTACCGCTGCTAATGCTTCCACCATGAATGATGGCGCAGCAGCGGTGGTCCTGATGAGCGGAGAGAAGATGAATGCTCTTGGCCTTAAGCCGCTTGCCCGGATCGCCGGTTATGCGGACGCTGAGCAGGCTCCTGAATGGTTTACCACAACGCCGTCTCTGGCTCTTCCCCGAGCCGCTGAGCGCGCTGGAGTTTCTCTCGATCAGCTCGACTTTGTGGAGCTGAATGAGGCTTTCTCCGTTGTGGGCATTGTCAATATGCAGAAGATGGGTCTTGACCCCGCCCGCGTCAACGTGAACGGCGGCGCAGTTTCACTTGGGCATCCCCTGGGATGCAGCGGGGCTCGCATCATAGTGACTCTGGCTCATCTGCTCAGCCACCGCAATGGCCGGTTCGGAGGTGCAGGAATTTGCAACGGAGGCGGCGGTGCAAGCGCTATGGTTATTGAGCGCACTTAAACGAATCCCGTTTCCTTGTTCCTGCCCAACCGAAATACTCCGAGGTGGATCATTTTCGCCATTGATGTGGCGACTTGTCTGGTGGCGCTCATGGCGGCCTACCTTGTTCGTTTTGAATTCCGGCCGCCGGCATCAGAGGTGGATCTGGCGATGCGGTTTCTCCCCGTATTCATCCTCGTGCGGGTATTGTCGTTTGCCGCAGGCCGCACCTATGCCGGCATCATCCGATACACGAGTACGCAGGATACTCTTCGGATTTTCACGGTACTGACCATCGGAAGCATTCTCTTCCTTTTGGCTAATGCGGCCCGGTTCTGGTTTGTCGACCGGCAGTATTTCCTGCCCATTTCCATCATCATTTTGGAGTACCTGCTTTCGCTTTTTATCATGGTGGTCGGACGGATCGCTGTGAAGGTTCTCTACCTCGAGCTGAAGACTCCCTCCCGGGCGCGTCGCAGGGCGGTGATTGTGGGAGCCGGAGAGAGTGGTATGATGACCAAGCGGGCAATTGACCGCGATCTGCGATCGGGTATCGACGTGATGGCATTCATAGATGAAGATCGCAACAAGAGCGGGAAGAAGCTCGAAGGTGCAGATATCTGGCATACATCCAGGACAGAGGAACTCTTCGCTTCAGGCAAGGTGGATGAGCTCATTCTGGCGGTGCCTTCTATGTCACATGACAAGAAGTCGCATCTTATCGATCTGGCTCTGCGGCATGGCATCAAAGTGCTCAATGTTCCCCCTGTGAAGCAGTGGATAGGTGGAGAGCTCAATATCCGGCAGATTCGTGATGTGCGCATTGAGGATCTGCTGGGACGGGATCCGATCCGGCTCGACAGCCAGTCGGTTCGGGACCAGCTGCGCGATAAGGTGGTGCTGGTGACCGGAGCTGCAGGGAGCATTGGCAGTGAACTGGTGAGGCAAGTTCTGGGCTATTCACCTCGCCATGTAATCCTGCTGGATCAGGCCGAGTCGCCCCTTTTTGAGCTTCAGGGCGAATTGCTCCGAAGCGGTCAGCTGGAACTCTGTGATCTGGTCATCGGTGATGTTCGAAAGCCCGACCGCATGCGGCGTATGATGCTGCACTTCCGCCCACAGGTGGTATTCCATGCCGCTGCCTACAAGCATGTGCCGCTGATGGAAGACAATCCTTCCGAGGCCTTGCTGGCAAACGTGCTCGGTACCCGGGTCATGGTGGATCTCGCCCACGAGACAGGTGTAGAGACATTCGTGCTCATCAGCACCGACAAAGCTGTAAACCCCACCAGTGTGATGGGGGCCACCAAACGCGTGGCCGAGATGTACGCCCAGTCAGCTCAGTCCCATTCGACTACAAAGTTCATCACGACGCGCTTTGGAAATGTTCTGGGATCAAGTGGATCAGTCATTCCCATCTTCCTGAAGCAGATCGAACAGGGGGGGCCGGTGACGGTGACTCATCCCGAGGTCAGCCGATACTTCATGACCATACCGGAGGCTGTGCAGCTCGTGCTGGAGGCCGCGGCTATGGGCCGGGGAGGAGAGATTTTCGCCTTCGATATGGGACAGAGCATCCGGATTGCTGAACTCGCCCGCAATATGATCCGGCTTTCCGGTTTTGAGCCAGATCGCGAGATCGCCATCCGCTATACCGGACTTCGACCGGGTGAGAAATTGTATGAGGAAGTGCTGAGCCAGGATGAGCAGTCAATTCCAACTCATCATCCACGCATTGTAGTAGCTCGTGTGCGGGAGTATCCGTATGAACAAGTAAAGAATCAGGTGGATCATCTGGTGCGCTTGTTCGATGATCAGGATAACCTCCGGATTGTGAAAGCCCTGAAGGAGCTGGTCCCCGAATATGTCAGCAACAATTCCGTGTTTGAGCAGTTAGATGAATAGATCCTCAGGCGCATCATGACCATCGACAAGAATATCGAAATAGCCAACCTGCAGCATGAGATTGGCTCGTACATCGGACTCGGACAGAACAGTCTCGTATTTCACTTTGATGAAGGAGCTCAGCACACGGTTCTCCGGCTCATTACCGCTAATCCCCGCCACAATCAATCCTTCCTGTTTCATGCCACGGAAGGCGACAGCAAGGTGGAGGCTCTCCGGCTGATGCTGGAGTATGTCAAGAGATACAAGGAGCAGGAAAGCAGCTACACCATCCAGTGGTCGCTCAAGGGGGAGAATCAACTTCAGACGTCTTACTTCCGGGCGAAGAATGTGCTTGGTGCCCTGGACAAGCTTTACTACGACCGGGACCCCAATTCGATCACTGTATTCAGCGTCACGCTGAACCCGATCTCATAGTGCGCCAACCGCCGGATTTCCGGCTCCATCCAAGAGTGTGGCTATCGGATTCTTGAAACTCTCGCCGATGCGCGGCGGCTCTCCGTGATGTGATGGAGTCGGGTATCGGAACTGCCTGCCTCTCCCTTTGAGGTTCCCAATGGCCCGGTGCATCACCGGGAGGCCGCCACTTTCCTTGCATCGGTTTGAAGACATGAACCATTGGAGTACCCGGGATATTTTACCCATGCAAAAAAAAATACGTGAAGGATGATTATCGCCTCACGATGCGGATGCGCCACGAGCCGCCATCCAGGATATAGAGTCCGGGCGAAAGCAACGAGATATCGGCTGACCGGGCGTTTTCCAAGGTCATCACTTCCTGCCCGGTGGAAGAGAGCAGTCGTCCGGTAAGCGGACGGTTGAAATGCAATGGACCATCAGTCGGATTAGGCCAGACAGGAATCAGATCTCCAGCGATTTCGGAAACCTTCACGACACCATTGGGGCCGTTGGGAGTTGGCTCGGTGAAGACCATCCAGGTGCTTGCGCCGTCTGTTGTGCGACCGAAAGTCTGATTAACATTCAGCGGCGGGATCGCGATCTGGTCGAGGCGACGCGGAGCTCGCTGAACTACTTCAGTAATCAGCAGGGGCTCACCGGTTGCAGCAAGCCGGAACCCAAGGTGGAGTGGCCCTTGTTCAGGATCACGGTCGGCCCAGAGGAGGAGAAAATCTCCCGGATCCAGGGTGACGTTCGGGAGTCGCCACTTGTTCCAGTCGAGCGGATCATCACTTATAAACGAAGAGCCGAGATACTGGGGAGAAGTGCCCGCATTATAGAGCTCAATCCAATCGTCGGCCTGTCCGGCATTGTCCGTGATCGTGGATGCATTCACGGACTGGACCTCATTGATGACCACTTGTGTAACACCTGGTGCGATGTGGATATATCGGCTCGCGCAGGAGCCATTTTGGAAATTGTTCCAAGCGGTCTGCGACATCACATTGAACTCGACGGAAGATACCGGTTCAGGTATATCCACGAAGGAAAAGCGTTGTTCTTCACCGCCGGGAGCGGCATCAGCGGTGGTGAGGACCGGAGCTGAATTCCAGCTTCCGCCGGGCCACTGGCGATAGGCAGCTACATACGCGGGGCCTGGCTCGACGGTGGCGCGAATGACCAATTCATTGCCAGAGAGAATAGCATGCACATGGTTAGCTACCTGAGGAGTGCTGAAGGATTCAATCTGGTTGAGCATGGATTGACGGCGGGCATTCACGTAATCACGCAGTCCGAAGTCTACATGTCCGCCCCAAGCTTCATCAATGGCGTTCAGAAAGTCATTTTCCGTGTAGCCATAATCGAGCGGCCGGTAAGCATCTTCGATGGCATGCGGGGCGATCAATTCCTGCAGCTGTGCGGCATAGCTGATGATTCCATCTTCATGGAACCAGTCGGATGTAAATGTCTCGAGGTAGTAGGTAAACTGATTGCGCCAAACCGGGTTGGCCAGCAAGCGTTCATAGAGTGGGCGTTCCTGTCCGGTCTGACTCCAGGAATACACGTTTCTCTCTGTCCAGTCTTCGCCGATCCAATCCACTCCCAGCGTGTTGTCGAGGTCGTATGGGATGTATTCGATGACTCCCGTGCGCTCGTTTCGGAGGAGGTAGAAATTGTTTCGGTTGAACGCATGATTGTCCCAGTTTCCAGTGAGCACATCTATGGCGAGGTACTTCAGGTAATCATCCACATTGAACACCTTTTCGAGGGCGCAGGTCAGATTACCGGCTGATGTGTTGTTGAGTACGCTGATGAACTCCGCGAGGTCGCTGTAGTCATCCTGTTCGGTATTTGTTTTGAGTTCGTATACACGATAGCCCCATGCCTCCAGTTTGTAGAGGTCTGGATTGGCACCGAGGTAGAGGAGATCAGCGGGGTAGGTACATTTCCAAAGATGAGCGGATTCATCGCCGAAGTAGGTGGAAGTGAACTGCTCGTCGATGTGTTCCGTATGGATGTACAACCCCCGGTATTCGTCATTGATGTAGAGGCGCACGTAAGAAGTCCGTGATCCGGCCAGGTTGTATCGGCGAATCATATCCCAGCAGAGTTTGGCTCGGAGAAGGGAAGGGTCGTTTTGGTTGGCAACGAGGTTTAGTTTCTCCAACCCGAGCCATTTCAGTCCTGGGATGAATGAGTTGATTGAAATCTTGAAGGATTTCTTAGCTGCGTTCAGAGATGTATTACCCCGCATCCTGAATCCGATGTAGTGCAAGGTATCGTGGCGGGTGGAAGAATGGTATTCGAAGGTGGCGGGCCATTCGTATTCATTGCCCCCGTTTGCTGGATCGAGCAGGGCGGTCAGACTGTCGGGGTCGATGGTGATTCTGATTTCGGCCACTTCATCTTGCAAGAAGGCATCACCCCATTCGGGAATGCTGGGCTGGGCAGAGGCTCGCTGCATACTGCAGGCAAGCAGCGCAAACGCGACGAGCAGAAACGTTTTCATGATGTCCGGGGATTTTTTACACTAAATAACTGAGCTGGCTTGTGAAGCACACCAGTTTGTTTTTCCTCCAATGCCTTGACGGTATCCGTGCGCAGGATATTCTTCCGGAAGTTCCGTTTGTCCAGCTTCTTGTCCAGAATAATTTCATAGAGGCGTTGGAGCTGGCTGAGTGTGAACTTCTCGGGGAGCAGTTCAAATCCGATGTGGTCGGCCATCAGCTCATGGCGGAGGATGGCCAGTGCCCTATCCACGATTTCATTGTGGTCGAAGGCCAATTCAGGAACTTTGTACACATCCACCCAGTGCACTCGTCCTGCGAAGGAAGAAGGTTTTGGTTTGAAGTCATCCATTTTGATAAGCGAATAGTATCCGATTGTGACAACCCGGCGCTCCGGATTTTTACGGAAACTACGGAGCCATTCGCGGTCCTTGAGGTCGCGCACCCGGTCAGGGTTGCCGAAGGCATAAAACTGTTTGAGGTATATGCCTTTCAGGCTGGTAAGTTCCATCAGAACGCGCGCGGCGGCATCGTCAAAACTCTCCTGATCCTTCACCAGGTCTCCCGGCAGAGCCATTTGTGGTTTGAATGACCGGGAAGGCTGATCGGGATGCTTCTGTTCGATCAGAAGCACCTTGAGCTGCTGTTCGTCAAATCCGAAGATGACGCAGTCCACTGAAATATCCATAATCGAATACACCGCCTGAGGCGGATAAATGTGCGGTTAAATTCTTTCCGGATTGCGACTTAGTGTAAAAATTACACTAAGTTCGCGCCGGAAATCAGGTTCGTGACGATTTTCGCGAAGGTAACTTGAAAGACACCAACTATGCCATCAACCCATAACACCGGCATTCGTCGCATCGGCGTGCTGACCAGCGGCGGCGATGCCCCAGGAATGAATGCAGCCATTCGGGCTGTGGTCCGAGCGGCGGCCTTCCATGGCATTGAAGTGGAGGGGATTTTCCAGGGCTATACTGGCCTGATCGCGGGGGACTTCAAGCGACTCAATGAGCGATCTGTGGCCCGCATTCTCGGAAGGGGAGGCACGATTCTGAAGAGTTCACGCTGTCGTGATTTTATGGAGCCAGAAGGCAGGACACGCGCCATGGAGCAGTTGCGCCGGCATGGTGTGGATGCTCTGATTACCATTGGTGGTGATGGCACCTTTACGGGAGCCCACAAGTTATCTGAAGAGCATGGCCTTCCCGTGATGGGCATCCCCGGTTCCATTGACAATGATATTTTTGGAACGGATCACACCATAGGATTTGATACGGCGACCAATACCGTAGTGGATGCGGTGGATAAGATCCGCGATACGGCGACCTCCCACAATCGTCTCTTTTTTGTTGAAGTGATGGGCCGAAGCAGCGGCTTCATTGCGCTGAAAGCCGGCATTGCAGCGGGTGCCATTGCCATTATTCTGCCGGAAGATGAGATGAGTGTGGATGAGTTGATCGAGACTCTCAAGGCCAGTGAGGAAAGTGGTAAGTCGAGCAGTATTGTGATTGTAGCCGAGGGAACCCGGGGAGGTGGTGCTTATGCACTGGCCAGGCAGGTGACGGAGAAATACAGCGAGTACGAAACGCGGGTATCCGTTCTCGGTCATCTGCAGCGAGGTGGAGCGCCAAGTTGCTATGACCGCGTAATTGCCAGCCGCATGGGTGTATCGGCTGTAGAGGGGTTGATCCAGGGACGCAAAGACTGTATGATCGGGATCATTAATGACCGCGAGACATACACACCGCTCGAGGATGCCATCAGCCGCGACCACCTGCCCAACCGCGACGAGCTCCGCATCGCCCGGATTCTGAGTATTTGATCATGTGAAAGAACAACCAACGGACAATAGACCATCGAACTGCGAGAACGAAAAGAACTATGAAGAGAATTGCCATCAACGGCTTTGGACGGATCGGACGATTGTGTTTCCGAAGCCTTATTCAGCGTGACGACGTTCAGGTCGTGGCGATCAATGACCTGACTGATGTGAAAACCCTTGCCCATTTGCTCACCTATGACAGTGTGCATGGCCGCATGAAGACTCAGGTCGAAACCACTGCCGACTCCCTTAAGGTCGGCGGCCACGAAGTGAAGGTTTACGCCATGAAAGATCCTTCGCAGCTTCCCTGGAAGGAGTTGGGCATTGATGTCGTGATTGAGTCCACTGGTATTTTCACGGACCGTGAAGGAGCAGCCAGGCACTTGTCTGCGGGAGCACGCAAGGTTGTCATCTCTGCCCCTGCCACCGGAGGAGTCAAGACGGTGGTGCTGGGAGTCAATGATGCCTTGATTACCGCGGAAGATGACATCCTTTCCAATGCATCGTGCACCACGAACTGCCTCGCACCAATGGCGAAGGTGCTGCATGAGAAGTTCGGTCTGGAGAAGGGGTATATCACTACGGTTCACGCCTACACGGCTGACCAGCGACTGCAGGATGCCCCTCATAAGGATTTGCGCCGGGCGAGGGCTGCCGCGCTGAGTATGGTACCGACGTCCACGGGAGCTGCCAAAGCCGTTGGCGAAGTATTGCCTGAGCTTAAGGGTAAACTGGATGGTGTAGCTGTGCGCGTGCCTACCCCGGATGGCTCTCTTACGGATCTTGTGGCGATCCTCAAGCGTGAGGTAACACGCGAGGAGATCAATATCGCCATGAAAGAGGCTGCGGAAGGCCCGCTTCGCGGTATTCTGGAGTACTGCACGGACCCCATCGTATCTGTGGATGTGATCGGAAACCGGCATTCCTGTGTATTTGATGCGGCACTGACTGCAACCAATGGCAACCTCGTGAAGGTGATGGGTTGGTATGACAATGAAGCCGGCTATTCCGAGCGGGTTTGCGATCTTGTGGCCCGACTTCAATAAACAGGAAGAACTGAGTGGTCTTTTCCCGGAGTTCGGGAAGCCCACCGAAACAACGAAATATGATCCTGATAGCTGATAGTGGTTCGACCAAGTGCGACTGGGCATTGGTAGATGAGCGGGGAAGCCGGTTGGGTGCCTTTGAAACCATGGGTCTCAACCCGTATTTCCATAATGAGGATGTGATTGCTCAGGCGGTGAGATCGAATGCCCCGCTTGCCTTATATGCCGACAAGATTCGCCACGTATTCTTCTACGGTGCGGGCAGTAGCACAGAGACCATGTGTGGTATCGTGCGGCGAGGTCTTTCCCGGGTCTTTCCTGGTGCTTGCATTATGGTGGACCATGACCTTGTGGGTTGTGCATATGCTACTTACGATGGTGAGCCCTGCATCTCCTGTATTCTCGGCACGGGTAGTAACTCGTGTTTTTTTGATGGAGAGGAGATTCGTGAGGAAGTGCCCTCGCTCGCCTATATTCTGGGCGATGAGGCGAGCGGAAGTTTTTTCGGCAAGATTCTCCTCCGCGAATATTTCTACCGTAAGCTTCCCGCTGACCTCAGAGAATCTTTTGAGCAGGCCTACACTCTCTCCAAGGATGAGTTTATCTCGCGTGTGTACCGGGAGCCCAATGCCAATGTGTACCTCGCGAGTTTTACCCGCTTCATCGGTCAGCACGCCCATCATCCCCATGTTGTGGAATGGGTTGTTCGAGGCATGCGTGAATTCATCGATATCCATGTGAAGTGCTTTCCGGAACATACTGCAGCACCGGTTCATTTCATCGGATCCATTTCCCACTACTTCAGCCATTGTCTCGAGCAGGCCGCGCGGGAGGAGGGGATCCGCCTCGGTCGCATCATCAAGAAACCGATTGACGGCCTTGTGAATTACCATGTGAAGTACAAGATTCCCCAATTGGCCGGTCACTGAGTATGTCATCCATAGCCCTTATCGCACATGATTCGCGCAAACCTGCGCTGGTCAGTTTCCTCTCCGAGCGTGAGCAATGGCTCTGGGGTAGGCATTTTGTTGCCACTGGCCTCACAGCGGAAGTGCTCGAGCATGGACTCAAGCTCGAAGTGCAACACCTGGCTGCGGGAAGGGACGGAGGATACCTTGAGCTCACCAGACTTGCGCGCGAGGGCCGGCTGGGTATGGTTATCTTCTTCCGTGATCCTGAAATTACCCAGGATTATGAAGCCGATGTGGTGGAGTTTGTGAAGACTTGTATTCGTGAAAATATTCCTCTCGCTTCTAACCCGGCAAGTGCAGAATTGCTCATTGTGGGCATGATTCGCATGGAAGGTGTGAGGCGCTAATCAACGATAAACAGATGGCCATAGCAGCCTGCCTTTTCGATATGGACGGTGTCATTGTGGACACGGCGCGGTTTCATTTCAGAGCCTGGCATCGCCTGGCTGATTCGCTGGGTGTTCCCTTCACCGAAGAGCAGAATGAAGAGCTGAAGGGAGTGAGTCGGGTGGATTCGCTCGAGAAGATTCTCCAGTGGGGCAATCTCGTGCTCTCCGGCACCAAGAAGATCGAATTGATGAATCTCAAAAACAAATGGTATCTCGAGTATGTGGAGCAGGTGAAGCCGCAGGATATGCTGCCCGGTGTACCGGAATTTCTTCGGGAACTTCACGAGGCTGGTATTCCGATTGGTCTGGGCTCATCATCGAGGAATGCTGTGTTGATTCTCGATAAGCTGGGCATCATGTCGCTTTTCAGCACAGTGATAGACGGAACCAAAGTGCATCTTTCCAAGCCGAATCCGGAGGTGTTTATCAAGGGTGCTCGTGAACTCGGAATAGCGCCGGCTTCGGCAGTCGTATTCGAAGATGCTATTTCTGGTGTAGAGGCAGCGCGTGCCGGTGGATTTCGTTGCATCGGCGTGGGAGATCCTGCCGTGCTGAGCAGGGCGGATGCCGTAGTCCCTGATCTTACGGGTATGTCGATCAGCCGCATGCAGGAGCTCCTCTGCTAAGTTCTTCTGACGCGTGCATTGAGCACTACACCGACAACGATGAGGGCCATGCCCAGCACGCTCACCAGGCCTGGAATTTCTCCGAATCCCACAAAACCAATGACCAGGGCGAACAGGGCGCCGAAGTAGTTCCACGGGGTAACCCTGCTGGCATCATCACTGTGCAGAGCCATGGTAGTGGCATACTGAGCCATCTGGGTCATGGCTCCCATCACAAGCAATCCGATCCATTCCGTGCCAACGGGGGTAACCCATTCCGCGAAACACCACACACCAGTCACCGGCAAGGCCACCAGTGGGAAGTACATGACAATCACCATGGGATGATCTGTTCCTTTGGCTTTGATGATTGCGTTGTATGCCAGTCCGGCGAGTAAACTCGATAAAATGCCGGCTATGAGCCAACGGGTTTCTATTCCATCTTCCCATCCCCGGATGAGCACAATACCGGCAAAGGCCAGAGTGAGATAGAGCCATTGAGTGGGTTTTACCGGCTGGTTATTCCACCGGCTGGCCAGGTAGATAGTGAAGAGAGGAGAGAGGTACTGGATGACCGTAGCCGTGGCAAGTGGCATGTGGCGGATTGTGGAGAAGAAAAGGAGCAGCGCACCCAGCCCGAATACTCCGCGTAAAATGAGCCAGAGGCGGTTGTTGCCGCGAGGATCGAGCTTGTACTTGCGGATGAACCAATAGCAATAGGCGAAGGATACCAGCGAGCGGAAGAAAACCAGCTCATGCACCGGAATATGGCCCAGCCATTTGGCAATGGCATTGACCACCGCAAAACAAGACACCGCCAGCAGCATAAAGAAGATACCCCGGTGCCGCCGGATATATCCGATCATCCTTTCCGGCTGAGCTTCCAGCGATGGCGTATGGCCATCGTGGTGCCTATGATCATCACGATACAGCCCAGCCAAAGGACGTTGATGGCAGGGAATACCTGAGCCGTGAGAATGAGCATATCGCGTCGCGCCGAGCTATGCTGTTGTACGGTAAGCTCCAGCTTGCCCTGCTTGTCACTCAGTGAGAGGAGCATATTGAACTCCTTGGACTCAACGGGAAAAGGAAGGGCGACAGAGTCAGAGAGGTTAACGGCGGCGAGCACAAGCCGCTCGCTGTGCCGGCCGTCTGTGAGAGTCACAAATCCCCGCCGCGCTCTCACACCTTCTGGCAGACCGGCAGGAATCGTATCCACCTCCACCAGACTGTCGAGACGGAAGTCCACGACCTCCGTGAGCCGGACGCGCTGACCCAGGGCCACCAGGCCGGACTTTGGCTCCAGGTATCCGGACTCATCCGTTTTTTGTACTTCCGTTTCTGTGTACTTCACGAAGGTGTAGAGATCCTGGCCGATCGAATGCTCAATACTTGGTTCACGGCTATTGCCTTTGGGCGACATCAGGATGCTCGGTTCCAGGGTAAAGAGTTTTTCACCGGGTTGGCCTGGCTGCCAGGGCTTGGCTTTTTCCTCAATGATGTGCGATGGCATGGGGACTACACTCCAGAGGGAGTCCACGCTCCAGTCCTGCAGAAAGTCACCCGATGAAACGTGCTGCTCCATGCAACGGAATACCATGCCCTGCATGCTCACATAGTCACCCTCGGCATAGGTTATGGGCAATTGGCTGAAATAGTCGGTAGTTACGTAGAGCCGTTCACCACTCTTGTATTTTTCCTTGTAGCTGACAAAGTAATCGCCCATGGCCAGTGTATCTCCCTGAAGAAGCATGATGTCTTCTTTGTTGGAGAATTCCTCACTGAGGTCCTGAATATTTCCAATTTTATTCTCGGAGATAAAATAGCTCTGGGACGTGCTCACCACGGCGCCGATAATCAGCAGGGCAAATCCGGCATGGGCAACACTGGCTCCCATCAGGTCGAGCTTACCGCGAAGAACCCGCCAGCCATACTTGGCATTGGCAAAGAGAGCAAAGAAAGTGGCCAGAATGAGCATATTCACAGGCACGGATTCCTGTCCGAATCCAGTAAATACCATCAGCAGCACTACCGTGGCGAATGCCAGCACAAAAGGAATGGCGATGCGCCGGATGACTTCTGAAAGCGACGTGTCGCGGTACTTCAGGAATTGGCCGAAGGCGATAATGAAAAACAGGATCACGGCCAGCGGAACCTGAATGCGGTGATACACTTCAAACCGCTCCTGGTCGGCTGGTGCAGAGAACTGATGTTCGGCCAGGCGGCCGGCGAATTCCCAGTTGGTCTTTTCCTGGACCCAGCCGAAGAACCCTTCAAAAGGAGTGAGGAAGATATTGCCCACGTTCACAGAGGTCACTACGGTCACGTGTATGGCCATCACGGTCAGTACGAGTGCCCCGATGAACATCCAGAACTCGCGGCTCCAGAGATTTTCTTCTTCTGCCTTATCTACTGAATACTCCCGGCGGTAAACCCTAATCAGAACCACGAGTGATGTGAGCAGGAAGAGCAGGGTGAGCCCCGGAATCCAGGTACCTTCTCCGGGAAGCAATTCGGATGCCTCCGCGGCGGGAGTCTCTTCTGGTGTATTCAGGTGAGCCACAGCTACGGCAAAAAGAACGGCGCAGGCCACGCTGTACACCAGGCGCAGGCGACGCTCCTTGGACATGAGGGCTGTGCTGAGAGCAGTGAAAAAAAGCAGGTATACCAGAAGCTGCGCCAGGATGCCACTGTCCACGAACGAGTGCACGGAACTATCGCCTAGCACACCGCTACGGGTGAGAAAGGTGGAGTAGAGAATCAGGATAAATGTGCTGAGCGTGAGGAGCAGCGTGGCAAACAAGGAGGTGGGCTTGCGCTGATTGATCACGAGCAGGTGAGCAGCTCCTACAAGGGTAAGCCAAGGCACGAGCGAGGCATTTTCCACCGGATCCCAAGCCCAGAAGCCGCCAAAACCGAGAGCTTCATAAGCCCAGGCACCGCCCATCAGGATGCCCGTGCCCAGAATCATGACCCCGAAAAAAGCCCAGGGAATTGCAGGCCGCATCCAACTCCGGTCATCGCGTTTCCACAAACCCGCAATGGCAAAGGCAAAGGGCACAACGGTCGAGGCGAAGCCCAGAAACAGTGTGGGAGGGTGTATGGTCATCCAGTAGTTCTGGAGGAGCGGATTGAGTCCTTTTCCGTCCTGAAAAACGGGCAGGGATAAATAATCGGGATTTTGCGTCCAGGGAAGGCCCAGATTCGATGGTACTTCACGATTGAGCAGAAATGGATTGCTTCCAAACTGGAACTCACCGAAATAGATTCCAAGTAACATGGAGGACAGGAAAACCTGGACCATGGAGATCACGGCCATTACACGTGGTTCCCAGTGGCCACTTCTTCCGATCAGGATAAAGCCCAGCACCACATGCCAGAAGGTCCATAGCAGAAAGCTGCCTTCCTGTCCTTCCCACATACATGAGAAGACATACTTCATTGGCATGGCATTGTTCAAGTGATCCCACGCATACTTGTATTCGTAGAGATGGTTGAACAAGATGAACAGCATGGTACCGATCGTGCCGAAAACAGCCATGCCATGGATGAAGAAGCCCAGCCGGGCTGCCTTCCGCAGGGAGGATTGCTGTTCATCCCGTGTGTAGAAGAAATAGGCTGCTGCGGCAAACAGAGAGGCAGCAAAACTCAGGACAACAAAAAAATTCCCGACGATGCCGGGCCAGGGATGCTCGTTGAGGTAGTTGATCTCGTTCAAAGCGGGTGGGTTTGTTGTGTAATCGCCGGAGGTGCTCTTATTCGGCGCTCAGCTGGTGCTTCTGGTCGTTGTATTTACTTGGACACTTCATCAGGATATGGGAGGCCTGGAAGGTGCCGTCGTCGCTCATCCGGCCTTCAATGGTCACGCTTTCAGACATCTCGAGTCCCATAGGCTTCCCGGCCTTGTCACGGAGGTACACGCGGTGTGACTGTCCTTCCTTGTCCACTACGTTGAATATCGTGAGATCAGGATCTTTCAGTGCATCGTATTCAACAGCATGTGCCTTGTCGAAGGTGCCGGTGACCTTAACCCGTTCGCCGGGTTTTTCCATCGCAGTGCGAAAGGAACCGGTATCCACTGCGCTGGTGTAAGTCGCCACGAGGATGCCTGATATGACGGCCACCAGGATGATCAGGATGATGTGGATCTTTTTCATAGCCTTATCATTTCTTCTTCTCCAGTTTCCTGACCCTCAGGTCAAGGGCGATCACATAGGCCAGGATGCCGAGCAGCACCAGGCCGATAATGGCAATGACTACGCGGATTTTCCCGCTGGCATAGAAGTATTCTTCCAGAGGGTCCTGGGCGCGGAGCATGGGAACAAGCAGCATTACAGCTGCTACCATTAACAACAACTTACGCATCGTGTTCGTCGGTTTCTTCAAGTTGGGCTATCCTGTAGTGAATAGAATAGAGCCAGTATCCCAGCAGAATCCATCCCAGCACAGCGGGATAGAAAACGGTGCGGAGGGAACTGTCGAGGTCATACTGTGAAAAGGCTGGGTTACCGCTTTTACCTGGATGCAGCCCTTCGGCAAATCGAGGCATGATCATCAGCAGGATGACCATGAGCACGGCCGCGAAAATGTTGAAGATGGCCGCCAGACGGGCGCGTTTTTCCTCATCCTCGATAGAAGACCGAAGGATAAAATAGGCAGCGTACACGAGAAATACCACCATGGCCCCATTCAGTTGCGGGTCCATTGTCCACCACGCCCCCCATGTGAACCGCGCCCAGATGCTGCCTGTAACCAAACCGAGCAAACAAAACAGCATACCTGAGGACGCGTATATCCGCGCTCTGCGGTCGGCTGAAAGCACCTTCTTGTATTGATGCACATCGGTGGTCTCTTGTCCCATGGCCCGGAGCGTTTTGATGCTGAGTGCCATGGAAAAGAGCATCAGCACAAACATGGTGAACCACATCGGCACGTGCCACATGATGTTCCGTATCGTTTCAAACAATATGATCTGGAACGGAAAGCCGAATGCGGCGTGTTCATCACTGACTACATTCACGTTGCATCCTGCAGGGCGCGCGACAGGGTCTGTGGCAAATCCCCTGTGAGATACTGCTTTGCCTACATAGACGGTCCCGTCATGCGGAGTATTGGCGTAGAAGGCGAAGCTGACCGATGGCAGCGTGTCCGGCAGTTCCACGGTGGCCGAGGCATGTGTATTATCCGTCACTTCTGTTATAGTGGCGCAGAAAAAGGTGCTGTCCACCGCTACAAAAAGCTGCAGCTCACTGCGCTGCTCAAGAAAGGATGTATTGTATCCGATGAATGTGAAGGAGTTCAGACCGGGATGCAGGGTCTCCGTGCGCACATCCAGTCCGCCGGGAATTAGAGGATGAACCATTCCGGCTATCGCCGTGTAAACGAGGAGAAGGATGCAAATGACCTTGAGCCAGACTTTCATGGGGTGATTGCCGGGCGCGATACCCGGAATTTAATCGCGCCAAAGGTAGGGGAAGAGGACCAGTGACAGGATGAGAAACGCCGCATTCAGGACCAGCAGAATGAGCAGGTTCAGTCCGTTTTCGGACCAGGATAATCCGTCCATGGCAAAGCGGGAAAAGCGCACCATGGTA
This sequence comes from Flavobacteriales bacterium, assembly GCA_947456965.1. Taxonomy (GTDB): domain Bacteria; phylum Bacteroidota; class Bacteroidia; order Flavobacteriales_D; family Sanyastnellaceae; genus CANGTU01. The sequence continues at coordinate 42,912 of CANGTU010000001.1, forward strand.
ATCATCAGGGGCATGACCACCGGAAAGCCGAGAACGGCTACAAGTCCGGCACCCGCTCCCGAGCGGAATACCAGTCCGGCGAGGAAAGTGAGGGCCATTCCCAGTCCGGTGCTTCCCAGGAGTAATCCGGTCAGGAACTGTCCCATATCCGCATCGGAGAAAACACCTGTGCCGAAGAAAAACAGGAACAGCGCGAAGCTCATGCCGTTGAGCAGGGCGGCTTGAAGACCGTAATAGATCATTTTGGCCAGCATGATCTGGCGCGGAGAGGCGAGTGTGTAGAGGTAATACAATGTGCCGCCGGTCTCTTGATGAAAGGTGCGTTGGAGGGCGTTGAATGCAGTGAATAGAGCCGTAATCCAGAGAAGTGCATTCCATACATCAGGCGCTTCAATGGACTGAAGGGCCAGATAGCACACAAACACGGTGGCCAGGACGTAAAGCAGCACCCCGGCAAGGGCGTGCTTTTGCCTCCATTCGAGCTGTATTTCCTTTTTCAGGAGGGAAAACATGAAGCGAAAGTAGTGTTTTGCGCGGAGGGCTTTGGAGAGTTCAGATTCTCATCCTGGCGATTCTATTATTCGGCAACTGCAGGAAGCGACTAGCGCTTTCCGTGTTCAGAGATTTCACCGGACCTCGTCGTAAAAGCTCCTGAATTGCAGGCATATCCAAACGGGAGACCACTGAGCGCATAGATATCAGCGACAAGTTCCGGGGGTTGTGCTGATTCCCGGGAAGACAGGAGCATTCGCCCTCAGTGTCCGGCCATGAACTTGCCCAAGGCGATAACATCCTTGCTGCCCAGTCCATATTTCTCCATCAACTGATCGGGAGTTCCGCTTTCTCCGAAGGAATCATGCACTCCAATGAAACCCATTTTTGTGGGGTGATTGCGTGACAGGCATTGTGCCACCAGCGCTCCTAAACCACCATTGATCTGATGTTCTTCAGCGACGATTACTTTGCCGGTTTTGCGCGCACTGCGGATGATCAGTTCTTCATCCAGCGGCTTGATCGTGTGGATATTGATCAGGTCCACGGAGATACCTTCTTTTTCCAGTTCGCGTGCCGCCTCGATGGACTTCCACACGAGGTGTCCGGTGGCGATGATGGTGAGGTCGCTTCCCTCGTGGATATGCCAGCCTTTTCCGATCACAAAGGGCTGGTCCTGCGGCACGAAGACGGGCACTTTCGGCCTTCCGAAGCGCAGGTAAACAGGCCCCTGATGGTCGGCAATAGCCAGAGTGGCGGCCTTAGTCTGATTGTAGTCACATGGATTGATCACCACCATGCCGGGCAGCATGCTCATCATGCCCACATCTTCCAGAATCTGATGTGTGGCGCCATCTTCACCGAGTGTGAGTCCGGCATGTGAGGCGCATATCTTGACGTTCTTTCCGCTATATGCGATACTTTGACGGATTTGATCATATACGCGTCCGGTGGAGAAATTGGCGAATGTACCGGTGAAGGGAATGAATCCTCCTATGGTGAGTCCGGCGGCCACTCCCATCATATTCGCTTCGGCAATGCCCACCTGAAAGAAGCGGTTGGGGAATTCCTTCTGAAAGGCATCCATTTTTAATGAACCGATGAGATCGGCACACAATCCAACTACTTTGGGATTGGTGCGCCCGAGCTCGAGTAATCCTGCTCCGAAACCGGAGCGTGTATCATTGGAACTGGTGGGGTTGAAATCAAGCATAGGTTGTAGCGTAGAGACTGGAGAACAGAAACTGAATCATGAATAGTCGGCGATGGTTTCGGGAAGTTGGTTGAGCGCTCGCGCAAGCTCTTCATCGTTTGGTGCTACGCCATGCCATTTGTGCGTGCCTTCCATGAAGTCGACGCCTTTGCCCATCTCGGTCTTCATGAGGATGATGGTGGGCTTACCCTTGCCTGTTATGGTTCTGGCCTGTTCAATTGTCTGGATAACGGCCTGAAGATCGTTGCCGTTCATTTCAAGTGTTTGCCATCCGAATGCTTCCCATTTGGCCCTCAGGTTGCCGAGCGACATCACCTGGTCGGTACTGCCGTCGATCTGCTGACCATTCACATCAATGGTGCTGATCAGGTTGTCCACTTTGTGATGTGCTGCGTACATGGCTGCTTCCCAGATCTGTCCCTCCTGCATTTCCCCGTCGCCGTGTAGCGAAAAGATGAGCTTATCGTCGCCATTCAGCTTCTTGGCCTGTGCAGCGCCGATGGCCACAGAAAGTCCTTGTCCAAGGGAACCGCTCGACATCCGCACGCCGGGAAGTCCTTCATGCGTTGTCGGATGGCCCTGCAGACGGGTGTTGATTTTGCGGAATGTGGTCAACTCGCTGGTGGGAAAGTAGCCTCTGCGGCTCAGTACGCTGTACCACACCGGACTGATGTGACCGTTGCTCAGGAAGAACAGGTCTTCTCCAATACCATCCATATTCCATCTGGAAGGATCAATGCGTAAGTGATGAAAATAGAGGGCGACAAAGAACTCGGTGCAGCCGAGGCTGCCTCCGGGGTGGCCGCTGTTGACGGCATGGACCATGCGCACAATGTCACGTCGGACCTGCGAGCAGAGTTCAGGAAGGGAAGGATGGGACATGCGTTGGTTGAATGGCACAAAAGTACCTGCTCACTTGCCCCGCCTGGTTGGTGTGTATGAATTGTGGAAAAATGAAAAATGGCCAGTAATGGCCATTTTTCGGTTTCCGGGTACAGCACGTTGGCTAGTCCCTGTTTACTAACTTCTTGGATGCAAACGCAACTCCAAAGTGCACATTGATCATTTCGCTCGGGCCGAACTGCACATGGGGAATACGCGAATAATCCAGGCCATAAGAAACGTACATCGATTTGAACTGGGCAAGTTTGGCAATTCGCTCTAAATTAATCCTGAATCCGATGTTTTGGGTCGAAACGCCGGCATCATCCATCGAAACGTCAACACGGGTATTCGACTGGGTGAAATCACTGACAAGACTATACAGGTCAGCTACATTGCTGAAGGCATAGATCAGATCAGCATTCAGGCGCACCGAACGGTATGCAAATCGATCAAAGGACTTGCCATTGAAACTTTCGGAACCGAATGCAACAGACAGGTTGGATAATAATCCGAGCCCGAGATACATTCCCGTATAGCGCTGGTTCGTGCCCCGGTCAAAATTACGTTCGTCATAATTGGATTCATTCGAGAACACACTACCCAGCCGGCAGTGCTCAATGCCCCCGTTTACGATGATTTCCTTGCCCACATTGACGGGTATGTCTTTGGTGTATTGGACGGTGACCGCTCCCGGATAGCCAGCCCCTTTTACTCCCAGAAGAAGTTTTTTTTCCTTGGCTGAGGACCATTGCACCAGAGAATACTGGTATCCCAATCGCATAATCAACCCATTTCCTTCTTCTCCCTCAGCGACATAGGGTAACGTAAGACGGACCTGAGCGGAAGATTTGACATTGAGCCGATACTGGCTGTATAATCTCGCACCGAAAACATTACCGATGTTCATGGGTGCGATATAGAATTCTGCCTTGGGAAGAACCACCGGATCGTTATGGTACACCTTTACAACGCCGGGTTCAAATGCATATTCCTTTTGACCGAACATGGAAATCGGGGCAATCAGTGCAGAAATCAGAGTTAAGCTAAGGACAGTTAATTTCATAGATCAGGTTTTATTTTCATAAATATACTCACTGTCCCTGAAAACGACAAAACCCCGTGGGCGCCTGCTCACGGGGGTTGGTATTCAGTCTATGAGTGCTCACTTGCGCGCCGCGAGGGACACGTCGAGCGTGAACTCGTCATAGATAGTCTTGTCGCCGAGGTTCTCGAAAAACGCACCGGATCCAAAACGCACATCGTACTCTGATCGGTCGATCGTGATTTTCCCGCTCGCGGCCATGTTGCCATCCTTTTCTACCACGAGAGCGTTGAACTTGATTTCCTTGGTGGTTTCCTTGATCGTGAGGTTGCCTGTAATCTTATGGTTGCCTTTGGTATCTATAGGAATGGCCTTGGTGATGACGAAACGCGCTGTAGGATACTTATCTGCTGCAAAGAAGTCGGCGCTTTTGAGGTGGCCGATCAGTTTTCCACCGGTTTCGGCATCGAGGTCGGTGCAGGTGATGCTGCTCATGTCTATTTCGAACGAACCGCCGGTGAGTTTGCCCTCGGCATAGGTAAGTGTGCCGTTCTTGACAGCAATACTGCCTGTGTGAAAGCCCGTAACTTTTTCGCCGCGCCAGGTTACCTTGCTGACCGTGGGGTCAACGGTGAAGATGTTGGATGTAGTTGCCGCTGTGAGCAGCAGGGCTGCGGCAATGGGTAGGAACAAGAATTTCATGGTGTTGATGTTATTTAATTAGCAGGCAAATCAACTGCGCATGAAGCTACAGGTTCATTGACCAAGATCAACTTTGTGGGGCCGAAGGGTGAGCTGAACGTACAATGAGATAGCCTCCGATGCTCGCGAATACTGATGCAGCGAGGATGCCAATCTTGGCCTGCACAAGGGTAGTGGTATCGTCAAAGGCGAGATCAGCGACAAACAGAGACATCGTAAATCCAATACCGGCAAGCAGTGATGCACCCAACAGATGACGCTTTCCCATTCCCTGAGGAAGTGTACACCATCCTAAGTGGATCATTAGCCATGAAGTTCCTGCCACACCTGCAAACTTTCCGATCAGCAGGCCCGTGAATATTCCCACGGTGACACCGCCTCCGATTTGTCCGAGAGCCTCCGGGCTGATACTCACGCCCGCATTGCTGAATGCGAATATGGGCATGATCACAAAAGCGACCAGAGGGTGCATAGCATGCTCCAGCCGTTGCAAAGGTGTTAGCGCTTTTTCCGACAGATCGCGAACTTCCTGGATCACGTGCTGCTGTTCGGGGGTGACTGTCCTGACCTGATTGGTTTCTGCGCGGCTGAATTTCTCCGATAACTCGGCGAGTTTTCTGGCGTAGGTGGTATCGGACACCCGCACACCCGCCGGAATGGTGAATGCTGCAAGCACCGCGGCAATTGTCGCATGGACACCCGACATGAGAAAGGCCATCCACAGTCCGCCAATGCCAACAATTCCATAGAACACCGTGTTGCGAACGCCCATGCGATTGGCGGTGATGAGCACGGCCAGAAAGAGACCGCCGGCAAGCAGACTTCCTGCGTGAATTTCAGATGTGTAGAAGAATGCGATGACCAGCACGGCGCCCAGATCATCAGCAATGGCGAGCGCTGTGAGGAACACCTTGAGCGAAAGTGGAACGCGGTCGCCCAACAGGTACAAGACCCCTAGCGCGAAGGCAATATCAGTTGCCATCGGAATGCCCCAACCGGCGGCCTCAGGACCGGACGGATTGAACAGCTTATAGAGCAAAGCCGGCACCAGCATACCGCCTGCCGCCGCTGCCAGTGGGAGAAGGGCTTTGCGTGGATTGCGGAGCTCACCGGCCACGAGTTCGCGCTTGAGCTCAAGTCCGACCACAAAGAAGAAGATGGCCATCAGGCCATCGTTGATCCAGTGGTGCAGACTCTTGTGAAGTCCGGCATCTCCAATTCCAACATATACGGGCATCTCCCAGAAGTGGTGGTAGGCGTCCTTCCATGATGAGTTAGCCAGCACCATAGCCATGGCTGCTGACCCGAAAAGCAGCAGTCCGCTTGTTGTGCTCCTGCCCAGAAAGCGCTTCATGGGATGGATGACCCAGCGCTCCACAGGGGTGAGGGTGGATGGACGCCCCGTCATTGCGGCACGTCATTCAGCCGCGGCCTGCGAAAACCGAAGCGCTCCGGCTTACGTCCGAACATATAGAATACGCCGGCCTGCAGGTAGCTGTTGTTCAGTTCAACGTCGCCTGTTGTATTGATCCTGCGACTGCCATAGTAATAGCGAATGTGGAAGCCTGCGCCGAACAGGGCCTGAAACCCGAGGTCCACAAAAGGTCCCGCATCCCCGGCGGCGAAGTTGGCACTGGCATCGATGTCGCGGGAGTTGCCATTCACCCGATAGGTTTCATTGGCTTGCAGCATCGCGGAGTACTGATATCCAAAACCGGTGTGCCAGCGTTGACGAATTCTGAACTTTATCTGAAGAGGCAGTGCGAGATGAGTGGTCCTGAGCTGGTAAGAGGTAATGGCTCCCTGATCTTCACGAACGGCACCAGTTCCGATCACCAGCACATCGGCCTGAAGCGCTGCACGATACCGGAAGATGTTCAGAGATACCGCCCCGCCACCGAAGTATCGGATGGTGGGCGAGAAGTCACTATCGCCGCGAATGGTGGTGGCGACCATACCAAAGGAGGGCCCGTAGTTAAGCTGGGCTGATGATTCCACAGTCAGGAAGATGAACAACAGAAATAGTGCAGCAAGGTGTTTCATACTCGGAAAGGATGAACAGGCTAATTCAGAATAATGGTCATCAAAGGTATGCACCCAGGGCTTCGCGCCCCTCCCCTTTGAATGCCTATCTTCGCGGCCGCTAAAACGAACGCTCAGATGGGCCTGAAATGTGGTATTGTGGGACTCCCGAATGTGGGTAAGTCCACCTTGTTCAACTGCCTCTCCAACGCTAAGGCGCAGGCAGCCAATTTTCCTTTCTGCACCATTGAACCCAACGTGGGCACCATCACGGTTCCAGACGAACGGCTAAACCAGTTGGCAGAACTAGTCACTCCGGAACGTGTGGTGCCTACCACCATTGAAATCGTGGATATCGCGGGATTGGTGAAGGGAGCCAGCAAGGGCGAGGGCCTGGGGAATAAGTTCCTGGCGAATATCCGGGAAACCGATGCGATCATCCACGTGCTTCGTTGTTTTGAGGATCCCAATGTGGTGCACGTGGATGGTAGCGTGGATCCCATTCGCGACAAAGAAATCATTGATATCGAGTTGCAGCTGAAGGACCTCGAGTCTGTCGAAGGGCGTATTGCCAAGGTGCAACGTGCGGCCAAGGCCGGGGATAAAGAATCCGCCAAGCAGTATGACCTGCTGGAACGCATCAAGTCTGCACTCGAACAGGGCAAAAGCGCTCGCACCGTAGAGCTGCGGCTGGATGATGAAGTGGCTTTCATGAAGGAACTCCAGTTGATTACATCCAAGCCGGTACTTTACGTCTGCAATGTGGAAGAGGCGAGTGTGGTCAGCGGTAACGCACATGTGAGCCGTGTGCGGGATGCTGTGAAGAATGAGAATGCTGAGGTGCTCGTGATCGGCGCGGCCATCGAAGCGGAAATTGCATCTCTCGAAACATTCGAAGAGCGGGCCATGTTCCTTCAGGATCTGGGGCTCGATGAGCCGGGCGTAGCAAAGCTGATTAAGGCGGCTTACCGGCTGCTCAACCTGCAAACCTACTTCACCGCAGGTGTGAAGGAAGTTCGCGCGTGGACTATCCACAAAGGATATACAGCCCCTCAGGCCGCGGGGGTGATTCACTCGGACTTTGAAAAGGGCTTTATCCGCGCCGAAGTCATCCAGTATCAGGATTACATGACCTATAAATCCGAAGCCGCGGTGAAGGAAGCCGGCAGGCTCGGTGTGGAGGGAAAAGAATATGTGGTTCAGGATGGAGACGTCATGCACTTCCGCTTCAATGTCTGATACTATGGCTATTCGCTTGCTGTCACTGCTCATGCTTCTCGTGCTGTCCTGCTCACCTTCCGGCCGGGATGGCGAAGAGATTGAACGGATTATGCTGGCCCAGCAGGAGGCCTGGAACCGTGGAAGCGTCCGGGAGTTCATGCAGCCTTATTGGCCGAGTGATTCGCTTTGCTTTATCGGCAGGAGAGGGGTGACAAAAGGTTGGCAGGCGACTCTGGACAATTACCTGATGGCCTATCCCGATACATCAGCTATGGGGCGGCTTCAGTTCACCAACAGCTCAGTGGATGTCCTTTCCGACGATGCTGCTTATGTGATCGGGAAATGGGAACTCTTCCGCAGTGAAGACACGCTGTCGGGATATTATTCATTGCTCTGGCGGAAGATGTCCGGAAAATGGCTTATTGTTGCTGATCACTCGAGCTAAATGTTCGCTGCTCCCATTACGCTCCTCCTTGTCGCTGCCACGGTGCTTGTGTCCCTTCAGGCATTCAACAATGTCGTGTTGTATTCGAGGCTCTTGTTTCATCCCTGGTCGGTGAAGCACAGCAGGCAATACTACCGCCTGTTGTCTCATACCCTGGTGCATGCTGATTCCATGCATCTTTTCTTCAATATGTTCACGTTCTGGTCCTTTGGGTCATTCCTGGAACAGTTGTTTCGCAATGAGCAGCTTTTTAGTCGGGTATTTCCTGAATTCATATTCTGGGGTGAGTCCAGGGGCACGGTGTTGTTTATTATTCTCTATGTGGGCGGTGCATTGGTTGCCACCCTTCCTGCCATGCGCAAGCATCAGGACAATCCTGCATATCGTGCCGTCGGGGCTTCGGGAGCTGTGTCAGCGGTGATGATGGCGTTTATGATGATGTTTCCAGATTACCAGGTGTTGTTCTTTTTTATCATTCCTTGTCCGGCCTGGCTCGGCGCTATTGTATTTCTGATCATTGAGCACTTACTCAGCCGTTCAGGCCGGACACAAATTGCTCATGATGCGCATATCTGGGGTGCGATTTTTGGCATCCTGTTCGTGATTCTCCTGAATCCCGCTTTTCTCTCTCATTTCATTGACACGGTGATTAGCGGGCTGGGCCTCGCTTAGCCGGTAAGATGTGGCTTAATGGGGTAGCTTGTTCCTCACGATTCCATAGAGGAAAGTACCCAGAAGCGCGAATACAAATACCACCAGCATGGTGGTACAGCCATAGCCGATGTTCACTACGATGGGGCCCGGACAGGCCCCACTCAAAGCCCATCCCAGACCGAAGATGGTGCCGCCGGCGAGGTACCGGATCATGGATCGCTCCTTGGGTATAAATGAAATGCTCCGGCCTGAATAATCACGCACGTTGAACTTCCGGATGAGGGCCACACCGAGGACACCCAGAGTTACGGCTGTACCTATGATGCCGAACATGTGAAAGGAGTGAAAGCGAAACATTTCCTGGATGCGGTACCACGACATGGCTTCTGACTTTGCCATTACAATTCCGAACACGATACCCACGAGAAAAAAACGGAAGAGTTTCATAAGATAGATGATCAGAAGAGGACAGGAAACAGCACATGAGTCATAACAAGACCGCCGAGGAAGAATCCCATTACGGCGAGCAGCGAGGGCCACTGGAGATCAGATAAGCCGCTGATGGCATGCCCTGAAGTACAGCCGCCGGCATAACGGGCACCAAAGCCGACCATGAGCCCTCCCACGGCCAGAATCAGGAAGCCCCGCAGAGTCAATACTGTTTCCCAGCTATACAGTTCATCGGGCTGCATGCCGAGCGGAGCAGAAAAGCCATACTCCCGCAGCGCAGCGATGGTCGCTTCCGAAATGCGGACCGGCTCTTCCTGCTGAAGGAAATGATGAGCGATCCATCCGCCTGTGACAGCACCCGCGAGAAAGGCGAGATTCCATCCCTGTGATTTCCAGTTCGTGTTGAACAGCGATGCAAAGCGTCCTGCACCGGCGGCCGAGCAAATCGTCTGGAGATTGGATGAAAAGCCGAATGACTTTCCGAAAAAGAGCAATACGAACATAATCAGGGCAATCACGCCACCTGAAAACCACCAGGGCCAAGGTTGGAGAAGAAATTCAATCATATCGAATCGTGTCGGAAAGGGAATTGATATGAAAAGAGAGAATCTTCAGGAAGATCCGCAAGAGCAAGCAGCTTCAGGAGGCATGGCAGACGGGGAAATACCATGCGTGTGGTGTACAGAGGGTCAGACTTTTAACACTTTCGATTGACAGATGAAGTTGGTTCGCGGCACAGCCGTTTCAGCTATAGCCTTGAATCCGCCATCTACCTCCGAGAAATTATGGTAGCCGCGTGCCTGAAGAATGCTCGCCGCAATCATGCTTCGGTATCCACCGGCGCAATGCAGGAAAAAGTGCTGCTTTGGATCGATATCGCGGATCCAGTCATTGAGGTAAGCGAGCGGCTTGCTGTAGGCATCTTCCACATGCTCTGCGGCATATTCGTTCTCCTTGCGCACATCGATCACCATGCGTTCTCCGGAATTGAATCGCCCGGCAAATTCGCCGGCAGAAATACGCTCCACGGTGTCCACTTCGCGTCCGCCAGCCTTCCATGCATCAAAGCCTCCTGCAAGATGCCCGAGCACATGGTCGAACCCCACACGGCTCAGCCTGATGACGGCCTCTTCTTCCTTTCCCGGTTCGGTGACCAGGAGGATGGGCTGCTTCACATCGGCAATGAGGGCGCCTACCCACGGGGCGAAGTCGCCTGAAAGGCCGATGTTAATGGATTGAGGAATGAATCCCTTGCAAAAGACAGCGGGTGAACGCGTATCCAGGACAAGGGCACCACTGCCTTCAGCGGCAGCCTGAAACTCATCCGGACCAAGCGCGGTCAAGCCACGGCTCACAACGGCAGACACGCTTTCATAGCCCTTCTTATTCATAGCCACATTTGCGCCGAAGTAGGCGGGCGGTGGTGTCAGTCCTTCGGTGACTGCCCGGATGAATGATTCTCTGTCAGGCTGATTCAGCGCGTAGTTCATCTTTTTTTGGTTACCGAGCGTATCCACGGTTTCCTTCATCATGTTCTTTCCACAGGCACTTCCTGCACCGTGGGCGGGATATACGATCACGTTATCGGCAAGAGGAATGATCTTGGCGTTCAGGCTATCATAGAGCATTCCGGCGAGTTGCTCCTGCGTCATATCAGCCGATTTCTGCGCGAGATCCGGACGTCCCACATCGCCCAGAAAAAGGGTATCTCCTGAAAAGATGGCATGGTCCTTACCCTGCTCATCGATGAGCAGGTAAGTGGTGCTTTCCATGGTATGACCTGGCGTATGCAGCACCCGGATACGAATCTGACCAACGTGAAATTCCTGACCATCACGGGCAATGATGGCATCAAACTCACAGGATGCAAGCGGGCCGTACACGATAGGCGCTCCCGTGGATTTGCTGAGATCCAGATGACCTGATACAAAGTCCGCATGGAAGTGGGTTTCGAAAATGTACTTCAGCTTTACGCCGTCCCTTTGGAGGCGATCGAGATAGGGCTGTACTTCCCGCAGCGGATCGATGATGACCGCTTCTCCTGCTGAAGTAATGTAATAAGCCCCCTGCGCGAGGCATCCTGTGTAGATCTGTTCGATATTCATAGCTCGATCACCGCATGTGTGGTTGTTCTGTTCAATCTTTTCAAGCAACGGAATGTGCACTTCAGTTCCGGTCTTTTTGTTTCCGTATGCAAAGGTGCGGGCTTCTGCGGGTTCATTCATGATCCCATGGGGCGGTTATTAGACTTTTTAAGAAAACAAGGTTTCCTTCATAATCATCAAGATGCCCATCACCAGCGCGAACCATCCAAAGGCTGGCTTCAGCCGGGTGCCATCCACCCGACGCGACCAGGCCATGCCCGCGAAGAGTCCGGCCATGGCAAACGCCGATACACAGAGCAGTAAACGCCAATCTATGAATGTTCCATGACCTTCACCCAGAAAACCGATGAGTGATTTCAGTGCGATGATAACCAGTGAGGTACCAACAGCCTGCTTCATCGGCAGTTTGCTCAGAATGACCAGAGCCGGGACGATAAGAAAACCGCCACCAGCGCCCACAAGGCCTGTAAGCACACCCACCACCAATCCTTCAGTAAGAATGAGCGGATAGTTGAACGATTGTTCTTGCTGATCCTTTCTTTCCGCTGGAGCAGCAGATTTCCTGATCATGCTCCAGGATGCAGCAATCATCAGGATGGCAAACAAGACCATCATAAGCGTGCCCTTGGTTACCTCCTGCTCCCCGATGCTGAATACCTCGTCAGGAATAGCCGGTATGATGAACGCCCGGGTAGAGAACACGGCCGCAATGGAGGGGATACCGAAGACCAGCGCTGTGCGTGTATGCACCAATCCTTTCCGGAAGTACTGCACAGAGCCTGCGGCCGCAGTTATGCCCACAATGAAAAGAGAATAGGCCGTGGCCAGCACAGGTTCTACGGCAAACAGATAAACGAGCACAGGTACGGTGAGAATGCTGCCTCCTCCCCCGATGAGCCCGAGGGCCACACCAATGGCCATAGAAGCCACATAGCCGAGGATTTCGATAGCAGAAAGTTCCATGCTCTGCAAATGTGAGGATATCCCGGCGATGAAGTGGTGTTTCATTTTTTGAACAGCGCTGTTCCAAGGGGGAATTGACGCTAATTTCCCCCACTACAACCTGGGTCAAGCCCTGTACCGTTCCATGAGAGCAACCTTTCAGCATCTGATCCACGAGTTTGAGTTACCCCTGCAGAGCTCCGTGCTCATCTTCTCGTTGATTCTCCTCATCATCTTGCTTTCACCCATTTTGCTGCGTAAACTCCGCATACCGGGTATCATCGGTTTGATAATTTCAGGTGTTGTGATTGGCCCTCACGGGCTGGGTATTCTGGAGCGTAACTCGGCTGTTGATCTCTTTTCGACCATTGGCTTGCTGTATATCATGTTCATCGCCGGACTCGAACTGGATATGAATGAATTCAGGCTCCATCGCTACAAGAGTGCGTGGTTCGGTTTCTTCACGTTCATCCTGCCCCTTTCCATCGGCTATCCGGTGTGCTACTATCTGCTTGGTTACGACGTGAACCCCAGTCTCCTGACAGCCAGCATGTTTGCCACACATACCCTCGTGGCCTATCCCATCGTCAGCAAGTTTGGTATCTCGAAGAATCAGGCCGTGGCCGTGGCGGTGGGCGGGACCATTCTCACCGATACAGCCGTGCTGATCATCCTGGCTGTGATTATGGGTAATGCGGAGGGCACGCTGAATCAGGAGTTCTGGATCCGTCTGGGGGTTTCGCTGGCCATCTTTTCCGCAATCATGTTCATCGTGATTCCTCGGGTGGCCCGGTGGTTTTTCCGCAAGCTCGAAAGTGAGAAACATTCGCATTACATCTTCGTGCTTGCTGTGGTTTTCTTTGCGGCCTTTTTAGCTGAAGCTGCCGGCGTTGAAGCTATCATCGGGGCCTTTGTAGCCGGGCTGGCGCTCAACAAGCTTATTCCTCATTCCTCTGCTCTGATGAACAGGATTGAGTTCATGGGCAACTCCCTTTTCATTCCGTTCTTTCTGATCAGCGTAGGCATGATCGTAGATGTGAGTGCGATCATGGGAGGAACAGGGGCCTGGATAGTGGCCGGTGCTCTTACAGCGGCAGCCCTGCTGAGCAAGTGGCTGGCAGCCCTGATGGCTCAACTTGTATTCCGGTTTACCGGCGCTCAGAGGCAGCTTATCTTCGGACTGAGCAGCGCGCATGCTGCTGCTACACTGGCCGTAATTCTTGTGGGCTATCAGGCGGGTATTCTCGATGAGAACATCCTGAACGGAACCATCCTGCTCATTCTCGTGACCTGTATCGTGGCCTCTTTTGCCACTGAGCGCGCGGCGAGGCGGATCGTGCTGGAGGAGGAAAACGAGTCACCCGCACCCCTCTCGTCAGAGCCGGCAAATGAGCGCATTCTCCTCCCTGTGGCGCAAGTGGAGCACAGCTCTGCGCTGCTCGAGTTCATCCTGCTTATCCGGGAGAAGAAGTCGCCTCATCCTGTTTCTATTCTCTCAGTAGTTTCCAATAACGAGGAGTCAGAGAGCAATATCCTTCGCTCCCGCCAAAAGCTCGAGGAGTTTGTGAAGCAAGCCTCGGCCTCCGATGCCCGGGTGGATGTGCTCACGACCATTGATCATAACGTAGCCAGTGGCATCAGCCGGATCAGTCGCGAAATCATGGCGGAGATCGTCGTGATCGGTTGGTCGCACAAATCCAACGTACTCGACCGCATCCTTGGGGATACCACCGACAGCATTCTCACGACCACCGATAAGGCCGTCTACTTGTCGTATTTCGGGAAGCCGCTGGTCACTCAGAAACGTATCGTTGTGGCTGCTCCTCCTTTGTGCGAACGAGAAAAGGGCTTTGCTCAGTGGATCAGCAAGCTATCGCGACTCGCCCAGGAGCTCAGTATTCCTCTGCTCTTTTTTTCTGATGATGTTACCGCCCGGGGAATTTCCTCTGCCCTGCGCGAATTGAAATCCGCTGCCCGGACGGACTTTGAAACCTTTACCGACTGGGATGACTTCATGGTGCTTGCGCGCTCCGTAGGGGATGATGATCTGCTTGTGCTGGTGAGCGCTCGCAGGGGCTCTGCGTCGCATATGAATGTGCTTGACGGACTCCCGGCCAGGATCGAAAAGCATTTCCATGATCAGAACAGACTGGTCATTTATCCGCCTCAGGTGGAAAAAACTCACCTGATCGAGAACTACGACGACGTCTCCTCCGAGCCCCTTTCCCGGAGTATTGAGACCATTCAGAAGATCGGCCGCGGCATAGGGGGCATCTTCAGGAAGGATACCGGTCGCGAGGGTGATTGATTGGAAGGAGGTTCTGAGCACTGTATCTTGCACCCATGACGCTTCTCGATGGTATTTCGCTGAGCCAGGCCATTCGCGGAGAGCTGGCCTCGGAGGTGGATCAGCGGACGGCAGCAGGGCTTCGCATTCCGCATCTCGCAGCTGTGCTGGTGGGCGAGGATGGGGCCAGTCTGACCTATGTAAGCGCTAAGGTCAAGGCCTGCGAACAGGTAGGATTTCGATCCACCCTGCTTCAGTTTCCTGAGTCCATTTCGGAAATGGAGTTGTTGCTCGAGGTTCAACGGCTGAATGAGGATCCTGAAGTGGATGGCTACATCGTGCAGCTTCCGCTTCCTGAGCATATCCGGGATGAGATGATCCTGCTGGCTATTGATCCGGCCAAGGATGTGGATGGATTCCACCCTGAGAATGTGGGGCGCATGGCATTGGGTCTGGACGCTTTCCTGCCGGCCACGCCTATGGGTATTCTCACTATGTTGTCCCGTTATAAAGTAGAAACACAAGGCAAGCATGCCGTGGTGGTGGGCCGATCGAGCATTGTTGGCCTTCCTATGGCCATTCTTCTGCAGCGCAATGCTGACCCGGGAAACTGCACCGTGACCATCACGCACAGCCGCACCCGCAATCTCGCTGAGCTGTGCAGGAATGCCGACATCCTCATAGCCGCTGCGGGCAAGCCGGGGTTCATCACCGCTGATATGGTGAAAGAAGGCGCTGTTGTGGTGGACGTGGGTATCACGCGCGTTCCGGATGTGACCAGGAAGACGGGATTTCGCATTGCAGGTGATGTGGACTTCGATGAGGTGTCCCCGAAATGTAGTTTTATCACGCCAGTGCCCGGTGGCGTTGGGCCTATGACCATCGTTTCCCTCCTCTCCAACACCCTTCTCGCCGTCCGTCGCAGCGGCCGCTGAAACTCGTTGACTGGCTTTCGTGCCCCATGTTCCGCTCAGCCGGCAGCTTGTCCAACCGATCTGAAAAGCCATATTGCCTGCAACACAACACATCTCGAGCCGCCTGAGCGAGCCAATTCTCTGGACGTTGACATTCACCGGAATCTATATCTGTCCGCACGGACAGCCGGGCGGCGAGCCAGACCGTATATCTGGACCGGAGGAACGTCATTCACCCCCCCCAAAAAAAAAGTGAACCGGAACGTAACCCCGGCAGGATAACCTCCGTTCAACGACCAAGTACCAAGATTCACTAACCAACCACTGGCTGCTATGAAAAACTTCAATGACTGGGCACACGCCGTATTGCAACGGATGATCATCGTATTTCTGGGTCTGCTTACCCTTGGCGTATTTATGCAATCCTGCACGCACCAGTCGCATGCTACATGCGCTGCTTACAGCAAGACAGAAATGCCGGAGACCAAGTAGGAATTCAGGTCCCGACGAATAGAAACAAGAACTCCTAGAAGCGGCCCAAGGCCGCTTTTCTTGTTTCTTCCCAAATGGCGACGGTCTGAACGGCCTCGGTCACATCGTGCACCCTGAGGATGGAGGCGCCCTGAGTCAAGGCAATGGTATTGGCGGCGATGGTTCCGGGCAGGCAGGAGGCTACATCCGCACCGGTGACCCGCTGTATCATTTTCTTGCGCGAA
Source organism: Flavobacteriales bacterium (assembly GCA_947456965.1). Lineage (GTDB taxonomy): Bacteria > Bacteroidota > Bacteroidia > Flavobacteriales_D > Sanyastnellaceae > CANGTU01. The sequence goes on from CANGTU010000001.1 coordinate 59,002, forward strand.
ACACCAGCCAGCACCGGCACTTCCAGACGAGTAAACTCAGAGAGTCCGGCCAACAGGGTATAATTGTGACTCAGTTCCTTGCCAAAACCAAACCCCGGGTCGAGGATGATATCGTGCACTCCCGTGGCCCGAAGCTCTTTGATGTGTCCTGAAAACCAGAGGAATAGTTCAGCCAGTATGTCATGATATACCGGAGCGACCTGCATGGTCGCCGGCGTGCCCTGCATATGCATCAGTACATAGGGAAGAGCCAGTTCCTGCACGGCCCGGAGCATGGATGGATCCAGTGATCCGGCGGATACGTCATTGATCATGGATACACCTTCATCCGCTGCCCGCCGGGCGACTTCGCCACGGAAGGTATCTATCGAAATGAGCGCCTCAGGAAAGGCCCTTCGGATAGCCCTGATGGCCGGAATCACCCGGGATATTTCCTCGTCCTCACCGATATCCCGGGCACCTGGACGGGTGCTTTGTCCGCCAACATCGAGGACGGCAGCGCCCTTGTGGAGCATGACCCCGGCCCGCTCTACGACGTCTTCGGGGGCGATGCGGGAAGCTCCGTGAAAGGAGTCCGGGGTGACATTCAGGATGCCCATCACGACGGGCTTGTCAAAGGCAATAAGCTGCCCACGGATACGGAACTTGAAAGGAGTAAAGGGAGAAATCACAGGGAGTAGGGTGCGAAATGGCGAACCTGTGGCAAATTTGCGGCAAAACAGCCCCCGGATTGAATCGCACCCTCACTCAATATAACCAGGTCGTGGCGCCCTGCCGGGAACTCTTCCGCAAGAAGACCCGCGACTACGGTACGGCGTGGAGAATTCTCCGCATACCGAGTCTCACGGATCAGGTATTCATCAAGGCCCAGCGCATCCGCACCCTGGAGGAAGTAGGGGAAAGCAAGGTGGGTGAGGATATCGAAGGCGAATTTGTGGGTATCTTCAATTATTGTATGATAGCCCTCATCCAGCTTGAGTTGGGTGAGCAGGGAGAAATGGAGCTGGGCGAGGACCGGGCCGTTGAGCTTTTCGATCGTCAGGTGGATATAACCCGCGACCTCATGATGAAGAAAAACCACGACTACGGTGAGGCCTGGCGGGATATGCGGATTTCATCCTGCACAGATCTTATCCTGATGAAGCTGCTTCGCATTAAACAGATTGAAAACAACAAAGGCGTGACGTTGGTTAGCGAAGGCATGGAAAGCGGCTACCGGGATATGGCCAACTATGCAGCCTTCGCGCTGATCAAGCTGGGTGAACAGACGGACGCGAAATGATAAGTTAATGATTCCACCCCGTGCAACGGAATGGTGGCGAAAGCGGATATTTGAAAAAAAGTCAATCCTTATGATGAAGCACATCATCACCTTCTGCAGAATTGTCGTCGGATCCTTGTTTATTGTATCGGGCCTGATCAAGGTCAATGATGCCATAGGATTTTCTTACAAGCTGGAAGAATACTTCAGCCTGAAGGCTCTGGGCTTTCCCGAATTGATTCCTTATGTTCTGCCCATTGCTGTTGTCATCGTGGTGGGTGAAGTGCTTCTCGGTGTGGCTACCCTGCTGGGGGCCTGGTCAAAGCTGACCAGCAGTCTGATTCTGTTTATGACCATTTTCTTTACCTGGCTTACATGGTATACCTGGCAATGCAATCCATATGAACTGAAGACTTTCGTGAATCCTGACGGAACTACCTTTCAGGACACGCCGGAGTGCGTTCTCACCTGTGGTTGTTTCGGGGATGCTTTGGTGCTCACGCCTTTCCAGTCATTCCTCAAGGATCTCTTTTTGTTGCCCTTCGTGCTGCCCTTCTTCATCGCGGCGTGGAGGAACAAGATTGCCCTGAACAGCTTGAAGGAAGATGCCGTGATCGGGTTACTTTCACTGGTGCTTATCGGGTTGGCTGCAGTGGGTGTTTTCGAATGGACATTCCCTGTTGTGTTCACGGTGGTAGCCATGGGCGCAGGGGTGCTGGCCAAGTTGGCCGGTAAGGGTAAGGTATGGATGATGGCTACAGCTGTGCTGCTCGTTTGCCTGCTTACTCAATACTACACGCTCTACTATTTACCGCTGAAGGATTATCGTCCGTATGCCATAGGACAAGACATTGCGATGAATATGAAGACGGCTGAGGAGCTCGGCAAGGAGCCTCCCCAGTACATGCGCTATTATACCATCAAAAACCTGACTACCGGGGAGGTAAAAGAAGTGGACCAGGATCAGTACATCCTGATGTATAAGGATAGTACAGTGGATATGAAACAATGGCCAATCCAAAAAGAACTCACACGCGATGTGAAGGTGAAGGAGGGATATGAGCCGCGCATCCTTGACTTCCTTGCTCTCACGATGGAAGGAGCAGATATCCAGGATTCTTTGCTGTCGATGCCACGTGTATTTCTTCTTGTGGCCTGGAATCTCGACGAAACCGATACCGATCATATGAGTGAAGTGGCCACCTTTTGCAATGCGGTGAGCGTGGCAGGTATTCCGGTATTTGGATTTTCCACAGCTGATTATGACCGTGCAGAGACATTCCGCCACGAACACCAGCTGGCCTTTCCCTTCATTCAGGGGGATGAAAAGGTGCTGAAGACGATGATCAGGGCCAATCCCGGTATCATGTACCTCGAGAATGGTGTGGTGGTGAATATGTGGAGCAGCCGTTCACTGCCCGGTTTCGGAAGTGCCATGGAAAAGGGGTTCCGCCCCTGATATGGTTCGTTACCTGCTCCGGCGTGCAGGATACAGCCTCCTGGTGCTGTGGGGGGTGGTGACCGTTGTATTCTTCCTCTTCAATCTGTCGCCCGGTGATCCGGTGCGCAATCTCGTGGGTGAGAATGCTCCGGCTGAAGTAGTAGAGCAAATCCGCAGGAAGCTTAACCTGGATATTCCCGTTCATCAGCGTTATTTCTATTACCTCAATGATCTCCTTCCGTTGAGTCTGTACACGCGGGATGTGGAAGGTAGTCGCCGTAACTACCAGCCCGATACACAGGGCGGATGCATACTTGCCGGCGACCAGCAGATACTTGTCCTGAAGTGGCCTGATCTCAAACGGTCATTCCTGAGCGACCGCCCGGTGTCCGGATTGCTCGCCGAAGCCATGCCCGGCACTGCTGTGCTCGCTTTCGTATCTATTGCGCTGGCTCTTCTGGCTGGTCTGCTTTTGGGGATGATTGCTGCCTTGCGTCGGGATACAGCTGCAGATCGATTTATTCTTCTGGTGTCCGCACTCGGTATGGCTGGTCCTTCTTTTTTTGTTGCCATTCTGGTAGCCTGGCTTGGCGCAGTCGTGTGGCGGGATGCCATAGTAGTGCATGTTTTACCATGGCTCGTGCTTGGTGCTTCGTGGTGGTTGCTTCGACGGAGGGGACGCGCACCGGGTCTTGTGCTCGTCGCGATATTTATAGGCAGTTGGACGATCTGTGCCTGGGCTGTTCCCGGTGGATGGTGGAATCCGGTTATCACCCTGCCAGGAACAGGACTCAGCATGACCGGAAGTTTGTATAGTGTGAATGCCTTTGACGGGCCCTACCTCGACCTGCGAAATCTGATTCTTCCGGCCTTAACACTCGCTGTGCGTCCGCTCGCAGTCATCGTTCAGCTGACCCGGAGCTCCATCCTGGATGTGTTAAGTCAGGACTATATCCGCACGGCAAGGGCCAAGGGCCTGTCATCCTCCCGCATCCTCGTTGGGCATGCCTTGCGCAATGCTCTCAATCCCGTGATTACCGCTGTGTCAGGATGGTTTGCATCACTTCTGGCAGGCGCCGTATTTGTGGAGTTTGTATTTGGCTGGAAAGGCCTTGGGCAGGAACTCTTCATGGCCATTGAGAAGCAGGATATGCCCGTAGTGATGGGCGGGGTCATCCTTATCGCATCTCTGTTTGTGGGTATCAATATGCTGGTGGATGTGCTCTACGGCTGGGTAGATCCGCGGGTGAGAAGGGCCTGACCTCAGGAGTTTCTGAACCTCGCGGCGTACCCGGCACTATGCTCGTTGAGAATCTGAACCAGCCGCTTTGACATCTGGTTGAAATAACGCTTCGTGCGGTATCCCGATACCCACTCGATACCCTGTATCGCGTTGGTCAGGAACATTTCATCAGCAGCAAGCAGATTTTGAGGGTTGATGGTGCACTCATAGACTTTGATCTGGTGAGTCAGTGCCAGATTAATCACGTTCATCCGCATGGTGCCACCCACACATCCATCCTGCAGTTGGGGGGTGTAAAGCACTCCGTTGGAAACGATAAAGAAGTTGCTCGCTGTGGCTTCGATGAGAGCCATCCGATGGTTCTGAATCAGCGCATCGTCCAGGCCTTTGTTGCGGGCATGAATCGCTGCCATGACATAGATTTGAGTGTTCAGGGTCTTGAACACGGACAGGCGGTTGATATCCTTCTTCAGGTCGGCGAAAATATCTACCGTACGCCCCACAGTACTCAGGTGAAACTCATTGTCGAGCATCGGTTCAGACTCAATCAGGTAGGCCAGTTCATTCTCCCGAGGCAAGTAGAATCCGGTTGACTTCCTGTAGAATGTTATCCTCACACGGCCGCCCGATGCGATCTGGTTGCGAAGCAGCAGGCCTTGTACCTGACTGCGCAGAGCATCCAGCGTAAATCCATCCGGAATATCGATGTGAAGGGACCTCAGCGTTTCGCAGGCACGGGCATAGTGAGCCTCTATGTACAGGGCCACACCATGGGCCACACGTATGCTCTCAAAGCAACCATCGCCCAGGCGGAATGCCCTGTTGTCCCGCGTGATGTACGCCTGATTCTCCGAGATGTATTCACCGCGATGGAAAACGTAGGTCATGGTAGCTCGTATTCTTCGAGTTGACTTACATAATCCAGCAGGTCGGCATTCGTTGGAATGAGGATGCCGCGCACCCCGGCCCCTGCTGCACATTCCGTATCGCGGTCACGGTCACCGATCATCACGCTCCTTTTGGGGTCAATCCGGTAGCGGGCCATTGCGCGCTCCAGCAGCAGACTCCCGGGCTTGCGGGAAAGGGAATTGCCGTGTTCGGGATGATGAGGAGAGAAATAGATGGCGGTTATCTCAACACCGGACTCCCGGCATGTTCGGATGAAGAATTCATGAATCTCACGCACGGTGGCCTCGGAATACAAGCCCTTTGCAATGCCTCCCTGATTGGTGATGACGATGATCAGATACCCCATATCCCTGGCTCGTTGCAGCGCAGGAATAACTGTAGGAAGAATGGTGAACTCCTTCAGCGAAAAGGTATAGTCGCCCGGGTCGTGGTTGATGACGCCGTCGCGGTCAAGAAAGAGTCCTTTATTCAGGGTCATGGCCGTGGAATACTGTCAGAATAGTCACCTTTTTCGGGGGGCGGTATGTTCAGCTGCGAAGGTAGGCCGACATCAGGCAATCCGGACACCATCCGCCACAGGTCTTTCGGTTCCCAGCAGCACGATATCACCTTGTGCGTCAGGCGCCCCAAGCACCAGACACTGGCTCAGTATCGGCCCGATCTGCTTAGGCGGGAAGTTGACCACAGCGATGACCTGCCTGCCAGCAAGCTCCTCAGGATTGTAAAGCGCCGCAATTTGTGCACTGCTGAGCAGTTCACCGATTTCGGGGCCAAAATGAATCCGGAGCCTTATCGCCGGCTTTCGGGCTTCAGGAAAGGGAAGGGCTTCCACAATGGTTCCCACCCGAAGATCGGCCCGGAAGAACTCTCCGGGAGTGATGTGCAATTCCATGGACTAAAGATCGGGTTTCGGTATATGCAAAAGTGCCCAAAAGATATCCATGATCTCGGAACCACTGATAAATCATGATGAAACAACACCTGCTCAGAGGCAGACCTCATCAACCCGCCCCCTTTCCATGCATGGCCGACCTCCGGGACTTCGAACTTGAGCATTTAAAAGGCCTGTTTTCGAATAGGAAATGGATCAGCTGATACCCACACCGAAAAACACGCCGCATTGAATGTCTGGGTATATTTCCATCGTCATCCGGAGTTTATTCTGGGTGAATAAGCTCATTCTGATGACCACAAATTACAGCACAAAATGAAATCAATAAAGAGCATATGGACACTGTCGGTTTTGCTTTTTACATTCGGTTTTGCAAAAGCGCAATACATGTATGACGGGACTGGCAGACAGATCGGAAGAATGAGCGGTGAGTTCATTTACGACGCTGATGGAAGGCAAATTGGAAGGACCAGTGGCGACTTTATCTATGACGGTACAGGAAGACAAATCGGAAGAGTGTCAGGCGATTTTTTATACGACGGATCAGGTCGTCAAATAGGACGAATGAGCGGTGATTTTCTCTATGACGGTTCAGGAAACCAAATAGCAAGGATTAGCGGGGATTTTCTCTTTGATGGGGCGGGCAGGCCGATTGGCAGAGGTCATGGATTGAGCAAAATGCAGATCATTTTGTTTTTCACATATCTCTACGAAACAAGTCCGTAGTGGATAAGACCTTATTGTCGTCGTTATCAGATTCGACAACGCCTTCTTTTCACGGGATCATCACCCCGGTGCACCCTTAAAACACCGCCTTTGCGATTTCCGCAGTGCTTTTTGCCTTGCCCATGGTGTAATAGTGCAGCACGGGTACTCCGGCCTCTTTGAGTTCTCTGGATTGGCGGATGCACCACTGGACGCCGATTTCGCGCACTTCAGCGTCGTTGCGTGAACGCTCTACGAGGTCCACGAGCTCATCGGGCATATCAATGTGAAAGTGATGTGGGATCACGCTGAGCTGTGACTTTGCAGTGAGAGGCTTGAGTCCGGGGATAATGGGCACATCGATGCCGGCTTCGCGGCACTTGGCGGTGAATTCAAAGAACCGGGTGTTGTCGAAGAACATTTGGGTGACAATGAATTCAGCCCCGGCGTCGACCTTGGCCTTCAGGTACTTCAGGTCGGTATTCAGGTTGGGCGCCTCAAAGTGCTTTTCGGGATAGCCGGCGACACCAATGCAGAAATTGGTCTTTTGAACATCGCGCAGGTCGGGGTCGAGGTAGCGGCCTTCATTCATATCCACCACCTGCCTGACCAGATCCGTGGCATAAGCATGGCCATCGGGCTCGGGCTTGAACCGCCCTTCGCTGCGGATGGGATCGCCGCGCAGCACAAGTACATTCTCAATGCCAACGAAGTTGAGGTCAATGAGGGCATCCTCGGTATCCTGGCGCGAAAACCCACCGCAGATGATATGCGGCACGGTATCCACCTTGTAGCGGTTGGTGATGGCGGCGCAGATGCCTACGGTGCCCGGACGCTTCTTCACGACGTGCTTCTCAAGCAATCCGTTGCCGGCATCGCGAAACACATATTCCTCCCGGTGGTAGGTGACGTCCACAAAGGCGGGCTGGTATTCCATCAACTGGTCCATCGTCTCAAACAGGGATTGGATGTTTTGTCCCTTGAGCGGTGGAAGAATTTCAAGGCTGAAGAGTGTTCCCTTCGCGTTCCGGATATGTTCGATGACTTTCATGATGTTTCTGGTCCTGTGGTTCGTGCATGATCAATGCAAGTTGCTGCTCAGCCAGCGGCGGGCTTCTTCTGTGGTTATTCCGCGGCGCTGGGCGTAGTCGGCAAGCTGGTCTTCGTCAATCTTCCCCAGTCCAAAGTACCGGGCTTCTGGATGTGCGAAGTAATAGCCGCTTACGCTGGCTGCGGGGAACATGGCGAGGCTTTCCGTGAGGCGGATACCGGTTCGGTTAGCCACATCGAGTAATTGCCAGATGGTGTATTTTTCAAGGTGGTCGGGACATGCGGGATAGCCCGGCGCCGGACGGATACCCTGGTAATCTTCGCGGATGAGTTCATCGGCGGTAAGTTGTTCATCGGGTGCATATCCCCAGTAATTCTGCCGGATGCGTCGGTGCAGCCATTCTGCTGCAGCCTCGGCAAGCCGATCGGCAAGGGCCTTGGCAAGGATGGAGGTGTAATCGTCGTGGGCGGCCTTGAGTTCTTCGTCCCACGCCTCCAATCCAAATCCTGCGCTCACCGCAAAGCATCCGATATAATCTTCCGTGCCTTCAGGAGCCACAAAGTCGGAAAGGGCCAGGTTGGGTTGTCCGGCTGCCTTCTGGCTTTGCTGGCGCAGGGTGATAAAGCGCGCTAACTCCTGTCCGCCTGCTGCATCGTACACGATGATATCGTCACCCGAGCGGTTGGCGCGGAAGAGGCCAAACACGGCCCTGGCGGTGAGTTTCTTCGTGGCGATGATATCAGCGAGCAGGTGCCGGGCATCGGTAAAGAGCTGCCTGGCTTGCTCGCCTACGATCTCATCCTCGAGTATAGCCGGATAGCGTCCATGCAATTCCCACGTCTGGAAAAATGGCGTCCAGTCAATGAATGATTCCAGTTCGCGGAGGTCAATATCCTCGATCACCTGCACACCGGTCGTGATGGGACGGTTGATCTGTCCGTCGAACGTGAGTTGCAGCGCATTGGCCCGCGCTTCCTGGAGGCTCACGAGTTTCTTTTCCGATTGGTGGCGTGCATAGTTTTCACGCACCTTGTTGTATTCTGCGCGGATGCCGTTGGCAAATACCGGGCGATGCTCGTGGCTGATGAGTTGTCCGGTCACCGGCACCGCGCGAGATGCATCCAGCACGTGCACCACTTCGTGGGAATAGACGGGAGCAATCTTCACCGCCGTGTGCACCCGCGAGGTAGTTGCTCCGCCGATCAGGAGCGGGATATTCAATCCGCGGCGTTCCATCTCGCGGGCTACATGGATCATTTCATCCAGCGAAGGGGTGATGAGGCCGCTCAGTCCGATTACATCCACCTGGTGCTTTCCGGCTTCTTCGAGGATGCGCTCGGTGGGAACCATGACCCCCAGATCAATGACTTCGTAATTGTTGCATGCCAGCACCACGGACACGATATTCTTGCCGATATCATGCACATCACCCTTGACGGTGGCGAGCAGCACCTTGCCGGCTGATCTCGAAGCTCCTGCACTTTTCTGCTTTTCGAGGTAGGGTTGGAGCCAGGCCACTGATTTCTTCATCACCCGCGCGCTCTTGACCACTTGAGGGAGGAACATTTTTCCGGCGCCAAAGAGATCGCCTACCACGTTCATGCCCGCCATCAGCGGACCCTCAATCACGGAGAGTGGCTGGCCAATCTTTTCCAGAGCTTCTGCCGTGTCTTGCTCGATATAGTCCAGGATGCCCTTCACGAGAGCGTGTTCGAGGCGCTTCTCTACCGGCTCCAGTCGCCATGATTCGTCTTCCTTCTTTTCTTTCTTTCCTGCAGCCTTATTGCGTTCAGCGTAGTCGAGCAATCGTTCGGTTGCATCAGCGCGGCGATTCAGGAGCACATCTTCCACCAGCTCGAGCAGTTCGGGTGGTATTTCATCATAAACTTCCAGCTGGGAAGGGTTCACGATGCCCATATCCATGCCATGGCGGATACCATGGTACAAAAAGGCCGAGTGCATGGCCTCGCGTACGCGGTTGTTGCCACGGAAGGAGAAGGAGACATTCGACACGCCGCCGCTCACCAGGGCACCATGCAGGTTTTCCTTGATCCACCTGGTAGCGAGAAAGAAGTCGGTCGCATTTGTGCGGTGCTCCTCCATACCTGTGCCCACAGGGAAAATGTTGGGATCGAAGATGATGTCGCGGGGAGGAAAGCTGACTTTTTTCACAAGCAGGTGGTAGGCTCGCTGGCATATGTCAATACGGCGCTGAAGTGTATCGGCCTGCCCGGATTCATCAAAGGCCATAACAATCACCGCCGCTCCGTAGCGCCTGACTTTCCGGGCTTTTGAGATAAAATCGTCTTCGCCCTCCTTGAGGCTGATCGAATTGACGACGGCCTTGCCCTGCACACATTTCAGCCCGGCCTCGATGATTTCCCATTTGCTGGAGTCAATCATCACCGGAATGCGAGCGATGTCGGGCTCCGATGCCAGCAAGTGGAGAAAGCGGGTCATCGTGGCTACGCCGTCAATCATGGCTTCATCCATATTCACATCGAGCACCTGTGCACCGCCTTCAACTTGTTCGCGGGCCACGTTAAGGGCTTCATCAAACTTGCCATCGCGGATGAGTTCGAGGAACTTCTTCGATCCGGTCACGTTGGTGCGTTCACCTACGTTGATGAAGTTGGTGTCGGCGCGGGCTACGAGAGGTTCCAGACCGCTCAGGGTTAGCCGTACTTCAGGAGATTCCAGGTTCATAAATCGGCCGTTGCGGTGTGATAGGTCAGGGTGCGGGGCTTGAATGAAGCGGAGATGCGAGCGATCTCGCGGATGTGATCAGGCGTTGTGCCACAGCATCCGCCGAGGATGTTCACGATACCGCGGTCGAGGTATTCGCGCACGAGTGCACCCATTTCGGTGGGCGTCTGGTCGTAGTGCCCCATCGCGTTGGGCAGTCCGGCATTCGGATAGGCACTTACGCGCATGGGTGCTTTGTCGGCGAGGATTTCCACATAGGGAAGGAGCTGCTCGGCCCCCAGTGCACAGTTGAATCCGATGCTGAAGAGCGGGGCGTGCGACATGGAGATAAAAAAGGCCTCAGGTGTTTGTCCGCTGAGCGTTCTTCCTGATGCATCCGTGATGGTGCCTGAAATGAGGATCGGGAAATGTAGTCCGGTGGTCTCATCCACGAGCATTTGGCGGCGCTCCAGTTCTTCTATACAGGCATACAGGGCAGCCTTGGCATTCAAGGTGTCGAAGATGGTTTCGATCAGCAGAGCATCGGCACCACCATCGAGCAATCCGCATATTTGCTCCGTATACGCCTCCACAAGTTCATCGAAGGAGATCGCGCGGAACCCCGGATCATTCACTTCGGGCGAAAGCGAGGCGGTCTTGTTGGTGGGACCAATGGCACCGGCCACGAAGCGGATCTTCCCATCACTGATCGTGGCCTCATCCGCGGCTTCCCGTGCGAGCTGTGCCGCACGCACATTGATCTCATAGGCGAGCTCTTCCATGTGATAGTCGGCCAAAGAAATGCGCTGCGCATTGAAGGTATTCGTCTCGAGGATATGCGCACCGGCAGCGATATACTCGGCGTGAATGTCGCGGATGATATCGGGTCGTGTGAGGCAGAGCAGGTCGTTGTTGCCTTTCACCGGGTGGGGATGCTGGGCGAATCGCTCACCCCGGTAGTCGGATTCATCCAGCTGGTAGCGCTGAATCATGGTGCCCATGGCGCCGTCGAGAATCAGGATATGATGGTTGGCAAGCCGATACAATTCAGCGATTCTGCCGGAGGGTGAATGATCTGTAGGATAGGACACTCGGGTCATATTGGCTTACCCGAAAGCTTCAGAGGGACCGCAGCGAGAGCTGCCGGACTCATCGTTCCCCGGCTTGTCCGGGGCAGGAATTGGCACCCGGCTTCAACTGGGTTGCCAAGACATCAACGGGCCTGATCCCTCCGTCTTTCTGGATAAGTGGCGCAAATGTAGTTCAACCTGCCCCAAATCCACGTTCGATTTTTTTCAAGAAATACTGGTGAATTCATAGCCGCCGCATATACCTTCGTTATCAAAACCTTGACGATGAAACTTCTTTTATTCACCTTGTCGCTTGCGTTATCACTCAAAGGCGCCGCCCAGCTTATGGTTGATACGGTTTCCAATCCTGTGGCGTCCATCGAGGACATCTTTATCGGTAATGGTGTATTTACTTCCGGACTCGTATTCAGCGGTACCAATGACCAGTTCGGACTGTTTGACGGGTCGGCATCCAATATCGGCCTCAATGCCGGTGTAGTCATTTCCACCGGCGCCGTCCTGAATGCGATGATTGACAATGGGTCCTTTCCAACGCTCAACAATGGCGGCGACGTTGATCTGGAATCCATCACGGGTTACCAGACTTTTGATCTGGGCTCTATGGAGTTTGATTTCCTGGCGACCGGCGACTCCATGAGCTTTCAGTTTGTATTCGCTTCTGATGAATACCCTGAGTGGGTGGGGAGTTCCTTCAATGATGTATTCGGCTTCTTTGTGAGTGGCCCGGGCATTGAAGGTCCGTTTACCAATGCCGCCGTGAACATTGCTGTGGTGCCGGGCACCGGAGATATCATCTCCATCAATACCATCAATGCGACAACGAATCCGGATTACTACATCGAGAATGTCAACTTCGAAACGCACTTCTGTGATGGGTACACCACAGTCATGGTGGCAGCTATCGGACAGTTGCAGATCGGAGAGTCCTATCACATGAAGATTGCCATAACCGATGTATCCGACTCGGCGCTCGACTCGTGGGTATTTCTGGGCGGCGAGAGCTTTTCTCAATTTTGTACGGTCAGTCTGCTGGAAGAGCAGGAGCGGGGATCGGTCGTATGCATGGTCAGTCATATTGAAGCCATGGCTGTGCTTCCCGATGCTTGCGGCACCGTCCAGCTCACCAACACTTCAGACATGAACGCGCCTTATACATCAGCCTACTACACCATGGGCGATGGTAACTCGGTTCCAGCGGAATTTGGTACACAATACTATTCCTACTCAGAGCCCGGCGAGTATGAGATCTGGCTGGTTTACGAAGTGAATCAATTCAGGTCGAAGGCCTATGTGGCAACTGTTCAGGTGGAAGTTGCCCTGCCTGCTCCGTTTATTGCCGAAGTGGCTGGTGTTCTCACTATCATCAACTATGACGATGTGAATCCGCTTCCGTCGTTTCAATGGTACCTCGATGGAATGCCGATAGAAGGAGCCACGGGAACCTCGGTCATTCTGTCTGGCGCAGGTGTGTTTTCGGTCATAGTCATGGACGACTGTCCAGTACAGAGCAACATTTTTATTGTGGTGGGTGTGGAGGAACAGGCTTCTTCCGCACTCGTTCTCTATCCGAATCCTGTTGAAGGCCCGCTGACCCTTCGCTGGAGTGGTGTTCCCGCGCAGTTCCGCGTGATGAATCAATTGGGGCAAGTGGTCGCGGCGGGTTCACTGGGCAACACACCGGTCGTGCTTCCTGATCTTCCCGCTGGGATGTACCATGTGGTGGTGCACGATGCTGAAGGCGTTATGAGCACCTCCAAGTCCATCATTTCGCTGAACTGATCCGGTTATCCGGATGGGTTGTGTAATTTAAATGCTCAAATAAATAAATATGAAAAAAACAATTACCGCACTTATGGTTACAGCCGGCCTCTGGGTGAATGCTCAGGACCTGCCGTATACTTTCACAACTACGACAGCAGTTTACCAGGAGTTCAGTGACGGAATCTCCATCAACCAGGGCCAGACATGGGATGACCCGGAATGGGTAGTGCCCATCGGCTTTGACTTTCAATACATGGATTTGACGTTCAACTCGCTTTTCTTCGGTGGCCTTGACGGATACGGCGGTGAACTGCTGCTGGGCGATGTTAATGGCACTTCTTTCCAGCAGTTGATGCCGTACTTCCAGGATCTGGTGGATGGCGGATTTTTCGATGAGACGCCATCCGAAAGCCCGGTGAGCTATCGCGTCACCGGACAACCTGGAAGCCGGGTATTCTGGCTTCAGTGGTCGAATGTGGCCTTTTACAACGAAGATCCTCCCCATCCCATGAGGATTAACTTCCAGCTTCGCTTGTATGAGGGATCCAACATCATCCATTTTCATTATGGCCCCAATGCTAACCTCGACGACACGGTGATCCAGGATTACAACGGGATCGTCATCGGCATGTCGAAAAATATGGATTTCAACGAGTTAACTGCGGAAGCCATCTGGGCGCTCTCCGGCACACCGGAGAATCCAACCCCCGTTGCCTATACAACACTGGAGAATTTCTATTCGGGAACCCATCTGACCACCTCACCTTCGCCGAACACACAATACGTGTTTGACCCTGCAATGGTATCTGTATCTGAGCAAGACAGGGAAGACGTCAAGGTATATCCTACGGCAGTCATCGGCAACCTGAACGTTGTGCTTCCGGGCAATGTACCTGGCAGAATGCGTATCACGGATAACACAGGTCGCCTGCTGGCCGATGAAGCCGTGCGTCCGGGGTATCAGCAATTTTCCACGGACCATTGGAGCACCGGACATTATATCGTGACGGTGCAAACCGCTGACCGGATGCAAACGATCCGCGTGGTGAAGTACTGAGCCACCGGCAGTGTCCTGGAAATCCCGCGTCTGGTTTCAATCCGGATGCGGGATTTCTCTTTTCCATGCTACGCGGTGTGCGCCTTACTTTTACGGCCAGCCCGCCCGGCTGTGCCTGTACTATGACCGAATGCTGCGTTGTTGTTCCCTGCTTTAATGAAGCAGATCGCTTGCTCTCCGGAGAGTTCATGGCTTTCGTTCAGTCCTATCCGCAGTATCGGTTCCTGTTTGTAAATGACGGCAGCACCGATCATACCGCTGCTCTGCTGGAGCGGATATGCGGTGCATCTGATCGCATGCACTGGATGAGTCTCACACAAAACAGCGGTAAGGCAGCTGCAGTGCGCAAAGGCTTGCTCGAAGCGGTGGAGCGCTATGCCTCTCCCTATGTGGCCTTTCTTGATGCTGACCTCGCAATACCACTGGACGAATTGCACAGGATATGTTCGCTTGTTATATCCGATCCCGATATTCAGTTTGCCTTCATGTCGAAAGTACCGCGCAAGGGAGCCGTGGATCTTCCTGTGAAGCGCTATCTGATGGGTAGGACGCTGGCGTTGATGACTCGCATGAGTCTGCGCCTGCCCGTATACGATACCCAGTGTGGATGCAAGGTTATCCGCCGCGATCTGGTCAGCATAGTGATGGGCGAATCCTTCATCAGTCCGTGGCTCTTCGATATTGAGATGTTCCATCGGCTCATCCGGCGCTTTGGTCGCGACTGGTTTGCCCGGCACGCACGCGAGGTGCCTCTGGAGCGTTTGGTGGAGCGAGGCGGCTCTCGCATTTCAGGACGTCATCTGCTGAAGCTTCCCCTCGAACTCTGGTCCATTCATCGAACCTATTCCTGACCAATGGGATTCCTGAAGCGGTTCAGTCGCATACCGGATCGTATCCGATATCCACTGCTGCTTGTTGCGCTCATTCTTCTCGCTATCTATCCTTTCAGCTTCTTTCTTTTCATTCCCAAGTGGGATACCATCATAGGTTATCTGCCCTATCGGTATTTTATTGGTGATTACCTCCACCACGGGCATCTGCCCCTGTGGAGTCCGTTTCAGCGCATGGGCTATCCCGGGTATGCCGATTTACAGAGTGGTGCCTGGTATCCGGTCTTATGGTTCCTGCTTCTGTTTGGCAAATACACCATTACCTCGATCATGTGCGAGGTCATCCTGACTTTTCTGATTGCGGGGTTGGGTATGTACCGGCTCACGCTTGACCTTCTGAATGACCGTCGCATAGCCCTGTGGGCCGGACTGGCCTATTCCCTTTCCGGTTTTATGACCGGCAGCACCCAGTTGCTTGTATTCCTCATCGGAGCCGCCTGGTTGCCCTGGTGCATCTGGTCTTTCAGGCGATGGTTGCGTTACGCCCGGTGGAGCCATGCGCTTGCAGCGATGGGATTTGCAGGTATGAATATCACGGGCGCCAGTCCGGCCTTTACCATCATCCTGATTTATATCCTCACGGGCATGGGGCTCATTTATGCATGGCGTCAACGCGCCTCCTCGGGCTGGTGGAAGCGGTTGATCCCACAATCATTCGCTGCACTGATTTTCCTGGGGGCACTGCTCGCTCCGCTGATCTGCTCGTACCTCGATTTCGCTCCATACTTCAATCGGGCGGGCAAGCTTCCCATGACATCCATTGCACTCAACCCGTTCACGTGGCCCAACTACATTTCATTCCTTCTTCCCTACACGGTTATTTCCCATACCGATTGGTTTGCGTCCACCGATCTTTCCCTTCGCAATGCCTATATCGGAGTAGCCGGCTTGTGCGGCATCTGGGGAGCTACGCGGGCCGGAGCGGGCCGGAGCGGACTGCGCTTCATACTGCTGGCATGCGCGGCTTCATCACTTGTACTCGCCCTCGGCAATGAAACCCCGATATATAAGCTCGTTTATCATCTGCCGGGCTTTGGGCTATTTCGTCATCCTTCCTTTTTCCGCATTTATGCCATTCTCTGTTTGCTTCTTCTCGCCGCGCTGGGCTGGAAGGCTTATCTGCTGGAAGGTGCAGGAAGCGTCTCTTTGAGAAGGGGGGTGATCGTGCTGTTGCTCCTGGTGGGGGTAGCGGGCATCATCGCTGGAGCCAGTACTTCATTTGGCCAGGTGTACGATCAGGTTCGTGAAGTGCTCAGCGGGCGGGAGTTTCTCACCAGTCCGCCTGGGAGTCACGTATTGCTCAACGCGCTGTTTGTGCTCCTTCTTTTCGCAGTTACCTACCTGTCAATGATCCGCTTCCGATGGTCGCTCTTTACCGCTCTGCTTGTATTCACCGCGGTTGATCTGATGGTGCAGACCAGTCTGACCGCCCGCACCACCATGGTCTATCCCATCACCTATGCCGATGCCCGCACGTACTTCAATAACTTACCGGCGGAGCACGACCAGACCTACAACAGCACTGCCATGAAGCAGCTCGACGATCGGCAGGGTCTGCGATCTGCGCCCGGCTTTGAACTCAATCTTGCTACGTTCAACAAGGTACCCAGTATAGTGGGAGAGAATCCACTGCGGTTCCGTCGGTTTGATCTGCTTCAGCATACCCCGGTCATGGATCTCGCCCTTGAGAATCCTGTCATGTATGTCCCCACGCAATCCAAACTCCCGATCGACTCGGTATCACCGGGTTTGCTGTGGAGTCCGGTTGGCTGCATCGGTTCACCGCTGATGCAGCTCGATTCCGTGGTAATCGGCTACAACACGTTCTCCGGGCGGGTCTGTAATTCATCCGGTACCGGGCAGTATCTTATACTCAACCAGAATTATCACCACCTCTGGACGGCATCACTGGATGGCATGCCTTTGCAAGTCGGACGAATCAATGAGCTCGTGATGGGTGCCATCATTCCCGCTGGAGCATCCGGTGAGGTCGAGTTCCGCTACCGCTCGCCTGCATTGCTGCCTTGCATCGTTCTGAGTGTATTGTCGTGGTTGTTGGCACTCGCACTCATGATCCGTATAAGGCAAACATGAAACTGCCTTACTTTTGGCCGCACAAAAAAAAGAACACCTCTATCTGCAATGGCCTATCTCTTCACTTCAGAATCGGTTTCCGAAGGACATCCCGACAAGGTTGCCGACCAAATTTCCGATGCGCTGATTGATCATTTCCTCGCTTACGATCCCACCTCTAAGGTGGCTTGTGAGACGCTGGTGACCACCGGACAGGTGGTGCTGGCAGGTGAGGTAAAGTCTGACGCCTATCTCGACGTTCAGGAAATAGCGCGGGAAGTCATCCGCAAGATTGGCTACACCCGCTCCGAGTATATGTTTGAAGCCAACTCATGCGGTATCCTCTCTGCGATTCATGAGCAATCTCCGGATATCAATCAGGGAGTGGAGCGCAAAAAGCCGGAAGAGCAGGGCGCCGGTGACCAGGGCATGATGTTCGGCTATGCCTGCCGTGAAACAGATAACTTTATGCCCCTTCCTCTGGAACTTTCTCATGAGCTCCTTCGGGAACTCGCCGCTATCCGACGCGAGGGCAAGGTTATGAAATACCTCCGTCCGGACTCCAAGTCGCAGGTCACCATTGCCTATGACGATCATGGACAGCCCATTCGCATTGATACCATTGTGGTGAGCACCCAGCATGATGAGTTTGTCAACCCCAAATCAGAGAAGAAGTCCGATGTGGAGCGCGCTGATCGCCAGATGCTCGACAAGATCCGTCAGGATATCATCCAAATCCTGATTCCCCGTGTGAGCAAAAAGTTTCCCAAGCGCGTGCAAAAGCTCTTCACGGACTCGATCACCTACCACATCAATCCTACCGGCAAGTTTGTAATCGGTGGACCTCACGGAGATACCGGGCTCACAGGACGGAAGATCATTGTAGATACCTATGGTGGCAAGGGAGCGCACGGTGGAGGTGCATTCTCCGGAAAAGATCCATCCAAGGTGGACCGCTCAGCGGCCTATGCCACCCGCCACATTGCCAAAAATCTCGTAGCTGCAGGTGTGTGTGACGAAGCCCTCGTTCAGGTCGCCTATGCCATCGGTGTGGCGCGTCCCGTAGGCTTATTCGTGAACACATTCGGCACCTCCAGGGTGAAGTTTACCGATGGCCAGATTGCCGAGCGCATCCTCAAAATGGAAGAGTTCGACCTGCGTCCCTATTTCATTGAGAAACGGTTCAACCTGCGCACTCCCATTTACTCTGAAACCGCTGCCTACGGTCACATGGGGCGTGAGCCGAAGGATGTGGTGAAGGTCTTCAATAAGGGCAAGAAGAATGAACTCAAAGTGAAGGTGCGTCTGTTTCCATGGGAAGACATTACTGCTGCACCTAAGCTGCGCAAGGCCCTTGGACTCTGATCAGTGCACTGGCCACTACATTTGCGGGACCTATGAGAGGTCCCGCTTTTTTTTGCCTTTTCGTTGCTGCGGGATGGCCCGTGTCGATTCTTCTGTCCCAGTCAGACTCTTCGCATGTGGAGCAATGGCCATCGGCGGGGAAATCAGCCGTGCTCATCGGATCACCCGTTGCATCGCGGAGTGAGATCCTGCGCACCCTGGCATGGCAGTGGACCCCCCTTGGCCCCCACCAGCAACCCGAAGAGCGCAACCCCGGTGGAAAAGCCATACCCGCATATGCTGCAGGGCGAGGCAATGGTACCGGACGTATCAATTACCTTTTCATGCACCCCGAGCAGTCCGGTTATCTCTGGGCGTGCTCACCTACCGGCGGGGTGTGGCGCACCACGGATGAGGGAGCCACATGGACCGGGGGAGGGACCGACCAACTGGAGATCAGCGGTGTATCCTCTATCGCTGTGGATCGTCGAAACACCGACCACTGGGTCATCGCTACAGGTGATGGCGATGACGTCTTCATGTTCACCGATGGAGTTTGGATTACCCGTGATGGAGGGAAGACGTATAAGGATATCAACGGTCGGCATGAAGGGTACCGCTTGCCATTCGGAGAGCGTGGCGACTTCTACGGTCAGATTGGTGAGATCGGGAGTGCGCCTAACCGGCTCAGAAAACTCTTTGTGGCCTCTAATCGTGGACTGTGGGTATCCAGCGGACGGCTTACCTCCTATGGAGTCACGTGGACCAAGGCCGCCGACGGATTGTTCTACGACATTCTGTATATCTCGGGTAAAAGGAGAAGAGACGACATCGTGGCGGCAGCAGGAGATCGCCTGGTGATCAGTTTCGATGGCGGCCGCACATGGGAGCAAATGCCCTCTCCTGAGTATCCCGATGCATCGCGCTTTAAGTTCCTTCGCATCTCGCTCGCCCATTCACCGGAAGATCCAGAGAATGTTTACGCTGCCGTAACCTGCAGTGAGTCCAATACCCAGAGCCCGATAGGTGAGGGCACACTTCAGGTTTTCAACCTCGACAGCAGGACATGGAGTTTGGTACGGTCGCTTCGCAGCGGGATGAACAATGTGATTCCCACACGCGCGAGGGCATTTGCCATTTCCCCTGAAAATCCCGATATCCTCTTTTGCGGCAATGTGCAGCCTCTCTACAGGAGCGCGGACCGAGGCGACACGTTTTCCAGGATTGAAAAGAATCAGATGCATGATGACTGTCACCACATTCTCATCGCACCGGATGGCAAGACTGTTTGGGCCGCTCACGACGGCGGTGTGAGCAGAAGCACAGATGGAGGCATTCATTTTGAGGCACGCGATCAGGGAATCAGCGCGGCCAATGTCTTCGGGGTATCGGTGGCGCAATCAGCAGACCCTCAGGTCGCCTATGGCGGCTACGACACAGGAGGCAATTTGCTCCGCGATGGAAAGTGGTGGCATGTGAGTTGGGGCGATGGCTTCGAAACGATCACCCATCCGTATGACCGAGATATCGTATTCACCACCATGCAAAATGGCACTATCCAGCGGTCCTTGAATGGCATTGACTTCGAGGATCAGGTGTCACCATCGGGCGCGCGCACGGAGTGGCACACCTGGATCCGCATGCATCCGGTGGTTCATGACCATCTTTATGTGGCCGGGGCCCGCCTGATGCGCTCTGTGGACCTCGGCGAATCCTGGGAACAACTTATCGAGGTCAATGAACTCGACAGCACCCTCGTAAACGCGTACAAGTTTTTTCTCAGTCCCGACCATCCGGGTGTTATGTACGTATACATGCTGGATAAGACCCTGATCAGGCCTCAAGTATGGCGCACCTTCAACATCACCGGAGACCGGCCATCGTCCATCCAGTGGGAAAAAGTCGCCGATCTGCCGATGGAAGGTTGGATTTCCGGTATTTCCGTAGATCCCGATGATCCCCGGCGCTTCTGGCTGCTCTATTCACGCACCGAGGAATTCGGAAAGCTCTGGTACTTCAATGGATCCACGTACAGTGATGAAACCGCTAACCTCGGACTCAGCAAATGCGAGAGCATGGTGCTGCAGAAAGGTCCCGAAAAGCGGCTATACATCGGTTCCAGCTATGGCGTGTTTACACGCCGGCAGGGCGAGTCTCAGTGGACCCTGCTCACCGGACTGCCCGGCACTTGCATCAAATCGCTCGATATCAATTACACCGCGGGCAAGTTGGTGGCAGGAACCTTTGGACGTGGTATCTGGTGGGGAGATCTCGTGCGCAGGTAGCCGTCACTTGTTATACAGAAGTAAGAGCTGCCTGTTATCTCCTTCTGTGGGAAAGGAACTCAACGGGCTCAGCGAGCTCCCTGACAAACGATGCAGCGCCTGCTCTTCCAGCACCCACAGAGAACCGTCATCCGCCTGGTATTTCATATCTACCGGAACCAGTGAGGAGGGCGCTGAGGTCAGGACCTCCCCACTCGCAGACAGGCGAT
The DNA here is from genome assembly GCA_947456965.1 of Flavobacteriales bacterium. Lineage (GTDB taxonomy): Bacteria > Bacteroidota > Bacteroidia > Flavobacteriales_D > Sanyastnellaceae > CANGTU01. The sequence goes on from CANGTU010000001.1 coordinate 79,899, forward strand.
AGATACTGCCCGAAACAGCAGCAAACAAGCCGCCCGGTGCGGGGCATGTGGCCGTCACGGTGCCGGCGGGAAGCGCGTTGAAAGCTGTCCACCCATCCAGGAAGTTGGCCGGGCGGTCAAAGGGGATGAATGACGAAACACCTGGCTGCTGCCGGACCACGAGGATGCGCGAATCGCTGCCCAGGTCAATCAGGTCGGTTACATCCGAAGGCATGGCTAAAGTCTGCATGAGCTGTCCCGTGCTGCGCACATAAACATCCAGCCGCCTGTCAGCATCCGGCCCTTCGCCGTAAACGTAGATCCAGTTGCCGGAAGCGAGCACGAGCATAGGCCAGAATGCAGCAAATGAAGACGTCACCCCGCCTCCCGCACCTATGCGCCGCACGCGACCATCGCGGCAGGCCACCCACACCTCATGGCGCGATTCATCCAGGCAGATACCCTCAAAGAGTAAATCGCCAAGACCAAACGGAATCAGGTGTTGATGATGCAGTGCCAGCGAAGTGCCGTCGAGTGTGAGCACACCATCCTGTGTTCGCCCGAATAGATGCGTTTTCTGATCCCATGAATTCACCGCAGCCCGACTGAATTGTCCGCTCCAGCTGCCCGCAGGAAGCCAGATTCCACCGGAAAGACTATCGGCAACTACTGACCATGATTGCGGCTGACGGAGCACCAGCAAACGCTCGAGGGTGCGCGGAGCGCCGGTGAGCTGAGCCCAGGCCACATCTTCGCCCTCATTGCGCCCATCCGAAGCACGCACGCGCAGAACATATTCCCCGCTGGCCACGCGCAGATCATCGAAAAAGAGTGTGGCCGCTCCCTCCACCAGCGCACGGTTGTTACCCGCTATCCGGCGTGGCCCCACAACCATCCGGCCCTGCAGGTCCGTGATGGATACCGTCACTTCCTCAATTCCTTCATCATCGGCGGCGGAGTATTCCACCGTGATGAGTTCGCCATACTGCCAGGCACCCCCGGAGGCCGGGGAGAGGATAGCCACCACGGGCGGCTCGGTATCCTCCCTGCGGCATCCGAAGAAGAAAAAGAACCCTCCGAGGAGGATCAACAGGGATTGTTTTACGAAATAATGATCCACCGCCGAAAGATCGGTTAATAAGTCATGCGCATACCATGCGCAAGTTGTCTCTTTTATGGACAAATTTCCTGTTTAACAGGCACATGCATTTTTCCCACAATGTCTTCTGAAGGATTGCTGAAAAGTGGTCAGGAATAGGGCTTGAAGCCTCCGGGTGTGCGGATACTTTTGAGACCCCGTTTTCGGAGCGGGATTGGAACTTTAGAATCAGGATGAATACACAGGATAACAGGCAAAAGCGCAGAGACCGGGTGCAGGGTATCCGCGAGGCCATGAATCAGTCGATGGGCGTTGATATGGGCAAGCTTCCTCCGCAGGCTATGGACCTGGAGGAGGCCGTCCTCGGTGCGCTCATGATTGATGCCGATGCCCTGAACGCCGTGATAGATATTCTCAAGCCGGACAGCTTTTATAAAGAAGCTCACGCTCAGATATTCACAGCCATCACGGAGCTATTCCAGAAAGGTCAGCCAGTGGATTTGCTCACCGTGACGCATGCCTTGCGCAAGTCAGGGACCATCGAGCTCGTAGGCGGACCGCTGTTCATCTCACAGCTTACCAATCGCGTGGCTTCATCAGCTAACGTGGAAACGCATGCGCGGATCATCGCGCAGAAGTTTATCCAGCGCGAACTCATCCGCATATCCAATGAGGTTATCCGCGATGCCTACGATGAAACATCGGACGTGTTTGACCTGCTGGACAAGGCGGAGAACAACCTCTTTCAGGTAGCTGAGGGCAATATCCGCAAGAACTACGACAAGATGAGTTCACTCATCAAAAACGCCATGGACCAGATCGAACAGGCCCGCCAGAACACTTCCGGCGTGAGCGGGGTTCCTACCGGGTTTAATGGCCTCGACAAGGTGACCGGCGGATGGCAGCGCTCAGATATGATCATCGTGGCCGCACGTCCGGGTATGGGTAAAACGGCATTCGTGCTTTCCATGGCTCGCAATATGGCCGTTGACTTTCAGGTACCGGTGGCGGTATTTTCTCTCGAAATGTCTAGTCTGCAGCTCGTGCAGCGCCTCATAGCCAGCGAGACGGAAATTGACTCCGAGAAGCTGCGCAAGGGAAATCTCGAAGACCACGAGTTCCACCAGCTTCACCAGCGGATTTCCCGCATCTCTGATGCGCCTATTTTTATTGACGATACTCCTGCTCTTTCAGTCTTTGAGCTTCGGGCAAAATGCAGGCGCCTGAAGGCACAGCACGGCATTCAGTGCGTGATCATCGACTACCTGCAGTTGATGACCGCCGGAGGCGACAGCAAGATTGGCAATCGCGAACAGGAAATTTCCACCATCTCCAGGTCCATCAAGCAGATCGCCAAGGAACTGGACATACCGGTCATTGCGCTCTCCCAGCTTTCGCGCCAGGTTGAATCACGCGCCGGGGACAAACGTCCGCAGCTCTCCGACCTGAGGGAATCAGGTGCAATCGAGCAGGACGCCGATATCGTTTCATTCATCTACCGCCCGGAATATTACGGAATGGAAACTACTTCATCGGGCCAGTCCACTGCCGGCCTGGCAGAGATTATCATAGCCAAGCACCGGAATGGCGCGCTGGTAGATGTGCCCCTGCGTTTCATTGGTCGTCTCGCCAAGTTCACCAATATGGATGGTCATCATTTTGAAGAATCTTCATACGGCAATCAGATGAAGGCCAATACATCATTTGGAGGAACCGCCGCAGGAGGCTCTACAACGATCACTGTATCATCACGGTTGAACACGATGTCGGATGATGATGATCCCATCATCGCGCAGGAAGGAGATGTGCCCTTCTGATGCCAGTGGCTAAATCCTGTGAAAGCATGCTAATCATCATCGGGCAGGCGTTACTTTGCAGCCTATGAAGGCCTTACGTATTCCTCTCATCATCTTCTTCCTCGCCCTTTCGCCAGTGGCCAGGGCAGGTATGATTCTGATTCCCATGGACGATACCCAGTCCAATCATCTCAAGGCATACGGCATCGCCTTTTGGGTACTTCAGAATAACATCAGTCTGGAGTGGCTGCTTAATTACAGAGGAGGCTCTTTCCTGCTCGGAAACTATCCCGATATATCGCGTGAATGCACCATTCGCGGAGTGAGCTTTCAGGTTATCGCCGACGTACAGGCCCAGCAGATCTATGCTGAGATCGCTGATCCTGAAGTCAACATGGAGCGTGTCAAACTGGAGGTCGCGCCGAAAATAGCCGTGTATTCACCACTGGGAAAACAACCCTGGGATGATGCTGTGACTCTCGTGCTCACGTACGCCGAGATTCCCTACACGACCATTTATGACCGGGAAATTATCAGGGGAGAATTGCCCAAGTATGATTGGCTCCATCTCCACCATGAAGACTTCACCGGTCAGTATGGAAAGTTCTATCGAAGCTTCCGCAATGCCGCGTGGTATCAGGAAGAAGTGCGTTCTCAGGAGCAGATGGCTGCCGAGCTCGGCTTCTCCAAGGTATCCCTCATGAAGCGACAAGTCGCCCTCAATATACGGGAATTTGTGGCCGGCGGAGGGTTTCTGTTTACCATGTGCAGCGGCACGGATTCATTTGATATTGCCCTTGCCGGTGAAGGAACTGACCTCGTAGAGAGCGTCTTTGATGGCGATCCGAGCGATCCCGCCGCCCAGTCGAAGCTGGACTTTGATCAGGGATTTGCTTTCCGCAACTACCGGATCGAAAAGGATCCGATGGTCTACGAGTTTTCGGATATCGATGGCACGGATGACCATGGAACACTTGGAGAACTCAAGGATTTTTTCACCCTCTTCGATTTCTCCGCCAAATGGGATATTATTCCCACCATTCTCACGCAAAACCACACGCAGGTCATCCACGGATTTATGGGACAAACGACGTCATTCCGTTCGCAGTTCCTGAAGAGTAACGTGACCGTGATGGGTGAATCAAAAGCGATCGGGGTGGCCAAGTATGTCCACGGAGAGTTTGGACAAGGGCAATGGACATACTACGGGGGCCACGATCCCGAAGACTACAGGCACCTCGTAGGTGATCCGCCCACGGATCTCAATCTGTTTCCCAATTCCCCCGGTTACCGTCTGATCCTGAATAATATTCTGTTTCCCGCTGCGAGACGGGAGAAGCAGAAGACATGATCGCCGGATTAATCCGTCGGGCTTACTTCACGCGTAGAAAAGATCTGATCGCCCATACGAATAGTCTGCACGACTTCCATCCCTCGGATAACACGGCCAAATTGCGTGTATCGTCCTTCCAGCCAGTAAGTGGGCACATGAGTCACGAACCACTGGCAACTTTCCGTGTCTTTTCCTGCAGAGGCCAGACCCAGGGCGCCGGTATCATAGGAATGGCTGAAAAACTCAGAGCGAATCATTTGATTCAGTCCTCCGGTACCATCCCCTTTTGGACATCCGGCCTGAATCACAAAATTGGGTACCACACGGTGAAAGTACTTTCCATGGTAAAAGCCCTCCCGCACCAGGCGAATGAACTGCGCGGCACTCACTGGGTTGAGGTTTACATCAAGAGCAACCGTAAATACACCCTTCGTTGTTTCTATTTCAACTTCCTGATTTTGTGGAATGCTCTGGATGAGCTCCCAGTCGGTAGCGCGGTACCCTGCAAGGGGTGCCTTTTCTGTTGGAATACCGCAGGCAGTGAGCGCGGCAGCCACTTCATTGTAGGTTTCCAGCAGCAGGGGCAGAGGAAGTGACTTTAACGTAGCCGACATGAGTTCCAGCAATGCTTCATTGCGGGCTGCTTCAGCGGGATGGGCAGCAATCCATGCAGCCAGCACTGTTTGCACTCCCGGCTCGTGGGTGCGCCAAAGAGGCAGCACATAGTTCGCGATAAAATCCTCCCGTGAGGCGAATGCAGCATGCATTTCCAGGAGAGCTTCAGTGGCTCCGCTGCGAATAGCAGAAGGCCGATCAGGTAGTATATACTCGTCGCGAAGGAGCGGCATGAATTCCTGATTGACCACCATAGCGCGGATCACGGCAACCTTGTCGTAAGTATCCTTCGCATTTCCGAGCAGCGCAAGCAGCTCATTGGACGATGGATCATGGCCTGCGAGAAACCGCAGCTTATGCATTTCAGCCTCAGCAGCAATGCTCCGGCGAGCGGGAGGAACGAATGAATCATCCCAGACGGGCCGGGATCGGCTGGCCAATGTCCGGTAAAATTCTTCCAGTACGAAATCAGAGGGGTGACCGGCAAGAGGAAGGAGTATATCCGGGTGGAGGATAGAGACCGAACCGAGCGCTCTCACAGCGGCAATGGCAAGGGGCTCGTGGACGGGTTGGAGCATGGCATAGGCCACAAGACGCTTCTCCGCATCTTCTGAGTCGAGTTGCCCGAGCAGCTTCATCAGGGGTATGCGCACCTGATCGTAGCGCTCTGTTTTGAGCCAACTCATGAAGTATTTCTCATTTTCCGCAGCCCATGGATAGGGTGCGGTGGATAAGGCGTACGCGAGTACAATGCGCGACTGCGGTCCGGCATACTGAAGGTGGTAGGGAATGGCGGCGTGCAGTTCCCGCCAGTCGCATCCTTTGCGGTTCAGCAAGCACACCGCTCGTCCCCATTCACAGAAATCCTTTTCCGTTAAGAGGCGGGCATTAGCGAGTTCAAGAAGGATGTCCCTTTGAACACTGGAATACGCTCTATCATCTTCAAATGGAGGACATACATGCGCGAGTGCCTGGAACACCTCCGGAGACCGGGTTTCCAGCGCGGAGTTCTTCAAATAATCAAGCAAGGAATAAATGCCCTGAGTACATCCACATTGGCCGATCGCATAAAGGGCACCTCCACGGGCCTCCTGATGAGGGTCGTCGAGCAAACGGATCAGGTGTGGACAAGATGCAGTGTCCTGAATGGTGGCCAATCCGAGGCAGGCCAGTTCTCTATAATGGGCGTACGAATCGCTGAGACATGTCAAAAGGGCTTTTTCTTTGCGCTTTTCTGTCCAGTCGAAAATCTCAACAATCCGGGGGTCGGAGAATGCATTGACAGGTTGCCTGCGGGGAGAATGACAGGCCATCAAGCATGCGAGGAAAAAAGCGGTGCCAGAAAGTTGAAGTGCAGGCCTCATGCATTTTCCAAAACCACGGCCATGTGGAAGTAGGCAAATGGTCTTTCGAGCGGGTCAATCCGGAATTCGATGGGTGCTGATGCGCGCTTGCCTATGGTCAGGAGGCCCAGTCCGGCGCCGCCCTTATCCGTGAAATCCTCGTCGCAGAGTGTATCCACATAGGCCTTGCGCAGTTGGGCGGGATCCAGGGTATTTAACTGCTCAATGCGTCGCGCAAGACCTTGCCTTTCTGCTTGCAGGGTCAGGTTGCCGCAGTCGATTGTATAGTGGCTGTTGGTCCGGGTGAGGATGAAGTACCCGTACATGCGGTTATCGCGGTCGCGGGTGGCGTGTATGGCCATATTCTGGAGGATTTCCACCAATACACTGTATACCCGCCTCATGGACTGGCGCTTATCGCCTTGTTCCATGATGGCGCTTTCGGAAATGCGCAGGAGATGTTCGTTTTTGGCCTGGTTGAATTCCCCGAAATGAGCCACGATAACAGACTGATCATCCTGTCCGGTTATCCGGGCCTCAAGGGCGGTCCGGTAGGCTAACTGGATGTCGAGGAGGGGAGTGCTGATCCGTGTGGTCATACGTTCTGTTCCGTCAACGAGAGCCAAACATACTGCCTTTTTTCGACTAATCATCATTTCTTAACGATAAATTCGAGCTAAACAGTGATTAAACGAACATAAACAATGTTTAGTTGCATCTAAAGCAACGAGATTAAACCGGACTTCTCCCGAAGCCAGAACAGAAGAAATGAACAAGCGAACGGGGATATATAAAAAAGCTAACCCCGGCAGACCCACCACGCTCATTGGTCCACCGGGGCGCTAAAAGGCTAATTATAGATTTTTTAGTCTTTCTTTTTAAGTTTGTTAGGTCATTTAATTAAAAGTATTTGTTCAACATCCCTGTGTAGGCCCGCCGGGGCCAAGTCAACAAACCCCGGCGGCACAGGTCAACCGCATTAACTCAACATGCGAAAGGAACTGCGCGGGAGGATGTACTCGCCATCCGGGCGCTGAATCATCTGATAAAATTCCTTGCACAGGTAGTTGACAGGACGACGGAACGGGCGATTGTGGAGGTAGCTGTCCCAGACTTCCATGGCCAGCTTCTTCGTAACATTCCAGGCGTAGGGGTTGTAACCATTCGGCCGGGAGAAGGAGTCAATGTGGCGGCGTACTTCTGAAAGGGTCATCATGGCTGTTGCTTTGATCAGTTTGGTGATCCAAAGGTGCAACAGCAGATTGTAACCTATTTACAAAATGCAAAAAAAATTTGCAAAATTGTTTAATGTATTGAAAATGAAGGATTCATGAGTTCTGTTCCAGGGCTTCCTGCCACTCTTTGCGGATATATTCGGCCATTGCGGGCGGAGATTCTACCTGAACTCCGCTTCCAAAAGAGAGGATTCGGGCGTATAGTTCTGGCGATGGAATGGCTGTGAACCTCAGTCGGATATGAGCATCGGTTTCCTCTAACACTTCCTGCGAGGAATGAAAGGGCTGCGTTTTAAGCAGCCGTCCTGCAACCGGTCTGCACCGAAGCACAACCGTTTCCGGCGGGGCCTTGGTCTCCGTAATCCCGATACTGTGCTGGAAGAAATGCTCCGGGTCAAAATCGGCCGGCCGCTCAAACCCTTCCTCCAGACCGCGGATGGAAAGCATCCGCTCCAGTCCGAAGGTGAGTCTGCCCGAACGCTCCGGAACATGGGCCACGAGGTACCACCGGTTACTATATTCCTTCAGCAACAGGGGGTACACGAGATAGCTCTTCTCCACATCATCCCGGAAGCTGCGGTACACTACCTGGCATTGCAACTGATGCCGGATCATCGAAAGCAGCGGCCCCAGATATTCATATCCGCCACTGGTTGTGCTTTGCTCAAATTGAATGAAGCGGCCCAGACTGTCGTCATCCGGCCGCGGAGAGATCATCAGCCGGCTGGAAATTTTGTCCACCGCATTCTGGTAAGTCTCGAGCATCGGGATATCCCTGAACTGGCGCAGGATGGCTGCAGCAAAGCGCAGGGCCTCGAGGTCTTCTTCTCCCAGGGCGAGCTGGCTGATGGAATAGCCTTCTTCGGTGTAGAAATAGCCGCCGTTTTCGCGGTCAAAGGCAATAGGTGCATGATAGCCCAGTTCTTCTTCCTCCCGCATTGCGCGGATATCCTTATCAACAGTGCTCAAACTGATGCGGGCGCTTCCCAGACCGTACAGGGCTTCTTCACATGCCTCCCGCAGATACTCACGTGAAGGATACGGCTGTCTGCGGTCATTGAGGCATCGGTCAATCACACGGTAGCGGAGCAGGGCGTATTTATTGGCGGGCATGGGCTGGTAATTGGCCGCACCGAATTTACATGCATATCCCCGCTCTTTTACCTTTGACTCATGGCAGCGTACCCCCGCTCTGGTTACGGAAAGAAGTTCATCATCAGGATGGCCATCGTGATGGCTCCAATACTGCTGCTTTATTATTTCCGGTATGAAGTAGCCGGGCAGATCCGTGATTGGCTTGGTATGACCCTTCCGGCAGACCCGCGGCCGGCTGGTGTGAGTGACCTCGAGTGGTGCGAGCACAATTACGCCGACGAAATCGCTGTGTTGGCCACAGAATACGATTTATCCTATTCCTATCTCATGGCTCTCATCGTGCTGGAATGTGAGGGCAACAAGCCGGCTGGTCATCGTTTCGAAGGGCATGTGTTCAGTCGCCTGAAACATCTGCAAACGGGCAAGCGCGACCGCTATGAGAACGTCCGTACTGCTGATGTGCTGGGCTTGGACGATAGCGAGTTGCGCAAACTGGCAACTTCATGGGGCCCCTTTCAGCTCATGGGCTACAAAGCTATTCCGCTCGGTGTTCAGGTAGAAGATCTGGTAGATGAGGAGACGTCCGCTGAAATTGGCGTGCGGTGGATCAGCGGGGAATATGGCCACTTCGTCCGCCGTAAGAAATTCAAGGATGCATTCCACTACCACAATACCGGCAAGCGCTTTCCTCTCAGCGGGCGTTCCCAAACCCACGATCCTTATTATGTCTCCAATGGCATCCGGTATATGAAGCATTTCGACAAGCATTCCCCGGGGCCAGCCTCAGGGAATGATGACAAGCGTTAAGCCAGCTGCTCATGCACCAGCTCCATGCACTACCATCCGGAACCATTCAGGAGAAACAGTGCACGAACACCCGGAATTCCAGTCAGGTATCAGAAGGGGAGATCCGCATCTGCGGGATCGGGAGGCGCTACAGGCGGCTGAGGAGCACCAGATGTTCCACCCTGATAGGCGGGCGTTGATGACTGACCGGACGCAGAAGCGGCAGATCCGCCATCGCGCTCAATCTTCCATGCGTTCAGGCTGTTGTAGTAGCGACCTGCGTTGCCCTCACGACCGCGAAGGTCGAACGATACCCGAACGCGCTCCCCCTTCTGGTATCCGCCGAGCAGTTCAATCTTCTCATTGACCAGCTGCAGCAGGATATGTTGCGGATAGCGGTCTTCCGTTGTGACAACAAATTCTCTTACTCGGAACGTCGGCGTCGGCTGACGTTCATCGAAAATTTCTTTTAGTGTTCCGGTCAATTCCATAGTGCAATTCTACGACCTCTTGGTCAGTTATTGAACGTGAGGAGTGTTTTCCATGCATCATCTATGCGCTTTTCTTCCAGGAGTTCGGCTGCGCGTCTGTGAAGCCATTGCTCCAGTTCATGCGGACGGTCTCCATATTCCATGAAGACGTCGGCCAGCTCGGTGAGTTTGTATTCATTTACCGAGGTCTCATCGGGCAAGGCGGTCACTGAAGCCAGCTGAGCCAACTGATTGCCAGTCAGGATGCGCGATTGCCGGATATCAGCCGGCAATCCATCAAATCCGATTCCGAGTTCCGTGCTGGGTTGTCTGAGTTCAAACAATCCCTGCCTTGCCCTGCTGTACCACATTCCTCCCATGCGGGATACCTGATCCACCTTTACGGGATCAATGCGGCCATCGGCATCCAGTACGTCCTCCTGGACATGAATGCGCATGACTTCACATACCACGAGGTTGCCTGCACCGCCTCCCGGTCCAAGCTCCATGATCTCATTCACCCTGCACTCCATCTGCACCGGGCTCTCAGCCACCCGGAAGGGCCGAACCACCTCGGAAGCCAAAGGCGTGAGTCCCGATTTGATGAACTCATTTACTCCGGTTGGGTATTCTGTGCTGGCCAGCGACATCTGCTGGACCATGTCATAGTTCACGATATTGATGACACACTCAGGCACACGCTTCACATTTTCGTAGGTATCCTTAGTGGTGTTGTCGCGCCCGCGGCGGGCAGGAGAGAACACAAGTATGGGCGGATTGGCGCTGAATACATTGAAGAAGCTGAATGGCGCCAGATTGGGTCTGCCATCTTCATCTACCGTGCTCGCAAAGGCAATGGGTCGGGGGGCCACGGCGCCCAGCAGGATCTGATGGAGGCGGGCAACGGGCAGATCGCGGGTATCAAAAGTCATCATGGAGCAACAGGTATGTTCAGGGTTGATATCTAAGCACCGGCATTTCGGGAGGCCATCACCTTCAGTCGCAGCTCATCCTTAAAGGTCTGGATGCGCTGGAGCAATGCCGGGTCTGACGCTGCCACGATTTGTGCAGCGAGGATGCCTGCATTACGCGCTCCGTTGAGGGCTACGGTAGCCACCGGCACGCCCGCAGGCATCTGCAGGATACTCAGGATACTGTCCCAGCCATCGATGGAGTTGGAAGATTGAATGGGCACTCCGATCACGGGCAGCGGTGTGAGGGAGGCCGTCATCCCGGGCAGGTGTGCTGCTCCGCCTGCCCCGGCGATAATCACCTTCAGCCCACGGCCTGCGGCCGATCGGGCGTAGTCAAACATGAGCTCCGGAGTCCGGTGCGCACTCACGATATCCATCTCATAACTCACTCTCAGGGCTTCCAGCACAGTCGCGGCCTCTTCCATCACCGGCATGTCACTCTTGCTGCCCATGATGATTCCTACATGTAGCATGATTTCGGGTTTTGGGTTCAAATATCCGAAGGGAGCGCGGCTGCATCACAGGAACATCCCCACAATGGCAGCAGTGAAGAGGCAAGCCATGGTTCCACCGATCAGTGCCTTCACACCCAATTGCGAGAGCAGCGCTCTGCGGGAGGGCACGAGAGTTCCGATACCACCGATCTGGATACCAATGGAAGCAAAGTTGGAAAAACCACACAGGGCGTAGGTGGCGATGATGATGGATTTCTCATTGAGCAACTTTCCTGATGCCTTCATTTCCCCCAGTGTGGTGTAGGCAAAGAACTCATTCAGGATGGTCTTTTCTCCCAGGAGCTGTCCTACGAGCATAATGTCGGCTGATGGTACACCGATAAGCCAGGCGACAGGAGAGAAGACATATCCGAGGATCATCTGGAATGAAAGGCCGTCTTTGAAGGGGGTGTTGGCTATGATCATCTCATTGAGCCCGCCGATGCTTCCGGCCTTGAGCAGGAGGTAATTGAGGAAGTAGATGAAAGCGGTGAACACGAGGAGCATGGCACCCACGTTGACCGCCAGGCGCAATCCGTCCTGCGTACCATTGGCCACCGCTTCCAGTACATTCGCCCCAATCCGGTCTCGTGAAATATCCAGAGAATGGTTGAATTCTTCGCGCTCGGGCATAAGCATCTTGGCTGCTACAATGGCGGCGGGGGCCGACATGATGCTGGCCGTAAGCAGGTGCTTGGCAAAGAGGATTTCCTTGACGGGATCCCCACCTCCGAGGAACTTGATGTATGCTGCCATCACACCGCCTGCAATGGTGGCCATACCGCCTGTCATGAGACACAGAATCTCCGATCGGGTCATCCGCTCCAGATAAGGCCTGACGAGAAGCGGTGCTTCGGTTTGTCCGAGAAATACATTACCCGCCGCTGCAAGACTTTCCGCGCCGGAAACTTTCAGCGTATGCTTCATGATCCATGCAAATCCCTTCACAACCCATTGCAGAAGTCCCAGATAATAGAGAAGCGACATCAGCGCGGAAAAGAAGATCACCGTTGGCAATACGCGAAAGGCAAAGTTCATGAAAGCACCATCCACCTTGCCATCCACGAAGGCACCGAGTAAAAAGTCCACGCCATTGCCTGCAAAGGAGGTGACCCGTACAAAGGCGCGGGCGATCACATCGAACACATCTTCTACAAAAGGAACCTTCAGGATGAGCAGGGCGAGCACAATCTGGAGGCCTATTCCCTTGAGCACGAGCGCCCACGGAATATGCTTGCGGTCAGAGGAGAAGAGCCATCCGACTCCGACGAGGAAGGCAATGCCAATCAGCGCCCTGAGGATATCCATAGGTAGTGGTTAGGTTTTGGTTGCGCAAAGTAGGCAGAGTAAGGCGTATTCCACCGGGGCTTGAACAAAGCCTGGTAAATGGAGCATGTTGAAGTCAGGATTTACGGCGATTGATCTCATCGCGGATGCGGGAAGCCCGCTCATAGTCTTCCCGGTCGAGTGCTTGCTCGAGTTGTCGCTGCAAATCATCCAGCGACATCGATTCGGTCTCGGACTCCGCTATCGCTTCTTCGAGATCAAGATCGGGCTCCTCCATGGGAAGATCATCGCTCACATCTTCAGAACTCACTCCGGCTTGCTGCAGGATGAATTCGAGGCAGTAAATCGGGCAATTGAACCGCACGGCAATGGCCACCGCATCACTGGTGCGGGCGTCAATCTCCACGCTGCGTCCATCCAGCGTACAGGTAATGCGGGCATAGAATATACCCTCGTTGAGGTTGTAGATCAGTACCTCATTCACGACTATGCTGAAGGAGTTGCAGAGGGTGCGAAAAAGATCATGGGTGAGGGGACGGCTCGGGGCCATCTTCTCGAGTTCTATAGCGATGGCCTGAGCCTCGGGACCACCGATCACGATGGGAAGGCGCCGGTTGCCGTTCACCTCAGAAAGCACCAGGGCATAGGCACCACTAGTGCTCCCGCTCGGGGCGATATCGGCAATCTGGAGTTCGGTTTTTTGGCTCATGACCGCTGGCTGGTTTTCTCAGGCATAGCGTCTAACGAATATACGCAGGCGAAGGATTTCAGGAACTTACCTGGCGGACTTGAATTGACGCGCGGCCTCAATCAGACGGGGTATGACTTCAAAGGCATCACCCACGATGCCATAGTCAGCGGCTTTGAAGAAGGGGGCCTCCGGATCCTTATTCACCACCACGATGGTCTTACTTCCGTTGACACCCGCGAGGTGCTGGATCGCTCCGCTTATGCCTATTGCGATGTACAGGTTCGGACGAATGGTGATGCCGGTTTGTCCGACGTGCTCGTGGTGAGGGCGCCAGCCGATATCGGATACAGGCCTCGAGCAGGCCGTGGCAGCCCCCAGTTCACGCGCAAGCTCCTCGATGATGCCCCAGTGTTCCGGCCCCTTCAGCCCTCGTCCGGCACTCACCACCAGATCAGCTTCCGGAAGAGGTATACCATGCTCATTGGATTCCGTGCGAGTTTCACGCACATGCGTGCGGGCCTCTCCCAGATCAGCGGAGAAGGATTCCACTTGAGCCGCGCCACCTGTCATGACTATCCCCACAGAGTTGGGGGTGACTGTGATGACTTTCTTTTCGGTATCTACGCGGATATCGGCGATGGCCTTTCCAGAGAATACGTTGCGGCGAACCACGAAACCGGATGATACATCGGGCAGAGCCGTAGCACCTGATACCATGCCGGCACCGAGGCGTGCCGCTACGCGGGGCGCAACAAGCTTACCCATGAGGTCGTGAGAGAATATGATGATGTGTGCAGCTTCTTTCTCGGCAGCAGCGAGCACCAGTCGGGTCAGTTGTTGCGAATCCTGACCTTTCAGATCGGTCACCAGCAGGCGTGATGCTCCTGCCTGACCCAGTCCGCCATCACCCTCAACAGGACCGGTGGTCAGTGCTGTGCATGTGGTTCCGGTGGTTTGAGCTAACCGCGCGGCATAGCTCACAGCTTCGAGGCTGCTCTTGGGAAATGTTCCGTTATGCTGGTCGGCGAAAACAAGTATGGCCATGGGGATAGGTTCGGTTGAAAATGATTAAATCACCTTTGCTTCTTCGTGCAGGATGCGGATGAGATCTCCCGCCTGCTCGGGTTCTATATACCGGCATGCACCCTTAGCTGGAGGCATGCTGTAGGCCTTGATGGCGGTGGTCACGGAGGCGTCGGCCGCCGCCACCGTTTCCAGCGGCTTGGTGCGTGCAGCCATGATGCCTCGCATATTGGGAATGCGCTGCTCGGCCATGCCCTTGGCAGCACTAATGACTACAGGGAGCTTCGCTTCAATCACTTCCACTCCCCCTGATACTTCGCGCTCGAGCACGGCCGATTGTCCATCGATATCCAGCTTAGTCGCCAGCGGTACATAAGGAAGATCGAGAAGCTCTGCAACCATGCCCGGAACTACAGATCCATTGAAGCTGATGGTTTCCTTACCACACAGGATGATATCGAAACCCTTGCCGCGGGCATAGGCTGCGATTTGGCTGGCCACATAAAGTGCATCACTTTCAGGGGCATCTACTCGCACAGCATCATCGGCTCCTATGGCGAGAGCCTTGCGGATGACAGGCTCGTAGTCAGCGCCGCCCACGGAGATCGTGGTGACCGTTCCGCCCAGTGTTTCCTTCAGTTCGAGCGCACGCACAAGGCCATACCATTCATCATAGGGATTGACAATGAACTGGACGCCGTTCTCGTCAAATGCCGTCTGATCAGCATTAAAGGCAATGCGCGACGTGGTATCCGGCGCTTTACTTACACACACAAGGATCTTCATGGAGTCTGAAATTCAGTTCAATTTCGGGGCCGCAAAGGTAATAACAGACAGGCTGTGTTTTCTGTTTGCAGCCCGGAGGTGTATTTTCGCGCCGCTACACAACCATACCATGAGAGAAATTCAATTCCGGGAAGCCATCTGTGAAGCCATGAGCGAGGAAATGCGGCGTGATGAGCGCGTATTCCTGCTGGGTGAGGAAGTGGCCGAGTACAATGGCGCCTACAAAGCGTCCAAGGGCATGCTTGATGAGTTCGGTCCGCGCCGGGTGATTGATACACCTATTGCGGAGCTTGGCTTTTCCGGTATTGCGGTGGGAGCAGCCATGAACGGGCTGCGTCCTATCGTGGAGTTCATGACCTGGAACTTCGCCATTCTGGCGGCTGACCAGATCATCAACTCAGCAGCCAAGATGCTTCAGATGAGCGGAGGTCAATTCTCCGTGCCCATCGTATTCCGCGGCCCGAACGGACAAGCCGGACAACTAGCCGCCACTCACAGCCAGAGCTTCGAAGCATTCTATGGCCACGTACCAGGCCTCAAGGTGATCACTCCTTCCAATCCCTATGACGCGAAAGGCCTGCTGAAGGCGGCTATCCGTGACCATGATCCCGTGGTTTTCATGGAATCTGAAAAAATGTACGGTGATAAGGGAATGGTTCCCGATGGTGAGTACATCATCCCGATCGGTGTGGCCGATGTGAAGCGGGAGGGGACTGATGTCACCCTCGTTTCTTTTGGCAAAATCATGAAGACCGTACTCGCCGGCGCGGAAGAGTTGGCGAAGGAGGGAATTCATGCGGAAGTCATTGACCTGAGGACCATACGTCCGCTGGATATCGACACCATTGTTCAGTCAGTCAAGAAAACCAACCGGCTCATCATCGTTGAGGAGTCATGGCCCGTGGCCAGCATTTCCACCGAAATCGCCTATCGGGTCCAGCGTCATGCGTTCGACTACCTGGATGCACCAGTGCGCCGCCTGACCCAGAGTGATACACCTTTTGCTTTTGCCACGACCCTGATTGATGCGGCACTCCCGCAGGTAGCTGATGTGGTGCGCACGACCAAGGAGGTCTTGTATCGCCTTTGAACGGCTGTGGTCAAGGTGCACAACCTGCCGGTATCCGGATGACCTGAACCCGCTTTGCGGCTGAGCACAGGTATCCCTGACTATATTTGCGGCCGCTTTTTCGGACCAAACCAAACCTGATCAACTCATCCTTTATTCTATGAACAACCTTATGTATATCGTACCGGCTCTCGGACTGATCGGGCTGCTGGTCATGGTGATCAAATCCCGTTGGGTTTCTGCTCAGCCTGCTGGTAACGAGCGGATGCAGCAGATCGCCGGCTACGTAGCCGAAGGTGCTATGGCCTTCCTGAAAGCCGAATACCGCATTCTGGCCATTTACGTGGTTCTGGCCGGCACAGCGCTTGGCTTCCTTTCCACGCAGGTCAAGACATCGCATTATCTCATCGTGGTAGCGTTTGTGCTCGGATGTCTTTTTAGTGCCATTGCTGGATTTATCGGTATGCGCATTGCAACCAAAGCCAATGTGCGCACAACAGAAGCTGCCCGCACCTCGCTGTCCAAGGCGCTCAAGGTATCCTTTACCGGCGGCACGGTGATGGGACTTGGAGTGGCATCTCTCGCTGTCCTCGGTTTGAGTATGTTGTTCATTCTGTTCTTTATCTTCTTTATGGACGGAAGTATGGCTAACGGCTCTACTGATGCCATGACTCAGGTGCTGGAAGTTCTTGCAGGGTTCTCAGTGGGCGCAGAGTCCATCGCTCTGTTTGCCCGGGTGGGTGGAGGAATTTACACCAAGGCAGCTGACGTAGGCGCTGACCTCGTGGGCAAGGTGGAGGCAGGTATTCCGGAGGACGATCCCCGGAATCCGGCAACGATTGCCGATAATGTGGGTGACAACGTTGGTGATGTAGCCGGTATGGGCGCCGATCTCTTCGGTTCATACGTCGCCACAGTGCTCGCGTCCATGGTGCTCGGAAACTATGTGATCCGCGACTTTATCGGTGGTGGCGGCAGTCTGGAAGGCATCCCCATGGACGGTATGGGGCCTATTTTGCTTCCGCTGTCGATCGCAGCTGTAGGTCTTCTGGCCTCGATTGTATCCAGCTACTTTGTGCATGTGAAAGACAATGCGAAGGCCGATACCAATACTGTGCAAGGTGCGCTCAACATCGGAAACTGGCTGTCCATTGTTATCTCTCTATTCGCCTCTTATTTTCTGATTGAATGGATGCTGCCCGCCGAAATGACCATGGAGGTATTCGCATCCGGTGCGAAGTCCATGACCACAACCTCCAGCACCAACGTGTTCTGGGCCGTGGTCATCGGTATGTTCGTGGGTGCGGCCATTTCGTTTATCACCGAATACTACACCGGTCTTGGAAAAAAGCCGGTGCTGGGCATCGTTCAGAAATCAGCTACAGGTGCTGCCACCAATATCATTGCCGGACTTGGCACCGGAATGCTGTCGACCGCTTTTCCGGTGATTCTCTTCGCTGGAGCGATCTGGGGCGCCTACGCCTTCGCTGGCTTCTATGGGGTGGGTATTGCTGCTTCCGCGATGATGGCCAACACGGCTATGCAGCTTGCCATTGATGCCTTCGGACCGATCGCCGACAACGCCGGCGGTGTGGCTGAAATGAGCGAACTCCCCGCTGAAGTGCGCGAGAAAACAGACATCCTCGATTCCGTTGGCAATACGACTGCAGCCATCGGAAAAGGCTTTGCTATTGCTTCCGCCGCATTGACCGCACTGGCACTCTTCGCGGCCTACGTCACCTTCACAGGCATCAACGGTATCAACATCTTCGAGGCGAAGGTTCTCGCAGCATTGTTCATCGGAGGGATGATTCCGGTGGTGTTCTCGGCTTTGGCCATGAACTCAGTGGGCAAGGCTGCGATGGATATGGTGAATGAAGTGCGCCGTCAGTTCCGCGAAATTCCAGGCATCATGGAAGGAAAGGCAACTCCAGAGTATGGTCGTTGCGTAGAAATATCAACTAAAGCGGCACTGCGTGAAATGCTGTTGCCCGGTGTTATCACCATCGTCACGCCGATTATCGTGGGCCTTGTCATGGGTGCAGAGGCACTGGGTGCATACATGGCTGGTGTTACCGTGAGCGGCGTACTCTGGGCTATCTTCCAGAACAATGCAGGCGGTGCATGGGACAATGCCAAGAAGTCCTTCGAGAAAGGCGTTGAAATCAACGGCCAGACGTTCTACAAGAAATCAGATCCGCATAAGGCAGCAGTAGTTGGTGATACTGTTGGTGATCCGTTCAAGGATACCTCTGGGCCTTCAATGAATATTCTGATCAAGCTGACTTGTCTTGTGGGCCTCACGCTGGCTCCGCTACTGGGCGAGCACGCCAGTCAGGTTGACCATTCCGGAGGTGATCGTTCATCAGTGAACATTTCTTACGAGATGGATGAGGCTGGTGTGATCTCGAAAGTTCAGAAAGACGAAAAAGGTCAGCTTATCATGTCGGAGGCATTCTACCCTACTGAAACCCGGGGAAGCTTTGTGGTTTTGACCACGAGGTATTCAGTAAACTCGGCTGGGGAAACCGAGATGCTCCAGGATAAAGAAATGAGGCAGCTTACGGAGGAAGAGGCCATTGAACTGAGGACGGCCGTTTCGAAATGACGCGGCATGGGTCAGCAGTCATCACGGCCTCGCTCATTCTGATCGCCGTCGCCAGTTGCGGAAGGAAAGCAACGACTGCAGATCCGTGTGCTTGCGCTGACCATCGGTTCGGCGGATTGAGTGACTCGCTGCTCACGGCCTCCTGTGATTCGGCTATCCTCGCTGATCCTGAATTCGCCCGTTCATTTGACAAATGTCTGGCTGCCCGCCGAGCGGGTACGGACACTTCATCTGTTCACATAGGCTCCTTAGATACTGCGGTGGCTGGTGGTGCCGGATTGACGTCCGGAAAGTATTTCTTCTCTCCGGAGACTTCAAAAGCGTTGTGGCGGGCATCGAAGGTTACCGGAACGCATGAGGGATCAATCCGGGTGAAATCAGGTTTTGTTGTCATACAAGGGGATGATATCGAAGCCGGTGAATTGGTGATGGACCTCACCTCTATTGGCGTGACTGATCTGAAGGGTGAAGACCGCGCCAAGCTTGAAGGGCATCTGCGAAGTGAGGATTTCTTTCAGGTGTCCAGCTATCCAGAGGCGGTTTTCACGTTAGTGCGTTCCCGCGCCGTTGGAAAACGTTCATATGAACTCACCGGCTCACTCACCATCCGGGGTGTGGATAAAGACCAGACCATGGCTGTTGTGCTGGCGCAAGCCTCACCGGATGAGCTGGTCATCTCAGGTACCCTGGCCATTGACCGGACTCAGTATGGGATTCGGTTCCGTTCCGGTAAGTTCTTTGGCGACCTGGGCGATCAGGCCATTGATGATGTGTTCTATGTGACGCTGAACCTGAGGGCGCGTCGCTGAGTCTGATGCCTACTTCAGAGCGGCATCGGGCTCTTTGAAAGCCGCAGTTCTTCCTGCTTTCCACGCTTCGTATTCAATATCGATGGCCCGGTGCAGGAGTTCGGCCATCTTGCGCGCACCCAATGGAGTAAAATGCGTGTGGTCTGGTCCGGCATAAGGTGG
This sequence comes from Flavobacteriales bacterium, assembly GCA_947456965.1. GTDB lineage: Bacteria > Bacteroidota > Bacteroidia > Flavobacteriales_D > Sanyastnellaceae > CANGTU01. The sequence goes on from CANGTU010000001.1 coordinate 99,553, forward strand.
GTCACTCGCCACCCATGACACCATGGATTGGTTTCCTCCCATAACTTCATACATGTCCCAGAATCCACATCCCTCCTCAAAAGCAGTTTCGCGCATGGCATCGCGCACGAACTCAAGCCCAGGCCACGTAACATAGTTTCCATCCACACGGGTGCTCATGTCAGATGGTCCAATTACCAGAAAGGCCGCTTCGGGGGCAAGCCGCCGCAGCATTTTGATCTGGCTCCCGAAGAATGAGGCGTATTGCTCAGCTTGTTGCCTGGTTGTGACATAGGGCACCGAGTTTCCGCCAAATTGCATGATGATCAGCCGGGGTTTAAGGTCTGCGTATTCCGTGGAAATGTCGCGAGGATCAAGTCGCCGGAAAATGTTTCCATTGCTGCCGCGCAGGGCGATGTTGTCTACTCGTACACCTGGCTCACCTTCCAGCAGGATGGCGTGCACATCCGGGCTGTCGGGGCCGCGAAACTCGATGCGCAGCAGACGTGTTGAAGCGGTGCGGAACGTATGGCGGATAATCTGTCCGCTGGGGTCGTGTATTTCCCGGCTGATCAGGCTATCGTCGGCCAGTATTCGGATCTCAACCGGATACTGATGATATCCGAAGTAAACAGTGCCGGAAGAGTACTGCCTCGCTCGTTGTTTGGCTGTGTTGGAGGGAGATAGTTCAATCCAGCCGATCAAGGTGTCGGAGGGCTGAATGGATGAAGCCAGACGGTAGTCACTGAAACGGCCAAAGGAGCACAGAACGCCATACCGGTTGTGCTCCACCTTACCTGTATCAAATCCATAGGCCGTATAGCGCTTCCAGTTGGAGCTTGCCCGGTGGCCCATGCTACCGGGTGGCGTGAGAGGAACAGGCGGGATCAGTCCGGGGCCACTGCCACCGAAGTCAGACTGCCATTGCTCCCTGAGAAAGCCCGTCATCCGGTCCATTTCAATCTGCGAGTCGCCGTAATGGAGCACATGGAATGATTGACCACCGGCAGCGGCGTCAAGGGCTTCAAAAAAAGGAAAGAACGGTGAACTGTCGCCATTCCGAAATTGGATGGAGGTAATGCCCTGTCTGCGCTTCACGATGATATTCCCGCTGGCATCGCGCAGGCTGTCTCGGATGGATTGAAGAGAGTCGAGTCGAGTGAGATAAGCCCCCACGTCCAGCGGTTGCACTTCCATGCCGGGATGGAGCACGCTGCTGAGTGTCTTGAACCGGATCCTGAAAGCTCCGGATCCAATGCCCCGCGCGGGAATAACTGCCATAAGGAGAGCACTCAGAGCTCCCACACCGAGCAGGAGCAGGAGGGGAGTGAAGGGAGTCAGCTTCTTCATAGCCTGAGATCGCATCACCGGAATGCTATTCAGTCACCTTGAACTCTGTTCTCCGGTTGCGGGCTCGTCCTTCCTCGGATTCATTGTCGGCTATGGGTTGGCTTTCACCATATCCCTTATGGGTGAGTCGCGCAGCATCAATACCCCGGGAAATCAGGTATTCCACTACACTTCGGGCCCTGTTGTCGGACAGCTGCCGGTTGGTTTCATCGCTGCCCACATTATCGGTATGGCCACCAATTTCCACTTTTCTTGCGGGATTGGCCTGGAGGAGGGCCACGAGCTTGTCGAGTTCAACCCTCGATTCAGAACGCAGGTCGAAGCTGTTCGTTTCGAAAAAGACGTTTTCGAGCACGATCTGGGCACCTGGCCTGAGCTTCTGTAGTCGCACATCGAGTTCGTATGGTTTGAGTCCTGTGTAGGATTTCAGGGAGAAGTTCTCGCTGTGGAAGAGGTAACCCTCTTTGCTCACATTGAGGGCATAGTCCCGCCCGCTGGGAATACACAGCAGGAACTTACCGTCGGAAGCACCGGAGTAAGATTGGGTAATCACTTTACCGCTTTCGAGGTCAATCAACTCGAGATGTGCTTCGAGTCGTTTGAAGCTCAGCTTGTCCTGCACTACCCCCTGCACGTAAGTGACTGGCAGTGGACGTGCACCGGGATGCAGCTCAAACTGATACAGATCGAGACCGCCATAGCCTCCGTCGCGTTCACTGGCGAAGAGTGCGATGGAGCCGTCGCGCGTTACCTGAAGTGAGTTCTCATCTCTGAAGGTATTGATCGGATAGCCCAGGTTCACCGGAGCATCCCATGTGCCATCGGGGAGCATGCTGCTCCGGTAGATATCGAGTCCGCCCATACCGGGATGTCCGTTACTGCTGAAGTATAGCGTACGGCCATCGGGATGAATCATGACGCTCTCCTCCTGAAAGTCGGTGTTCACCCTTCCCGGAACTTTCTGTGGCGAGCTCCATTTCCCCTGGTCATTCAGGTAGCAGTAATAAATATCCTGTTCAACAGGACCTCGTGCAGAGCGCTTTCCACGAATGAAGTAGAGCGTTTGACCGTCGGCTGAATAACTGGGCTGACTTTCCCAGGATCCGGTGTTCACGCCTTGTCCGAGGTTACCGGGTGCCGACCAACCCGTGGCGGTCTTGTAGGAATAAAAAAGATCACAACTCCCTACGCCCTGGCGCGAGCCTCCCCACGAGCCATCCGCCAGTTCACATGCAGTGAAGATCAGCGTCTGTCCATCCGCACTGAGTGTAGGAGCACCTTCATTTTGGGGTGTATTGATTTCTCGCAAGGGATCTGCCATAAGCCACTGGCTACCCTGGCGGCTGGAAATAAAAAAATCCTCCTGCTTGCCCTGCCATGCGCGCTCATCTTTCACCAGACGGGTAAAGAGCAGGGTGTTTTGGTCAGCCGTGATGCAGGGGTAGTATTCATCGCGATCTGTATTGACCCCTTCGCCCATATTGACCGGCTCAAACGGAACAGGGTTAGCGATGGCACGTTTCGCAAAAATGCAACTGGAGAGGATCAGCTGCGCCCGCTTCTCCATGCGCCTGTCGTTTTTAGGATAGGGCATGTATGCAGATACGGACTGCTCTGCTTCCACGTAATTGCCTTCAGCGAAGTAACACTCGGCCAGCATCAGCCAGCCTTCGGGATAAAAGTCTGCCTTCGTATTGAGCGCCGCTTTCAAGGGAGCAATAGCCCGGCTGGTCTGCCCACTTTCATCATAGACCTGTGCGAGCATGAACTGGGCTTCCAGGAATTCGGGTTTGGTGGCGGTGATTTCTTCGAGTAGTTGAAGTGCCAAACCGGTTTCCCGCATATTGTAGTGGGCGAGAGCTTCTTCGTAAAGCTTGATGGCCTTCTTGTCGCGTATGGAGTATTCCTTATTTGGCTGTGCCCACACCGCTCCGGAAATGCCCGGCAGGAGTGCGCAGAATAGGAGTGCTGTGCGGATAGAAGGAGTCATACGGACTGTGTTGACGCAAGTTTCGAGCCTAAATGTAACGGCGGCTTGTAGTGTGGTTTCGGCTTGCTCAGGCTTTTGTTAACAGGGCCAGGAGGACAGTCTGTATCATTGCGCCATGAAGCGTATCGGATTGCTCTCGGATACTCACGGCTTTCTCGACGATCGGGTCATGGTGCACTTTGCAACGTGTGATGAAATCTGGCACGCAGGTGACATTGGTTCGTTGGGGGTACTCGACAGACTCAGGCAGTTCAAGCCAACCCGCGCGGTGTATGGGAATATTGATGATGCGGTGATTCGTCGGGAAACCAGGGAGCACGAGCGATGGAATTGTGAAGGCCTCGACGTATGGATTACGCATATAGCCGGCAGGCCTGGCAACTATGCCGCACATATCAGAGCTGCACTGCGGTCAAACCCACCGGGATTGCTGGTATGCGGACACTCTCACCTGTGTCTTGTGCAGACCGATCCTTCCGGACATTTCATGTACATGAATCCCGGGGCTGCCGGCAGGCATGGCTTCCATAAGGTGCGCACTTTACTTCGATTTGAAGTGGATGCAGGAAAATTGCGCAATCTGGAAGTGATCGAGCTCGGATCACGCATTGCATCTGCTACTTGAAGCGCTTGGTCCACGTCACCAGCAAAGCGTGGATGTAATCAGGCTGACTGCGGCGGATCTGCCGCTGCAGCATATACCCGATGTCGAGAGATTGTTGCTTCCCGGTGTCCCGTTTGACTACCAGCACATACCTCGTGCGGTGCAGAAAATCTTCTTCAGGCGGGCGATAACCGATGCGGAGGTAGCCTTCCCACGAGGCCTGTATCGACCATTTGTCTGTGATTTCGCGGCGCAGTGAAGTTTTGTTGCGGAAGAACCAGGATCCTTCAGCGCTGCGTTGGTCTTCCAGATCACTTTGAAGCTGGTTCCGGTTAGCTATGCGCCATTGACCGAAACGCTTATCATAGGTGATGCTGCCATACCACTGCTGCCGGAATGACCAGTAGGGTACACGCTCACGGTCTCCTTCATTCTTGAAGTTGAAACTCACGCCGGTGGCAAATGCCCAGCGCTTCCCAGGTGCGTACTCAGCACCCATATCGAGATAGGTGTAATGCGGCTGGGTAAAGTTCTCGTTGATGCGCACCTGAGTTTTCGTGTAAGCATCAAGGCGCTTGCTGATCTTGTATTGCAAGTCCATAGTGATCCAGGCGGCGGCATCCTGTGTTTGCGAATAACCTGGCACTGCTGAGAGCATCCACAGCAAAAGAGCAACCCCGGGCAGTTTGCAACAATCTGCGACCGGTTGACAATAAATATGAAATACCGATGGTTTCACGTTTTGCTGTCGTCTTTGTCCCCAAATACACTTACGAATGTCATTGAAGCAATTTATTCTCCGTTCATGCCTGGGCGTGCTGGGTATATTTCCCGCGGTGACTCGAGCTCAGCAGAGCGAACTGGTCATCCGGGCGCAAGATCGCAACACTTGGTCGACTAAAACACATCCGGTTCAAACTGCAGATGTGCGCACTGTGATTCTCGAGGGATCCTTCAGTGACCGGCGAATGCGTCGGATCCTTTCCGGCCTTCGGCAATTTCCGCTGCTCAGCGAACTGCGTTTCACCGGCCATACGATGGAGTTTGTGCCTCAGGAGGTGATGTCTTTCCCAGCTCTTCGTACTCTCGTGATCGCACACTCCGATGAGCTGGATGTGGACTCTCTGCTGCTAATGGGCGCAGCGATGCCTGACCTGCGCACCCTCGCCGTTGGCATCCAATCGGCGCAAATGGCCCCACTCGTTCCCACTACCGTCCAGGGGTTTGATACACTTATCTTGGTGGGGCCCGCAATCCCACTGGATGCTTCCGCCCCATGGCCACCTGTTTTGCCAGATGACTACAGTCGCACCGTGCACATGGAAGAAATCCGCCGCAAGTGGGAGAGGTCAGAACTGCTTCCGGTCGTGTATCTGCTGCCCAAGGATACTGAGCTCCGTGCGGGAATGGGTTCATCTACTCAGAGCCCAGAGGGTTACCGCTCATCTCCGGTCAGTTGGTTCAGACATCTGCAGATGAGTGATTCCGGAATCGCAATGAGGTCTGGCCCGGACCAACATATCGCACCGCCCGTTCCAGCTCTTCACCCAACTGCAGGCGAGGTTGTGGTACCTCCGGATGAGGCCTCAGTGGTGAACTGTGGTCGTTACGGCACCCAGTTGATTATTCCGGCAGATGCATTTACTGACCGGAACGGGTTGCTCTTGAAGGAACCTGTCACCCTGCGATACACCGAACTTCGCGATCCGGTGGACTTTATTTTCTCTGGCATTCCCATGAGTTTTCCTGACGAACAAGGCATGTCCTATTTTCGAAGTGCTGGCATGTTTGAACTGCGGGCATCAGCTAAAGGGGAGGAAGTCTTTCTTCGCGAAGACACGGATATCCAGATTCGTTTTGCCTCCACCTCTCCCGGTGATGAGTTCGTTTTTTGGAAGCTTGATGAGGATACCGGTGAATGGACGCAGGAAGGACAAGCACCAGAGGAGATCGCGCCAGTCCAGGAGGAATTGCCCAGACTGACCAGAGCGGAGACCAAATTTCAGAAGGAGCTTATCCGGCTTGACCGGTACTCTGATCCTACGCCGCTGGACGAGCGGTTTAATAGTCCTGATTATACCTACACGCGAAAGGAGCGAAAGGAGAAAATGGTGAAGGTGAAGGCGGGCGATTCGATGCGTCGGCTCGATAAGCTGATCCGCATCCGGAAGATCCGACGTGCAGGCCCCGATCGTCAGCTTGTTTTTGAGATTGATTATGTGCGCAATCTGCATCCGGAAATGACCGCCTTCAGAGGCGCCCGTTGGATTCTTCCGGACCAGCCTGACCTGCGTTCGTTCAGAAAGCAATACGGTGGTCGCAACGGCTATTCAGATATCCGGATCGCGCCTTCCGGCGAGGGTGTTGAAATCCAGTTGAAGACAGACACCGGACTGGTTGCCATACAAGCTAAACCTGCAAAAATTACAGGAACGGGTCGCCGCGCGGAAATCAAGGAGTTCGGTGATCGGTATCCCATCTACGAGCGACAACTGCATAAGCGTGAGAAAATCTTTGCGAAGCGTGCTCTGAAAAATCTCAATGCAGGCGACCGTATTCCGGTGCGCGATACACGCTGGCGAAATGAGCTATGCTATAAACGAGTCAGGAGATCCATGAATCATGAAGAGCGTGTGCTTACTCCGGAGCAATGGATGGATCGGTACTATGAAAAACGCCGGGCTTTCGTGCGTGTTATGGCCGGCAGACCTGCTGATGGCAATGGAGTGTATCGCATGCTGTCTGTCTCCGGATTCGGGATATTCAATTGTGACCAGATGAGTCGTTTGCAAGACCCCGTGCTGGCTTCTGTGACCTATACCGACAAGGGCGAGCTGGTGCGTGTGGAAACCGCTTATTTGGTGTCCGTTTCTGCCAACGCTGTTGTAACCTACCACAACGCATTCGGGCTCAACCCTGGAAACATGTTCATCAGTCCTGCTGACACAGATTATCTGGTACTGGTTCATCCGGACAAATCCGTTTCGCTTGTAGGCAAGGAAGCCATCAATTCGCAACCCATTCGGGAAACAGGTAAGGCATGCTTCGAGATTCAGCGCTTTCCTTCCAGTCCTGCAACGCTTGATGAAGTGAGAAACGCCATTGGATCATAATAGCCGGCCAGCAGAGCGGAATCTCAGCGTTTATCCAGTGCAATGAGCAGCGCAAGCTGGAACTCCAGACCATCGATGGCCAACCGGCTGCCGTTTGGACCATCATCAAAAGCCACTGGAGTACCATCCAGTTCCAGAGAGCGGAGCTGACGGCTGTCAAAAACGTAGCCCGTGCTGAATTGAAAGGCGATGCCTTCTTCATTGAATTGATACTTGCCGGTGAGTGCAATCTTATAACCTAAACCCGACCATCGCATATCGGCATCGAAGACCTCCGGTCCCGGCTGACCATCATAATTTCCGATAAACATGCGCCGCAGGTTGAATGCCGTATAACGCACCTGAATTGAGCCGCCCATCATCCAGGGTGAGAGATCGAGAAAGTACATGTCGAGGTAAGCTGCAGGCACAAGCATGTTGATGCGGTTTTTAGAACCATCGCCCTCAATCACCTGATTGGAATAGGCCGCTGAAATGCCTGCCTCGAGCATCTGGCCTGCTGTCGAAACACCAAAACCAAAGGGCACCAGAATCATGGACCCCGACAGTTTCTCATCCGGAAGGAAGGTGCGGCTGCGGCCCGTATCCGAGAATACCAGGTCTGTATTCAGGGCTATACCGTAAGCCGCTCCGGCGCGGAGTTGCCATTGTGCGGTCACCGGAAAGTGCACGAAGCATAGCGCAAGGAAAGCCATGATTGGTTTCATCGGGATGAGGTACATGGCCAAATGTAGGAAGAAGCGACCTGCATGATTCCGGCAAGTCTCCGGGTATAGGTCAGCGCTTCGCTTCAGAGCGCAGTGCAAAGGGATCCACGGACTTCAGCTGCACGGGGATGGTTCCATCTTCAATCTGGAGCACGATGGTTTCAATCCACAGATCCTCTCCCTCGGCCTCGTATTCATCCCTGAGATTGTGACCAAAAAGCCGAGCCACACTTTGCCACATGAATGCGGAGAACTTTCCTCTCAGCCTTTTCACCAATTCATAGCTTGTGGAACTGGTTTCCCGGTCAATCAGCTTGATCAGAATCATTCCTTCGGAGATGGTCATCTTGCGGAGATCCTTTTCAAACTGAACCTTGAGTTCCGCTTCTGCCCGGTCGAGCAGCTCCTTCCTGCGTTTTTCGTCCGGCTCGGCCATACAAAGTGCATCATACATTTTCATGATATCACCCGCCGCCCGGGCGTATGGATACACTTTTACCACCTTCTGCTGAAACCGGTCGTACTGGCGTTTGCGGGCTCTGTTCCTGCTTACCGTCTGAATATCCACCGGAGCGAATGTGGCCATGACCAGAGTATCCGTAGTGCTTATGCACCAGATGGAGTTATAATACTCCGTGCTGAGTGTGTCCAGGATCTGATAGCCCGATGCTGACGACTGTGCGGTGGCCGCATAGGGCCAGGCAAACAGGATCAGAACCAGCGCTAAAAGATTTCCCTTCATATACGAACGAAGGTAATACGAAGGAACCAGCCGCCAGGTTGCCTTAACACGAATTACCAACCACACTCTTTGCATGAAATGGCCCGGTGTATCTTTGAATCAATACTTTGCTGATCATGCCCCCGGCTCGTTTTCTGTTCTTTTTTTCGCTGTTGTTTTCGCCGGCGCTTGCTGGCCAGCAGAACTTTTCCAGGATGGCGATAAAGATGAATGCAGGCCGGTCACCTGTCGTTTTTTCTTCCCAGCTGGAGGCCTTGCATCCAATCCTCCTCGACGCAAGAGAACGTGCCGAATTCGAGGTAAGCCATCTCGAAGGGGCGGCGTGGGTGGGGTATAATGATTTTGATTTGCGCAGAGTATGGCTCTTACCGCGTGATCAGCCCATCGTGGTGTACTGCAGTGTGGGCTACCGCAGCAGTTTGATTGCCGAGCGCATGCAGGAGGCAGGGTTCTCCCGTGTTTCCAGTCTTTGGGGAGGAATATTCAATTGGTACAATGAGCAAAGGCTGGTGGTGAATGCTTCCGGTCCAACGGAGAATATCCATCCATATAACGAAGAATGGTCACGATGGATTCATCCGCGTCGCTGAAGAACGAGCGCCTCATTGTGCTATTCACCCGCCGGCCAGTGAGGGGAAAGGTGAAAACCCGTCTTGCTGCTGAAGTGGGGGATGACCAGGCTCTGGTTGTTCATGCCGCACTTCTTGCTGCCTCATGGCAGGCCTGCCTCGGTGCCGGTGCCATAGCTGATATTGCCTGGGACAGCGCAGGCTGTACCGAAGGCTTTCCGGAAGGACATGTGCAAGTGGGGCACACCCTGGGTGAACGAATGCTGAGCGAATTTATACGGGCCGAAGCGCTGGGTTTCCGGTACACCGTACTCATGGGTTCGGATTGCCCGGCGATCTCCTCTGGCTTGCTGGACCTCGCTTTTTCTTTATTACAGCGACATGATGTGGTGCTCGGTCCGGCACATGATGGCGGGTATTACCTGATCGGGATGCAGCGTCCACAGGCCGCCCTGATGGCTGATATTCCGTGGTCAACTCCTCATGTTTGGCCGGACACAGTAGAGCGCTGCCGGTCGGAGCGTCTCTCCTTCGCTACCTTGCCACCTGCTTCGGATATAGATACCGCAGCGGACTTATCCCGGTGGGAGACATTCCGGGAAATCATTCAATAGCAAATACGGTATATGGAAGAACTTTTGGAAAGTGTTGAGTGGCTCAAGGCACGTGGAATTACCCATCCGGAAATCGGAATCGTACTCGGAACAGGTCTGCATGAGCTTGCGGACCAGATTGAAGTGGAAAAATCATTTACGTATAATGTGATTCCGAATTTCCCTATCGCCACGGTGGAGTATCACTTCGGACGACTCATTTACGGCAATCTGAACGGTAAGAAGGTGCTTGCCTGCCAGGGTCGGTTCCACTTTTATGAGGGCTATGATATGCACCAGGTGGTCATGCCCGTGCGCGTGATGAAGATGCTTGGTGTAAGCCACGTATTGCTATCCAACGCAGCAGGTGCAGTCAATCTCTCATTTCAAAAGGGTAGTCTGATGATGGTCGATGATCACATCAACCTCCAGCCGCAGAGTCCGCTTTTCGGGCCCAATCTGGACGACCTCGGGCCTCGATTTCCTGATATGTCGAGGCCTTATGCACCTCAGTTGAACGCATTACTCAGACAGATTGCCTCAGAGAAAGGCATCACCCTGCACGAGGGGGTGTACGCATCCGTTCCCGGCCCGAATCTGGAGACCCGTGCTGAGTATCGCTTCCTGAAGATGATTGGCGCCGATGCCGTGGGCATGAGCACCGTTCCTGAAGTGATTGCCTGCAATCACATGGGATTGCCGTGCTGCTGTGTTTCCGTGCTTACAGATGAGTGCGATCCTGACAACCTGAAGCCCGTCAGTATTGAGGATATCGTGGCTACGGCAAAATCATCAGAAAAATTCCTCACAGCGCTTTACAGCGAGCTGATCAGGCGAATTTGAGCCAGCTCTCTCATTCGCTATTTTTGAGTGACCAAAACCTACTGCCATGCGATTCCTGAAAGTATTTCTGCTTCTGCTACTGGCCATTGTAGCCGCTTACCTCGTATTCTGTATCATGGGTCCGAAGGATCTTAACTTGTCCAAAAGCGTCACCATCGGCGCATCACCATCTGCCGTTTTTGAAGAAATCCGTGATTTTGCCCGATGGAAATCCTGGAGCCCCTGGGCGCTTCGGGATTCGGCCATGAGCAATGAATATGAGGGTGAACCCGGCACCGTGGGCCATCTTCAGCGGTGGGAAAGCAGGACAGAAGGCAGCGGCACCCAAACCATTCTTGAAGTTCGCGTCAATGAGTTTATCCGCACCGAGTTGCAGTTCAAGGATTGGAGCGAGTCCAGTTTCAGCAACTGGCTAATTGAGCCAGCAGGGGATTCGACCCGGGTGACCTGGACCATGGAAGGCGGAGAGCTGCCCTTCATGATACGCGGACTGGCAGCTATTATGGGAATGCGAAGTGGAATAGAAAAGGACTACGCTGACGGCCTGAATAATCTGAAGTCGGTAGTTGAGTCACGGCCGGCCATAAACATGGAGATCGTGGACATCTCGGACACCTGGTACATCGGCAAGCGGATGCAAGTCAATATGAAAGAGATTGATTCGTCCATGTATGCCAATACCTACGGCGAGCTGATGGACGCTATAGGCGGACCGCGGAACATGGCGGGAATGCCCATGACAATCAGCCACGAGGTAAATATGGAAACCGGTGAAATGGATATGGAGATTGCCATACCCATAGCCGCTCAAATGGCAGCTCCCGCCGGATTCTCGGTGGGGATGATCCCCGGCGGACGTTGTGCGAAGTATGTTTTCACGGGCCCTTACGATCAAACTGGCGGGGCATGGTCCTCATTCATGGAGGCCGTGCTCCGCAGCTATAAGCCCAGATGGTCAGGATTTGAGATCTATGCCAATGACCCGGCTGAGGTGGGCAACGACCCGAGCCGCTACATCACCTGGCTGATGCAGCCCGTGGAATAGCGGACTGACCGGCATCATATTTCCTGTTCGTGCGTTGCCCCAACTTGGTTCCATATTGAAAACCCAGAAGCATGAACAGATTACAAAACCGTACAGCATTGGTGACCGGGGCCGGATCGGGCCTTGGACGTGACATTGCGCGTTTATTCGCCGCCGAAGGATGTCGGGTGGTGGCCACCGACCAGCATGAAGCGCCTTTGACAGAACTTGTAGCTCAAGTCACGTCAGAAGGTAAGGAAATGATGTATATCACCGGAAATGTGGTTCATCAGGAAGATGTGGATCGCATGGTTGCCGCTGCTATCGGCTGGACCGGTCGGCTCGATATTCTCGTAAATAATGCGGGAATCATGGATGCCTTTGATCCTGTTGGCGACCTCACGGACACCATGTGGGAAAAGGTGATGTCGGTGAATGTCACCGGCCCCATGCGGCTCATGCGAAAGGCGGTGAATGCGATGCTTACATCTGGCGGCGGTTCTATTGTCAACGTGGCCTCAATTGGCGGATTGCGAGGAGGACGGGCAGGCGCTGCTTATACCTCCAGCAAGCATGCATTGATCGGACTTACCATGAGCACGGGATATATGTATGCGAAGCAGGGTATCCGGTGCAATGCAATTGCGGCGGGTGCCATGTCAACTTCCATCATGGAAGGATTCGATTTCAGCAAGCTGAGTCCGCTCGTTCAAGAACGCATTATGGCTCCTGCAGCCACCAATCCGCGCTCTTCCGATCCGGTTGAAGTGGCCCGGCTGGCATTGTTCCTCGCTTCAGATGAGGCTAGTTTTGTGAACGGTGCCACCATTGTTGCCGATGGAGGCTGGATAGCCTACTGATGGATCGTGAAACGGCTGGCGAATATGCGAATGGAGTCAGTTCTGAGATGAAAACGAAATCAGCGGCAGATGCAGTAGCGGTGGTCAGGAGCGGCCAACGCGTTTTCGTGCAGGGCAGTGCCGCGACTCCTCAGACGCTGCTGGCGGCCTTGTTTGAAAGAAGGCAAGAGCTCCGGAAGGTGGAGTTGGTGAGCATTACGACGCTGGGCGATCTGGTCTGGAATGAGGAGGAGCTTGCCGGGCATTTCTTCCTGAACTCCCTGTTTGTATCCTCCAATGTGCGCAGCCTGGTGAATGGTCCGTATGGTGAGTATGTTCCTGTTTTTCTGAGTGAGATTCCGAGATTATTCACTGATGGTATCCTGCCGGTTGATGTGGCTTTGATTCACGTTTCTCCACCTGATCGCCATGGATTTTGCTCTCTTGGAACGTCGGTGGACATCGTGCGTTCAGCGATCCAGAGTGCACGGCATGTGGTGGCGCAGGTGAATCCGCAAATGCCCCGCACTCATGGGGATGGCATCATCCACTCCTCTCAGATCGACGTCATGGTCGAGGTAGAGGATGCTCTGCCCGAAGTATCCTATGCGAATTCTTCCAATGAAGTAACGCGGAAAATTGGCCAGCAATGCGCTGCCCTCATTCCGGATGGTGCCACGTTGCAAATGGGGATTGGATGTATTCCCGATGCGGTGCTTCATGGTCTTACTCACCACAGGGATCTTGGAGTGCATACCGAAATGCTTTCAGATGGTGTCATTCCGCTCATTGAGTCGGGTGTCATTACGAATGCCCTGAAGAAGAAACACCGGGGCAAGCTCGTCACGGGATTTGCCGTGGGTACTCGCCGGCTATACGATTTCATTGACGATAATCCGCAGTTTGCCTTTTTGGACATTGGATATGTCAACGATGCTCAGGTCATTCGCCAAAATCCTCGGGTAGCCGCAATCAACTCAGCTTTGGAAATTGATCTTACCGGTCAGGTTTGCGCTGATTCGCTTGGCACTTATCAGTTCAGTGGAGTGGGCGGACAGATGGATTTCATCCGGGGCGCTGCCCTTTCAGAAGGCGGGATTCCGATCATCGCGATGCCTTCAACGACCTCCGGAAACGTGTCCAGAATTGTTCCCTGCCTCCGTGAAGGGGCGGGCGTGACCACTACGCGGGCGAATATTCACTATGTGGTCACTGAATATGGTGCGGTGAATCTCTTCGGACTCAACCTCCGGCAGCGGGCAGAAGCACTGGTCGGCATTGCCCATCCCGATCATCGGGAGGCCTTGGCATCAGCGGCCTTCAAGCGATTCGGATAAGTTGCCTACATGTTCCTGCGGTACTGCCCGCCAACATCAAAAAGGGACTTGGTGATCTGACCGAGTGAACACACCTTGGTTGTTTCCATGAGTTTGTCAAACATGTTCTGGTTGAGGATGGCAGCTTGCTGGAGCTCGCCGAGCATCTGTTGTTGCCGCTCAGCATCCTGATCATGCAGCTGAGCAAGCATCGCAATCTGATACTCCTTCTCCTCGGTGGTGGCGCGAATAACTTCCTGTGGAATGATAGTGGGCGATCCTTTCGAGGATAGAAACGTATTCACCCCGATGATCGGATATTCACCAGTGTGCTTCAGGGTTTCGTAATAGAGGCTTTCCTCCTGGATTTTGCTGCGCTGGTACATCGTCTCCATAGCGCCGAGCACACCTCCGCGCTCCGTAATCCGATCAAACTCGAGCAGCACGGCTTGTTCCACAAGGTCAGTCAACTCTTCTATGATGAATGACCCCTGCAATGGATTTTCATTTCGCGCGAGTCCGAGTTCTTTATTGATGATAAGCTGGATAGCCATAGCGCGCCGCACACTTTCTTCTGTGGGTGTGGTGATGGCTTCATCGTAAGCGTTCGTGTGAAGCGAGTTGCAGTTGTCATAGATGGCATAGAGCGCCTGCAGGGTCGTGCGGATATCGTTGAAGTCGATTTCCTGCGCGTGCAGCGACCGACCACTGGTCTGGATGTGGTACTTCAGCATCTGCGAACGCGGATTGGCTCCGTACTTCCTCGCCATAGCCTTGGCCCAGATGCGTCGGGCCACGCGGCCGATGACTGCATATTCGGGATCTACACCATTGGAAAAGAAGAATGACAGGTTGGGGCCGAAGTCATCGATATTCATGCCCCGGCTGAGGTAATATTCCACGTAGGTGAAGCCGTTGGCCAGTGTAAAGGCCAGTTGGGTAATCGGATTGGCACCGGCTTCAGCAATGTGATATCCGCTGATGGAGACGGAATAGAAGTTGCGGACCTTGTGAGTAATGAAATACTCCTGCACGTCGCCCATTAGCCGCAGGGCGAATTCTGTGGAGAAAATGCACGTGTTCTGCGCCTGATCTTCCTTCAGGATATCGGCCTGCACGGTTCCGCGAACCACGCTGAGGGTTTCGGCTTTGATCTTCTGATATACATCTGCTGGCAGCACCTCGTCGCCGGTTATTCCAAGCAGGAGCAGCCCCAAGCCGCTGTTGCCTTCGGGCAATGCTCCCTGATACACAGGCCTGGCCAGTCCGCGATCTTCCCACTTGGCCCGGAGCCTCTGTTCTACAAGTTTCTCCAGGCCATGGGCGCGGATATGCTTTTCGCAGGACTGGTCGATGGCGGCATTCATGAAGAAACCGAGAAGCATGGGTGCCGGACCGTTAATGGTCATCGACACGCTGGTCTTCGGGTCACAGAGATCGAATCCGCTGTAAAGCTTCTTAGCGTCATCGAGACAACAAATACTCACACCACTGTTCCCCACCTTGCCATAGATGTCGGGCCTGCGATCGGGATCATGGCCATAAAGGGTGACACTGTCAAAGGCCGTGGAGAGCCGCTTGGCAGGCATCGCGAGACTCACATAGTGGAAGCGTCTGTTGGTGCGCTCGGGTCCACCTTCACCGGCAAACATGCGTGTAGGATCTTCGCCCTCACGCTTGAACGGATAGATACCCGACGTGTAGGGAAATTCACCCGGCACGTTTTCCTGGAGTACCCACCGCAGGATATCTCCCCAGGAACGGTAGGAGGGAGTGGCAACCTTAGGTACGAGTGAATGGCTGAGGCTCTCCGTGTGCGTCTGCACGCGGATTTCCTTCTCCCGCACCCGGAAGATGTATTCGGGGTCTTTGTATAGCTGGCGCTTTTGCTCCCATGTCTGAATCACCTCCCAATGATGCGGATCCAGGTTCATCCTGATCCGGTCAAATGATGCACGAAGAGCAGTGAGGGCAAGATCGCGATCTGCCTTTCCTTTCGATTCATCCGAGGTCTCCAGAGTGGAAATGGCCGTTTGAATTCCGTAGAGTTTGTCGGCTATGTCCGATTGCTCGTGGGCCCATGTATTGTATGACCTGTTGTTTTCGGAGATCTCGCTCAGATAGCGTGTGCGGTGTGGCGGTATGATATATACCTTTTCGCTCATTTCGCCGGATGCGGCATGCCTGCTGGTAAGAGCAGCTCCTGCCTTGCGCACCAAGGTATCCATGAGGATGGCATAGAGTTTATTCGTTCCGGGGTCGTTGAACTGTGAAGCAATGGTACCCACCACGGGAAGCGTTTCATCATCTGCATCCCAGAGCTGGTGGTTGCGTTTGTATTGCTTGCGCACATCTCGCAGGGCATCCAGGGCTCCGCGCTTATCGAACTTGTTAATGGCTACCACATCGGCAAAGTCGAGCATGTCGATCTTCTCAAGTTGAGAGGCAGCGCCGAACTCTGGTGTCATCAGGTAGAGCGATACGTCGCTGTGATCGGTGATCTCCGTATCGCTTTGCCCGATACCTGATGTTTCGAGGATAATCAGGTCGAAGCCGGCTACCTTGAGGATGTCCACCGCCTCAGACACATGCTTACTGAGCGCCAGATTGCTCTGACGTGTGGCGAGTGAGCGCATATATACCCGAGGGTTGCGGATGGCATTCATCCGGATACGGTCACCAAGCAGAGCCCCTCCTGTTTTGCGTTTGGATGGGTCCACGGAGATGATTCCGATGGTCTTTTCGGGAAAGTCGAGCAGGAAGCGACGCACCAGCTCGTCCACCATGGATGATTTGCCGGCTCCGCCTGTGCCGGTAATGCCGAGCACGGGTATCCGGGAGGAAGCAGCTTTTTCGCGGATGGCTGCCAGTTCCTTTGCATGCTGATCCGGAAAGTTCTCGGCACCGGAGATGAGCCGTGCAATGGCCTGATGATCGTTGACCCGAAGCCGCGATGCCTCACCATCCAGCGTATTGCCGGTCGGAAAGTCGCAGCGCTGAACGAGATCGTTGATCATCCCCTGCAAACCCATGGCGCGACCATCATCCGGATGGTAGATCCGCGAAATACCATATCCGTGGAGTTCCTGAATTTCTGCAGGCAGGATCGTGCCTCCACCGCCGCCGAAGATCTGGATGTGTCCGGCGCCTTTTTCCTTCAGCAGGTCAAACATGTACTTGAAGTACTCCATGTGGCCCCCCTGATAGGATGTCATGGCAATGGCCTGGGCATCCTCCTGGATGGCGCAATTCACTACTTCTTCAACGGACCGGTCATGGCCGAGGTGGATGACCTCACAGCCCGTGCTCTGAATGATGCGGCGCATGATGTTAATGGCGGCATCATGTCCGTCGAACAACGAGGCAGCCGTTACAATGCGAACCTTGTTCTTCGGGGTATATACTTCGTTCGTTGGCATGTCGGATATTCAGGGAGGCCAAAGATACGTGGGGCTTGCACAGGGCGCCGCGAACCGAATTCACCGAAACTTAACAATGCGCTCACTCCGCCACTACAAACACGGGATTGCTTTGATCCCCGAATGCTTTCGCTGCGTGCCTGACAAAGAAAACTTTGGCTCTTTGGAGATGGAGTTGGCCCATTTCACCCGTGCTGTGGGCCATCCCGCCCGGTTGGCGGTGTTGCTGGCCATAGCCCGAAAAGGTGGAGAGGTGGACGGCGAGACGCTGGAAATTCCGCAACTCTCTAATGCCACCGTCATCCAGCACTTGAGGGAACTGAAGCGCTCGGGACTTGTGTACGGCAGAATTTTCGGTGCGCGGGCGAGATTCGGAATCGATTACGAAAAGCTCCGTGCGTTTCACACGGTATTTCAGGTCTTCATGCGTGACGTGAACCACCCGCCTGATGCGGGACGGTCATAACGGGAAAATGGTCCGTATGACCTCCAGCAGTTCTTCGTATACATCCCCGTTGGAGCAGATCAGGTCTTCACCGAAGATTGGATCATCGCCACCGTTGAATGTAGTGGACATACCGCCGGCCTCCCTGATGAGCAGCGTACCGGCCGCCACATCCCAGGAATTGAGTCCGTATTCGTAGAAAGCCTCCATGCGCCCGCAGGCCACCCATGCCATGTCAAGTGCTGCGCTGCCCAAACGGCGAATGCCGCGCGTGCGGTGGGTCAGTGCCCTGAGCAAGAGAAAGTACTGCTCTTCACGGCCGAAGTCATCATAAGGAAATCCTGTAGCCAGCAAGGACTTGCTGAGGGTATTCACCTGCGATACCCGGATATTCTTTTCATTGAGCCGTGCGCCGCGATTGCGCGAACCACTGAAGAGTTCATTGGCGTTGGGATCGTAGATGACGCCCACCAGCGGTTCGGAGCCTCGCGCCAGGCCAATGCTGGTGCACCAGATATTCAACCCATGCACGAAGTTGGTGGTTCCGTCGAGCGGATCAATAATCCAGTTGAGACCACCGGGAACCGGCTCTCCAGTTCCTTCTTCAGCCACAAACCCTGCTGCTGGAAGGATAGAGTGAAGTCCTTCCACAAAGCGTCGTTCGCTTTCCTTATCCACATAGGTCACGAGGTTATTGAAGGTCTTCAGCTCGGTGGATATATCGGCAGCTGATTGCTGCTTCATCCATCCGCCTATCTCAATGCTGAGTTGGTCCACCTCCCGGGCTATCCGCTCCAGGTCCTGGTCGGTAAGGTTCATAACGATGCTTTGTGGGCGAAAAGTAAGGTCTGGACGTCCGATCGTTGGGGAAATCGGATTTTCTTTGGGACTGAACAAGGAAATCAAGATGAGCCAGGTAGTATTTGCCCCGCGTAAGGTGCGGATTGTCCCGCCAGCCGAATTGACCGGACTTAAGATGACTCCCGTCAAGGATCGTGCAGCGGGCATTCCTGCCGTTACCGTGGCCATGAAGCACATTGCTGAAGAAGTTGGGTTGTGGAAAGGACTGAAGGCACTGTCCAAGCTCAACCAGAGGGAGGGGTTTGACTGTCCGGGTTGCGCCTGGCCGGAGCCTGCGCATCGCTCAGCCGTTGCGGAATACTGCGAGAACGGAGCCAAGGCCATTGCAGAAGAGGCGACTCATGAACGATGCGATGAAGCATTCTTTGCGGCTCACAGTGTCGAGGAAATGAGCGACTGGAGCGATTACCGCATCGGCAAAAGCGGCCGCATCACCCATCCGATGTACTTGCCGCGAGGCGAATCCCGTTATCAGCCGATTTCCTGGGAGGAGGCTTTTGCCCTGATTGCAGAAGAACTCCGGTCTTGTGAGTCGCCTCATGAGGCGGTGTTTTATACATCCGGCCGGACGAGCAATGAGGCGGCCTTCCTGTACCAGTTGCTGGTCAGGCAGTGGGGCACCAATAATCTGCCCGACTGCTCGAATATGTGCCACGAAAGCTCGGGAGTTGCCTTGTCAGAAACCATCGGAATAGGGAAGGGAACGGTCACACTCGATGATATTCACCAGGCTGAGGTCATTCTCGTGGTTGGACAAAACCCCGGCACCAATCATCCGAGAATGTTATCCGCCCTGACAGAATGCAAGAAGAACGGTGGTACCATCATTCACATCAATCCTCTGCCCGAAGCGGGAACAACGCGCTTCATCAATCCGCAAAATCCCGTAGAGGTCATGTTGGGCGGTACCCAATTGGCTGATCATTACCTGCAGGTGAAAATTGGAGGTGACCTGGCTCTTTTCCGGTTAATCAACCGGGAGTTGATCAGGATGGAGACCCGTCAACCCGGAAGCGTCGCTGATCGGTCATTTATCGAGCAACACACCGATCAATGGGATGCTTTCCTTCAGGCCGCAGATCAACTGGATGAGCAACGTGCGCTGGCCGATTGTGGCATAAGCATGGACCGCATCCCGGAGATAGCCCGCATCCTCGCCTCACATAGCAAGATCATCACCTGCTGGGCGATGGGACTCACCCAACAGAAGCACGCAGTGGGGAATATCCGGGAAATAGTGAACATGCATCTGCTCCGAGGTGCCATTGGAAAGCCAGGTGCCGGAGTGTGTCCGGTGAGAGGCCATAGCAATGTGCAGGGCGACCGCACTATGGGAATCTACGAAAAGCCGAAAGAGTCCTTTCTGGAGCGTATCGATCAACACTTTGGTATTCGCTGTCCGCGCGAACATGGCTATGATACAGTAGAAGCCATTGAAGCCATGCACAAGGGTAAGGTGAGGGTATTCATGGCTATGGGTGGCAATTTTATTTCTGCTACGCCCGACAGTGAGTTTACTGGAAGAGCCATGCAGAAATGCTCGCTCACCGTTCAGATTTCAACCAAGCTGAACCGGGCCCATCTGGTTACTGGTGAGCATGCTCTGATCTTGCCTTGTCTCGGACGCACCGAAGTGGATGTCCAGGCGTCCGGTGAGCAATTTGTAACCGTGGAGAATTCAATGGGGGTGGTGCACCGTTCACGCGGTGTGCTCAAGCCATGTTCGCCCCACCTGCTTTCTGAACCAGCTATTGTGTGCCGGTTGGGAAAGGCCGTGTTCGGCGATGCATCGCCCATCAAGTGGGATGAAATGTGTGCTTCTTATGACACGATACGGGATCACATTGAAGGAAGCATAGATGGATTTGCGCAATACAATTCACGGGTGCGCCAGCCTGATGGATTCTATCTGCCCAACGGGCCGCGTGAACGTCGCTTCACTACGGAAAATGGCAGGGCCAGGTTTACCATTAATCCATTACCCGATTTAACTGTTCCCGCTGGTCATTTTATCATGATGACGGTCCGCAGCCATGACCAGTACAATACGACGATCTACGGGCTCAACGACAGATACCGGGGCATCGCCAACGAGCGTCGCGTGATTCTCATGAATCCCGCAGATATGAAGCGCAGCGGATGGCATGAAAGGCAGCTGGTCAATATCATTTCCATTTTCGAAGGCACGGAGAGGCGCGCGGATCGCTTTCATGTGATTCCGTTTGATATCGCGACGGGATGCGTGGCCACCTATTTCCCGGAAACCAATTGCCTGGTGCCCATCAACAGCACAGCCGACAAGAGCAACACACCCGTGAGCAAGTTCATTGTGGTGCGCCTCGAACGTATGTCCGAATGACCAAGCGGCAAGCAAGAATAGCCATTTGGTGCCTCGGACTGTGCTTTACAGGGTGGCTGTTCGGACCGGCTTGCCTGGCTCCTGATCACTATCTCTTTGCCGGCTGGGGTGATGGGCTCAAGAACTATTTCACCTTTGCATGGCATGTGCGCAATGACCAGAACTGGCTGTGGTTTGGCGGGATGAACGCTCCATGGCCGGAGCATGTGGCTTTTACCGACGGACATCCGCTGATATCGGCACTCGCCGGCTGGATTCCCTTCGTTCGGGATCATCCCGTAGGAACCCTGAATGTACTCATGATGATTTCTTTTCCGCTTTCCATGGCCTTGTCCTTCGAGGCCCTGGTGAGCTATAGAATCAGGCCGTGGCTCGCTTGTGTTTTTGCGGCTGTCCTGGTGCTCATGCAGCCTCAGTTGTTTCGGCTGCTCGGGCATCTTTCGCTAAGTTATGGATGGTGGGTTCCGCTTGTTTTCCTTCTCATCAGTCCGGCATTCAGGAGTCGGTACAAGGGGTGGTGGATCGCCCTGGCTTGTGCACTGGGAGCAGCTTGCTTCATCCATCCTTATGTGGCGGTGATGTCGGCCTTTCTCCTCATTATGCTGGGTTTGTTGCATGCTGTTTTCGAGGGACGATCGGGTCGCTCGCTGGCGCTGCGCATAGTCGCTTCTGCCATCCTTCCTGTAGCGGCATTCATGGCCTTTACGGCCTTCACTGACAACAGGACAGACCGCACGCCCTACACATACGGCTTCACCGAATACGCGGCATCCTATGAAACAGTATTCGTACCTCATCATCCGCCGTTGCGTCACCTCATCAGTCAGATCATTCCGGTACATGCTCAGACCTGGGAGGGGTGGGCTTATATCGGAGCCCCTTCATTGCTGACCTTGCTTGTGCTGATTGTATTGCTCGTAGCTCAAAGAAGCGCGTGCTCGGGTATTTCACGTGCACTCTTCTGGATTTTTCTGGCTTCGCTTCCGGTGCTGTGTTTCTCCTTTGCCTGGCCTTTTATGTGGGGCGCTGAGTGGCTGCTGGATGAATTGCCGGTGGTGCGTCAGTTTCGCTCTCCCGGACGCTTTGCATGGATATTCTATTACGCAACCTTCTTCCTCGTAGCCTCGGCATTTGAGGCGTGGTGGCAGAAAGCACCCGGTAGAGGAGGAATGAAAGTTCGCTTCCTACTCACCATCCTGGCCGCATTGCTGTATATCGCCGAGGCGCGGACCGCTCTGATGGAAGTCAGGCAGGCCTTATCAGGACATCTTAATCTTTTCAGACAGGAATACTTGCCCAAAGTGTTGATCCAGCAGGCCGATGCCCTAAGGGCCTGCAGTGACAGCACCACTGCCTGGCTGCCGCTTCCGTTTTTGCATTATGGATCCGACGTTTATGGACGCGTGCCCGATGCATCTATTCAGGCATGGGCAATGCTGATGTCATGGCACTCCGGAGTGCCGATGGGTGCGTCCGCTCTTTCGCGCACATCGCTGTCAGAGTCACGTGCCCAATTATCGCGCTGGAATCCGTTATCGGGCGGGCGGTTGCCAGAAGACGCCGGACAGGTCCTCCTGATGCGCCCGAAGGCTATGCCGCCCCTGCCATGGGATGAAGACCTCGTGTGGCGCAATGCGCAGGTGGTGAATATGCAAAACGCGATACGGCGACCTGCATATCACCCTCCGAAGAGCGAAGCCTGGTTGGCCACGTTATCCGATTTTTCCTGGAAACAGGTAGTATCACCGGACTCGTTGCTGTACATGGAGCGGGATCATTATATGATAGGCTTTGTCGCCGATGTGCGCCAGGTTGTCACCACTCCTGAAAGTGAAGTTTTTCTGCGAATTGGGCTGGAGTGTGATACACCATGGCATCTCGCATTTTTGCGGGTTATCATAGAACAGACGGGATCCGGTGCTCCGCTGTGGAAGGCCTTGTATCCCTTGTCCGGTTCATCCGGATTCCATGACAATCGCGTGGATGACCTCATTCCCGTTACGCCTGATCCGGCCCTTGGGGATGTGCGGATCGTTCTGCATTATTCCGGCCAAATGCCTATCCGGTTCAGATGGCGCGAAGCGAGTTGGAAAGTGGAGCAACAGTCCCACGGGAATTGACCCTTTGTGCTTTCCTTTGCACTATGCCCATCCAGATTGACCGCAAGCAACTGCACCATCTCGGACGTCTTGAATTGCTCGCGCGTCAGGCGGTCGAAGGCTTCATCACCGGACTTCACAAGAGTCCGTTTCACGGGTTCTCGGTTGAATTTGCGGAGCACCGCCTCTACAATACCGGAGAAAGTACCCGGCATCTGGACTGGAAGCTTTTGGCCCGAACGGATAAACTCTTCGTGAAGCGCTATGAAGAGGAGACCAACTTGCGTTGCCAGATTCTGATCGATTGCAGTACTTCCATGTTCTTTCCAAATGGGGTTGATCCTGAAGGACCAGCGCGGAACAAGATGAAGTTTTCCATCTATGCAGCCGCATCATTGGTGGAGTTGCTGCGCCATCAGCGGGACGCCGTGGGGCTCACGTTGTTCTCCGATCGTATAACACTCCATACCCGAACAGGAAGCAGTGGATCACATACCAACTACCTGTTCAATGAGCTCGAAAAAGTACTCGAAACCGTAGGAGGTCGGTCAGCTTCCCGTTCGCTTGTGACAGACACCCTGCATGAGATTGCAGAGAGTATTCATCGCCGGTCGCTGGTGGTGATTTTTAGCGATATGATGGATAATTCGGAGCATTCAGCGGAGCTCTTCAGTGCCCTCCAGCATCTCCGGCACAACAAGCATGAGGTGATCCTGTTTCATGTTGTGGACCGCTCTCTGGAAGTGGACTTCGCCTTCGACAATCGCCCCTTCACATTCACTGATCTGGAAAGCGGGGAGGAAATCAAGGTCAACCCGGGTGATGTGCGCGAGATTTATCACAAGCGCATGGAGGATTTCCGCACGGATCTCAAACTTCGCTGCGGACAGTATCGCATTGACTTTGTCGAGGCCGATATCCATGAAGGATTCAACCAGGTCCTGCTGAGCTACCTGATCAAGCGCCAGAAAATGTATTGAGTTGAACTCTGCGTGCCTCTGTTTCCTCAGTCCGCCTTGATCAACTTGCGACAAAAGGACTTGTCGCCAACCCGGATCTGGAGATAGTAGGTCCCGTAAGGATGATGGTACAGGGCTAATTCGCGCGTGTAGCTGCCGGAAAACTCCATTATCCGTTCTTCGAATACCATACCCCCGGCAGCACTGAATAGCGTTACGGAAAGATCGCCTGCGTCAGCGGATGTAAATGACAACCGCAGAGTGCCCTGGCCAGGATCTGGAAAAAAAGCCAGCGACTGCGGAATGAACGTGTCGGTATTGGAGAGTACTTCCTCGTGGTGTGCATGAAAGGCATCAAGTTCCTCATCGGAGATGCGATCCATTTCGATGGTCATATGGATATGGTCCATGGATTCTGGATCGTCTGGTGAAGCTGGAACCCAATCCTCGTTGCGGTTTTCGTAGGAACCTTCACCCAACCAGAGGCTATCCAGCTCCCGGCGGAGATCGTCAAAATCCATATCGAATTCGTAGTCATAAAGCAACTGCCCCACATCATCCATCCCCTTGAAATCATGGAAAATGCGAAAGTCACTGCTTGTACTCGCAGGCCGGCTGCCCAGCTTTCCTGTGGCTTCGCGCTCTCGTCCGTTGCGCAGGTAAATGATCTCGATAGCATCACCGGGGTTCTTGTCTTGAATCACCTCAGCCAGTTCATCGAACGTGCGAACGTCAACACCGCCTGCCCGGACAATGATATCGCCCGGCTGGAGGCCCATCGTCTGGGCACACGAGTTTTCATCTACCGATCCAATCGAAACACCCTGACCAGAAACATCACAATCCCCGCCTGGTGTGACACCGAGGAAGGCCATTTCACCCAACACGAATCCCTCACCGGACCAATCGAATGGCTGGGCCAGGCGGAGGCAGCTGTCGAGATTGACTCCCTGACTATCCCGGAGAAAGAGCAAGATAGAGTCGGGATCTACATCCAGAAAGAAGGGGCCTCCCTCATCCATTCCGGGAGTCAGAAAAGGCGAAACCGGACCGGTTGATTCGGATATCCTGTCACTGAGTATCGCCCGAACGACTTTCTTCCTGCCGTCGCGAAGGATTTGGAGTTTCAATTCATCGCCTGGTTTTTGGGAGCGGACCCGGATGGCCACTTCTTCGGCGCGTTCCGTGCGGACACCATTGATATGGGTAATTAAATCACCTGCCTGAAGTCCGCAGGATCCCGCCGGTGAAGCGGGGTCAACTTCTGTAATGCGCGCGGCGCCTTCTCCCTTGCCCGGTAACAGTGCATCCCGCATGGTGATTCCGAGGTAGGGGTGAAATTCCAGGGGGGCAATGGGCGATGAAAAGGGAATGGGTGGGGGCAGGTTGGAACTGCTGTTGTCCGGCGCTGCAGATGTTCCATGCTCCCAATTTCCCAGCTGAATTTCGAAGCGCTGGCCGTCTTTTAGAGTACCGGACTCATCTGTCACTCCCATGTCACGCAACACGGATCCTATGTCCTGACCATCGCTGAGGTTGATTTCACGTGTTTCGACAATGGTCTTGCCGTTGAGTTCACGGGTAATGGTGATGCGCGCCTTGTCTTGCGCCAGCAGGTGCCCGGGAAAAAGATAACCCAGCAGAACGATGATCAGGTAAGTAAAACGCATCATGGAAATGAAAACGAAAGCGAATGTAGCAATCGATCGGCTGAAGCCTGGTTAAAGGTCGTCAAACAATGTTAAGCAAATCCCGCAGATCAGTCCTCTTTAAAAAACCAGATAAAACGGCGGGGTACGAGGTGCACGCCGTGATAATAGAACTGGATAATATCTTTATAGGAATACCCGAGCTGCGCCATGCGCATGGCACCTTCCTGGCAGAGCCCGACGCCATGGCCGAATCCCTGCCCGATAAGCCGCACAGCAGCGCCATCCCGATGTACGGTGAAATAGGCAGACCGCAGCTTGAAATCTGTGCGAATAGTGCGCATCGGGATGCGTGTTCGCTCATCCACGAAATACAGTTCTTTCTCTTGAGGGAAATAGGCGAGCGCTTCTACCTCCAGGGAATCATCCTGAGGAAATCGCTTCGAATCGAGGTACCGCGTCCATTGGTCGAGCGGAATGGACTTTTCCCAGTTGCTGTTGGGCATTACCAGGCAAAAGGTGTCGCGTCTTCCGACGCAATAGGAGAGGGGCTTGCTCCATACGTGCTCCGCATTAAGCGTGTGCCCGCCGCAGTTGCTATGGAAAGCAGCTGTGATCAGGTTGATGTCATCATCCACAATCACCACATCGAAGGTCTCATTCGTTGCAGTCACCGCTTCGGGAACAAAGCGGGGGCGCCCATGATACACCTGACAATGCACCTGATCGCAAAGGTTGAATCCTTCAGCTTCATGTCGTCGCAGGTTGCTCAGCGCGTAGGTGCGTGAAATGATGGCCTGAACCTTATAGTACTCGAGTGTATGCCTGGCCCCGGCTTCGGCCTCTATCACACCGGGAATGTATTCCTCCACATCCAGCCGGTTCAGCAGGAGGAGTCGTCCGCCTGTTGCTTTCGCGATGAGTTCACCCGGGTAAATGCGGCCAGTTGCTTTTAGACCGGTAGCTGCGATACGAAATTCTCCGTTTCCTTTCAGGGTTATGGAAGAAGCGTTGGCAATTCGTTCTTCACCCCGACGGATGACAACCTGGCTGCCTTCAGCAATGAGTTCAAAGGATTGACCAGATGCGATCCTGAGCTGTCCCGCCCCCTGCACGTCAAAGGATCCGGCTGTTACTTCTATGCGGGCAGCATGAAAAGATGAGCCCTGCATGATGCCCACAAGGATTGATACCGCTTCGCATACCCGCGGGACCAGCAAAAAGGAAAGCATAGTCAGCAAGACTTTCATCACATGCGATTGAAGGAGTTGGACACGCTCCGAAAGTAGGATCGCAGGGATGCGTGTGCGGGACTGTCTCAGTCTTTTTTCAACACCAGTTTTGCAGTTCGCATGGATGCGCCGCCGCCGCCCAGTTGTGCGCGGAGGTCTTCATATCCGGCCAAGACTTCATCACGCGCGGGCCCATCGTCTGTGAGTTTCTTCAACTCTGCTATGAGATTGGGGGTGGTGAGTTCGCCCTGGATCAGCTCAGTTAACAGCCTCCGGTCGAGAATGAGGTTGACCAGTGAAATATACTTGACCTTGATCAGCCTGCGGGCAATCCAGTATGAAAGGGTATTGCCCCGGTAGCATACGACCTGGGGAGTGCCAATAAGCCCGGCTTCCAGGGTAGCAGTGCCGCTGGTGACCAATCCAGCTCGGGCGATCCGCAAAACATCATAGGTCCGGTTGCGCACAAGCTTCACACTTGCCCCGGATTGCGCCAGAAACGGCGCGTAAAAGTCATCCGGCTGAGAGGGAGCAGCAGCCAGCACAAACTGATAACCGGGAAACCCGACTGCAGCCTCCAGCATCTTCGGGAGCATGGCCCGGATCTCTTGCCTGCGGCTCCCGGGCAGAAGGGCGATCACAGGCCGGCTGTCGAGCCCCAGATCGGTACGAATGGCATTCACATCGCGCATTCCTCCGGCTAATGCATCCAGAAGCGGATGCCCGACAAACCAAACGGGATAATGATACCGCGCATAGAACTCTTGTTCAAAGGGCAGTACCACCGCCATTTGATCTACATGGCGAATAATGTCGTACACGCGGTTTTCCTTCCATGCCCATACCTGTGGCGAGATGTAATAGAATACCCGGATACCGCGTTTTTTCGCCCATTCTGCCATGCGCAGGTTAAACCCCGGATAGTCAATAAGAAGGAGTACATCGGGTTTCCAGGTGAGGATATCTTCCTTGCATGACCGGAAGTTGCGCATGATGGTGCGGATGTTGGCGATCACCTCCGCAAAACCCATAAAGGCCAGTTCGCGGTAATGCTTGACCACATCAACACCGGCTGACTGCATGAGGTCGCCACCCCAGCCGCGCATGGTCACGGACGAATCCAACTGCCGGATGGCATGAGCGAGGCTGGATCCGTGAAGGTCACCGGATGCTTCTCCTGCGATGAGATAGATCTTCATGGGCTTTGATGCTTGCAAGAATACGGTGGAAGCTCAATAGAGACAGAGAGCCACCGGTACGCTGAGTATGACAACCGCAAGCAATCCTTTGCATAGGTTATACCACTGGAGACGAAGAAAAATGTAGAACAGCACCACGTCAACCAAAATAGAAATGGTGACTATTTTATCCTGAAACATGGAGGTGATACCATAGAAGGTGTCATGCAAATAGTAGGTAAATGGATGATCCGTGCCTATTGACCAGATGATGCCAAAGAGCATGAAACCCAAAAGTGCGCCTGCCAGCCCGATGACCACGCCGATCCAGATCTTGTCCAGACGATGTTTGCTCAGAGTTCCCATTGTTGTAAATGTGAAATGGTATGATAAGCAGTCAGGTCAAAGTGAACGGGAACCACTGAAACATATTGGTGATGCAGAGCATACTCATCGGTTTCTTCTCCTGTGTCCAGGCTTTTGAATTCGCCGGTAAGCCAGTAATAAGACTTCCCGGTGGGATCAGTGCGATGGTCGAAGGCGTCTTCCCAGCGCGCCTTGGCCTGACGACAAACACGAATACCCCGGAGATCTTCAGGTCGGGCACGCGGAATATTCACGTTGAGACAAAGCCCCTCGGGAAGATGCTGATCCGACAGCATACGGGTTACGACCTTACGGGCCACACCGATACTGGCTTCAAAATCCGCGTCAATGCTGTGGTCGAGAAGTGAAAATCCGGCAGAAGGGATACCCTCTATGGCTCCTTCAATGGCGGCGGACATGGTGCCGGAATAGATTACGTTGATGGATGAATTGGCGCCGTGGTTGATGCCACTGACCAGCAGGTCGGGTTTTCGCTTAAGCACCTGGTAAATGGCCAGTTTCACACAATCTACCGGGGTTCCCGAACAGGAATAGGCCTGAATCCCCTCGCCGTAATCGACCCGCTCAAGCCGAAGTACGCCATGGATGGTGACCGCATGACCCATTCCGCTCTGTGGCTTATCGGGAGCCACCACCAATACATCGCCGAGATCACGCACGGCCTCAACCAGCGAGCGGATTCCCCGGGCGTATATACCATCATCGTTGGTAACGAGAATAAGCGGACGATTGGATGCATGCATGAGGCAAACTTAAGGCTGCTGCACTCCCACTCGGTTGCTCCGGACCCTTTCGCCATCTTTGCTGCGAAATAGACTATCATGAATGCCTACATCATCGACGGTATCCGCACCCCCATCGGAAGCTTCACAGGATCTCTCGCATCGGTGAGAGCGGATGACCTGGCTGCTCATGTCATCCGGGAGTTAATCCAGCGCCATGCCGGTCTGGATCCTCATGCGCTCGCTGATGTAGTCATGGGCTGTGCCAACCAGGCCGGTGAAGACAATCGGAACGTGGCGCGCATGGCGTTGCTGCTTGCAGGACTGCCTGTGACCGTTCCCGGCGAGACCATTAACCGGCTCTGTGCCTCCGGGCTTTCGGCCGTGATTCAGGCCAGCAGGGCAGCACATTGTGGCGAGGGGAATGTCTTTATCGCCGGCGGTGTGGAACACATGACTCGCGGTCCATGGGTGCTTTCCAAAGCCGGTTCTGCATTCGGGCGTGATCAGCAGCTTTATGACAGCAGCTTCGGATGGCGCTTTATACACCCGCACATGCAGGAGCGCTATGGCACAGAAGCCATGGGAGAAACGGCTGAAAATCTCGCTGTTCAATTTTCCATATCCCGTGAAGATCAGGATCGATTCGCCTTCCGCAGCCAGCAGAAGGCCGCAGCATCCGGAACGTGGTTCAGTGCTGAAATTGCCCCTGTGAGCATTCCGCGTAAGAAGGGCGACCCGCTGATGTTTGCAGCGGATGAGTTCATCCGTCCTGAAACCACCGAGCAAGTACTCGCCGGACTCAGGCCGGCCTTCCGTAAGGATGGTACGGTGACGGCTGGCAATGCTTCCGGACTTAATGATGGCGCTGCTGCGCTGCTTGTGGCATCCGAGCAAGGCATCCGCGATCACGGATTGCAGCCCATGGCCCGCGTGGTGTCGTCAGCAGTAACGGGCACTGAGCCACGCATCATGGGGATCGGCCCTGTAGAGGCATCCCGACTGGCACTGAAACGCGCCGGCCTCACCCTTGACGACCTGTCGGTCATCGAAATCAACGAAGCCTTTGCTGCACAGGTGCTGTCCTGCACGCGTTCATTCGGACTTGCCGATGATGACCCTCGCATCAATCCCCACGGTGGAGCCATTGCGCTCGGCCACCCGCTGGGCATGAGCGGCGCACGGCTGGCCCTCACCGCCTCCCGGCAACTCCAGCTTGGTGCGGGCAGATATGCCCTGGTGACCATGTGCATCGGCGTAGGTCAAGGCTATGCCGCTGTGCTTGAGCGGGCCTGACTCCCGGATTCTGCATACCCGGCATACCACGTGATGCTGGTCGGCAGGAGGTGTGGAGGGATGTCCTACTTTAGAGCCATATGTCCAGCTTCTATGAATTCAATGGATTCAGGCCTGTAGTGCATGAATCTGCATTTGTGCATCCCCGTGCAACGGTGACCGGCCATGTGGTTATAGGCCGGGATGTGTATATCGGCCCGGGCGCTGCAATCCGCGGCGACTGGGGCCGGATTGTCGTGTCGGATGGATGCAACGTGCAGGAAAACTGCACGATCCATATGTTCCCTGGTGTCACCGTGTACCTCCATGAAAACGCCCACATAGGACATGGAGCTATCATTCACGGCGCTGAAATCGGTCGTGATGTGCTCATCGGAATGAATGCTGTCATTATGGACCGGGCGAGAATAGGAGCAGGATCCGTGGTGGGCGCACTATGCTTCGTTTCTGCTGATATGGACATCCCTGAGCGAAGTGTGGTGGTGGGGAATCCGGCGCGCATCGTAAAGGATGTGTCGGACGAAATGCTTGCATGGAAGCAGGAAGGAACCCGCATTTATCAGTCTTTGCCTGATGCATGCCGGGAAGGTTTGCGCCCGTGTGAGCCGCTGAGAGAAGAGCCTGCAGGACGCACTCAGGAGGTTCCGCAGTACCGCACCTGGAACGAAACAAAATCATCCGGAGGATAATGCCATGCAGGACGACAAGCCCTTTCGGTTCAAGCAGTTTTCCGTGGTCCAGTCGCGGAGTTCTATGAAGGTGGGAACCGACGCCGTGCTGCTTGGAAGTTGGGCGGAAGTGCGCGGTGCTCAGCGCATCCTCGATGTGGGCTCGGGCAATGGAGTCATTGCCTTGATTTGTGCTCAGCGAAATCCCACCGCAGTGGTTCATGCCATAGAACTGGACCAGGGCAGTGTTGAGGACGCCGCTTATAATTTCCTCCATGCCCCATGGAGCAGCCGGATGACTATTTCTGCGGGAGATTTCCTTCAGTTTGAACCAAAGGGACACTTCGATTTTGTGATTTCAAACCCACCATTCTTTTCCCAATCCATCCGGGCCAGCGACCCCGTGAGAAGCAAAGCCAGGCATGATGACTCTCTTCCGGCAGATATGTTCATGCGTCACACATCCGCATTGATTTCAGAAAATGGGATTGTAGCTGTCATCATTCCGTTTAGCCAGATGAAGAAATGGCTGAGTGCAGGGGCCGAGGCCAGTCTTTTACCTCGCCGCATTTGCCACGTTTACACTCTGGCCGACCGGATGGCTTCGAGGGTGATGATTGAATTCAGTGCTGACTATGCCGGAGAACCGCGCATGGAATCCCTGCTGATCGAGCGCAGACCCGGTGAATTCTCAGAAGCGTATAAAGAGTTGACACATGACTTCTACACGCGCTGGTAGACTACCCTCCGATGGCCCGCCGCAAGCTGTCCACAGCCGAATCCCAGAGCATGCGCGTTTCATCTTCCTCGTCAGAATCACAGAAGTCAGTAACCAGAAGGGCTACTTCTCCGGTCATGTCATCAATCTTGATCCGCATCTCGAAGTAGGTCTTGTCTTTGCCCTCATCGGTCCAATGGAATCGCACAGACTGATTCTTCTTTGTTTGAAGGATCTGGGCATTGCGCTTTTCACCCTCCCAGATAAACGTGAGGACATCACCCTGAATATTCACCTTGTCGGCAAACCATTCTTCCAGTCCGCTTGGTGTACTGATGCAATTAAAGAGCACGTGATCAGACGTGCGGATGAGGTATTCCAGCTCAAGTTTGGTCTTTTCCATGAAGGAATAGATTTAGTCAGGTAGTCCGTGCAAGGATAACCCATTTTCGCTCAACTGTCTAATTTCCGGTAAATGAAGGAATAAGAATGGAAAAAGGCCTTCCTGAGAAGGCCTTTTGGTAGCGGGATCGGGGATTGAACCCGAGACCTCATGATTATGAATCATGCGCTCTAACCAGCTGAGCTACCCCGCCAAAACAAGGACTATGGCCCCTGAAAACGGGCGCAAATATAGACAAGTTCTCCGGATCGGATTCCCGTTCAGTTCGCTTTGCGCTTCTCCCAGTCCTTGTCCTTATGGATACTCTTCATCGGATCTACAAGCCAGGGATTCTCCGTTTCGATGGGCTCTATGAAGGCAGACTCCATCCGCACGGAGTCAGAAGCGGTGTTATACGTGAGCAGGACTCGCACGCTGTCGCAATCCAGAAAGAACTCGTAGATGTAGGTCACGGCCTGGCGGTTGCCTTCCCGGTGCATGTAAAAGTCCACGAACTTGCCCCGCCGCCTCGGCCAGTCGCACCTCGAGCCAATGGAATTTCCCAGGTTGCGGCCGAAGACCTGCGCTTCCGTTGGCAGAGATGCCGCCCACACGGAGTCACCCAGGTGCTGAAGGAAAGCATCAGCTTGCTGCCGCCCTGAATCAAGTCGCTCCATACGGCTCCCCAATCCGCAACTATGCAGGACAATGAGAATCAGAAATACGGTATACTTCATGGCTGCAAATATGGCATTCACCTATCATTCCCGGCATCCAGAGCAACAGGATCCTCCCTCTCCACCAAAGGAAACGGAATGCAGATTTTGTGTGACGTGGGAAAAATAAGTTCCCTGGAAATTCATTTATTCTGCGCCTGACTGATTGAGTTGACCTGCCACATTGCCGCCCTTCCCAAATGCCCTCCGGCTGCTGCTGGTCATTGCTCTTCTTCACGCTTTTCAGGACTAAACGCCCAGTGTCATGCCAACGCCGGGGCTGATATCACGATCTGTCTGGGCCAATCAGTGACCCTCGGCGGCAATGCGACGGTTGTCATGCCACTGGAGGATTGTCCAATGACTGAAACAATGGCGCGGCTGATGTGCCCAATCCTGTGGTCTCTCCATCTGCCACGAGCACCTGCGCAGTCACCGTAAACGGGGGGGGGGCGACGATGAAACGAACCAGATAACAGTCACCGTTCTGCTGATGCCCAATGTGAACTTCACGACCACTCCCTCATCGACTTGTGCAGGTGTTCCGATCCCTTTTACCGATGCCAATTCACACCGCTTGTTCACCTTTGCCATCATAGCCCCTGTCGATTGTACGCTTTCTTCGGCAACCATTTCACCCATTCAGATTGACACTCCGCCTTCCTCCACGTGCACAGCGCCTCCAGCGGCATGTGTCAATACCGCATTGCCATTTGCCCATAGCACCAATCCCGGCTTTAATCAGGGTGTAATAGCGTTAAGACCTACCTCTGGAACTTGGGTGATCCTGCATCAGGGCCAATAACACGAGCACCGCATCCAATCCTGCCCACGTCTATGCTGCTCCGGGAATCCACACGATAACGCGCACTGCATCGGATGGCGGAACCCCCGTGTTGTCATGCGGGGCCATCACATTAACCTGGATTTGAATAGAAAAGCCCCCGCTTCTGTTTTCAGTGTGAATCATGCATCAGATGAACCCTGGATGAATGCCGGGCGCGTTGTCCTGATGTGCTGACCTTCTGCATCTTTTAACAGGGGCGATTATGCGCCGATTGTTGGAAATACCCGAATGTCTGCCGCGCCGGGCTGAGAATGAACTACTTTTGCACCCGCTAAAATCAACATGCAGAAAATCCGCAACATTGCGATCATCGCGCACGTGGACCACGGAAAGACGACCCTGGTTGACAAGATGCTGCTGGCCGGAAAGCTCTTCCAGGAGCACGAGCAGCAGGACGAATTGATTCTGGATAACAATGATCTTGAGCGGGAGCGTGGAATCACCATCCTGGCCAAGAACGTTTCCATCCCGTTCAAAGGGTATAAGATCAACATCATCGATACACCTGGTCACAGTGACTTCGGCGGCGAAGTTGAGCGTGTGCTGAATATGGCAGAGGGAGCGCTTCTGCTGGTGGATGCTTTTGAAGGCCCCATGCCCCAGACTCGCTTTGTGCTTCAGAAAGCTCTGCAGATGGGATTGAAGCCCATTGTGGTAATCAACAAGGTGGATAAGGAGAACTGCACGCCTGAGGAAGTCCATGAACAGGTATTTGACCTCATGTTCAATCTCGGAGCAACCGAAGATCAGTTGGATTTTCCCGTGATTTATGGTTCAGCCAAGAATAACTGGATGGGGCCGGACTGGAAAACGCCAACCGGCACTATCGAACCCTTGCTGGATATGGTAGTGGAACACATTCCCGGTCCAGTGCACCGGGAAGGCACGCCGCAGATGCTTGTAACCTCACTCGATTATTCACCCTACACCGGGCGGATGGCTATTGGGAAGCTGCATCGGGGAGAGCTCAAATCCGGAATGCCGGTATCGCTCGTTAAGCGTGAAGGCCGCATAGTAAAAGGAAGGATCAAGGAGCTATACACCTTCGATGGTTTAGGCAAGGCCAAGGTGGAGCGGGTGGTGAATGGAGACATCTGTGCCATTAACGGAATAGAAGACTTCGAAATTGGCGACACCTTCGCAGACTTTGAGCAGCCCGAGGCCCTTCCCACGATTGCTGTGGATGAGCCCACTATGAGCATGCTTTTCACCATCAACGACTCTCCCTTCTTTGGCAGAGAGGGCAAGTTTGTGACCAGTCGCCACATCAAAGACAGACTTGACCGCGAGTTGGAGAAGAACCTCGCATTGCGTGTGATGGACACGGATTCGGCGGATAAGTTCCTCGTTTTCGGACGAGGTGTTCTGCACCTTTCCGTCTTGATTGAGACCATGCGCCGCGAGGGTTATGAGCTCCAGATCGGACAGCCCAGGGTCATCGTCAAGACCATCCAGGGTCAGAAGCATGAGCCGGTAGAAGAATTGACCGTTGATCTTCCAAGTGAAATGTCGGGCACGGCCATCGAAGCCGTAACCCGCCGCAGGGGAGAGATGAAAAATATGGAAATCATCGGCGACCGCACCCGCATAGAGTTTGAAATTCCCTCCCGAGGCATCATTGGGCTGCGCACTTATATGCTCACCGCCACACAAGGCGAAGCCATCATGGCACACAGGTTCAAGGAATATCAGCCCTGGAAAGGTGACATTACCGGTCGTCTCAACGGCTCGCTCATTTCCATGGATACCGGCACAGCTACCGCGTATCGCATTGCCAATCTGCAAGACCGTGGGCGATTCTTTATCGATCCCATGGATGAGATCTATATGGGGCAGGTTGTAGGAGAGCACAGCCGTGATAATGACCTGGTGGTGAACCTCACTGAGGCCAAGCAATTGACCAACTTCAGGGCAGCTGGTTCTGATGATAAGGCCCGATATGCTCCGGCTATCCGCTTCTCACTCGAGGAGGCGCTGGAGTATATTCAGGCCGATGAGTACGTTGAGGTCACCCCGAAGTCCATTCGGCTTCGGAAGATTTACCTCAATGAAAACGACCGGAAACGTTTTGCGAAGGAATTCGCCACCGCTAACTGACGGAGATCCGCTCAGAGCAGTCGGCCGGTTAACCTATTTTATGGCCCGGTCTCTGGTATGCATCTTAATTTTGGAAGAATACCACTATTCAATATGCTGAAGAATTGCACCTCTGTTTTTTTCTGGTGTGCTTTCGTAGTCTTGGGCCAACGTGCCACAGCACAGGTCGCTGATCCGGCCGCTACTACCGACAAGTTTGCCACCCTTCTGAACTACATCCAGCACATGTATGTAGATTCTGTGGACGCTGAAAAACTAACAGAAAAGGCCATAGTGAGCCTTCTCGAAGAGCTTGACCCCCATTCCACTTATTTATCTAAAGAGGAACTGCAGGAGGCTAACGAGCCCCTGCAAGGTAGCTTCGATGGTATTGGAATCCAGTTCAATATTCTTCATGACACCATCTATGTAGTGGAACCCATTCAGGGAGGACCATCTGAGAAGCTGGGCATTCAGGCCGGTGACAAGATTGTCGAGATAGAAGGAGAAGCAGTGGCCGGCATAGGCATCAAGAATAACGATGTGCTCAAGAAGCTGCGCGGTCCGAAGGGCACACAAGTTCAGATCGGTATCCAGAGAAGAGGCAGCCGGGAAATTCTTCATTATCAGATCATCCGTGACAAAATTCCGATCTACTCTGTAGATGCCGTATACATGGCGGCACCGGGCGTCGGGTACATCAAGATCAGTCGGTTTGCGCGCACCACGGTGCAGGAGATGCGCAAGGGCATTGAAGAATTGCGCGCTCAGGGCATGAAGGATCTGATCATTGATCTGCAGGGCAACGGAGGCGGTCTTCTTAACTCTGCCATTGAGATGGGCGATGAGTTCATATCCGGTGATCGCCTGCTGGTTTATACCCAGGGCCGTTCATTCCCCCGCGAGGATTACCGTGCCAACAAGTCTTTGGAAGGCAGCTTTGAAAAGGGCAGACTCATCATCCTGATTGATGAATCCTCCGCGTCAGCCAGTGAGATTGTCAGTGGAGCTGTTCAGGATTGGGACCGTGGACTGATCATTGGCCGCCGTTCATTCGGAAAAGGCCTGGTGCAACGTCCGGTTCCCCTGCCCGACGGCAGCGCCGTGCGCCTTACCGTTCAGAAGTACTACACCCCCAGTGGAAGGTGTATTCAAAAGCCCTATGAAGAAGGGGTAGAGGAATACTACAACGACCGGAATGAGCGCTATGCCCATGGTGAGTTCTTCAATGAAGACAGCGCCCGGGTCAACACTTCCGAAAAATACTACACCAACATCAGCAAGAGGGAAGTGTATGGTGGCGGCGGTATTTACCCCGACATCTTTGTGCCTCTCGACACAACTGAAAACTCACCTTACTTCTCAGAGATGCTCCGCACCGGAGTCAACAACGATTGGGTGCTGACTTACGTGGACCGGAACCGGGCAGAGTTACTGAATAGCTATCCGACACTGGATAAGTTCGTGGAGGCCTATACCGTGCCAGAAAGCGGAGTGCAGGAGATGATCCAGATGCTGGAAGAGGAGAAGGTGGCTTACAACGAGGAAGAATTCAGAAGAAGCGAGGGGGCGATTCTTCTCAGGACTAAAGCATTGATTGCGAGGAATCTGTATGACAACGAAGCCTTCTACATCGTAATCAATAATCTTAATCCGGCGTTAAAAAAAGCCGTTCAGGTCCTGCGTGATGGCACATTCGATTCCATGAAACTGGCCCAGTCGCCTTCCGCACCAAAAGGAAAAGACGATGGTGGGAGGGATAAGCCGGGCCGGAAGAAATAATACCTTTGTGAACCACAAACAAAAACAAGAAGATCAATGAGCAAGGGAGTACAAATCGGATTGCTGGTGGTCGTAGCAGGAGCTTTGGGCTTCATCGCCTTCCGCCAGCTTCAGGCAAGGGACGGAGAAATCAGCAGCCGCCCGGCCAATCAAGGCAACACTGTAGTGGTAAATCAGCCGAATGGGGAGAAAATGAACGCGTACAACCTGACGCAGTCTGCGGCTGCATCAGAGGCCAGCACTCCGGCACCGACGGCAGGACAAGCCTCACAAACCCGGGCCAAGACAACCTGGAAGTTTGCCACCACCGAACATGATTTCGGTAAACTGAAGCAGGGTGAGACCGCGGAGTACAAGTTCACCTTCACGAATACAGGCAAGGAGCCGCTGATCATTGAGAACGCTCAGGGTTCCTGTGGTTGCACTGTACCCAATTATCCGAAGGAGCCCATTCCGCCCGGAGGTACCGGCACAATTGACGTGAGCTTCAACAGCGCAGGCAAGAGCGGAGCACAGCAGAAGACGGTGACGCTTACGGCCAATACCGAGCCATCCATCACCACGATGCTGACGATTAAGGCCGATGTAGAAGCGCCGAAGCAATAAGAACTTGATCCATCAGGATGAAAACGGCCGCAGAGATGCGGCCGTTTTTGTTGCAATAGACGCGAGTATTCTCATGTGCTGCCAGAGGGGAGTGTACACCTGAGCGAGGGAGGATGATAACAAAAAAAAGCCCCGGATTACTCCAGAGCTCTTAGCGGTCGGGACGGGACTCGAACCCGCGACCCCGTGCGTGACAGGCACGTATTCTAACCAACTGAACTACCCGACCGTTTTACTTTCCTTCGAAAGCGGTTGCAAAAGTAGGAAAAAACCTAACTTGCACAAGGGGTACCGTAAATTTTCATGCTATAGCATTTGATCTTCTCTTCCGGTGCGGCAAGTATGGCTCTTCAAAGCGCCCGCTGACGCCCGCTGGAATGCATGCTCAGGTCCCAACTGTGTAGCGATCCTGAAGCACGCGCAGGTGGTGTTCTCCATGGCCTGCTATCATCCAGCCGATGATTCTTGGAGAAACAGCAAGACCGTTGGCAGAGCCCATCCGGTCTATTGCCATATTGTCCATTTTCTTCAGGAGCAGAATCGTCGACAACCGGATGGCCTGAAACTCCATGGTGAGCTCTTCCAGGGTGTTGCGGGCAGTATGATCATGATCGGCGTAGG
The DNA here is from genome assembly GCA_947456965.1 of Flavobacteriales bacterium. Classification (GTDB taxonomy): domain Bacteria; phylum Bacteroidota; class Bacteroidia; order Flavobacteriales_D; family Sanyastnellaceae; genus CANGTU01. The sequence goes on from CANGTU010000001.1 coordinate 138,244, forward strand.
CATTCTCGTCGAAGCCGGGAAGCGCAGTCTGATCGCCCCGGCTGATGCACATAGCCCGGTATGCAAAAATGCGCTCTGTATCCACGATGTGCTGGACCACCTGCCGCAAGGCCCACTTGCCCGGTGCGTAACGGAAGTCCAGCTCATGCAGCTGACGTGAAGTCAGATATTCCAGGAAGCGACGCGAGTGAGCCTCCAGTGCAGACAGAAGATGGGGCTCAGGCACCAGATTGATGTAGTACCTGTAGTATTCGGGAGCGATGGAAGGATCAGGGCGGTCAATCATAGGTTTTGGGTAAAAGAAAACCGCCTCCCGTAAGGAGGCGGCTGCATGCGCATAGAGGTCGTCATCAACCGATGAGGGCTTCCATCTTTTCTGTCAGGATGTTCTTCGGAACAGCTCCTACGCTCTTGTCTACCACCTGACCTCCTCGAAGGAAGAGAATGGTAGGAATGTTTCGGATGCCAAACTTCGCGCTGATGTCGGGATTGTCATCCACGTTAACCTTGCCCACAACCGCCTTACCGGCGTATTCAGTGGCCATTTCCTCGACAATCGGGGTGACCATGCGGCACGGACCGCACCATTCTGCCCAAAAGTCAATCATCACCGGCTTTTCGGTGGACATCGCTACCTCAGCGAAGTTCGCATCAGTAATTTCTACTGCCATGGTATAATTGGTTTGTTGACGTTTCGATCACAACCTTCCTGCCAACCGCCTTGGGCTGTCAGAGAGGCAGGCGAAAACGGGCGACAAAGGTAACGGAATTCAGCTGCTCAGTCCATCCGGAGGAATGGTTTCATCCAATGGTTTTTGAACATGCTTGCGCATCCGGCACCAGATCAGCAAAAGCAATCCTCCCGTGAAGAAGAGGACCGAGATCACTTCGGCCTGAGTCACCCGCATGCCAAGGAAGTCAAACACCTGATTGACTCTGATCTGCTCGATCATGAACCTTTCCAATCCGTTGAGCACCAAATAAAAGCCAAGGATCGCCCCGGGCACGTGCATCTTCTTGCGAAGTCGCCAGAGGATCAGGAAGATGATCACAGCCATGGTTGTTTCGTACACTGGGGTAGGAAACACAGGTGGCACGAGGTGGGTTCCGTAGCCCTCGAAAATCACCCCATTCGTAAGGGGCTCGCCCACACCATTCACATTATTGGGGTAATCGTAGGCCCACAGGGAGTCGGGAAGCCAGGAGAGCCAGTCGGGTTTGGGATTTGGATTGGCTATTCCCCAGTCACCATCTCCACTGACGTGACAGCCAATTCTGCCGATACCATAGGCCAGCATTAGCCCGGGGGCTATGGAGTCGGCGAGATACAGGATATTCATCTTTTTACGCCAGGCAAAGAAGATGACCCCGGCGGCACCGAGAATCAATCCGCCATAAACCGTCAGCCCGGCCAGAAAACCGCCCAGACTGGGCTCGGTGAAGAAGCTGATGAGTTCCCGGGGATTCTCGAGAAGATGAAAGAGCTTGGCTCCGATTAATCCGAAAATCGCTGCATAGAAGGTGATGGTGCCGGTGTACTCCCATGGCTGAAAGTCCACAATCTGCTCCCTCGGCTCCGGCAATTGTTGCTTGCGGTAAGTCCACCACCGCCACAATCCCATACCCAGTCCGAACAACGCACCGGCTACCGGATAGCCAGACGAGGAGAAGAGGTGCACTTGTGCTGGCTCATTGCCACCGAAGAGGCGTGAACTGTTGAGCAACAGGTATAGGATTTTCCAGCCGAAGAAGAATCCCAGGAGCACATGGATGGCTACATCTGTCCAGTCAGGTCCCTTCCCGGTCACAAGCCGGCGCTTCTCTGGCCTGAACTGTCCGAGCTGTGTCCGTCGGCGCAACTCCAGTGATAGGGTATAACTCGCAGCGATGAAGGCAAGCGCCACAAAGAACCCGAAGCTATTGAGCAGCCTCGCCCAATGCCATTCAACGCCCAGTGTGTCAGAAAAGAAATGGTATAGGGTGGGGTACATAAGTCGATCAGTAGGAAGGATATGCTATTGGGCAAAGGTAGGGGGCGCGGATCATGTGGCCGCTCCGGCCGGAGGGACTACTCGGTGTAAAATGCTTCTTCGTCGAACCGGATGAGGCTGGCCGGAAGGATGGTATTGGCAGCTTCGGGTTTCCACAAGCGGGCGGCTCGGATATAATTATCCGTGTAACCATACATCCATCCTTCATCATTGGCGCTTTCCCAGAGCACAGGACGCCTAGTGCCGGTAAACCGGCTGTAGAAGGCGTGTTTCTTTTTTTCAGACAGGATGCGCAACTGGCGTGTTCGGAGATTACGCACTTCCATGGGCACCACTCCGGGATTCCGCAGCGCTGTGGTCTTGTCCCGTTCGCTGTAAGTAAACACATGCAGATAGGATACAGGAAGATCGACGAGAAAACGATACGTTTCCTGAAACCGGTCTTCATCCTCGCCCGGGAACCCGGTAATCACATCCACACCGATCGAGCAATCGGGCATGCGCAGGAGAATGCGCTCCACCCGCTCGCGATAAAGGTCCGTGCGATATCTCCTCCTCATGGAGCGAAGAATCTCATCACTGCCACTCTGCAGGGGAATATGGAAGTGAGGCATAAAAGCCCTCGAGCCGGATACAAAATCAATGATATCATCCGTGAGTAAGTTGGGCTCAATGCTGCTGATGCGAAAGCGGTCAATGTCCTCGAGGCCATCCAGCGCACGGATCAGGTCGATAAATTTTTCCCCGTTTGCTGTGCCGAAGTCGCCGATGTTTACTCCGGTAAGCACAATCTCACGGGCGCCGGCTTCCACGGCTAGCCTGGCCTGCTGCAGGGTGGTTTGGATATCTGCACTGCGCGATCGTCCTCGCGCCAGAGGAATAGTACAAAAGGCGCAGAAATAATTGCATCCATCCTGAACCTTCAGGAAGGTACGGGTGCGATCACCACTGCTGAAGGAAGGGATGAAGTCCCGCACCTCTTTGATCTCTCCTGCTATAACACGTCCGGCGCTGCCATCTGCGTATTCAACATGATGCACCAGGTTGAATTTCTCACCGGCGCCGAGTACGAGATTTACGCCTTCAATGCCTGCGATCTCAGCAGGCTTGAGCTGGGCATAGCAACCCACTACAGCGACGAATACATCGGGATTGCTCCGAACCGCTCGTCTCACAATGTTGCGGCATTTCTGATCGGCCTGATCCGTGACGCTGCACGTGTTGATCACCACGACATCGGGCTGGGCATCGAGCTCAACGCGTCCGTAGCCGGCATCCGCAAACTGCCGGGCAAGGGTGCTGGTCTCGGCGAAATTGAGCTTGCAACCGAGGGTGTGAAAGGCTACGGTACGGGTATGGCGCATGAAGGCACAAAATTAGGGAGTGCAGGCAATCCCCCGCCTCGAGTACTTTCGCTGATGTGAAACGCGTAGTCATTATCGGCAATGGAATCAGTGGAATAACGGCTGCAATGCATATCCGCCGCATGGGCGGAGCAGAGGTGACAGTGGTGTCTTCGGAGTCTCCCTATTTTTTCTCCCGAACGGCACTCATGTATGTATTCATGGGGCATATGACGCTCCGTCACACGGAGCCTTATGCCAGGGAAATGTGGGATGAATGGGGAATCACACGTGTGCAGGATGAGGCCGTATCGCTTGATATTCATCGCCGCGAGGTGCTGCTGGGTTCCGGTTCCAGGCTTTCCTACGACAATCTCATTCTGGCAACGGGATCTCGTCCGCGGCGGCTTGATGTCACCGGAGAGAACAGCGATGGAGTTCACACCTTGTATTTCCGGCAGGATCTGGAGCAGATTGAAGCCACCATCGGGAGGAACATGAAACACGCAGTAATCATCGGCGGTGGATTGCTCGGTGCTGAACTGGCAGAGATGCTTCGCTCGCGCGGATTGTTTGTTTCCATGATCGTGCGCGAGAAGCATTATTGGGGTAATGTGCTTCCTCCGGAAGAGTCAAAGATCATTGAGACCCGGCTGAGCCGATATGGCGTTCGGTTGTTCCTGGAGGAATCGGTGATTTCATTTCTTGAGGATGAGGGTGGTCATGTTTCCATGGTGAATACCTCATCCGGGCTTCAACTTCCCTGTGAAATGGCCTGTGTGGCCATAGGTGTCATTCCGGAAACAGCACTCGCTGCCGGTACGGATATTCAGGTTGGAACGGGCTTTCTGGTCAATTCACATTTCGAGACTACCTCAAAAGGCATTTATGCCATAGGCGACTGCGCCGAGCGACTGGATCCCGCACCCGGACGTCCTGCCACGGAGTCCATGTGGTACACGGGGCGCAGAATGGGCGAATGTGTGGCACGCACGATCTGCGGGCAGCGCATTTCATGCGATGATGGAGTCTGGTTCAACAGCGCCCGGTTCTTTGATCTGGAATACAGCGCCTATGGAAAGGTGAGTGCCGGAGGAGAGCACTCCTTATTCTGGTCAGATGACTGCCATGAGCGATGCCTGAGGATTCAGCGTGGTGAGGGCGATGTGGTATCAGGTATTCATGCGCTCGGTATTCGCCTGAGGCAGGAAGTATGTGAGCGCTGGATCGGAAGCCGCATGTGTGTGAACCGCGTAGTGGAAGAACTGCAGCAGGCCCGATTTGATGCTGAATTTTCTGAACACGTTTTTCCTTCGGTTATTCAATCCTTCCGACATCAGCTCGCCCGATGAAGCACATTTCTCTTTCAATCGCTGATCCTCAGAAGCGCTGGCGCGTCTCCTCCGGGCCATACAGGAGCCCATGGCAATCGCGCGGAATTCCGGCTTATCTGCTGGGCCTCATGCTCACGGGCTTCTATGTACTGCTTTATTGGTTTCCGCAGGCGTTGTCGCCGCTGATCAGGAGTCTGGATGGCCTGAGCATTTGGCTTCGTGGCCGCTCATCGGATCAGTGGTTCCTCTATGGCTTTTTTTATACCGTCGCCGTATTGGTAATGGGTATCCGGTTTATCCGCCGTCACCACAGGAGTCGCTACCAGGTCATACGTACGCTGAGTGTGATGTTTTTTCAGCTTGGATTCGCATTTCTGTTGCCTGCATGGCTGCTTCGCCTCAATCAGCCGGAATTTTTCTTCACCTATTTCTGGCCGCTGAAGGGTGAGTATCTGTTTCCGGAAACTGTGACGTCGCTTCGGGATTCCGGCAGACTGGGTTTCTTCATGGTTTTCTGGGGAGTTATGATGCTCGTGGTGGTTACACCTGTTCTCACCTACTATTTCGGTAAGCGCTGGTATTGCTCGTGGGTATGTGGCTGTGCTGGTCTGGCTGAGACGGCGGGCGATCCTTTCCGGCATTTATCCAGCAAGAGCCAGCAGGCGTGGAAGGTGGAGCGGATCATGGTGTATGGGGTATTGGCGCTGGTGGTAGCGCTCACTGCTGTATTGTGGATCAACAGCGCTTCAGGTGGTGCATGGCTCGGGTCGTTCTCCTCCGTTTTCGCACGTTGGTATGGCTTCTTTGTGGGATCTGTGTTCAGCGGGGTTATTGGTACTGGTTTCTATCCTATTCTCGGCAATCGTGTGTGGTGTCGCTTTGGCTGTCCGATGGCAGCTATTCTGGGTATTCTGCAAAAGCATTTTTCCCGCTTTCGCATAACATCCAATAGCGGCCAGTGCATTTCTTGCGGCAATTGCTCGGTTTACTGTGAAATGGGCATTGATGTGCGGTTATATGCGCAACGAGGCGAGGCCATCCGGAGAGCCAGCTGTGTGGGATGTGGTATTTGTGCGGAAGTCTGTCCGCGCGGAGTGCTCAAACTGGAGAACGCACCGGCGCTCAGGAAAACGGCAGCCGGCGGATCGTGCGCAGCCGGTGAGAATACTGCTGGATATCCCGGTTAAAAATTCCCTCATGATCGAGGATATCCACCCGCACTTTCCCTGAGGCATGGATGATGGTGGGCAATTCCTGTTCCTCTTCCCGAAGAACCAGTCCGACGTGGATGATGCGGCCTTCCGGGTTATCGAAAAAAGCCAGATCACCATTCAGGGCTTCATGAACAAACGCAATCTCCTCGCCGAGCGTGGCCTGCTGCCATGCATCGCGGAGAATTTCCTTTCCCGTTAGCCGGAAAACCAGTTGAGTAAAGCCGGAACAATCCATACCGAGGATGGTACGTCCGCCCCAGAGATAGGGAGCGCCCAGAAACATGGATGCGTATTGAGCAATTGGCACAGGAGTGTATTCCATCTGATGCTCGGCGCCGCGAAGAAGAGCCCCAGCCGGGATTATCCCGGGTGTGAGCTGCAGGGCTGCATCGCGGAAGATGCGAGGAGCAGGGGCAGGTTCGCGGAGCGGCTGGATCTGCCGGGTGGATACCCATCCCTCATAGCCATCGTGGTGGAGCTTGACCATGCTCCATTTCTCACCTGGCTCGAGCACCTCCATGGTCTCTCCAAGCAGAATCTGTGAAGTCATCTCCGATATGTCCGAAGGCTCCTTTCGGAGCGGCACGGCGGCAAGTGGGCAAATGGCTGCGGAAGTCATCGAAGCCGTGAAGGTACACAGACGTGAGCCATCGCTGTTGACAGAGCGAAGGGCCATAACGGACCCCATGGATCAGATTCGCACCTGCCGGAAAGCAGGTCAATGGCCCCGGACCTTTACCTTTGGAGCAGGCGAAGGACTTTGGTCCGGAATGCCAACCATCCGATTATGTGGAAAGAAGCGGACAACAAACTCATCCGGGAATTCCGGTTCAAGGATTTTCAGGAGGCCTTTACGTTCATGACGCGTGTTGCGTTTATCGCAGAGAAAATGAATCATCATCCTGCCTGGTTTAATGTGTACAACTACGTGCGCATTGAGCTGAGCACCCATGATGCAGGAGATGTGGTGACGGAGCGGGATCGCCGCCTGGCTCTCGCCATCGACGAAGTGCTTCAATAGACTTTCGTGAATAATCCTGCGCCCGCCTATCGCGGTGCAGGCCTCTCCTTGTTTTACCTTTGCCACCATGGCAGCGGAGGAGTCGTTCTCCCTGCCGGTGAAAACCTGCACAGATGATTGAATCCAGGACCAGTGCCGCAGTCCGAGAATCTTCAGCGGCCGTTACGGATCGTATGGCGGCCTTCGACCACGAGCAGGTCGTGTTCTGCCAGGACCAGGCCACAGGCCTCAAGTCTATCCTGGCCATCCACAATACCACTTTAGGCCCAGCCGTCGGCGGAACCCGCATGTGGGCCTATGCGACGGAGGATGAAGCCCTGACCGATGTATTGCGTCTTTCTCGAGGAATGACCTACAAGAACGCGCTCGCCGGACTTAATATAGGTGGAGGCAAGGCCGTTGTGATCGGCAATGCTCGAACGGATAAGAATGAGGCGCTGCTTCGTCGCTTCGGACGGTTCGTGGACAGCCTGGGCGGTAAGTACATCACCGCAGAGGACGTGGGAATGTCTACGCGAGACATGGAACTCATCCGGCTTGAGACCAAGCATGTAGTCGGATTGCCCGATTTCATGGGTGGGGGAGGAGACCCCAGTCCGGTTACGGCATACGGCGTTTATATGGGCATGAAGGCGAGTGTGCGGGAGCTCACTGGCAGTGAAAGTCTGGCCGGTAAACGCGTGCTGGTGCAGGGAGTGGGGCATGTAGGACAATATCTCGTGGAGCATCTGGTGAAGGAGGGAGCGGAAGTTCTCGTGGCAGATATCTACGAGGACCGCATCCGCGAAGTCGCCTCCCGCTTTCAGGTAACGTATGTCAAACCCGATGACGTGTACACCACGGCCATGGATATCTATGCGCCATGTGCATTGGGTGCTACAGTCAATGATGATACCCTTTCAATGCTCACGTGCAGCATCATCTGCGGAGCGGCCAATAATCAACTTGCGCGTGAGGCAGAGCATGGTGAGGCCGTGAGGAAGAAGGGTATTCTGTATGCACCTGACTACCTGGTAAATGCCGGTGGTATCATCAATTGCTACTGGGAGATCATTGGATATAACCGTCAGGCAGCCATGAGTCAGGCGGAAAATATTTATCAAACCACTCGCGCCATCTTCCAGAAGTCGGCCGAGGAAAATATACCCACCTACCTGGCTGCAAACCGCATGGCCGAAGCACGTATCGCTTCCATTGCGCAATTGCGCACCCGACGGTAAAGACATGCGGTGAATGGATAACACGAAATGCTGAACAGAAGACATATACGAATCAAGGTCTTGCAAATCCTCTTCGCCTACTACAGTGATGAGAAGCCTGACGCCGCAGTTTACGAGCGCATGCTTTTTGAGAGCGTGAATAAGTTTCGAGACCTCTACATTTCTTTGATTTTGCTTCTGGGCGAAATGCAGGCACTGGCCATCGATAAGATTGAGGCCGGCATGAATAAGCGACTGCCCTCTCATGAGGATCTCCATCCCAATACGAAATTCGTCACCAACGCGCTGCTCCGGATCATCGTGAACAGCAAGACTTTGCAGAAGTCAGCCGGCGAAATTCAGATCCGCTGGCGCGACAATAAGGACCTGCTGAAAAGCATGTTCAAGACCCTCACCGAGTCGGATGAGTACAAGGAATACATGGCCAGTGCCGAGCGCGGCTTTGATCACGACAGAGAACATCTGCTCCGGTTCTTTCGCAGGCAACTCATCAACAATGAGCTGATGCATGACCACCTTGAAGAGCTCGGTATTTTCTGGAATGACGACCTCGACCTGGCGAGTTCGATGGTGCTGCGCACACTCAAGGCTGTTAAGGAGGGCGATGACGATGTGGAGCTGTTACCGCTCTGGAAAGAGGATGATGATGAGGAGGCTTTTTGCCGCGATCTTTTCCGCAAAACGCTCGCTCTGGGCGCTGACCATGAAAAACTCGTGGCCGCAAATACGCCCAACTGGGATGCTGACCGAATTGCGCTGATGGACATGATCATTCTGAAAATGGCTCTTGCTGAAGTTCAGACTTTTGAATCGGTGCCCGTGAAGGTGACCATGAACGAGTACATCGAACTGTCCAAATACTACAGCACGCCAAAAAGCGCCATGTTCGTGAATGGTTTGCTGGATCAGCTGTTTCCGAAACTTCAGGCCGAAGGCAAGATCCATAAAGTGGGCCGGGGCCTTATCGAATAGTTCATGCAGGATAAGTGGCTGGTGGTTGTCCATGGCCCTACGGCTTCCGGCAAAACAGTTCTGGCCATAGACCTGGCTCAGCATTACGGAACACATATTCTTTCTGCAGATTCACGTCAATTCTACCGTGAACTGCGCATAGGTGTGGCCCGTCCGACCGATGAGCAGCTGGCACTCGCCCCGCACCATTTTATTGCTTTTCTCTCGGTTGCTGACGACTACAATGCAGGGCGCTTTGCAGCGCAGGCTATGGCTTCGGCTGAGGCGATCTGGAAAGATCATGATGTGGTGGTGGTGGCAGGAGGGAGCGGACTTTATACCCGTGCTCTGGTGCATGGACTGGATGAATTGCCCTCTGACCCGGCCGTGAGGCATGCACTCAATACGCTCTGTCGGGAACAGGGCATAGACGTTCTTCGCAGCGAACTCGCTCAACGTGACCCCGTGTACTTTGCTCAGGTGGATCTCCAAAATCCGCATCGGTTGATCCGGGCCCTGGAAGTATGCCGGATTACCGGTGAGCCCTATTCCGCCCTCCGGTCCAATTCACGGGTGGTGCATCCCTTTCATGTGCTGCAGGTCGGACTGGATGCCCCGCCTGACTGGCTCAGGAATCGCATTCGCACCCGCGTGGATCGGATGATGGAAGATGGACTTGAATCAGAAGCGCGTGAATGCTTAAAATACAAGAATTTACCAGCCCTGAAAACGGTTGGATACCAAGAGTGGTTCGCTCATTTTGAAGGCGGTATTTCTCGCCAGGAAGCCATCGAACGAATCCGGACCAATACGTGGCACTATGCCCGGAGGCAGAGGACCTGGTACAGGAAGCAGGAGGGGATCAGCTGGTTTGATGCCACCAGCGGCAAACTCACAGGCGAAGTCATTCGCCTGATAGAGGAAGCCCGCTCAGGTGATCAATAGTTGAACATATTCATCACAAGCCGGTCCTGATCCTCGATGCCCTGGTCGATGATCTTATCCAGCCACACGGGGTAGCTGCATTCATCCATCAGCAATTGCGAAGTTTTGATGTACCGGTTGCGTGTGCCCGATGCAGTCTCCATATCATAGTTGACATTCCAGCCGAGTACCATCACGCGTATCCCCATACCATTGAGCTTACCCACAAGATGCCGGTATTCACCATCACCTCCGATGATGACCATGACATCGAACTGCTTCGAAGCGGCAAGCCCCAGCGCCTCGGTAGCAAACCAGACATTGATGGACTTCTCCTGAGTTTCGCCGGTATCGGGGTCAACCTGAAGAGGATAATAGTGCGATACGATTCCCTGATAGATGAGCGTGTCTTCCATCTTGCGCTCATTGGTAAGCACCTCGAGACGGCGTTGGCTATCCGGATAGCGATGCTCAAGAGCTGAGGTCGGATAGCGTCCGCGGAACCAATGCGCCTCGATCACCTGGCAGAGGTTAAATCGGGAATGTTCAAGCTGGGCCACCTTATGGCGCACATAGTCAGTGAAGCCCGAATAGTAGAAGCTTTTGCCGATGTGATGGTGATACTTGTAAAAGGTGTTGACTTGCAGAAAGAAGGAGCCATCAATAAACATGGCTATCCTCGTGACTTTAACCGGTTCGTGCATGGGCAGTAAGATTTGGTAGTGCTTAAATACAACCTCTAACCGAATTAAACAGGGTGATTTCTTCCGGTATCCTCTATACGCCTGTGGAATGATCGGGTTGCGTTTCGGGAGCCCACTGCGAAGCATTTTCGGACTGCGCTCCCGAACCTTGTTCGGTCATTCATCTTCCCGGGTGTCTCGGATTTTTGAAAAGAAATCAGCTGTTCTGTCAAGTTATCGGCGGGGGGCGAAGGTAATGGAAATCGGGTGCTACAACATTCGGCTATGATTTTTATTTCTTGAGGGTTAGCCCTCCATTGATTCACCTCCCTGACGCATGTTTTTTCGGCGAAACAGTTGGCTATCAGCTTTGCCGAAACGCCAGGATACATTCAAGCGCACAAGTTGGGGATCGCGTCTCCTGAAAGTCTCCTGGGTAAAGAAAGGAGATGCGCTGTGGATTATGTTCACGCGGGTGCGCAGGGCATCCCGGATATTCACTGACACACTGAGCCGCTTGTCCTTCAGAAAGTCGCGCTTCACCGATAAATCAACACCATACGCCGGTTCCACATATCCCTGAACAGTATTCATCGCCATGTTCCAGGGGCCGCCGCCTTCGCCACCGCCTATGTTTCCGCGCGAGGTGCTGTTCTGCTCCAGTAAGCGTTTGCTTGTATAATCACCGCTGGCCTGGATTATCCATGAGCCGGGCAGACGAAATGTGACATTCATCCTGAACCACCAGCTCGTGAGCGAGTTGGTCAGTCCTCTCTCCAGATTACTGCCATCCAGGGATGACCAAAAGAGATTGAAGTTGGAGGTGAGTTCCAGCCATTCGCTGACTTTGTTTCTGCCGGTGAGCTCCAGCCCGCCGGACAAACTGCTCGCCGCATTGTCGTATGTGCTGATCACCACATCGCGTTCCAGCACCGGACTGTATTCAGTGAAGAGCTGTGTTACGGTCAGGTTCGTTGAATAGCGCCCATACAGGGCTGTAATGAAGGAGTGTTCCTTGCTGAAGACATGCTGATAGGACAACTCCGCAGATTGTGTGAATTCAGGTCGGAGAGCTGGATTTCCCCGATTGATGTTGAGGGAGTCGCTGTAATCTGTGAAGGGAGAAAGAACGTGAAAGTTGGGCCTCGATATCCTGCGGTTGATGGCCAGTTGGATATCCTGCTTCTTGCTGATGACCCGGGTGATGTAGGCGGAAGGAAACAGACTCAGCGGATACCGGTTGCGGAATGTAACCGTTGTATCCAGCAGCTCAGCACTATAGTCGCTGCTCTCCACCCTCAATCCGGCCTGCACCTGCCATTTTTCTGAACTCATGAAGATGTTACCGTACCCCGCGTATACCTGGTCAAGAAACCTGTAGTTGACATTGAGGGCGGCAATCTTCTCCAATTGATCCGTTGCTGGATTGCGATTGAAATTTTCATACACACTCGAGTACTCTCTTACAGAAGCTCTGAGTCCGGTTTCGACTTTGAGGCGCTCACCGAGGCGGTTGACATAGTCCACCTGGGCCACCCCAAGATACTGGGATACATCACCCAGTTGGTTGAGCTCTGAAGGTGCTTCGCCGGGATAGCGATTCACGAAGACACCATCGTACGCGCTGGTGATCCTTCCAAAACTCAGGTCGGCCGTGAGTTCATCTCCTTCGCCGGCGAACAGGTGCTTGTACAGCAGACTCGGATTGAAGTTGCGAAACTTCCGGAAAGACTCGGACTCCCGGGTGAAATACCACGGATTGGTGTCGGAAAACAAGCTGTCCGTTTCGACCCTCATCGTGTCCCACGGTTCAAACACTCCTTCGTTGTAGCTCGGGTTGATGGTGAGCGTATTCCGATTATCAATAAACCAGTCGAAGCCGAGATTAACCCGCATCATGTATCCGTCGTTCACATTGCGCTGGGTCTGGAAGACCCGGGTGCCATCCAATCCTGTGTTGTACCGGTCGGTAGATCCGGTGGAAATACGCCTTCGCTGGTTGTAGTTGAATCCTCCAAACAGATTAATCTTGCCTTGTCGTATATTGAAATCCAGTCCACCGTTGACCCTCGCCCGGCTATCTATTCCAGCACGCATACTGCCGTTGTAGCCCATGGTGCGGTTTTTCTTCATCACAATATTGATGATACCTCCGCCGCCTCCGCTGGCATCGTAGCGGGCCGATGGATTAGTGATGACCTCCACGCGCTGGATCGCATCTGCAGGAATCTGGTCAATGGTCAGGTTGGTTGGTCTTCCATCTACAAATACCTGAGGCGCGGCATTGCGCACCGTCACGTTGCCGTCCACATCTACATTGACTCCGGGGATATTCTGAAGCACATCTTCTGCCGTTCCACCTTCGCTCACGGGATTCTTATCCACCTCATAGATCCGCTTGTCAAACTCGATGCGAAACGCTGCGGCATCGCCAACAATCTCCACCGTGCCCAACGTAGCAGAGGGCACCAGGAAAAGGTTGCCCACATCCTTGTCGGCCACACCTCTGGATGCAGCGAGGCGCAAGGAAGTGGTAAGCGGACTATAACCTACGAGGTTGATCTCCAGCAGAAGATCTGTGCCGACGGGAACCTTCTCCAGGGTGAAATCGCCATTGTGTTCTGTAAGTGCTCCCGTAATGGCTCGTAATGCCGTATCGGGCGCAACAGGTTGAAGGAACACCCGGACTACAGCAAACTCCAGTGGCCTTCGCGTAAGTTGATCCAGCACCTTGCCATACAGCCGGCCCTCCGTGGGCTGGCCCGGGCCTCCAGGTCGTCCCTGCCCGGAGACAGAAAGCGCAGTTGTCAACAAGACTATAACGACGCTCGCAAAGCGCAGCGCCCGGTGCCATAGAGCCATTTGGTGCAAAGATCGGAATGACAACAGAAACAACTGGCCCAGGTTCGATCAGGAGCAGGATTCCTGCGCTGTATTACTTTCACGGCCTGATGAAACCGATACCGTTTTCTCCTCCCAGGATTGACCAGAAGACGATTGATGCTGTAACGGAGGTGCTCCGCTCGGGGTGGATTACCACCGGTCCGCGCACACGTGCCCTTGAAGAGCGGATATGCAGCTATACGGGAGCCCGTCGCACACTTTGTCTGAATTCCTGGACGAATGCGGTGGAGCTTGCTCTGCGTTGGTATGGCATTGGCCCGGGTGATGAAGTGATCGTACCCGTATACACCTATGCCGCAAGTGCCAATATCATTCTCCACACCGGAGCTACGCCTGTTTTCGTGGATTGCGAGCCAAATGGATTTCTGTGTGATGTTCATGCTGTAGCATCAGCTATAACTCAGCGCACCAAGGCTATCATGCCCGTGGACGTGGGGGGAATGCCGGTGGATTATGCTCACATCATGAGCCTGGCCCGGCTGGCCCGGCCTTCTTTTGTAGCAGCCAATGATCGCCAGTCAGCACTCGGCAGGCCTTTGATCATTGCCGATGCCGCGCACTCATTCGGTGCCAGAATAGGAGGCGAGGTGCTCGGATCACAAGCAGACATCTGTGGTTTCTCATTCCATGCCGTGAAGAATTTTACCACTGCGGAGGGAGGTGCCCTCACACTCAATCTTCCTGAGCCATTGGACAACCATGCTGTGTGGAAGCAACTGGCAATCGCCGGATTGCATGGACAAACACGTGATGCATTATCGAAAAGCCAGGCCGGACAGTGGGAATATGATATTGTGGAACCGGGATATAAATGCAATCTCACGGACATTCAGGCGGCCATCGGACTCGTGGAAATGGATCGCTACGAGGAGGAGACGCTTCCCCGCCGAAAGGCCATCTGTGATCGGTACACGCAGCTCCTTGGTGCCCGGTCATGGGCCATCCTTCCGACATTTCAGGAAGGCAGTCGGGAGTCGAGTTATCACCTGTATATGTTACGCATCAACGGCTTCAATGAAGATATGCGCAACCGGCTGATCAAGGAAGCTGCAGAGGCCGGCGTATCGCTGAACGTTCACTTTCAGCCGCTGCCCCGGTTAACGTACTACCGGGAATCCATCGGGCTGCTGGAGAGCGACTTTCCGAATGCTATGGCTCACTTTGCTCATGAAGTTTCTCTTCCCGTGTATTACGATTTGCAGGATGCCGAGGTTGAGCGTGTGGTTTCTGTGGTAGTGGATTCGGTTCAACGAATACTCAGCGGCCATTGAGCAAACGCTTATTTGATATCATCTTTTCGATGGTTTTTCTCATCGTGCTGGGACCGTTGCTCCTGGCGCTGTCGGTGTGGATTGCGCTGGATAGCCCGGGTGGTGTGCTGTTCACTCAGATTCGGGTCGGACAATTTGGGAAGAACTTCAGGCTCTTCAAGTTCAGAACGATGCGTCCTCATTCAGAAGCGGCCGGACAACTGACTGTGGGAGCGACTGACAGCCGAATCACCCGCTGCGGAAGGCTACTTCGGAAATACAAGCTGGACGAGCTTCCCCAACTGATCAATATCCTGACAGGAGATATGTCGGTGGTAGGTCCACGCCCAGAGGTTCCGAAATATGTCGCCCTGTATAATGCGGAGCAAAGGAGAGTGCTGGATGTGCGCCCCGGACTCACCGACTTTGCATCACTTGAGTATTTCCGGGAGAATGAACTGCTCGCCCGGTCTGATGATCCTGAAGGGACCTACATTCGGGAAGTCATGCCGGCGAAGCTGGACCTGAACATCAGGTACATCACCCAACAGGGAATGCTTACCGACCTGCGCATCATCTGGCGCACGGTTCAAGCCATCTTCAGGGCCTGATCAGCTTTTACTCCCGAATCAGCTTGATCAGTGTTCCGTCTTCTGCACGCAGGTAGTAGAGTCCTGATGGCCAGGCAGAGAGATCGATCTGTGATATGGGACCACTCGTCATCACCAATCGTCCATTGGAATCATAAATCCTGAATGCTATCTGGAGACTGAAGTGAACAACAGCCGCTGAAGGATTAGGCCAGGCCTTCCATTCAGCCTTGTTACGGATAACTTCAACTTCCACAGTACCCCCGGAGTTAGAGGCATCAGGTGTGGTGCCCGTGAATTGAACCCACTGAGCGGCGCCATCGGAGATGCGACCATAACTCGTATCAGAATCCAGTCCCTGCCAGGTGATGTAGTCCACAAGTGTCAGCCCATCCGGCGAATACAAGGCTACCATCTCGAGGTTATTGCTGAGCCGGAAATTGGTATGGCGCAAACCTTCGGTCTGGTTTTCGTCAGCCCAGAAAAGCATCCAACTACCAGGTGCTATGGTGACCTGAGCGGGGAAACTGTTTGGTATAGCCCATTTGGTGGGCAATTCGGGATTATCCGTGAGGTAGTAACCCGCAAGGTTGACAGGTACGTCATTGGGGTTGAATAGTTCAATCCAGTCTTCGTGCTCGCCAGCCTCATCTGTGATATCGGTAACATTAGCGGCGAGTACTTCATTGATGAAAAGGGGAGGAGACGGAACGAAAATCAACGCATTGGAAGCACGCGGAGTGGGTTGGTTGAATACCACCGATTGGGCAGCACCATCATTTTGCCGCCCATAACTGGTTCCGGCCGAAAGAGCGGGATAACTGTATGTGGATGTGGTGGTGGTACCATCCGCAGCTGTCAAAACTACTGTTCCACCTGCAGGACTGAGTGAAATGCCCGCATGGAGAGTGCCCTCGGCAAACTCACTGTCACACCAGAAAAGCCTGAAGCCGTCTGGAGGTATAACAGCACTCTGTGGATCGTTCGCAGGAATCTGCCACTGCAGCGGATTGTCGGCAGTGCCCAGATAGTATCCACTCATATTCACTTGAAATGGATTGGGATTGTAAATCTCCAGCCAGGGGTCGGTGTCATTATTCAGGAAGTCCAGATAGGATGTGTTGACAGAAGCCACTTCGTTGATGAAGAGCACCTGAGGCCCAGGATCAATCTCAGAGTTCGGGTCATCAAAAGTGACATGGTTGAAGTATTGCCAGTCCGGACAACCATCGCAGGTTCTTCCATAGCTGATATCCGGTGCCATAGCCGGAAAGGTAACGGAATCAACAATCGTGACTCCATCGGGTGCAACCAGAAAAAGGGACTCACCATCGGCGGAAAGAGAGAAGGTAGCATGGTTAGCACCTTGTTCGGGGTCACGATCGAGCCAGAAGATGATGTGATTATTGGGGGTCACAAAAGTGACGGTAGGGTCGTTGGAAGGAATCTGCCAGAGGTTCAGCGTATCGGGATTATCGGAGAGGTAATACCCTGCCAGATTGATCACACCGCCGGCATTGTAAATCTCCACCCAGTCTTCCCGCTGGAAGAAGTCATCCATCTCGCCAGTATCGTTGTTGGCGATGATTTCATTGATAAACAAAGTTTGGCTGGAGCCGGCAAGGCTCACAAGCAATAAGGCAGGTAACAATAAACGTAGCATAGTGTATGAATGTCTGTCTGTCTGAGGCAAACATACTGCATACAATCAGGCTTCATATTGCCCTAACAATGGAAAAACCCCGGCAGGAATGGAGTCCCATGCCGGGGTGGAATCTGACTGACAGTTCAGGAATACAGAATCATCAGGGACGGACAAATATACCGGGCCCCAACTCCTTCACCAGGCGGTCAGCCTCTGAAAGGGTTATCCGCTGGCCATTGTAATAAGCCGTGATAAAGGCATCAGGAATACCCGCAGCCTTGGCAGCCTCGCGACGGTCTACAGCGTCCTGCAGGTTGTTGAAACGCCCAGTGGTATAGCGAATCTTACCAGAGCTCATCAGTTCACTGTTCAGCGGCGTCAGGTTGCCCAATTGGGCTGCTGAAGCGGGTTTGCTGTATACACCGATCTGAACGGTGTAGAACAGACCTCCTGAGCCATCAGCCTGCCAGGATACTGGACGCACGCCGGAATCTGCATTGCCTGATGACGGGTTATTCTCTGATCCAGATGAACCACGGCGCGCCGAAGGCGCTTCGCCACCATCTCCGTATACATACTCTTTCTCTACTGCGGCCTGATAGTCTTGTTCGGTCATACCCATTGCTTCATACAGCGGGATGCGCTTTCCATCGCGATAAGCAACCACAAAGGCATCGTTGAAGCCCTTGCCGCGGATGAGTTGCTTGGCCTTTTCAGCATTGTCGAAATTCAGGAAGAATCCGGCCAGATAACGGGTTACTCCATTTCCAAGTGATTCACCTGAGACAGGTGCAAACTCACCGAAGAGATTTTGCGGAATACCTGAGCGGAATGCACCTACCTGCACTTTGTAATAAACACCTGAAGGCATCGGGGCATCAACTGGAATAGGGCGGGAATCGTTGTAAGGCGAGCGATCAGCCAACACGAAGAGGTCCTTCGTCAAGGCAACAGGGAAACTGTAGTAGTAGCTGGTAGCTTCGGCTGAGGTGTAGGCACCGGCTGTGGCACGCGCCTCAGGCGACAGGGCAGGGGCGGGAGCAGTTGTACGTCGAACCGGTGCAGGAACATTCTCCGGAGTGACGGAAGCCACCTGGGCAGGGGCTGATTCACGGTTTTCTGACCGAACCTGTCGGCTATCTGTGCGTACTTCCTGTGTTCCCAAGTCAGCATAGTTGATGCCTGAACCGCTGGTAGACGGCTCAGCTGTGACCGAACGTTGCTCTCCGGCTGGTGATGACGCATTGCCTGAAGCGGGTGGGGTACTCGCAGAACGTTGCTCTCCGGCTGGTGATGATGCATTGCCTGAAGCGGGTGGGGTACTCGCAGAACGTTGCTCTCCGGCTGGTGATGACACATTGCCTGAAGCGGGTGGGGTACTCGCAGAACGTTGCTCTCCGGCTGGTGATGACACATTGCCTGAAGCGGGTGGGGTACTCGCAGAACGTTGCTCTCCGGCTGGATTTTGAGCGGTTGCCCCGGCAGAAGTTCCAGCGCTGTCAGGAGTGGCTGCTGCTCCTTGTGCTCCACCGCTTGTCAATTCGGTGGTTACCTTAACAGGGTCGCCGTAGCGAAGTTCAGCGAGTTGCTTATCGTCATAATCCGTAAGCATCTCCAATTGACCGTCGATGGAAGTGGCCTGCTTGAGAAGCTGAACAGCCAACTGTTCTTTGGCAAATGCGCGGCGGTAATAGTCATTCTTTTCAATCTCGTCTTTCACACGATCTGCCTGCTTGCGCAATGCCTGTGCTTCTTCGTATTCGGACTTGGATTGATTCATGAGCTTATTCACTTCGTCGCGGATCATGGTGCGGCTATTGATGACATCGGCACGGGCAATCCTGAAGTCTTCTGCTTCCTTGCGTGCTTCCTGGTACTCGAGCTCCATGATTTCCTGAATCACAGGGGCATTTCCAATTTCCATCATGGCCTTGCGGAAATAGAGGTCTTCGGCTTTGATATCGAGTTTACGCTGACGAGCAGGACTTTGCTCATTCTCAATCTCTGCCTCCAGCAGGAGGATCTCCTGCTGTACTTCATTGACCTTGTCGAGGTTCTTGATCCGCTCGTGTTGGGGATCATGTTTCTCCAGGACAGCAGACAGTTCGCCGGTTTCATAGGCGAAGATGGACTCGCTTTCGGCTTTGGTCTTGAAAAGGGCGCGGATCTCCTCAGCATCCGCTGCCACCTTGCTGGCAAGTTGAGCTTCGGTCATACCCTTGACTGGATCCCCTTGCTTTCCTTGATCCGAAGGTGATGCTCCGGGAGTCTCTGCTTGGATAGATGCATTGTTGGCTGCACCCGCAGAGGTGATAGAGGTATCTGGGCCACCCGCGCTTACAGCGAGGGCGCGATCCTGCCTGTAGCCCTCGAGCCGGGCAGTAGCCAGTTCCGTCTCTTTGCGTATTTCTCCTATGCGAGTGCGGATGGCTACGGTCTTTTCCTGATCTGTTTCGATGGTCAGCATCTTCTGCTGCTCCTCTTCAAGTTTTCCTAATGTGCTCAGGTAGTTATCGGTCAGGGTAATCTGGCTGTCCAGTCTGGAAGCAGGAGCCAGTCCACTCTCCATGATTTCCTTGTTCTCTTGCTGGTACGCAGCCCGGTAGCTGATAATCGGATTTGTTTCTCCTTGCAGGGTCAGGATAGCGGAGGCAAGCTCTCTGTCGCGCTCAGCCCTTTGCTGAATTCGCCTGTTATCCGTTTCTTCAATCGAGGCGGAGGCGTTCAGCAAGCGCTCATTGCGGAGGTCACTCAGCAGTTGCTCCTTCATGCTCAGCATGGCCTCTGTGCGTTCGATCTCTCCCATTTGGGAGGCGTTGATAGCGGTTACCCGGTTAGTAAATTCAGGGTCGACGGAGAGGTAGGTTTGACGAGCCTGCTCCGGAGTGGCAGCGGCAATGGCTGGTGCTGCCCCCTGCATCTCTTTCTGGATTTGACTGCGTGAGGCCTTCAGGGCATCGAGCTGCTGTTTCTCCTCCGGAGTAATGCCTGTCCTGCGCTTCATTTCCATGGCGGTGATGCGCTGGCTCATTTCCTCTGCTGTATTCGTAAGAATCATATTCCTTACGGCAGGTGTAGAGGGATCACCGGGCTGAAGGCGGGCCAGAGCCTGTTCCTTGCGGGCTACTATCTCTTGTGATGTCCGCGCAGGCAACGGAGCCATAGAGGGCTGGGAGGAAGGCTTTGTGGTTGATTTAGCCGAAGACGATGGCATGTCCTGTCCTTCGGTAATCATAGCGAGCATTTCCGGATCTGTCACCTGAAGTGAACTGATCCGTGCATCCATGCTGTTCAGCTTCGTGGCAATGGCCTCACGTTGGGCTGCATCAAGTGCCACACGCTGGTCCGCTGAGAGGCCTAGCTGAGTATCTGAGGCCAGCCTTTTGAAAAATTCAGCAGTCGTCGAGGCATCCTTGGCCTTTGTTCCGAGCTCCTTGGTGCGGATTTTTTCCTGCACAATCTGACGTCGCTTGGCATCCAGTTCTGTTTTCAGGGCATTGGCCCTTTCTTCCGCCTCTTGCTTCTCTGATTTTTTCTTCGCAGTGAGGGCCGTCTGCTCAGCTGACTTGACCTCGCTGACTATGCGTTTTTCTTCATCACGCAGGCGGCTGAGTTTCTCCTCCGAGGAGCGAAGTTCCGAATCCCTGGCGCGAGCCTGGGCAAGCAATTCGTCATGAGGAGTCATCGGTGTTTCGCGCATTTTGTTCTGGCGCTCTTTTTCCTTCGCAAGCTCCCGCACTGTTGCATCGAAGTCACCGGCCATCTCAGCCGTGGAAATCGCACGGGCCGAGGTCCTGATGGCCGAGCTCCGCGCGGCTTCAGAATCTTTATACTTCCGCACGCTTTCTGCCGCCGCCATGGCACTGCGGGCCTCTCGTTGCAGACTTTCTGCCTTATCCAGTAGCTTGAGCATCTCCCTCGCCTGCGAAAGTTCTTTCTCGGTCTGGAGATTACCGGATGTTTCACGCATCATCTCTGCCTGAGCCAGGGCCGATTCAGCCTCGAAGAATTTTTTCTGTGCAAAGGCAAAGGCGTTGGTGTACTTCTGCTCTGATTCCGCTACAAAGCGATCAATGGCGTCGGCTTCGCGGTTCATGCCATCCGTTACCTGCATAGCGCTGATACCTTGAGCAAATCCTGCAGCAAGAGCGGAATTGCTCATATCCCTTTCTATGGCAATGGCCAAAGGTGCGTCGGCCAAAATATCTTCTTTCGTTGTATTTACCTCCAGCCGGGCCTTGTCTCGTAGCATATCAGCGGCCAGGGCCGAAAGGTCTTCATCGAGTGGCGTTTCGAAGTAGTTCGTTACGATGAGTTTTTCTCGTCCTGACTCATTCACCAGGCGCATTTCCTGCCGCACAGCAACAGGATTACTGAACGCAGGCACGTCCACCAGAGCCTGATGAACGATCGGACTGTTCTCCGTGCGTACATCAAACTGGTACTGGCCAGGCTTGGTGATGTACAGCAGGTAATCTCCGTTATCCCGTTCACTCGTGGCATCCATAACAGGCCTTCCACCTGCGGTTTCCTTGACCTGGATTCGCGCGCTCTTTTGTGAGGGATCAATTTCAGAGATGAAGGACCCCTTGATGTAGATAATCTGTAAGGGAATACCCTGCACGCGCACGCCGTAAACATGGTAATGCCTCTGATCGCTGGAGCGACCGCTGGCGAAGTAGGCCCGTTGGTTCAGTGAATCAGCAATGAAGAAAATGTCATCATCCGGAGTGTTGATGGCAAAATCGAGGTTGATGGCTGGACCAAAAGCGTCGGTCGATGGATCATACACGCTTTTGAAGATGTCATATCCCCCCATGCTGTTGTGGCCTCTGGAGGAGAAGTACAGGGTGCGACCATCACTTTGCATGAAACAGAAATCCTCATCGTAACGCGTATTCACATCCCCCTTGAGAAGTTCAGGCGTGGAGAATTTCCCGTCAGGTAGTATGCTCGCCCGGTAGATGTCCTTGCCGGTGCTGCCGTCTTTGCCGTAGCTGGAAAAGTAGATGGTGTTCGAGTTTCCCGGGTAGTGGATGACACCGGTTTCTTTTTGCTTCTTGTCATAGGATGTGCGAAGTTCATCGGGCACGGTGAGCACTCGTCCGCCCACACCTTCCAGCTCCATGTAGCGGAAGAAATTGGCGCGATCTGCCTCTACCTTGCTCATGACCTGAATGTCCTTGATGTTGGCCAGGAGGGTGGAGCCATAGATGCAGGCCTCGATTTCCCGGCGGGCATTCATCTTTTCGGCGAGTTTCGGTCCGGCCTTCGTGGTAAATGTCTCAAAGGCCTTCACGGCTTCGCGGAACTGATAGTTCAGATGGTATGCTTTGCCCAGGTAATACCAGGCCATGGGGTCCTCCGATCCCTTTCTGGTAGCGGCACCGAGGTACTGAACGGCTTTGGTCTTGTCAGAGTCGCTGTAAATGGCACATGCTCCGAACCGGTACATATAATCCGCATTCGTGGGATACAGCGAAACCAACTGTGAATAAATCGGATAAGCTTTCAGATAATCACCCTGATCAAAAAAGGAACGGGCTTCTTTGGCTAAATCCTGCTCGCTGCCGGCTTTTTGGGCGGAGACTCCGGCTCCGGCCAGAAGACACCAGGCAGTGACCACGATGAAGTGTTTCATGCGCATAGAGTATAGTTAGCTTGCTAATAACCCGGCCCGCTGAGCGGCCGTTCACGTTTTCTTTTTCCCGTACCACCGCCTGCGCATGTTCCCTGCCCTTCAGCAGCAGCGATACATCCGGTTTTACGCAGGCGCCGGATTTGCGGTTACAATTTGCTTCATTTTCAGCCCTGCAATCCGGCTGTTCTGCAGAGTTATAAACGCCCTGTCGTGCGAATACTGTCAGGGCATCGGATCGGGATGGGTTGGTAGACTATTTTAGCGCCATGATCTACGGTTTGCGCTTAGCTCTCATTCTCCTGGCCATAGCGGTGGCGGCCGGAGCCTTCGGGGCTCATGCCCTTCGTGATGTTATTGATGAGCGACTGTTTCAGGCCTGGCAAACAGGTGTCCTCTACCATTTTCTCCATGCTCTTGGCGTGGTGGCGGTGACCCTCGTTCTCAACGCGGAATGGATGGATCCGAGAAAAGGGAAATGGGTGGTCCGGTTTCATGTGGCTGGTATCCTGCTGTTTTCCGGTTCGCTTTACGGTATGGCACTGGGCAACGCTGCGGGCGTTGATCTCAGCTTCCTCGGCCCATTGACCCCCATCGGCGGACTCAGTTTTGTCGCGGGATGGATGCTCGCCGCGATTTCTGTCAGTCTGCCGGTCCTCCGCGACTAACTGCGGATGTAAACCGTTTTCAGATTGGACATGGCCAACAGGCCTTCCCGCGCGAGTTCCCTCCCGAATCCGGATGCCTTGATGCCTCCAAAGGGGAGCCGTGGATCACTTTTTACCGGGGCGTTTACAAAAACGGCCCCTTCATGGAATCCGGATATCATCTTCCGGACATCGTCAACCCCCTGTGTATAGATCGAAACTCCCAAACCAAAGCGAGAGTCATTGCTCATCTCTATGGCTTCCCGGGTGGTAGTGAAGGTGGCTATGGAGGCCACTGGTCCAAATACTTCCTCCTGCATGCAAGGCATGGATGGCGTTGCCCCGGACAGCACAGTGGGTTCATAAAACGCACCATGGTACTGACCGCCCATCAGGCATTGGGCTCCCGCTGCTATACTCCTGAGAACCTGATCGTGGACTTCTTCGCATCGGGATGCACTTGCCAGTGGACCCAGATCAGTATCCGGATCTTCCGGACTGCCCTTGCGAAGTGCTTCTACATGCGCCAGGAAGCGTCTCATAAATTCGGTTTCGATATGCCGCTCAACAAGTATTCGCTTGGCTGCGATACAACTCTGTCCGCTATTCTGGTACCTCGACGCTGCGGCATCCCGAGCGGCCAGATCGAGGTCGGCATCACGGAGCACAATCAAGGCATTACTACCCCCGAGCTCAAGCACGGTGGGGCGGAGGTGAGCTCCGGCCATGGCGGCAACTCGCCGTCCGGCCGTTTCTCCTCCAGTGAAGGAAATACCTTTGATATGCCGGTTGGGAATGATATCAGCAATCCGATCGGCCGGCATGACCAGGACTTCGAGCAGCGAACCTCCGGAGGCTTCTGCCGTCAGCCGGGCCAGTGCAAGTGCGCATCCTGTTACGAGTGAAGAATGCTTCAGGATTACAGTATTCCCTAATGCGGCAGCAGGCGCCAGACATCGCATGACCTGCCAGAAGGGATAGTTCCAGGGCATAATGGCTAACCAGACTCCGAGAGGTTCTGGAACGGCTGCGCTGTAAGCAGCATCTGTAGCTACTTCCCGTGGTTCCAGCAACTCCTCAATTTGGTCGGCATACCAGCTGCAACACCATGCACACTTGGCTATTTCTTCTCGTCCTTGCTTCAGTGGCTTGCCCATTTCACGAGCCATCAGCAGGGCCAGCTCATCTTGCTGTGCACTGAGCAAGCCGGCCAGCCGCCGGAGCACATCTGCACGCTGTTCCGGTGTGCGTTTTGACCAGGACAGCTGGAAATTCGCAGAGGCTTCCAGAATGTGAGCGGCCTCGGCATCCCGGTGTACGAGATGTGAGGCGATACGCTCGCCGGTGGTCGGGTTTACGGAGTACAGGTGCATGTCATAGCGTGCTGTAGCCAAGCTTGCGGCTGAGAGCAGGAGGCAGGTCGGGCAGTGCGGTCCGCTGGACCAAAAAGCTGGTCAACTCGGCAAGTTCCCCAAAAATGTAGTGTTTCATGGCGGCCTCCCTGAGGTAGCCTTTACCGGTGCTTCCGCCGGTGCCCACCCGGGTGCCGATCATCCGGTGAACCATATTCATATGCCTCCATCTCCAGGTGGCCAGCAATTCATCAATCTCCAACAGGTGGTTCAGCAGGCGATAGGGGTTTTGCAAAATGGGGTAGTCGCGGTACAGCATGATGAATAAGGCCGATCTGCGGGCCCTGTCACTTAGCCGCTGGCTTGAGTGTCCGTCGTCCGTCATAAATAATTCGTCAAAGACCCGGATATTCTGCTTCTCGCCTTCACCAAGTGAATCGTGGTAGAGCTGGCGGTAATGGTTCCAGAAGTCTCCCTCTCCGGTCCAGCCGGTCCAGCATTCCGCATCGCTGAAGTAGGGCATGCGTTCCAGCCATCGGTTCACCAGATCGAGCAGGGGTGTCTCCTTTTCCAGATCGTAGATATGCGAGGCATCCTCGGGCTTGAGCTGACTGGTGAAGTACTGCTGGCCGTGACGCTCTGCCACCCGCAGGCCCAGCCGGGTCTCGAGGATCTTGAACTGCATGGACTGGAAGCCACTGGCTGGCCGGAGCATATCACGGAAGTCTAGAAAATCGAGCGGAGTCATGGTTTCCATCACGTTGATCTGATCTACCAGAAGTCGCATGATTTCCACCACCCGGTGAAGCCGGCGCACCGCCACCTGCAGCTCGGGACTATTGTCGTTGATCTGCGGTGAGGCCATAATGCCATGTACACTGCCCACCTCAAAGAGGATTTGCTTGAACCATAGCTCATAGGCCTGGTGAATGATGATAAAGAGCATCTCGTCATGGGCGGGTTTGCCCAGGCGGACACTTTCGGGGTGCTGAGCGTCCAGAATCTTCTCCAGCTGAAGGTATGTGGGGTAATACATACCGCAATGTTACGGGGAGCAAATCAATCATCGGGCTGAGGATCGTCATTTGTATGAATAACGGGCAGGCCCCACCTTGCGCTTATGAAGCATGCAAGTACCCAAACGCTCAGTGCGTTTTACCAGCGACTCGGTTATCTGTTCTACAGCGTGGCCGCGGCTGACCGCCAGGTCAGGCGGGAAGAAATCGATATGCTCCACCGGATGGTACTGGAAGACTGGCTCGATCTGGAGGGAAGTAAAGACGCCTACGGCACCGATGCCGCCTATCAGATCGAAATCACCTTCGACCTGATTCAGGATCGGGAAATTTCCGCCGATAAGGCGTTTCAGGTTTTTGAAGAGTGGTACCACGAGCATGCGGAACTCTTTGATTCTGATGTGATTCATCGGATCAATCATACCGCCGCGCGTATTGCCGCTTCTTTTCACGGCACGGGTAAGGTGGAACTGGCTATGATATACCGGATTAAGGCCCTGTTGGGAACTGGCCATCCCAGCCTCTGACGCCGGACGGCTTTTCGTGGTTTCTTTGCCTCCTGCGCCTTTCCTTCGCAGCAGGAAACTATCGGCGCGCTCGTCGGTTGAAGAGTCCATGGAAATGGAAGAACGAATAGAGGTCATCGGTGCCCGTGAGCACAACCTGAAGAACATCGATGTTCGCATCCCGCGCAACAGGTTGGTGGTGATCACCGGCCTTAGCGGTAGCGGCAAGTCCTCACTGGCCTTCGATACCATCTATGCCGAAGGGCAGCGTCGCTACATGGAGACCTTCGGCTCCTATGCCCGCCAGTTTCTGGGTGAGTTGGAACGTCCGGACGTGGATAAGATCAACGGCTTATCGCCGGTGATTTCCATTGAGCAAAAAACCGTGAGTCGCAATCCGCGCTCTACGGTGGGCACCATCACGGAGATCTACGACTTCCTTCGTCTCCTGTATGCCCGGGTCAGCGATGCATACAGCTATGTGACCGGCGAGCAGATGGTTCGCTATTCCGATGACCAGATTATCGATCTGCTCAGAACGGCTTATGCCGGACAGAAAATTCTCATTCTTGCTCCGCTTGTCAAGGGTAGGAAAGGCCACTACCGCGAGTTGTTCGAAACGATTATGAAGCAGGGTTACCTCCGTGCCCGTGTAGATGGAGAAATTATCGAACTGTCGCGCGGCTATAAGGTGGACCGCTATAAGATTCACGATATTGAATTGGTGGTTGACCGTCTGGAGGTCATGGCAGCACCAAAGAAAACGGTTCGCCAGGAAGGGGATGCGGGTCTTCAGCGATTGCGCGATACTGTGCGCACTGCTCTTCGGGCAGGAAAGGGATCGCTGATGGTCATCCGCCATGAAGATGCCGGAAAGAGGAAACAAACCGTAAGGCATTTGTCCCGGCACTTGATGTGTCCCACCAGCGGAATCGCCTATCCCGAGCCGGAACCCAACCTGTTTTCCTTCAACTCACCATATGGCGCTTGTTCTCATTGCAACGGGCTTGGCGAAGTAGCTGAAGTGGACATCGGGAAAATCATCCCGGATCCCGGACTGAGCATCCGGAAGGGGGGTATCGTTCCGCTCGGTGAAAACAAGAATACCTGGTTCATGCGACAGGTAGAGGCTATCCTCAAAGGGTATGGCGCGGACCTGAATACCCCGGTTAAGGATCTGGATGAGGATGCCATTCAGGTGATTCTGTATGGCACCGACGATCTGGTGGATGCATCGGTGGGCGAAGGATATAGCCAGCCTGCCTCTTTTGAAGGTATTATCTCCTTTATCGAGCGTCATACGGAAGAGGACTCATCGCCGGCAGTGCGCCGCTGGGCGGAGAGTTTTATGAATAAGAAGCCATGTCCGGCTTGTGAGGGCTCACGGCTCAAGAAAGAAGGCCTGTACTTCCGTATCGCCGGAAAGAACATCGCTGAGCTCGGGGAAATGGGGTTGCAGGATCTGGCCACCTGGTTCAAGGGGGTGGAAAAGAATCTGTCTGCTCGCCAGCGCTCGATCGCTACCGAGCCACTCAAGGAAATCCGCAATCGCCTTGGTTTTCTGCTGGATGTCGGACTGGACTACCTCACGCTGAACCGCAGCGCGCGCACGCTGAGCGGTGGTGAGGCCCAGAGGATCCGACTGGCCACTCAGATCGGGGCCCAGCTCGTAGGGGTACTCTACATCCTCGATGAACCCAGCATCGGGTTGCACCAGCGTGATAACCACCGGTTGATTGCTTCACTTAAAGCCCTGCGTGATCTGGGCAACAGCGTGATTGTGGTGGAGCATGACCGGGATATCATGGTGGAAAGTGATCACCTGATAGATATCGGACCAGGGGCCGGAGTGCACGGCGGGAGAATCATCGCGCAGGGTCATCCTGCTGAGCTGGTCAGGGGTGAGAGCCTGACTGCGGCCTATCTGCGCGGTGAGAAATCGATAGCGATTCCCGCCACACGACGAAAGGGAAGTGGTGACTGGCTGACTCTCGAAGGAGCCTCAGGACACAACCTGAAGCAAGTGACCCTGCGCATTCCACTTGGAACATTTTCCTGCATCACAGGCGTAAGCGGAAGTGGAAAATCGAGTCTGATTACACATACGCTCTATCCAGCTCTGTCAGCCGAGATCCAGGGCGGAGCAAGGAAACCATTGCCCTTTAAGCGTTTTCGAGGCGCCCAAGCGCTGGATAAGGTGATCGACATCGACCAGAGTCCCATTGGCCGAACCCCACGCAGCAATCCCAGCACGTATACAGGGATCTTCACAGATATCCGGAATCTGTTCTCCATCCTGCCAGAAGCCAAGGTGAGGGGATATAAGCCCGGTCGGTTCAGTTTCAACGTAGCGGGCGGGCGCTGTGAAACATGCAAGGGAGGTGGCGTGCGTACAATCGAGATGAACTTCCTGCCGGATGTTTTTGTGCAATGTGAGACATGCGCGGGTAAACGATACAACCGGGAAACGCTCGATATCCGATACAAGGGAAAAAGCATCGCCGATGTGCTGGATATGACAGTGGACCAGGCCGTGGAGTTTTTTGAAAATCACCGGAACATCCTGCATACGGTCAAAACCTTGCAGGATGTCGGACTGGGTTATATCACCCTCGGGCAGCACAGCACTACCCTGAGCGGTGGTGAAGCCCAGCGCGTGAAACTGGCTTCTGAGCTGGCCCGGCGAGATACAGGAAGCACCATATACATCCTCGATGAGCCAACCACCGGACTCCACTTTCAGGATGTCGGAATGCTTATCGACGTGCTCAATCGCCTCGTTGACAGGGGCAATACAGTAGTCGTTATCGAGCACAATATGGACGTCATCAAGGTGGCTGACTACCTCGTGGACCTCGGTCCGGAAGGAGGCGCCGGTGGCGGAGAGATCGTGGCTACAGGAACCCCTGAGGAAGTCAGTCGCGTTAAACGCAGCCATACCGGCCAGTATCTCGCCAAAGAATTACGCTGATTTCAGTCCCCGGGTTCTCCAAAGAAAAGGCCACCCGGAGGCAGCCTTTTCGTTCGGAAACCGGATCAAGCCGGCGGATATCATTTCACCACCAGACGGAGTGCATGAAGTGTACCTTCAAAACGCACGAGGTAGATGCCGGCTTCCCAGCCAGAAACTTCTACCATCCGCTCGGAAGTTCCGAAGCCTGGAATACGCGCTACTTCACGACCGCTGGAATCAAAGACACAGGCCACAGCAGTACCAGCTGCGTTCGGACGAATACGCAGGTAGCCGTCAGCAGGATTCGGGAAAAGCACTGGAGCAGAGCCAGCCAACTCATCAACGCCTACGATGCAGTCCACACAATCTCCAAAGCATACCTCATTCAGCGTTACGGATGATGAAGTGCTGGTGTAGGTGCGGTTAAAGCCGCCGAAGCCATCGTCCACGCCACAGGCAAAGGGAACACTCTCTACTCCGGTGAAGTCATTGCCATTGATGAACTTATAGAAGAACTGGACATTGGGATCAACACTGACCGTTACGCTGTATATGCCAGGGGCGGATAGCGTCATGGGTGTTGCGGCAGGAGAGAAGTTGTTGAACGAACCCGCGATATGCACACCATTCGAGCTCACCGTTTGCTGAGACATATCCACCTGAAATGTCACGCTCACATTGCCCGACCCGGTGCATTCAGCGCATTCGCCAAAGCAGACGATGGGTATTGTGACACTCTCCGTGCCTGCTGTGAAAGATCGGTTGAATCCCCCGAAGCCGTTGTCCACCCCGCAGTCACCAGGTACCGTCTCTTCCAAGGTAAAGTCAGGTCCATTGAGAAATTTGTACTCGATGGTTTGACCTGAATTGACAACACCGACGGCCTGATACAGCCCTGGCTGGAACTGGGACATCATGGTTGCGGTGGGATCCCAATTATTGAAGTCGCCCACCACATATACGCCTTCGGCTCCTACAGCCTCATTGCTCATGTTCACCTGGAAAGTGACCAGGACCGGAACCTGAGGAACGCAAGCGGAGCACCCGGAGAAACACACCGGCCCAAACGCGACATTCTCTGTGCCTACTTCGATGGTGCGATTGAAAGCGCCAAATCCGTCAGATACCCCGCATTCGGAAGGAACAGTTTCTGATCCGCTCCATTCTGAGCCATTGATGAATTTGAACTGGATGGTTGTATTCGCCTCAACAGGGTATAGGATTTCATAGATGCTTCCACCCAGTGAGGTCATCACGCTGCCATTCGGATTCCACCCCTGGAAATTGCCGGCTACGTGCACACCTTGAGGGCTTACCGAAACACTGCTCATATCCACCTGAAAGAGGACCATAACGGTTTGCGGTACTACATCACAATTGGTGCACGAGCCAAAACACACAACATCCAACGTCGTGGCCAAGCCAGGCACATTAAGCGTGCGATTACCACCGGTGGAGCAGGCCTGGGGCACGGACTCATCTGTTCCCCAGGTATTGCCATTGAGGAATTTGTAGGAAACCGAAGTCCCTTCAACCAGCTCAGTGGTATAACTCCAGATTCCATTGCCTTCATCTGTCATCGGTGTGGCATTGGAATTCCACCCCTGGAAACTGCCGGCGATATGCACTCCGTCGGGACTTACCGTTTCATTGGACATGTTGACCTGAAATGTCACGGATACCAGCACCGGATCCACGATAACACAGGCCTCACAGGATGAAAAACAGACTGCAGGCAGGGTGATGGCTGCATCGACTACCTGAACAGCGCGGTCGAATCCGCCATTGAGGTTAGCTGCACCGCATGCGGCAGGAACCACTTCCTGACCACCAAACGTATTGCCATTGATGAAGGCATAGGTCCATGTACCCTCCGGTATCTGAACCGTGACAGAATACACCCCATTGCCCATGTCGGTCATCGGTGTGGAAGCGGGATCCCATCCCTGAAAATCACCGGCCAGATGCACGCCATCTGCACTCACGGTTTCGTTGGACATATCCACGCTGAAGGTGATTGGAAATAGCCCCGGAGGCAATTCACAATTCGCGCAGGCACCAAAGCAAACAGCGTCCAGCATCAGCGCTGATGTACCGATCTGCAGGCTGCGGTTGAATCCCCCGAAGCCATCATTCACGCCACACGCACCCGGCACTGTTTCAGACTGAGGCCAGTCGTTTCCGTTAATGAATTTGTATTGAATTGTAGTTCCCGAGAGGATGGATGCGGTGACCTCGTATACACCGTCGGCATCTGTATCCGACAAGGATGTGCCTCCGGGATTCCATCCCTGAAAGCTACCTGCGATGTGCACACCGCTGGGCGACACGGTCTGCTCAGCCATATTGACCCGGAAGGTGACATCCACAAAAACCTGCTGAACACAAGCCGCACAGGAACTGAAGCACACAGGATCCAACACCAGAGAACCGGCACCCACCGTCACCGTGCGGTTGAATCCCCCGAATCCATTATCCACCCCGCAGGCCTGAGGCACAGCTTCATCCGTCCCCCAGGCATTGCCGTTGATGAATTTGTAGGCATAGGTTCCCGGTGCGATCTCCAGGGTGACGGCATAAATGCCCGAACCCTGAAGCGTCATGGCCGTGGCAGATGGGTTCCAACCCTGAAAAGCACCAGCAATGTGAACCCCATTGGGGCTCACCTGAACCTGCGACATATCCACCCGGAAGGTGACCGGTGCGGCCATGGCGAGAAGGCCAATGAACGCACCCACTGTGGTAGTAAAGATTGATTTCATGCCTTTAGATGAAATTTGATTGTTTAGTGTCAAAATTACACGAAGTCCGGCTTCAACGCGGTCTGATAATTGGTCATAAAGTAAGAACTTCGCGCCCGATGCCGATCCGTCATTGTATCCTTTATATTCTCTTATGCCTTGCCGGATGGCTTGCCCCACATACGGGGCGGAGTCAGGATGAGATTACCATAGTCGGTGCCGTGCGCGATGAACGCGGACAGCCGGTTTCGAATACCATTATCATCAACAGACGGACACGGCTGGGTGGCTTTGGGCGCACTGACGGTACATTCACCATCCGATGCCTGAAGACTGACACCATTTCAGTGACCTCTCTCGGTTATTTCCCCCGCACCATTTCCTGTGCTGACTCCGCAATGCGCGAAGTTTACACGTTTGTGACCTATCTCGAGCAGCGCACCTACCGCCTCCCGCAGGTGGAGATCTTCGCCCCTCGCGATCTCGAGAAGATCCAGGAGGATATCCGGAATCTGGGCTATCGGGAAGAGGACTACGTACTCAGTGGCATCAATGCAGCCCAAAGTCCAATCACTTTCCTGTACCAACAATTCAGCAGACGTGAGCAGAGCAGAAGGGAAGTAGCCCGGCTTGAAAACGAGGATCGCAAGCGCGGGCTGCTCCGTGAGTTGTTCAGGCATTACGTCGACTATGACATCATTTCGCTCTCCGATGAGGAGTTTGATGAATTCATTTCCTTCATGAACGTGCCGGATGAATTCCTCATCGAGAGTTCGCAGTACGATTTTCTCTTGTATGTCAAGGAGCGGTTCACAGACTATCGCACCTGGAAGCGTCGCCAGGGACTGATGCCGGGCGACTACGATTACGACCGGGATTAGCGGTGCGAATTAAGTGGCTCAATGCCCACCAGGCGGTCAGCCCCTGACGCCCGGTCATAATGGTACACCAGCACATGATAGTCATTTTCAGTTGCACTGAAGTTGCCTTCCGTTACCGACCAATCACCGGCTGGATGGTAACGGTCATAAACAACATACCGGTAGTTGTAGAAGCCCTGCTTGATTGCTTGACTGAATCGGTAGGATCTTGCTGATTCATCATATTGCATGGTCCACGGCCGGGATGAGTATCGGCTCAGATCGCCTTCAATGCGTACATCGGCCTCCGCAAAAGGAGGAATCTGCAAGGTGAAATGCACAATTACATACTCCGCCTCGAGTTGGGAATCGGTGGCTATATCACTTCTGACGAACAGACGCCCGTTCAAGTCGGGCCGCGTTTCATGTGCTCCACGTATGCCGGAGGGCATGCCGGGGCGCAGATACACGTGGTAGCCATCAGGCGAGGGCATGACAGTTTCCACCTGAATCCCGTTAAACCGGAGATCCTTCATTTCGAAATCCCTCCATTCATTACCTGCGGGCAGTGAGGTGCGCCCATCGCTGTATTGAAAGGAGATAGCATCCGGACGTATGAACACCGGCTTGATATCCTCGACTGCATGATGCCAGTCGCCATTCTGCAGGATGGTGAGCCGGAGCTCCCCGCTGGGATCAGGGATGCGATATTGACCGGGAATGACATCACACATGATCTCATGGTGCGTAAATCTGTCGCGCACCACCTGACTCTGCTGGAGCCGCGCACCAATTCGCACCCGGCTTTCGTAAACCACCACTCGCCATACCATCAGCCACGACTCCCGGTCGTCGGGATCCATGCCGCTGAACGCCACCACAGCATAGTTGCCGGACAGGGTGGGGACCATCATGTCATTAGGAAATTGAAATTGGTAGTGCACATAATCGAGCTGCGTGCCGAATGATGCCTCCACTTCGGTAATGGGGAGCTGTGCAAAGCCTCTCAGGTATTCTGATGATTCAATATCCGTCCGCTTCCAGTTTCGGGTGCAATGGATCACCGCATAGCGATAGTCATCGCGGCTCGTTCCCGGAATATCAAAGTGGAAATGAAGTTGCTGAGCCGTATTCAGCTCGATGAAGGGGTAGCCAGTCGGATTACCCACTGGAAAAACCTGTGGAGTCCACACATCCGGCTTCTGTGCACCCTCCAGGTATTGGTCCTGACACATAACCCATGATGGGCTGCAGGCCAGCAGAGTAAGAAGCAGGAGCGATTGCGGGAAGATCTTGATCATGAGGGCCAAAATAGGAACGCCTCCAATGCGGATGACGAACGTGCCTCTCCTCACCTAATTTCGCGCCATGTTCGCCAGATACATGGGCAAGTCATTCGCCGCCGTGGTCATTCTCCTGCTTCTCGCCCAGTGCGCAAACGAGAAAGCTGCCTCTGCGGTGGGCAGGTTCTATTCAGGTTCCTTCATGGGCCAGTCCTACACCATTGATGTGGTCGGTGATTCCACGGATTACTCCGAATCGCTGGACAGTATTCTGGCCGCCGTTTCGGGAACAGCAGACCCAGCTCTCAAGGGTAGTGTAGTGGCCCGGTATAATGCATGGCAGCAGGTCGATTCTATGTTAGGTTTTGTAGATTCTACCGGGCTCTTCGGTGCGCTTTACGGCATGGCCGGCGACTATCACCGGCTCACCGGAGGCATCTATGATCCCACCCTGAATCCTATACGGCGTGCCTGGAAAGAGCGGCGGGAAAAAGGATGGACCAAGGGCGAGCCCGATCTTGATGAGTTGTACCGCTACACTGGGTTTGATGCTTCGCGGATTGATCTGATCGAAATGCAGGGAGCCGATGGCTACACCTATGAGCGATCTTTCCTGCGCAAGACGGATCCTCGCATTGAACTCGATCTCAGCCGCCTGGCCGGGGCATACGGCATGGACCGTATCGCTGCCTTCCTAGAGGAGCGGCAAGTGGCCCAGTGGAAGATTACCTGGGGCCGGAGTACCATGATCCGGGGTATTTGGTCAGACTCACTGTGCACCATTCCATTGGGCATCACAGGAGATGACCGCGATCAGAAGATCAGGCTGTCAGATGGTGCATTTTCATACGTGCAGGTTGCTGATAAGGTGGATATGATTGACCCCTCCTATGGCTATCCTCCTCAATCCAGTGAGCTCATCTTCGTAGCCATAGTGGCCCCGCGCCTTACCGATGCGATCGTACTCTCCGAGGCCTTCATGATTATGGGTCTGGAGGATGCTACTGCCTGGTATGCAGAACACCCGGATTCACGCGTGGAGTCCTTTATGCTCATTCAGCGGGGAGAAGAAATCACCAATGCTTCCACCGAGGGCTTCGACCGATTGCTGGTTTTTAAGCTCCCTGGGGAAGAGGAGTAAGGTTCATGAAAAGCGTTGTTCTGGCTATTGAAAGCAGTTGCGACGAAACGGCGGCCGCGGTTTTGCTGGGCGATCGCGTACTGAGCAATGTTGTAGCCGGGCAAGATGTGCACGCCCGCTACGGCGGCGTGGTCCCTGAACTGGCCAGCAGGGCTCACCAGGGCAACATTGTCCCAGTCGTGTCAGAAGCCCTCCGACTTTCCGGCATGACACTTCCCGATATAGATGTGGTGGCTTGTACTGCTGGTCCCGGATTGATGGGCGCTCTCCTGGTGGGCACCTCATTTGCCAAAAGCCTGGCTCTGGCACTCGGGAAAACCCTTATCGGGGTCAATCACATGCAGGGTCATATCCTCGCGCACTTCATCCGAGCCGGGGAGGACCAACCGGTTCCGTCCTTTCCTTTCCTGTGTCTCACGGTCAGCGGAGGTCATACTCAGCTGGTGCTGGTGAAAGGTCCTCTTGCCATGCAAGTGATCGGTGAAACATTGGATGATGCGGCAGGTGAGGCATTTGACAAAGCTGCCAAACTACTGGGTCTGCCTTATCCGGGCGGCCCGCAGGTCGACCGGCTGGCTGACCTAGGCGAGGATAGCCGGTTCAAGTTTACTCAACCTAAGGTGCCCGGCCTGGATTTCAGTTTCAGCGGGCTTAAGACATCACTGCTTTATCAGGTCAAAGCATTGGAGCGCTTGCAGCCCAATGCCCGGACTGTTCATCTGAATGATATCTGTGCGTCGTATCGCAAGGCTGTAGTGGATTACCTCCTTGCCGTGACAACGCGGGCTATGCACCAAACGGGAGTGCGCACACTCGCTCTGGCAGGAGGCGTATCAGCAAACCGTTTACTGCGTGCTCAACTTCAGGAGATCGCAGGAAGGGAAGGGTGGAAGCTCTTCATTCCGCCCCTTGCATATTGTACGGATAACGCTGCTATGATCGGCATGGCAGCAGCCTTTCTTCATGAGTCGGGAATAAGCCATGGAATGGATCTCAAGCCCATGGCACGTATGGAGTATTGAACTCGTCAGAGGTTATCATACTCGTAGATGTGGTCCATGGGAGAATTCGGTTCAATCAGTTCAACGGGATGCAGGATGCCATCGCTCAGCCGGTACACCCAACCGTGCAGTGAAGGACGATTGTGGTGCTTCCAGGATTTTTGTACAATGGAGGTTTTGGCCAGGTTCAGTACTTGCTCCTTTACATTCAACTCGATCAGTTTGTCGAGCTGACTGTCGTCATCGGTAAGGGACTCAATTTCGGTCTGATGAAGCCGGTACACGTCTTTGATATTGCGTAACCATTTGTTGATGGTGCCCATGCTGTGGTGTCCGATGGCCGCTTTCACTCCGCCGCAACCATAGTGGCCGCAAACGATGATATGCTTGACCTCGAGAACATGCACGGCATACTCCAGCACGCTGAGCAGATTCAGATCCGTGTGCACCACCAGATTGGCGATGTTGCGGTGCACGAAGATTTCTCCGGGCTGTGTTCCCGTAATTTCATTGGCCGGTACCCGGCTGTCAGAACAGCCAATCCATAGAAATTCCGGGCGCTGAATATTCTCCAGACGATGAAAGAACTCGGGATCTTCCTCAATCCGCTCAGCGG
The DNA here is from genome assembly GCA_947456965.1 of Flavobacteriales bacterium. Lineage (GTDB taxonomy): Bacteria > Bacteroidota > Bacteroidia > Flavobacteriales_D > Sanyastnellaceae > CANGTU01. The sequence goes on from CANGTU010000001.1 coordinate 175,068, forward strand.
CCCAGGCCTTGTTTTCCAACAATAATTTTTCGAAGCTCTTCATGATTCTGCTTTTACTAAAGGGTTTGCGGACTCAGCACGTTTCCATTCGAGTTGGATAAAGCGCGACTCTGCCGTGGCAGCAAAGTCCTCAAGCATCTCCAGAATATCATGGTCAATAAAGCGGCACCGGGCCGTATCCACAAAGACCAGACTATGGTCCGGAACAGAGGCAATGTAGGATTTTACCAAGGCCTTATTCAGAAATGAAACCTCCGGACGGAATTTGATCAGGAACTTATTGCCCTCATTGACCATGACAACGGCCTTCCGGAAATTGTTCCGGAGCACAAAGTACAATCCCACCATCAAACCAATACCGATGCCCACCAGCAAATCTGAATGCAAGATGGCAACGGTAGTGACCACAAAGGGGACGAGTTGAGAAGCACCTTTGCGGTAGAGATCGGCCACGATGGAAGGCCGGGCCAGTTTGTATCCCACGTAAATGAGCACACCTGCCAGTGCAGCGAGTGGAATCAGGTTGAGCACACCCGGAAAGAGCGCCACCGACACGAGCAGGAGAATCCCATGCAGTATAGTGGAGACCTTGGAGTCGGCACCCGCGGTTACGTTGGCCGAACTGCGCACCACTACAGAGGTAATTGGCAATCCACCGAGAAGTCCGGACACAATATTGCCCACTCCTTGGGCTACAAGCTCGCGGTTCGGCGGCGTCACCCGTCGCTTGGGATCAATCTTGTCCACTGCTTCGATGCCGAGTAGTGTTTCCAGACTGGCCACCACAGCCAGAGTTAGAGCAGTGAGCCACACATCGGGGCGGTTCAGAAAGGTGAAGTCGGGTAGGGTAAAAAAGGACATGAACTCTGCCGCTGTGCGCGCCTCCGGGATCCTCACGAGATGCCCGGCCGTAATGGCGTATGGCGAACCCGACCACAACAGATAGCTGTTCCAACCAACGGCGAAGAGAACGACCACCAAAGGCGCCGGCAATAGACGCAGCCAGCTCCGCCTGCGAAACCACGACATTTCCAGAACGACCATAATAGCAATGGACACAACGCCTACCATGCATGCGCCGGGAGTGATATTCTCGATCGCCCGAACGATTTCGGTAAACGTATTTTCTCCATCGGCTTGAAGGAATCGTTCGTCTCCTTCAAAGTCATGGTCATAACCCACCAGATGAGGAATCTGCTTGAGCACGAGGGTGAGCCCGATCGCTGCAAGCATTCCCCGGATTACCGCCACAGGAATGAAGTCGCCGAGCAAGCCGGCCTTCAGCAATCCCAACAGGATCTGGATCACACCGGCCAGCACCACGGCCAGAAGAAAGGCCTCAAATGCAGGTAATTCGGCGATCGACCCGGCCACAATCGTGGTCAGACCAGCGGCCGGTCCACTCACACTCAAACTGCTCTTGCTGATCCAACCTACGATGATTCCTCCTGCTATTCCGGCAATCAGCCCTGAAAACAAGGGCGCCTCAGATCCCAGGGCAATACCCAGACAGAGAGGAAGCGCTACAAGGAATACAAATACCGATGCCGGCAGATCCGTCCGGATACGTGTGAGAAAGGGGTTCAAATGTGGCAGTATTTCTTGCTTTCACCGTCCATTACCCGAAAGGGATGCGGCATTTCAGACAGTTGTGATCAGGAATGCACAACGTTCTCCCCGAAATACTCCTGCAGACGGTTCCAGTAAACTTTTCTCCATGCATCAGTCAGCCAGCCACTGCTATCTTCCGGAACTCCGATGTGGTTGAAGTTGATGCGCGTGCCCTTATCGGTTTTCTCGAGGTCAATATGCACAACACTGAAGAAGCCCTCAGGAAATTCAGAGTGCCTCCAGGCCTGAACAATCCGCTTGTTCTTGGCCAGATCGAGAAAGTAACCACTCGCATCACCGTCAAAACCAGTAAAATGTCCTCCTTTGACGGGATCAATGGTGGTTTCCATTCCGGTAAAGGTGCTGTGCAAACGAGCATCCATGAGGGTCTGGTACACCTTGGCAGGTGTAACCTCCAGCTCCGTAATCTGGAAAATGTTGTCTGTCTTGAGTTTCATGGTTGGCTGGACTGTTCTGAAAAAAGATTCCGAAAATTATAGCCGTTTGCCGGGAAGTGGATTCCGGATCGACGGGTATTTTTACGAATGCTCCGGGATTCTTTAAGCAAATGACTGCCTGACAATTTGTTGAAGCTTCCTGGTGTACTCATCCTTTAACCACTCGAGGTAGCTGTCTGTACTCTTGGAAATGCAGTAGCTGAAGTGCTTCACGCGGCTCTTGATATCCTGCTCGAGTACCCTGATCAGTTCGATGGCCTCTGAGAGGTCAGCCGCATTTTCACGGATGATGACGGCATGCTGCTCCATGGAACGGTTGAGCGCTTCGCGAGGCTTCAGTCCCTGACGGATGACGCGGATATATTCCTCCCGGATGTCAAAGTCAATCACCGGAGAAGCCTTGAACCTTGCGCGGACTTCCTCGGGCATTTCGTAGCGGATCTCGCGTTCCATCTGCTCATCGCTCACAATGCTCTCGATGTAGGAATTGGGATGCCTGAAAATGTCATCCCAGTTGATGTAGCTCTCCCACAGCCCAAACCGCCGTGAATTATTGCCGAGATCAATCACATTGAAAGCGGTCTTGCCGGGTATAACCCGTGAGCCTCGTCCAATCATCTGATGATAAAGAGTCAGTGACTTGGTGGCCCGGTTAAGAATGATGGTCTCCACCGTGGGTTCATCAAATCCCGTGGTGAGAATGGATACAGAGGTCAGAATAGCATCAGGCTTCTTCCGGAACCACTCAAGAATATCCTTGCGTTCCACCTCCGAATGCGTATTGTCGAGGTGACGGATTTCATAGCCGGCCTCGATGAACATGGCATGAACCTGCTTGGAGGTATTGATGCCATTATTGAATATCAACGTCTTGGTGCCATGGGCTTTCTGTTCATAGGCGTATAGCAATTTCTCCTGCATGAAGAAATTCCCATAGAGCTTTTCCGAACTGGAAACGGTATAATCACCATTGATGCCCACCTTCAGCGAGTGCAAACTGACATCGTAGCTGTAAGTGGTGGCCTTGGATAAGAAACCCTGCTCAATCAGGTTGGATATGCTTTCTCCCACAATCAGCTCCCTGTAGTTCTCATGCAGAGGCAGGCGCACATTGCTGCTGAGCGGGGTCGCGGTGACCCCGAGAATAACCTGATCCTCAAACCACTTGAACAACTTACGGAATGAGTTGTAGTGGGCCTCATCCACGATGACCAGTCCGAGACGGTCAAACTCAATCTTTTCATCGCGAAGGCGGTTATTCAGCGTTTCCACCATCGCCACGAAGCAGTCATACTCTTCTTCATCAGGCAAGGTTTTGACCTTACTCACAATGACCTTGTTGCGCACCCCAAAATCCTGCAGCATCGTGCTTGTCTGACTGAGCAGTTCGACGCGGTGTGTGAGGATGAGGACTTTCTTACCCGTTTCCTGAATATACCTGCGAGCAATTTCCGAGAAGATAACTGTTTTGCCGCCACCAGTGGGAAGCTGAAAACAGAGGTTGTATCGCTCCGGAAATTTCCGGATTCGGTCGAAAATTTTCTCCAAAGCGTCGGACTGATAGCGATACAGACGCTTTCCTTCCTTCACCTCTGGCTGTACTCCGGGGTCTATGGTCATCTCGGAAAATGCAAATCGGGCAAAAATAGAACGCACATCGGGCTACCGGAGTTGTAGAGAGCCCGTGTTTTTCAACATTTCACCCAATCTTAAACCCGGTTCAGTTCAGGCGATCTATGTACCACACTCATCGAGCGGGACTCATGGAACCAATGTGAGTATGCTTCCAGTTCCTTCCACTGGACCGGCGGTGAAATACTGCCTCCTGAATTCTCCGGCATTGTAAAGCGGACTCTGGTCATCCCAATGTGGACTTCCGATATGCCCGCTTTGTCCGGCAGGAGTCACATTCCAGCATTCTTCTGGATTGCCCATGTCTGTGATGATTCGCATCTGCGAGCCGAAAAACACCTCATAGTGGCCCTCTCCATTGAGGTGGAAACCGCCCTGACGAATGGTCTCGTTGCTGCCTTGATTGGGAAACGGACCGAGATTGAACAGTGGCCTGAAGAGGGCTACCTGACCGAGGGGATGTCGTAACTCCAGCGTGGAGCATTTTTTCCATTGCCATAGCTTCCAGTTGGGACCAAAATCGTCCGACAATCCGCTGAAAGTGCTTTGGAAGGCCCGGTTGATCAGCGTGTCAGGATGCTCACGTGAGGGTGTTCCGATGTGGTCGTACCAATCTGACTGCGGACGATCCAACAGGCATGCATAAGCATACCTCACCTGATGGGTCTTGATGAATAATTCGAACCGATCGGGCCCGAGTTCGTCCTCGCATACTTCCTTCAGGAAATGATACTGCAACCGGGTAAAGAAGGTGGCTGGTACAGATTCCGGATCATAGGATCCATCCCAGTTCCGAAGTACCTGGAGAAGTTCTTCCCGGGCCGCATCACCGGATTCATCGATTCGGTTATACCGGGCCAGTAATTGCTGAAGAGCGCGGGCATCGGCCTCGTTGACCGCATCCGTCAGGAGTGCCTTCATGGCCTCAGCGTTCCAGTCGGTGCGAATGGCCAGCTGGCTTCGGATCCGGGCTCCTCGGTAGGGAGGAAGGTAATAGCCGGGATAGTACATGGTGTCCATGGGTGCGGGCCACTCATTTGCAGTGGCGATGATTCCATCTGAGGGGTTGATATTCCGAGGATTGCTGCGGAACTCATAATAGCCTGTTGGCTCGTCCCGGCCAGAGGCGCCGTCGAGAAGGATGCGCGGATTGACATGAGCGGGCCGCTCAAGCAACCGGGCCGCTGACCACCAGGCGATGTTGCCCGCTGTATCACCATAGTGGATGTTGAGTCCCGGTGCATGAACGCGTTCAACGGAGCGCATGAATTCCGAGATGTCCTGCGCATGGTTGAAACCGTAAAATGCCTCTACGGTTTTATTAGGCAACCGGGTGTAAGTCCATAGCATGGAGATAGCAGTCTCGCGCCCCATGTCAGGAAAGGCATCGTTGATCACCGGACCGTGAGGCGTTTCCCGGTAGGTGAGCACATGGTCTGGTTGATCCTTCACCGCGATGCGGCTTTCGCGGACCCGCGCAAGGGTCCATTCTCCCTTGTACATAACCTGAGTGGAGTCCTGCGGATTGAACGTCTCCCGGTAAAAGTCCATATCATCATTAAGCAACATGGTGAGTCCCCAGGAAAGGGAGGCATTCCGTCCCACCAGTGCAAAAGGTACTCCGCCCAGAAAATGGCCATAGAGTTCGAACCCCGGACAAGTCAGGTAAGCCTCATACCAGGTCTGCGGAAGGAGGTAGCCGATGTGGGTGTCGTTGCAAAAAAGGACGTGTCCGTTTGCGGTGCGCTTTCCCGAGACGACCCACCCATTGGAACCCTGCAGAGGAGCCACGGGTAGCTCCTGCTGGATAGCTTGAATGGTGCGGCCAAATGAAAGCAAGGCTGATGAGGCACTGGTGTCCGGCCCTCCAGGAATGAATGAATCACCCTCCCGATGCCAAAGTCCGATATCTGCAAGGTAGCGGTTGCCGTAATGTGTGGCGATGTGGTCCATCACAGGCTCGGACTTCTGCGCCTGAGAAAAGCTGAAGCTCATGGCTCCAGTGATCAGGAATAGATCATGGGTAGTGAATGGCTCGCAGGAAATGCCGATGATGGAAAACTCACGGGGTACGGCGCCGCTGCGGACAAAGGCATTGATGCCGTCGAGGTATGCCTGAATGTCGGCGAGCATGGCAGGATCTCCTGAAGCCCGCAGCAGACTGTCACTCTGACGCGCATACTCGGGAATGCCGATGGTCCGGAACATGATATCAGTGGGCAAGGTGCTGGCACCAATTATTTCGCTCAGACGACCGCCACCGGCCCTGCGCAGCATTTCCATCTGGAACAATCGCTCGCTGGCGTGGATGTATCCAAAAGCACGATAAAGATCGGTTCGCCCTGAGGCCTGGATATGAGGAATGCCAAAGTCATCAAACCATACCGTAGCCGGTGCGGAAAGTCCATCGAGCCTGAGCTCGCCTGAATAGGCTGGAGCGGAGGAACGTATCCACCACCAGGAGCCGGCAGCACCTCCGATGACGAGCACGAGCAGTGCCAGTGCAATGCGCTTGAACCATTTCATGGCTCAAAAGTAGTTCCCGCAGGGTCGTCTTGCATTTCCGGGCTGCGCCGGGCTTTGCAACCCAGAGCCGACGGCATTCGTTCAAGATATGTGCATTATATTCGCCTGAACCGTTAACCCATTGGACCCGATGTTACCAACCGGATCTTTTTTCCGGAAGCTGTTTCCGGCGCTTATCGTGTCCTGCCTGATCCTGGTATGCGAGGATGTTCTTGCCCAGTGCACCAATAACAATGTCTTTTGGCTGAATCTCACGCCGGGTGGACCCGGACTTACCGCAACCAGCGCATGCACCTACGCCGGGGAGTACAATACAGTAAATGTCCAGAATGGTCAGACTTATATTTTCTCCACCTGCGGCGGTGCTACCTATGACACCCAGTTGACGCTGTACAGCAATGCCGGCGTGTTTCTGGCTTTCAACGATGATTTCTGCGGGCTGCAAAGTCAGATTACCTGGACCGCCACGTTCACAGGGGTGGTGCGGATCCTGCTCGACCAGTTTTTCTGCGCCAGCAACAGCATTTGCGCTACGATGAACGTAACGTGGTTTGCGCCTGTGCCCAACAACCTCTGCTCCGGAGCTATTCCTGTAGCGTGTGGACAAACGATTATCGGGTCAACAACGAGTCAGACAGCCGAGGTGGTTCCCGCCTGCGGCGCAGGACAAGGATCACCCAGCCTCTGGTATAGGTTCACAGGAACGGGCCAGACCGTCATCGCCAGTCTCTGTGGAAGTGCCTATGATACCTACATCACCGTTTATTCGGGAACATGCGCCGCGCTCTCATGCGTCGTGTTCAACGACGATTTCTGTGGACTACAATCGCAAGCGAGTTTTGCTACTATTCCGGGGGTCAATTATTTCATCATGGTCAGCGGATACAACAGCTTTAGTGGATCCTTTACGCTCAATATTTCGTGCTTCATTCCGCAACCTAATGATCCTTGTTCGGGCGCCCTTCCGATTTCCTGCGGTTCTACCCTGAGCGGCAATTCGCTGGGTGCCTTACTTGATGCGGTTCCGCTGTGCGGCGGCGGCACAGATGCCGGACTCTGGTATTCCGTAACGGGCACCAACCAGACCTACACGGCCAGCCTATGCGGCAGCGCTTACAATACATTCATATCGATCTACAGCGGAAGCTGCAGCAGTCTGACTTGCTCTTCATTCAACGATAATTTTTGCGGCACGCAATCGCAGGTAACGTGGTTCGCTGCGCAAGGTGTCAACTACTTCATCCATGTACACACCGGTGCTGCAGCAGGGGGAGCTTTTACGCTGAATCTGAGTTGTGCGAATATTGTCCCAGGGTCCGCACCCCCGGGTTGTCCGGACATCGAACTGGGCCCGGATATCATCATACCCACCTGTGCAGTGCCTTGTCAGACCCTGACGTTGGGCTCTTCCGTGTTTCAAACAGGACTCACCACTGCGTATACCGTGACATCCATTCCACCGGCACCGCCATTCCCCTACAATTCGGGAACCGGTTTCTCCATCGGAATTGATGACGTCTGGACCGGCGCGATTGACCTGCCCTTCAGCTTCTGTTTTTTCGGTAATGTTTACAGCCGGTGCCTGGTGGGTTCCAATGGAGTAGTCTCGTTCAATATTACCGATCCGGTACCCACCCTTGTCAATGACGGGCCTGCTGGTTTTTGCCCCTGGACCTTCACCACCAGTGCTCCCAGCAACCTGTTGCCGGTCAATGCCATCTTCGGAGTTTACCACGATATAGACCCGGAGGTCTGCGGTGATGCGCGCTACACCATTTTTGGCACATCACCGTGCAGGGCTATGGTGATCAGCTTCGATGATGTCTGCCATTATGCCTCATGTGGCGGCTGCACGCCCTGTACCACGATGCGGTCCACGCATATGATCGTGATGTATGAGACGACCAATGTCATCGAGGTCTATGTCGAAAACAAACCATCCTGTACACCCTGGAATTCCGGTAACGCATTGCTGGGAATTCAGAACAGCGCGGGTACGGTTGCATTCGTTCCACCGGGAAGAAATACGGGCCCCTGGACAGCAAACAATGAGGCCTGGCGATTCACGCCCAGCGGTGGCAGCAATGTGACCGTAAACTGGTTTCAGGGGGGGACACCCATCGGCACCGGAACAGCGGTTAATGTGTGTGTCAACCAGCCCACAACATCCTTTGAGGCGCAAGCCATTTATACAAACTGCAACGGTACGCAGGTAACGGTGACCGACAATGTGGTAGTGGCCTGCAGCATGATGGCCGTGCCTGTCGAATGGCTGGGGTTTGAGGCAGAAAATGCCGGTGAAACCGTGCTCTGCACGTGGCAAACCGCCACGGAGCTGAACAGCGACTTTTTCACCGTGGAGCGTTCCACTGACTTGTCGGATTGGACGGATCTGGGATCGGTTCCCGGCGCAGGCACGACTTTGGTACCTCAGTCCTACCAATATACAGATCTATATCCGTTGGTGGGTGTGTCCTATTACCGGACCCGACAAACGGACACCGATGGCAGTGTGGGATATTCCGAGGTACGCGCAGTGAGCAGGGGATGGGATGCCGAGGCCATGGTGTTCCCCAATCCGTCGGTGGGCGCGTTCGGTCTATCAGTCGGATGGACCAGCCACGAACCCTTGGTATGGGATGCCGTGGGACGCGAGATTCAGGTGTTTCGGATTGGAGATGGCTCTTACTCGCTGGGGAATGCTGCCCCCGGCACTTACTTCATCCGGCTGATGGACCGTCGGGGACACCTGACTTCTCCTGTACGGCTGGTAGTGGTTGATTCTGCAGCCGGAGGAGAGTAGCCTGTACTTCGTGATGATCCCGGTTCAGGGGGCATTCAGGCTTATTTACCCGCCTTCTCCTGCGCGAGCTTCACGGCCTCGTATAGATTAATAACTCGACCAGTGCGGCTGAGAGTACCAAATGCAACCTCCTCTGTGGAGCCCGGAAGGGTTACTTTCTGCTTGCTGAAATCAGTTCCTGATGCAAGGAGAATCTTGCGAATTTCGGCGGCAGAAAGCTCCGGAAAATAGGCCAGCAATGCACCGGCCACACCAGCCACTACCGGTGAGGCCATGCTCGTGCCACTTTCGAGTTTGTAAGATGCTTCCGTCATCGTTGAATACACCGCAACCCCGGGAGCGAAAATGTCCACTGATTTCTTTCCGTAGTTTGAAAAGTCAGCGGCCAGTTGTTGCGCACTTGCCGTACTGGCGCCCACTTCTATCCAGGTCTTGCAGCGACCACCTTTCTCATATCGGGCATTTGGGAAGTTGTCCTTCTTGTCCACATTCTTGCCTTCATTTCCTGCGGCATGAATGATCAATACTCCCTTGCTTTCAGCATAGCGCACAGCTTCGTCTACTACATCCTTATGCGGTGAATACGATTTGCCAAAGCTCATGTTGATGATGCGCGCCCCATTGTCGACAGCGTAACGGATGGAGTTGGCAACATCCTTATCCCGTTCGTCACCATCCGGCACACAGCGCAAAATCATGAGCTGGCAGCTAGGACAAATTCCGTCCATGCCAAAATCATTGCGCTCAGCACCTACAATGCCCGCCACATGCGTGCCGTGTTCCGCCTTGGGACCATGCATCCGCGGTGTTCCATAAATCCGTTCACGGGTATCTTCATACCGGTCGCCCACCATTGGACGCGGATTGAAGTCCAGGTTGTAGGAATATTCGAACTGGCTTTCAATATGCTGGCGGTAGTCCTCGAGCTGGGCCATGAGATCATCCTCAAAGACCGCCCGCATGAAGTCCAGCGAGGCGTTCATCAGATCATCTTCGGGCGTAATCAAAGCGAGGTCTTCCAGTGAATACTCATCCTTGCCCAGTTTCGTCTTGATCAGACCATCTGCCAGTGCATGGAACTGGACAATCTGGTTATACTCCTCTCTCTGCTGTTCTGCTTCAGCCAGGCGGTTTTCGTAGTCAGCTTTCATGCTGATATAGCGGCGGAAATCAGCGCGCTCTGACTTGCTGACCTGTTCCTCGGTTTTTCCGTTGAACAGCTTATAAAGCGCAGCGTAGAGCCTTGTAAATTCGAGGTTATCGTGAACGACATCACCACCCGGACCGCTGATGAAACTCCACCCATGGATGTCATCCACGTAACCGTTGCGGTCATCATCCACTCCATTACCGGCAATCTCATCGGTATTGACCCAAATGTTGCCGTCCAGGTCTGGATGGCTTACCTCGGTGCCGCTGTCAATGATGGCCACGACAACCGGCTGAGGGGTGCGTCCCGCGAGCAGTTCGGAATAAGCGCGGGCTGCCGAAGTTCCTATCATGCCGTCCTGCGCAGCATCGGCGTGCTGCCATTGCTGACTCATATCAGCGCGGGCGGGAGCTTCCTGCGCGATGGCTTGAAACCCAGACAGACCCATCCAGATGGCGGTCCACAGGATCACGAAACGGGCAACGTGGAAAAGAGAAATATTCATGTTGCTAATTACGGAAGAATCTTTCCGATTATTGCTACCACGCAACAAGATGCCCAACCACCTATCCTGAACAGAGCCCAAGGAAACCACATTCGGAACCGCTTTCGGCCTCCGTTTTACCTTACCCTTGCAAGCTGAATGATTGAATAACCTCCGAAACCAACTTTTCATCTTATGCCATTCCCGAGCGACCTGGAAATTGCCCAGAACTGCAAGATGCGACACATCAATGACATGGCCGCACGACTCGAAGTGGACGCTGACCTTTTGGAACATTACGGTAAGTACAAAGCCAAGCTTCCTCTTTCACTGATCAATCCCGAACGCATCAGCAAGGCGCGGCTCGTCCTTGTTTCCGCCATCACACCGACTCCCGCAGGAGAGGGCAAGACCACCACGTCCATCGGACTCACGGAAGGACTGAACAAGATCGGAAAGAAAGCGGCAGTTGTGCTGCGCGAGCCCTCACTCGGACCGGTATTTGGCATCAAAGGAGGTGCAGCCGGTGGCGGATATGCGCAAGTGGTACCGATGGAAGATATCAACCTCCACTTCACAGGCGACTTCAGTGCCATAGAAAAGGCCAACAACCTGCTGTCGGCCCTCATCGACAATAACCTCCAGAACAAGGAGAACAATCTGGGTCTCGATCCTCGACAGATCTATTGGAAACGGGTAATGGATATGAATGACCGTTCCCTGCGGCACATCACCATTGGGCTCGGTGGAAAGGCCAATGGCATTCCCCGGGAAGATGGTTTCAACATCACACCCGCATCCGAGGTGATGGCCATCTTGTGTATGAGCAACGATCTGGAGGATCTGAAAAACAAGCTCGGTAACATCTTCGTTGGATTTACCTTCGACCGGAAGCCCGTATATGCCCGTGATCTGAAAGCCCAAGGGGCCATGGCGCTCCTGCTCAAAGATGCCATCAAGCCTAATCTGGTGCAGACGCTGGAGGGTAATCCCGCCATTATCCACGGAGGCCCCTTTGCCAATATTGCACAGGGAACGAATACTATCCTGGCCACCAAGATGGGACTTTCGCTCAGCGATTATGTGGTTACTGAGGCAGGCTTCGGTGCTGACCTGGGCGCTGAGAAATTCATGGACATCAAGTGTGGCTATGCAGGCCTGGCTCCACATGCCATGGTACTCGTGGCAACCATCCGAGCCCTCCGCCACCACGGGGGTGCCCGGAAAGAGGAATACAACACACCCGATACGGGGCGCGTGGAAAGGGGCTTTGCCAACCTCGCGAAACACATCGAGAACTGCCGGAAATTCGGAATGAATCCGGTGGTGGCGATCAATCATTTTCCGACCGATACACCTGAGGAGATTGACCTCGTGATCAGCCGGTGTGCCGAAATGGGCGCCCGCGCAATCGTCGCACGTGGCTTTGCCGAAGGTGGCGAGGGTATGAAGGACCTCGCCAGGGCCGTGGCAGAGGAGGCAGAGCAAGGCAATAACAAGTTCAAGCCACTCTATGACTGGGCTATTCCTGTGAAGGATAAAATCGAAACAATCGCCCGGGAGATCTATGGCGCCGATGGTGTGAACTACACCAAAGAAGCGGAGGCCGATCTCCGGATGATCGAAAAACTAGGGCTTTCCGGGCTGCCCGTATGCATGGCCAAGACACAGAAATCCTTCAGCGATGATGAGAGTAAAATCGGTCGACCCACCGGCTTTCACGTCACTGTGCGCGAGTTTGAGTTTGCCGTAGGAGCGGGATTTATCATTCCCATCCTCGGTGAAATGATGCGCATGCCTGGACTTCCGGCCACTCCGGCATCAGAAGGTATGGACATCGATGCGAGCGGCGTGGTGAGCGGGCTATCCTGATTCCCACATGGAACCTGTCCGGTCATACCAGGCCCTGCGCATGGAACGGGGCGAGCTCCGGCAAGCCGCCGATGATCTGGTGGCGGAGGTCCCTCTCTCCATCAGTGTGAACGGCGAGCCACTCACGATCACGATGCAAACACCGGGCAGTGAACGTGACCTCGTGCGCGGATTGCTCTATACGGAAGGTATCTGGAAAAGCAGAAAGGAAGAGCCCGAATGGACAGCACGCGAGTATGACAGCCAAGGTTATCTCACTGCTGTGGATATCGCGATGGATCACCG
>CANGTU010000002.1 GCA_947456965.1 Flavobacteriales bacterium
TATCCTTCCAGTGGCGGGGTGGTACAGCATCAATAAACATTTTCAGGATTCCGGGAAAACTGCCGTTGTATTCTGGCACCACAAACACGAACTTATCAACAGGTATGATCAGGTTATCCAGAATCTCTTGCATAACCGGTGATCGTTTGCCATAGAGATCGGACACGGCCAGGTCAGCAGGCAGATCACGCAGAGAAAGGAGCTGGGAATCCTGACCTTCAGCGTTCAACAGTTCAGCATACAAGCGTGCTGCGGCTTCGGTGTAGCTATCGGGGCGGTTGGTGCCTGCGATAATGGTGATCATAATTCGTTGGTTGTGAGGATTAACGATGACTGTCAGAACATCTCCCCTTCTCCCGCTCCGCGTTTCCCCGTTCGTGCCTTTTGCATCTCATTGATAAATGGGGATTTAAGAAGGTTTTCAACATCGCGCTCACAAACTTCGTGTGTAAAACTTGGAAGGCGGGAAAAAGGTTCAGTCCAAATGTCCGGACTACTTTCGCCATACTTCGTGAAACATAGTGAAATAAAGCGTTTCACAGCTACACACGGCATCGGTTAATCACATGGAAATCACCTTCTGCGGGCATAGTTGTACAGGTATCCTCCATTGCGGGGTCACCCCCCCGCTGGTCTCGTTCATAACACCGGATGAACGGGACAGGGATACCGCCAGCTCTGCCATTCGCCCTGAGGATATGCTGATTTCAGGCGTCCACCAGGTCTATGTGGCAGACACGCCAACCATGGCCCGCTCTTCACGAGCTGCTATTGGATTGGTGGGCATGCACGTGAATACGTTTCCATGCATCGGAATGGACCGCAAGAGAGCCGGCAAGGCTTTGGCCGGCGCCACAAAGGCATCTTATCTGCCTGATACCAGGACAACCATTTGAACTCTGAAGAAGAACATGGGTAAAATCATCACTGTAGCCAACCAAAAGGGCGGTGTGGGAAAAACCACCTCCGCTATTAATCTCGCAGCGAGCCTGGGCGTGCTGGAGTACAAAACCCTCCTTGTGGATGCAGATCCTCAGGCGAACGCCACCAGCGGTGTGGGTATTGATCCTAAAAATGTGAAGACGAGCATCTACGAATGCCTGGTAAGCGACCTTCACCCGCGGGATATCATCATTTCCACAGAAAATCCGAACCTCGACCTGATTCCCGCCCACATCGACCTCGTAGGGGCAGAGATCGAACTCATCAATATGCCCAACCGCGAATACAATATGCGGCTGGCTATGAGCAAGATCCGGGACGATTATGATTTCATCATCATCGACTGCTCACCATCCCTCGGACTGGTGACGGTGAATTCCCTCACGGCTTCTGACAGCGTTATTGTACCTGTACAATGCGAGTATTTCGCGTTGGAAGGGCTGGGCAAACTACTGAATACCATCAAGATCGTTCAGCAAAAGCTGAATACTGACCTCACCATCGAGGGTATTCTGCTCACCATGTATGACACGCGACTGCGACTGAGCAATCAGGTGGTAGAAGAAGTGCGTCTGCATTTCCAGGACATTGTATTTGACACCATCATCCACCGCAATACCACGCTGGGTGAAGCACCCAGCTTCGGGCAAACAATCATCATGCACGATGTAAGCTGCAAAGGTTCAGTCAACTACCTCAACCTCGCGCGGGAAATCCTGCAGAAGAATGACATGACCAAAATGAAAGGCGAAGACAAATACATCTCTGTAGACAATGGCTAAAAAGCAAGCACTGGGGCGCGGACTGAGCGCTCTGCTCGAAAATGCTCCGGTATCCGGCAGCGCCCGATCCTCCAGCGGGGAGGTAACCGAAGTGGCTGAAGCAACTGAAGCGCAGCATGAAATAGGTCACGTGGCGGGTCCCATCTCGCTGGTGCGGATCTCACAGATTGAAGCCAACCCCTTTCAGCCACGCCAGGACTTCAATAGCGATGCGCTCTCTGAACTGGCCCAGAGCATTCGTGAGCTCGGACTTATCCAGCCGATCACTGTCCGGAAAATTGCCGCCCAGAAGTACCAGATCATTTCTGGTGAACGCCGCTTCCGTGCAGCGCAGATGGCTGGCGTGGACGAGGTGCCGGTATATATCCGCACCGCCAATGACCAGGCTATGCTGGAAATGGCCCTCGTGGAGAACATCCAGCGCGAAAACCTGAATGCCCTCGAAGTCGCCATCAGCTATAAGCGGCTGATGGAGGAGTGTAACATGAATACGGAGCAACTGGCTGACCGTGTTGGAAAGGACCGCACCACCGTGACCAATTATGTCAGGCTGCTTAAGCTCCCACCGGAAATACAGGTGGGCATCATCGAGAAGAAAATTTCCATGGGCCATGCCCGTGCATTGATCAATGCTGAGCCTGAATCCCGGCAGCTCAAGATATACAAGCAGATACTGGAAAAGGACCTCAGCGTCAGAAAGGTGGAAGAACTCGTTAAGGAAGACGACACTCCCCAACTATTCCGCTCTGCCAAAGTCATCCTGCCTATTGAATTCCAAAAGATGCAGGCTGACCTCCGTCTGAGGTTTGGCAAGAAGGCCCGGCTCCAGCGCAATGAGCACGGCATGGGCAAGATCGAGCTACCTTTCGCAACGGATGACGACCTGCAGCGGATCATCGATATGCTGGAACTCTGACCCGATGGTCAGGATCCTCTGGCTGCTGCTCACCATTCTGCTCCTCAGCCCCACCCTGCTTTGCGGACAGTATGCACCTGCAGGAAGTACGCGTGCCGCGGCATTTCGGACCAAGGTAGCGCCGGTGCATGCCGACTCTCTCCCGCAAAGCCGCTTCAGGCAAAAGTGGAACATGGAACACAGTCCGCTCCGAGCCACGGTATATGCAGCTGTATTACCTGGGGCCGGACAGATTTACAACCGCAAGTACTGGAAGTTGCCCATTCTGTATGCCGGAATGGGTATCTGTGTGGGCTTCATCATAGACAATACCAGGCAGTACAGGACGCTTCGCGACTCCTATATCGCGGTGGCCGATGGCGATCCATCAACCAAGCCGCCACTGGAGGGCACTGCTTCCAGCCTTGATTCGGAACAGGAACGCTTCAGACGATACACAGAACTGAGCTACATGGCCTTGATCGGTGTGTACATGCTTCAAATCATCGATGCGAATGTGGATGGTCATCTCCACTACTTCGACGTGGGACCGAACCTCAGTCTGAATGTCCATCCAACCCTCCTGAATACCGGACGTGTGCAGCCTGCACTGGGATTCACCCTTCGACTTTAACTTAGCCGCATGGAGATTGCCCTGATCGGATATGGAAAGATGGGCCGCGAGATTGAAGCGGTACTGCAGGAACGCGGTCACACCGTGTGCCTGCGTGTGAGCAGCTCAGCCGCGCTGCAGGCCGGCGATCTCAAAGGCGCCGATACAGCCATCGAGTTTTCTCGTCCGGAAGCCGCCGTGGACCATATCCTCACATGCTTCTCTGCCGGAGTGCCCGTGGTGGTGGGAACCACCGGCTGGTATAGCCGCCTGCCTGAGGTACGGGCGGCAGCCGCCCAGCAAAGGAGCGCACTCCTCTATGCTACCAACTTCTCCATTGGCGTGCAGGTCGTGTTCCATGTGAACCGCCAACTTGCCCGCATCATGGAAAAGCTCGATGAATATGATCCCGGCATCATGGAGATCCACCACACGATGAAACTCGATGCACCGAGTGGCACGGCTATCACTCTTGCCGAGGGAATCCTCGACGAGATCACCCGCAAAGATTCCTGGGTCAACCACCTCGCCGAACAACCCCATGAACTCACCATTATATCCCAGCGGGAAGGTGAAGTACCCGGTACTCATATGGTCACCTGGAACAGCCGCAACGACAACATCAGCCTCATCCACGAGGCCCGCAACCGCCGGGGATTTGCGCTCGGCGCCGTAAAAGCCGCCGAATGGCTCCAGGGCAAGAGCGGTGTTTATACCATGCATGATTTCCTGAAATTCTGAATGACTGGCTATGTATCTCCCTGAAATATTCCTTCTGCTCCTGGTTGCAGTGTACTGTGTAACTCTTCACAGGTTGCTTTCCCGGGCCTATAAACCCACATTCCTCAGCTACATCCCCGTGGTGCAGTTCATCCCCTTCCTGCAGGTGATTAAGCGCCCCTGGTGGTGGATTATTCTGTTGCTCATTCCTGGCGTGAACCTGGTGATGCTCATGATAATCAATGTGGAACTGGGCATTTCCTTCAACAAGCGGACTACAGCCGAGCAGTGGAAATTTGCTCTGTTGCCCTGGTATGCGTTACCTCAACTGGCCTTTCTTGATCAGAATGCCATCTATGTGGGACCGCGCGACTGGAAGAACAAGAAAAAGAGTTTCACCCGGGAATGGGGCGAAGCCATTGTTTTTGCCATCGTAGCCGCTACGGTAATCCGGACCTTCTTCTTAGAGGCCTTTACTATTCCCACGCCATCGATGGAAAAAAGCATGCTGGTAGGCGATTACCTGTTTGTAAGCAAGATGGCTTATGGCCCCAAAATTCCGCAGACTCCTGTGTCCGTTCCTTTCGTGCACAACACACTTCCCGGCAGTATGCGCAACAGCTATGTGGAGTGGTTCAACCTACCCTACTTCCGTCTGCCTGGCCTGGGACGGGTAGAGCGGTTTGATCCGGTGGTGTTCAATTTCCCCCACGGAGATACCATACTCGTGGATGCGTATTACGCCGGTCATGACTACTACCAGATCCTGCGCACGGAAGCCCTGTATCTGGCCGGCAACCGCTTTGATGAGTACAAGGCCAACCGAACCAGGTACGAGGCCATGGCCAGACGCAACTTCGGGCAGAAGAAGGTGTGTGAATCCTGCAAGGCGGGACGTCAAACCCGCAAAGGATACCCCATCGGTGGGGTGAAAGACCGTCCGGTAGATAAAAAAGAAAACTACATCAAGCGCTGTATCGGTTTGCCCGGTGAGTCGCTCCAGATCATCAATCGTCAGGTGTACATCAATGGAAAACCCATAGAGAATCCCGAAGGTCTGATGTTCAGCTACTACTTCGGGGTGAGTTCGGCCAATGTGCTGGGCAAGGTGGAAGAGGAAATGGACATCCCTGGCCGCATGCTGGAACCTGTAGGGCAGGATAGTCTCGGCCGCTATGTGTACCGCGCGTCGTTCACGGATTATGAGTTCAGGAAACTCAGCAAGAATAAGGATATCCGGTTTATCGAGGTGTCCAATGACTCCCTCGCGGGAGAGAATATGATGGAGATTTTCCCCAATTCACCGATGGCGCCGTTCAATACCTGGACGCGTGATAATCTGGGACCGCTTCGGATACCGGCAGCTGGGGAAAGTATAGACCTTACGCCCGCGAACATCGCCATGTACAAGCGTGTCATCACCGTTTACGAAGGTGCCACGTGGGAAGAGCGCGATGGAGGGATTGTCATTAATGGAGTGCCTGCATCCTCCTATACGTTCAAGTACAACTATTACTGGATGATGGGAGACAACAGGCATCAGAGCGCTGACAGCCGCTACTGGGGCTTTGTTCCGGAAACTCACATTGTGGGCAAGGCTGTGTTCACCTGGTTCTCCAAGGAGAAAGAGGAATACCACGGAAGCTCTCGTATCCGCTGGAGCCGCATCTTCCGAATGGTTGAATGAGGCTATGGTAATCCTGCCGCTGTGTCCGTTTCCTCCTCCCTGGTGGTGGAAGCAGGTGCTCGAGGGAAATGCCGTGATAGACCTCGGTGAGCATTATGTTCATCAAACCCTGCGCAATCGGTTTCACATCCTCGGTCCGCAGGGAATTCAGGTCCTCACTGTGCCTGTATTGGGTCAGCGCGGTAAAAAGGTAGCTGCGGGCAGCATCCGTGTATCAGCGCATGGCAAATGGCAGCGGGAGCACCTGGGAGCCATCCGGGCGGCCTATGGTAAATCAGCTGGCTATCCGCACCTTGAAGAGGCTCTGGAGGGACTCTACGGCGATCCTGAAATCACCCTGATGGCCGATTTCAGTCGGCGGAGCATCAGCATCCTGTCCGCATGGGCGGGAATTGACCAGCCGGTCTTCAGCGAAACGTATCTCCAGCCGGGGCTGGATGATCATGATGCCCGGCCACTCTTTCGCCGTCATGGCCAGCTGCCGGCTTTGCCCGCGTATACTCAGGTGTTTGCAGACCGGATGAGCCACGTGGCCGGTCTCTCCCTCCTCGATGCAGCCATGAATCTCGGTCCGCTTGCCGCAGCCCGTTTAGAAGTGTGGAAAATTGAAGGCAATTCGCGTCAATAAGGACGCCGTGTATCCGATTTTTGCGATTCACCATGCACACCAAACGAACCGACCTCGTCCGCTTCTTCCTGATCCTGGGCATTATCCTGCTTGGCACCTATCTGCTTTCCTTCTTTTTCGTCAAATGGGACCTCACCGAAGAAAAGCGCCACACCCTTACGCCAGCCACCCGGGAGATGCTCCAGGAAATGCAGGACCGGGTCTTTGTGCGGTGTTATCTGCATGGCGATTTTCCGGCAGGATTCAAGCGCCTGGAGCAGAACATCCGGGAGCGGCTTCAGGAATTCCGCGACTACAGCGATGGAAGGGTGGATTACGAGTTTATCAATATCTACGAAAGCGGCAATAAAAAGACCATAGCTGAAAACGAGCAAGCCCTTTTTGAGAAAGGCTTGCGTTTCACCCGGCTCACCTTTGAAGTCAGCGGCGCTACCCAGTCACAACTCGTTTGGCCAGCGGCCATTCTGGAGTACAAGGGCAAGGAGTACCCCGTTCAGTTTTACAAGAGCGATATGCCAGAGCCCACGGATGACATGGTGAACAGCTCCGTGAATAACCTGGAATATGAGCTCGCCAGTAATTTTCGCAAGGCCCTGAGACGGGATCGTCCGGCCATAGCCGTGCTCGAAGGTCACCGCGAACTGGAGGATATTCGCATGGCTGACTTTCTGCTCGCCCTCGAAGAGAATTATGATCTGGATTTCGTGAAGATAGATGAGCGCATCAACGCGCTCAGCGACAAGCTACCCAATTCTACCGTTCGGACCAACAAGTTCCAGGCTCTGATCGTAGCCAAGCCGGACAGTCTGTTCAGTTTTCGCGACCGGGTGGTGATCGATCAGTTTGTTATGAATGGAGGCAAGGTGCTGTGGCTGGTGGACCCTGTGCTCACCGACCTCGACAGTCTGTCCGCCCAGCAACAGACCATGGCAGTGAGCAATGAGATGGGTTTATATGACATGGTGTATGCTTACGGTGCGCGCATGAACCGCAATCTCGTGATTGACTTTCAGGGCGCACCCATTGCCTTCGATGCTGGTCCGCAGGGCAACCAGAGGCAGATCCAGATGTTCACCTGGTACTATGCTCCGCTGGTATTTCCCCCGGATAATCCGCATCCCATAGTAGCTAACCTCGATCCGGTCAAGTTTGACTTTGCGAGCAGTATTGATACGGTCAATCAGGACCCAGCCATCCGCAAGGTTCCTCTGCTTTTCAGCTCCTTGCTTTCGAAGGAGCTCAAGACACCCGTGCGGGTCAATACAGCCATTGTCGAACTCGGGCAGGATTACTTCGCACAGAATCCAACACCGGGTCGTATCATGGCCCTGCTGATGGAAGGCGAATTCCCGGCCGCCATTCAGGAAGGTTTGCCTGCTGAATTTAAGACCAGCCCTGACATAGCCTATCGCGACCGGAGTGTACCCACCAAGATGATTGTGATTGCCGACGGAGACGTGGTGCGCAACCAGGTGATGCCTACTCCCGAAGGCCCTGTTCCGCAGGCATTGGGATATGACCGGTATGCCCGGCGCGTGATCTATGACAACAAGGAATTTCTGCTCAATTGCATGAACTACCTGCTCGATGATCAGGCTCTGATCAGTGTGCGGTCGCGCACCATCAAGCTGCGGAAGCTGGATGAGGCGGCCATCAATAAAAACCGCACAGCCATTCAGGTGCGCACGGTGGCCCTGCCCATCCTGGTGGTCATGGGACTCGGGTCAGCACAATACGTGATGCGTCGCCGCAAGTGGACGAAGCCATCCTAACCTCCTGCCATGAAGAAGAACCTGCTGCTCCTTATAACCTTCTTGCTGCTCGCTGCCGCGGCATGGTGGATGTATAGTAAGAATACCTCTTCCACCCTGGCTGATCAGCCTCTGAGCAATTTTTCTGTTGAGGATACAGCCTCCGTCAATAAAATTTTCATTGTTGATCATCTCGGACAAACCGCATTGCTGGAGCGCGTGCCCGGAGAGCGCCTGTGGAATCTAAACGGCAAGTACAAAGCCCGTCACGATGCCGTGCAACTGCTGCTTGAAACCATGAATCGCATTCGGGTGCGGGGGAATGTCCCGCTGAAAGGCCAGGAGAATATGCTTCGCGTGCTCGCTTCCTCGGGCAAGAAAGTCGAGATCTATCAGGGTGGTGACCAACCCTCCAGGATTTATTACGTAGGCCCGGCCACACCTGATCACGTGGGCACGATTATGCTTCTCGAAATCCCCGGGGAAGGCCGCAGCGCAGAGCCCTATATCACGCACCTCGAAGGCTTCACCGGTTTTCTTACACCGCGCTTTTTTGCGAATGAAATGGAATGGCGATACACCGGTGTTTTCGAATATCCCGAACTCGATTTCACCCAGGTGGATGTCGTTTTTCACCGGGATCCCGCCAGTTCTTTCAGTGTGAAATACCGCGGAGATAACCAGGTGAGCTTATATGCCGATCAGGATCCGGTCAGCGGCGTGTTTCGTCGTCAGGTGAACGCCTTCGACACTGCCAGAGTTCGTGATTTTCTCCTGCTGTTCCGCAAGGTGCATATTGAATCGTACAATACCTATCTCAAGCCCGCAGCGGCCGACTCCATCACCAAGGCCATACCGCTGTTTACCATAAGTGTACGGGACAAGGATGGGGGGACTCACCCGGTTGACCTTTATGCGAAGAAGGGGAAGGAACCGCGGCTCAACGCTGAAGGTGTACTCAGCCCATGGGATCCGGAATACTACTGGGCGCGCACCGAACAAAATGAAATTGCACTGGCTCAGATGTTCGTATTCGATCCACTCTTGCAGCCCTTGTCCTGGTTCACCGGCGCAAGCCCGGATCCGGTGCCTGGAATAGCCTGGATAAAATAATCCCTGCGGCCACGGCTACATTCAGAGATTCAGCCGAGCCCGATCCGGGAATGGTGACCTGGTGAGTCAACAATGCCGCTATCTCCTCGCGGATTCCGTGGCTTTCACTTCCGAGCACCAACACCATGCGCTCTGGCCATTCCATGCGACCGATGGGCGTACCTTCCATGTCGGCACCGATAATGGCATAACCCTGATCATGCAGCGAGGCCAGTACAGGCCCTAGCGCACACTCGGTAGTACGAACCCGGAAAATGCTGCCCATGGTGGCCTGTACCAGTTTTGGATTGAACCATTCCACGGCATCCTGCTGACTGATGATGGTGCGCACGCCGAACCAATCAGCCGTACGCACCATGGTTCCGGCATTGCCGGGGTCGCGTATGCCATCCAGCGCCAATATGCGGTCGGGCCAAACCTCAGGGAGCCCTGAATCCGGAGAGCGGACCACGGAGAGGTAACCGGGAGGAGTTTGCAGTGCCGAGAGCTGCTCCATATCCGATGCACGCACCAGCACTGCGGAGGGATGAAGCTTCGCGAAATCCGGATCAGTCGTATAGGTGCGGCTGATGAACCATCCCGAGCGGAGAGCCTCCTCCACCACCTTGCGACCTTCTGCCACAAACAGTCCGGTTTCGGCGCGAAACTTCTTCTGATGGAGCGAACGCACGCGCCTCAGTTCATTTCTGGAAATTTCCTCCATCATCGGGTGACCGGCGCTATCCTTAATTTGCGACCTGTTGCGCAAGATACACGCTCATCGGTTCGAGTGGCTCCTGCCAGGTGCCTTGCTTCTGTTGCTTCTGCAGTCATGCAGTATCAGCCGCCGCATTCCTGAAAATGAGGTGTACTTCAGAAACCATAAGATCCAGGTTGAGCAACCCCCTGAGGGATATTCCGTGAAGCCCGAAGAACTCCTTGCCCTGAGCCGACAGCAGCCCAACCGAAGGATTATGTGGACGCGGTTTAACCTCCGGATTCATGCCTGGCTTGTGCCACCGCGTGCCCTCGAGCGAAGTATGAAGCGCGCCGAAGAGCGCTGCCCCGGGAAAAACCTCCGGCGTCAGATGCGCGGCAAGCAGCCCAAAACATGCAAGAGTCTCTGGAGCTGGCTGGCGTTCACTGTGGGAGAGCCCCCCGTATTGCTCGACACCTCGCGCACCAATAAGGCTGCGGAGCAGATGGAGATTTATCTGCAGAAGAAAGGGTATTTCTCCGCCCGCGTGCAGCCATTCATCGAGTACTCCGACTCCACCACATGGGGCTGGAAGCATCGCAAGAAATGCAAGGTCGTATATGAGGTATCCCCGGGAGAGCCTTATACCTATGACTCCATCGGCTTTATCATTGAAGATGGTGCCTTGCGCAGGCGGCTTGACGACCTCAGCCGGGACGCCCTGATCCGCAAGGGCGACCGGTTCGATACCGGTGTGCTCGATGCCGAACGCGAGCGGATTACCTCCTTCTTCAATAACGCCGGATACTACGAACTCACCAAGGATTATATCTTTTACGATGCAGACAGCTCATCGGGCAAGCGCACCGTGGATATCACTCTGCGGTTGGTCAATCCGCGTGTATCTGTGCCCGACATGCCGGGTGAATACATCAAAGTCCCGCATCGCAAGTACTTCATCGGACAGGTTACGGTATATACCAGCTACAATCCGCTGCGGCCGGACGAGCTGACCGGCACGCCTGTTGCGTATCGCGACATTGTCGTGGCCGATGGAAAAGACCTGTTGCTCAACTACAACCTCATTCACTATACGAACACCATCATGCCTGGTGAGCTTTACCAGAAGCGAAAGATTGACCTCGCTTATAAGCGCTTCTCACAGCTCGGCATTACCCGCTCGGTTACCATCCAGCTTGTACCTCGTCCGGAGCAGGACAGCACCGGAGTATCCCTTATTGATGCCCGGATTCTGCTCAATCCGGCCCGCAAGCAATCATTCAGTTTGGACCCTCGCGTCACGAACAGGGCGGGCAATATGGGCGTATATGTGAACCTTTCCTATCGCCATCGCAACCTCTTGCATGGGGCTGAAAAAGTAGAACTCCGGATTGTAACCGGTTTCGAGGCCTCCCAACTGCTTGGTGACAACACCGCTACCACCCTTGGTGAAGATCAGATCCAGCGCAATTTTCAACTGAATACATTCGAATTTGGTCCTGATCTGTCTGTCTCCATCCCGCGCATCTTTCCACTCGGATACAGGCGCTTTAAGCGAAGCAGCGAACCCAGCACCACCTTCCATGCCGCGCTGAATTACCAGATAAGGCCAGACTATGAGCGCACACTCTCCCAGCTCAGCATGGGCTGGAGCATCATCGAAAACCCGGATAAGGTTTCCCGTCTCAACCTCGAGCTGGCTGAAATGTCAGTAATCAAGATCCAGAAATCCCCCGGTTTTGAGGAGTTCATTAACCGCCTGAACGATGTATTCCTGGCCAACAGTTACCGCGACCACCTGATTTCCGCAACGCGCTTTACCTACACCCTGAATACTCAGAAACTGCGTTTCCAGAGGCATTATCTCTTCTATCGGGGTCTGATCGAGGGAGCAGGCAATGTGCTCCGGGAGGTCTTTGAGATGAGCAATGCCCAACTCGATGAATTCGGGAGCTATGAAATAGCCGGAATTCGTTTCGCTCAGTACGTCAAGACCGATCACGACCTCCGCTATTATTTCAGTGCCAATGACCGGAACTCTTTTGCCATGAGGTTCTTTGGCGGTGTAGGACGAGGGGGCATCAACCTCAATGTGCTTCCCTTTGAGAAGAGCTATTTCTCCGGAGGTGCCAACGGTATCCGCGCCTGGCAGGCGCGAACGCTTGGGCCAGGTTCATTCCGCGATACGCTGAACGTGCGCACGTTTAACAACATTGGTGATGTCAAGCTGGAGTTCAACCTCGAATACCGGTTCAAACTCACGGAAATGTTTCAGGCCGCATTCTTCGCCGATGCGGGTAATATCTGGCTCATGCGCCCCGACCAGAACCGTCCGGGTGCCGACTTCGATCCCGGTCGCTTCATGAGTGAGATCGCTGTAGGAGCGGGATTCGGAATACGGCTGGACTTTGAGTTCTTTCTCGTGCGGCTGGATGTCGGTTATCCCCTCAAGGATCCCCTCAAGGTGCAAGGCGAGCGCTGGGTTTGGCAACCCAAGGATGAGTACCGGGACTTCATTAACCGCGTGAATGATTCCGGAGGCAATGCTCAGTTCGGCCAACGCACATCTGGCATCTTCAATATCGGAATCGGGTTCCCATTCTGATAACGATGCACTGCGGCACGTCTGAGTCCGCGCTCATTGCCCGAGTAATTCCAAAACCCTCATCCGGAAGCAGGTCGCCATTTCTTCAGGAGAAAGGTGCGCGAAAACCTCCGGCTCAACAGGCTTTCCGATGATCACCTCCACCTTGCCGGGACGAAGGGTGAACGATCCCGATGGCAGCATGCGGCGCGTGCCCCGGATTGCCACTGGTACGACGGGAATTTGTCCTTCGCGTGCAATGACAAATGTGCCACGCTTGAACAAGAGTGGCTCGTCCGACTTACTCCGAGTACCCTCTGGAAACGTCACCACATCCGCTCCCTCCCGGATGCGCTCAATGGCCTTGCGCATGCTGACCATAGCCATTTCTTTGTCGCGCCGATCCACGAAGATCATGCCCATAGCCTGCATATACTGACTGAGCACGGGCACCTTGCGCAGCTCTGCTTTAGCCACGAAAAACAACGGCACCGTGATGGCCCGGACGAGCACCAGAATATCGAGTTGTGAAACGTGATTGCTGATGAATATAGCCGGGCGGTCTTTCAGGATATGCTCCCGACCTGACACCCGCAGGTGCATACCGGTGAGGAGCAGCATTACAGGACTCCACAACCAATGAGAGATAAACAAGACCACCTTTCGGGGCGAAAAAAAGAGCCGCAGGATCAGGGCCAGCAATCCGCTGAATACGGTCCAGGCAAGGATAGCGACCGCCTGCAGGATGTTCAAAGGAAGCATGATCCACTTCATACCGCGAAAGTAAGGGAACGGCCTTCGGACCTCAGGTCCCATCTTTGCATCATGCGCATGCCGCTTATTGCAGCCCTTCTCATCGCTTGCGTAGGCTCAGCAGGACAGGATTCTGCGAAACCGCGTCCGCACGCCCGGCATCTGCTGATGGGTTATCCGCTTGTCTTCTACACACCTGAAACCCGCATGGGATTTGGCCTTGCGGGGTTCTATGGATTTCAGCCTGACACCACTGACAGCCTCACCCCCATCTCACAAATTCAGCCGGCAGTCATGTACACCGTGAACCGGCAATACATTCTCACACTCCCCTTCCAGTGGTTTTCGAGGCAAAGACAACACAGCCTGTATGGAGAGATCACGTTCAACCGGTTTTTCTACCGGTTTTTCGGGTCCTCGTTTGCGCTGCCCGCCGTCACCAACGAGCAGTATGAAGTGGAGTTTCCGCGCATTCGACTGCACTACCTCTATCGGCTCGGGCCAGCCTGGTATGCAGGAGCGCGTTATTGGCTTGAAGAACAGCGCATACTTCAGACAGAAGAAGGTGGACTGCTCGGAAGTGGCAAGATTCCCGGAGGATCAGGCGGACGATCAGCCGGACCCGGGATCGTATTGCAGTATGACACCCGTGATCACGTCATCTCCACCCGGCGCGGCACGTTCGCCGAACTTTCCTGGCATCATCAGTCGAGCGCCACAGGAAGCGATTTTGACTTCAACCGGTTCCGGCTCGATGCGCGCGCCTTTATTCCCGCAGGGAGGCGCGGCACCATGGCCACAATGATCATGGCCGAACACATCTATGGTGATCCTCCCTTTTTTTCCATGGCGGCCCTCGGAAATGACAGGCGCATGAGAGGATACTTCGATGGCTACTTCCGCGACAAGAGTTTAAGTCTGGCCCAGGCAGAGTACCGGCGGGGAGTGTGGAAGAATTTGTATCTGGCTGCATTTGCCAGCGCCGCGTGGATGGGAGAAACGCCCAAAACGTATGCACTTCCCGGAACCATCTGGACCGCCGGGGCCGGTATGAGATGGGTGGTAGATCCCAACAGCCGGGTTACCCTTCGGCTCGACTATGCCCGCGGACAGCATAGTGACGCCCTTTACTTCACCATGGGTGAGGCGTTCTGACCGGGTTTTCCCAAATGGCCGGGTCGCCCCAGTTTCCTCTCACGGTAGGGAACTTCATTTGAATCCTGAGCAGGTCCAGAAACAACTCACGCGGCACGTCACGAACCCCGAACGTGCGCGTATGATCATTAGCCACCTGAAAATCCATCATCTGCCAGTTCTTTTCACGAAGGAACTGAGCCAGCATGATGAGAGCAAACTTGGATGCGTTGGGCCTCACGGCGAACATACTCTCGCCAAAGAACAGATTACCCAGACTCACTCCGTAGAGCCCGCCAGCCAATTCACCGTCCTGCCATACCTCAACAGAGTGGCAATACCCCATTTGGTGCAGCTTTTTGTAGGCTCGGGCCACCTCTTCAAGAATCCAGGTATCAGCCAGGCGCTCGCCGCTCCGACAGCCATCAATAACGTCATCAAAGGCCTGATCCATGGTCCATGTGAACGCCCCTCGGTTGATCAGGTTGCGCATTGAATGGCTCACGTGCAGATCCTTCAGGAAAAGGACAGATCGCTCCTCCGGACACCACCAAAAGATATTGCGCGGTCTCTCATACCACGGGTAAATGCCCATGCTGTAGGCCAGAAGCAGACGCTCCGGCCGCAGGTCACCACCAAAGGCGACGATATCGCTCCCCATCTCATTCAACCGGGGAAACCAGAGCTCTTCTTTCTTTAAAAAAAATAACGGCATATAAAATCCCTGCAAGCACCTCTTAAATCTAGATTACGCGGCTGTTTTCGTGCACGGGGTTCAAAACGACAGTGAAAAACAATGCTCCCGCGCGCTTGGGCCGCGCTGTCATCGTCACCCCCGGGGACAGTACCCGAAACAAGCAAATGAGCGCATGCATGGGCCGGGGGGTCGGAATCGAAATACTACAGCATAATCCGGGCGAAATTTAGGAATAGATTCGCCTCTCATTTCGAATGGCTATGCGCATAAATGCGGGCAAGGAACAAATCCGGCGTGCGCTGTCTCTTCCTCTGCCCGGGGAGCAGGCCCACCGGGAGATGATGAGTTATCGCCGCAGCACTGCAGCTGAGGCCCGCGCCGGTAATCCCCCACCGCGACAAGGCGCTGTGCTGATGCTGCTTATTCCCGACAAGCGCAGCGAAGACCTCACCACCCTGTTCATCCGCCGGCCACACTATGACGGGGTGCACAGCGGTCAGCTGGCCTTTCCCGGTGGCAAGCTCGAGCCCGCTGATTCCGGCCTGCTGGCAGCAGCCCTCAGGGAAACACAGGAAGAGACTGGCATAGACATCAGCGGCGTGGAGATACTCGGAGCACTGAGTGAGATTTACATCCCGCCCAGTCACTTTATCGTTCAGCCCTTCGTGGGATGGGCTGAGGAGGTTCCGGACCTGCATCCTGATCCACGCGAGGTAGAAGAGGTTTTGCTCGAACCGTTGTCACGGCTCCTCCATCCCGATAACCGGCGGATGCAGCGAATTTACATGCCCACCTTCAAAGCGTGGATTGACGCACCCGCTATGGACGTTCAGGGTCATATCCTGTGGGGAGCTACAGCCATGATGGTTCACGAATTCCGCACGGCTGTTTTTTCCGAAGAATGAACACAGAATGGATGAACCTTTGCTCCATCTTCCTGTACCGAATGGCATGAACCCCGCACGCGCTATCCCTTTTTTACTTTCCCTTCTGCTCTGCATCGGCACCCCTGCGGCCGGTCAGAACAGCGCCTCACCGGAGATTCCGCCTCCCTCGGCGGTGAATGAAGAAACCCCGCAAGGCGAGCTTGAGCAAACCCTATCCCGGGCACAATCCTCTATCCTCTTCGATCAGCACAATGAAGATGCCTGGCTCAGTTACTACCGGGCCATGCGTATTGCTGCGTATGGCGAGCGGAGCCGAGAAATGGATCCCCGCGAGCGCGAAGGATTATCGGAAATACTGGAACTCATGGATAAGCATGTACACGGATCCTACGCCTGGCATGTGGCCCGTTACCTGCATCTGGAAAAAGCAGATGAGGGATGGAATCATCTGTCCGAAGCCGCTGCACTGAGGCCCAACAGTCCTGAGTTATTTCCCGACCTGCTCTGTATGAACCAGATTCGCGGGCGCTTCGATGAAGCAGCATCCTATGCGCACCGGATCAAGCGGGCGAAGACCTTCAGTTCGGCGGAGATCGAGTACAACCTGAATACACTGAACAGCATAGAACGCAACGGAGTGCTGGTCACCCACGGCTATGTGGATACCTATCCGCTGTATGTGCTTCAGTACGATAAAGGCATACGACGCGATGTCCGGATAGTAAGCCTGGAGTGGTTGCAGAGCGCCACATACCGGAAAACAGTGGGAGAATGGCTCGGGGTCAGGCCTGAATCCCTGGCCGGTTCAACCACCGAAGCCCTTCAGGTCATCTTTCGTTCCGATGCTGCCGTTCCCCTGTACCTCAGTCTCACCATACCTCCCTCGGACTTGCGGCGGTATGATTCCGAACTCTATTGTACCGGCCTGGCTATGAAGCGAAGTGCCACTGCCTTGGGCAATCTGGAATCCCTGCGAGAGAACTGGGAAAACCTCTTTCAGCGCAAACACCTGACCGAGACAGAGCCGCTGAACCGCAACTACCTCATTCCACTGGTGCTCCTGCACAACCATTACAAGTCGCTTGGAAAAGGCGTACAGGCCGACGAAATACGCAGCCTCACCGAGAAGCTCTCCGGGCTTTTCGGTCAAACCCAAAAAACCACGTCCTACCTGCGCTGAAGATGGCAGACCGCATCCCGTACAGCACCCTCAGCGATGCACGCCTGATGCAGGCCTTGGCCCAACAGGACCAGAAGGCGTTTGCTGTGCTGTACGACCGGTATGGAAAACTCATGTATACCTATTTCCATAAGATGCTTTGGAAAGACAAGGAACGGGCCCGCGATTTTACCCAGGATCTTTTTGCCAAAGTGATCAGGCGCCCTGATCTCTACGATCCCTCCCGGCCTTTCAAAACATGGCTCTACTCAGTTGCGCACAACATGTGCAAGAACGAATATGCCAAACATGGCGTGCGGCAAATCGCCCACCAGGAATTACGCTCCACAGGCAGCACGATGACCCTTCCGGTAGCTCAGGGAGAAATGGACCGGGAACTTTTTCGGCAAAAACTCACCGAGGCCCTGGATGAACTTGATGAGGTCAAACGCACCACGTTTGAACTTCGTTTTACTCAGGAGCTCAGCATACTCGAAATTGCAGAAGCGATGGAATGCAGCGAAGGAACGGTCAAGAGCCGCTTGTTTTACACCCTCAAAGAGCTCAACCGCAAACTCAGGATGTTTGAAGGCATCCTCGGAATAATCATTTTATTGATCCCCCAATGGCCATGAATACCCCTACCCCCTACGATCCAGAGGATATCGAATCGCTGATGCTCCACAAGCGCTTCGAAGAGCTTTACCCGGAAGAGCGGGAGTTTGTATTGCGTCACGTGGATGGTGCGGATGAATACGAATCTATGCGCCGCATGCTTCACGACCTGCTGGAAGACCGGGATTCA
This sequence comes from Flavobacteriales bacterium, assembly GCA_947456965.1. Classification (GTDB taxonomy): domain Bacteria; phylum Bacteroidota; class Bacteroidia; order Flavobacteriales_D; family Sanyastnellaceae; genus CANGTU01. Next base: position 17,827 of record CANGTU010000002.1, read on the forward strand.
GGTGGCCTGCTTGAGCCCGACCCTGCGATCAGGCGGAACCTGATGGCGATGTTCCCCTCCGAAGAGCGAAGCGGCTTTCGGATCTGGCTGAACAGCCTTTTGCTGAAGCTGTGGCCCCCTGCCCTCATCTGGTACCGCACGCCCGCTTTCCAGTTGGCTTTCAGCACCGCCGCTCTGCTCCTGGCCGTTTGGGTAATCTGGCCTGCACCGGGCGCTGAACTGGCCCAAAACAGAGTGACACCGGCTGTCGGGGAAAAAGAAGCCCTCCCCACAGAAGCCGATTCCCTTGTGCCCGCTGCACCGGCCGAAGTCCAGCCGGTTGAAACAGAAACTGACCATCAGGACCAACCGGTTCATGCGGAATCATCCACGGAGATGGAAATAACCGATGTCACACCCGGGGCCTACCCCCCAGTACAATCCGACGATTACAGTGACGATAAGATCGCTAAAGCCGCCACAGCACCGAACAATACAGCAGACGGTGAAGGATTATCGGTTTTTGCCAACCAGGCAGAAAAGTCAGAAAATGAGTCCGTGGAAGCCATGTCAGAAAGCAAAGCGAGAAACAGAAAGTCGAACACGAACATGATCCAGCCACCGGTGAGTTCCAGCATGCATGAAGTGGATGGGCTGCTCGACGTTCTGTACACAGCGCGTTGAACGTGATTGCCTACTTTTGTCGCCCGTTTTCAAACAGGGAAAATCAGCTATGGGAAAACTCGACACACGGATTATCAAGGGGCTGATCGCTCTGGCCTCATTGGCCTGGACGGTCAGTTTGTTTATGCGGGGAAAATGGATCTCTGGCATTTTCGCTACCCTCCTCACGGCTGTCCTGGTGCTGGTGGTGCTGCGGAGCATGCGTATGATCGTGGTGTTCTTTTACATGCGGCAGCAAAAAATAGAACAAGCCCGTAAGTGGCTCATGCGCATTCATCCCGATCACTTATGGAAGAAGCAGAAAGGCTACTACTACTTTATGCTGGGCTCGGTGGATATCCAGAGCAACAGTCTGGCGCAGAGCGAGAAGTATTTCCGCACCGCGCTGCAGCACGGCCTTCGGATGGACCATGACCGCGCAGCGGTATACCTCAACCTGGCTATCATCACGGCCAATAAGCGCAAGAAGCGGGAAGCCATCAACTACCTGAATGAGGCCAAAAAGCTGGATGGGAAGGGATATCTCAAAAACGATATCCGGCAGGTGAGCAAGCTGGTGAACAGCATCTGAAATCAAACCCTGCGCAGGCGCGGGATGTCCCGCTGCTGAACCTGCTGCAGCCGGCCGAGAAGCTCCAGACTCCGGAGCTGGCAATCCCTGGAGACCTCAGCATAGTGCTCATCCATTGCCCGGGAACCCTCCCGGTGCGAGTGGCTGTCAACACGCATCAACTGATAGTTCAACTCATCAGACGCATCCCGGATGATCCGGTTTAATTCATCGCTGTCCTGAGGATGGTTCACAAGGTGGTGAAAACCCTTTTCAATGACTTCATTGAGCAATTCCTGCACAGCGTAGCGCAGCTGGTCACGATTTGTTCCCATGGGGTTTTGATTAAGAGGTTTGGTCAGGGAAAGATAGGGAAAAGACCAATGGGATTCACCCGGCGTCAGCACAAAATCCAAATGCCCGTGGGATGTTCATAAACGGGCCTCCCGGGACCCGTTCCGGCCTGTATATTTGCCGGCGACATTTCCCACCGTATGAAATTCATTGTCACCAGCACCGCGCTGCTCAAGCAAGTTCAGCTGTTGAGCGGCGTCCTGAACTCCAGCAATACGCTTCCGATTCTGGACAATTTCCTCTTTGAGATCCGGAATAAGGAACTGACGATATCTGCCTCTGATCTTGAGACCTCCATGACTACGCGCATGGCCGTGGAGTCCAAGGAAGATGCGTTGATCGCCCTCCCGGCCCGCCTGCTGCTGGATACCCTCAAGAACCTGCCCGAGCAGCCCCTGACCTTCACCATCGACCAGAAGTCGCTGGCTACAGAGATCACTTCCGAGAACGGCAAATTCAAGTTGAATGGTCAGAACGGTGAGGAGTTTCCCCGCATGCCGGCCATGGATGAAACCCGGGATCTGAACATTTCGTCAGATATCCTCTCCCGGGCTATCAACAAAACCCTCTTCGCTGCCGGTAATGACGACATGCGTCCAACCATGAGTGGAGTCTTCTTTGAAATTCATCCGGATCACGTCCGGCTCGTGGCAACAGATGCTCATAAGCTTGTGAGATACAGTTGGAAAGGCATAGGAGGCGAAAGTGCTTCTTTCATCATGCCGCGCAAGCCGCTGAACCTGCTGAAGGGAATACTCTCCTCTCTGAAAACAGATGTGCGCATAGAGTACACGGACCAAAACGCCCTGTTCACCTTTGATCATGTGACTATGTCATGCCGGCTGATTGAAGGCAAATATCCCAGCTACGAAGCGGTGATTCCCAAAGAGAATCCCTTCCGTCTCTCAGCAGATCGCCTTGATCTCCTCGGATCCATCCGCCGGGTGAGCATCTATGCCAATAAAACCACCCACCAGGTGCGCCTCAAAATGGGCGGGAGCGAACTCACTGTCTCTGCTGAGGACCTCGACTTTGCCAATGAGGCGCAAGAGCGGCTTACGTGCTCGTATGCCGGAGATGACATGGAAATCGGCTTCAACTCGAGATTTCTTCAGGACATGCTGAGCAACATGGATTCAGAGAACATCAACCTGGAAATGAGTGCACCCAACAGGGCCGGCATCATTACCCCGGTGGAAAAGGACCATGACAATGAGGATGTCCTCATGCTCGTCATGCCCGTGATGCTGAACTCCTGATCCGGACAGTTTGTCTTACCTGGGCTACCGGGTATACCCCTTGTTCACAGGCAACCATATAGTGGTGAGACCAGCGGCTGGATGCTGCTGGTACCCTCGAACTGTCATGAATAAGGAAAGATGGATAAAAAGTCACAAGCCACTTCAAAACCTTCACCACCTCCGGTCGGATACGAAAGGTACTGGGCGCAATGGGGCGCTGAGCCGGTGAGTTCACTGGAGCTGATGATAACAGCCACCGACAAGAAGCGGGTATTCTGCCTCACATCCTCGGGTTCATCAAAGCGAAACTCATGTCTGAAGAACCTGCTCACCGGCCATTAACGAAACACAGGCGAGAAGCCACAGACGGCGAAAAGATACTGGATGCCGTAATGGCGTCTCTGTTCATCTTGTCCATAGCATGGGCTCTGTTTCTGATGGATGAATACCTGGGCTTCCACCTCTGGCCTAACGGCATTCATCCCCGAACCATAGAAGGTTTGCGCGGGATATTCACCATGCACTTCCTGCATGCCGACTGGACGCATCTGATCAATAATACGCTCTCGTTTTTCGTGCTCAACTCCTTTCTTTTTTATTTCTACCGCCGGCTTTCGCTCCAGGTTTTCGCCTGGCTCTTTGTGCTCCCCGGCTTGGTGCTGTGGATCATTGGCAGACCTGCCAACCACATTGGAGCGAGTATGCTCGTGTATGGGCTTTTCGGTTTTTTGCTGTTGAGCGGTCTCGTGCGCAAGAACCCTCAGGCGCGTCGCGTCGCACTTGTAGTTGCCCTCTACTATGGCTCCATGGTGTGGTACGTCTTTCCCATAGAAACAGGCATTTCCTGGGAAGGCCATCTGTCAGGACTTACCGTGGGTGCCGTCCTCGCCCTGGTGTACCGGCGGAAAGGTCCACCTGAGCCGGTTTACCGCTTCGAAACCGAACCCGATCCTGATGATTCCGATCCCTACTGGATGCCGGGCTACACGGGTAGGGTTGAACGAGATTCTCAGCCACCCGAAGGACCAGCTAAGTTTGGGGCATGATTGCACGCTATCGCCCCCCCGGACAGAAAATTCCCGATACTGAGCTCATCCTTCGGCCGGACGGCAGTCTTTACCACCTGGGGATCCATCCCGAATGCATAGCCGGCAAGGTCATCATAGTCGGGGATCCGGAGCGTGTGCCACTCATCAGCCGGCTCTTTGATCACATCGAGTTCCGCATCAGGTCGCGGGAGTTGGTGGTACACACCGGCACCTTTCAGGGGCGACGGATCACAGTATTGAGCAGCGGAATTGGTGTTGACAATATCGACATCGTCATCAACGAGCTTGATGCGGCGGTCAACATTGACCTGATCAGGCGCACCCCGGTTGAAACACCAGTAACCCTGGAGATCGTGCGCATTGGCACAAGCGGCGCACTGCATGCCGAAATACCACCGGGCAGTTTTGTGGCATCCGCCATGGCCTTTGGTCTCGACGGTGTACCCATGAGCTATGAGATGGAGCTCGAACCTCATGAAATCGCCCTTGAGAAAGCGCTCCGCCGCGCGTTTCCCCACCTCAGCCAGCACGAAGGACTCTACGCCGTGGCAGCGGATGATCAACTGCTCAGGCGCATCGCACCCGGAATGATTGAGGGCATTACCGCCACGGCCAACGGATTCTATGGTCCACAGGGACGATCGGCGCGGCTTATCTCCCGCATGGAACCTCTGATTGATGGCTACGCTGGCTTTCACCACCAGGGGCTCCGGATCACCAACTTCGAAATGGAATGCGCGGGCATCTATGCCCTGTCCTCCCTGCTCGGGCACAGAGCACTCACCGTATGCGTCATTCTGGCTAACCGCGCCACAAAAGAATTTCACAGCAACCCGTCAGCAAGTATGGAATTGCTTATCCAGCAGGTGCTTGAGCGATTTTGAGCCCGGATGTGTGGAAAATCGGAATGATTCAGGGGTCTCATTCCCCCGGCCACCCCGATAGCTTTGGATGCGGATAATTGAGAAACGCCCCATGCTGCATCCCGAGATTTCAGCGCTTATTTCCCTGATAGAAGATCCCGATGAGGGAATCTATACGCAGGTACGTGCGGAGCTCAAGAGCCGTGGGGAGCAGATCATCCCTCAGCTGGAGCAATACTGGGAACTTCATGAGTTTGGTCCCCTCTTTCACAAACGGGTGGAGGAGCTGATCAGCAGCATTCAGTATGAGAGCGTTTACAACAGACTCCGCGACTGGCGGAACTCACCTGAACAGGACCTTCTGGAAGGCGCCATCATCCTCAACCGATATCAGTATCCTGGCTTCGATGAAACGGAGCTCCGGCGCTCTGTGTCCCGGCTGCGGCAGGATATCTGGCTTGAGCTCAATGACAACCTGACGGCTTTGGAGACGGTGCGGGTATTCAACCACATGCTTTTCCAGCTTCATGGTTTTCATGGCAATCAGGAGGTGCACAGCAGTCCGCAGGACCATTTCCTCACAGATCTGCTCAGCACGAAATGTGGCAACCCGACCTCTCTTGGGATGCTTTACTGCCTGCTGGCCAAAACCCTTGATGTTCCGGTTTACGGAGTCAACCTGCCGAGTCATTTTTTGCTTTGCTTCATGGATTATACGCCTGGGCTGGAAGACTTTCTTCCTCCGCTGGAGGATTCGGAAGTACTCTTCTATGTAGATCCATTTACGCAGGGCGCTGTACTCACCCGGGATGATATTGACGATTACCTGCGCAATCACAGGCTGAATCCCGAAGAGCGGTTTTATCGCCCCTGCTCGAGCCTGTCGGTTATCATCCGTCTCATGAACAGCCTCATCCATTCGTACATCGCACTTAATCGCGATGACAAGGTGCGTGAGTTGCGGACCCTTCAGAGCATCTTACTGGAGCGGATGGATTGACTCAATTGCACCGGTCGAAGATTTGAGTGCCCGCAAAGGCAAACACAGCCAGCCACACCAGGCCCTTGATCAGGAAAAAGAGAAAGCCGGCGATCCCGATACGTGCCAGCCATGTCTTGAGCTTCTTGCTCCTGCCGGGGGCGGGGGATTCAGAAGGGCTGTGCATCAGATGGATCAGTTTGGGTAGCCAAAGATGACAGGATTTGGTTCGTTCTGGTTCATTTTTGCCCCATGAAGAAAATCCTCGTTGCCAATCGCGGTGAGATTGCGCTTCGCGTAATGCGATCTGCGCGAGAGATGGGCATAGCCACGGTGGCCGTATTCAGCGAGGCCGATCGCCACGCTCCCTTTGTGCGGTATGCCGACGAAGCGGTGTGCATTGGTCCGGCACCCTCGAGTCAATCCTACCTCCGGGGAGAAAAGATCATCGAGGTATGCCGGCAGGTTGGGGCAGATGGCATCCATCCCGGATATGGCTTCCTTTCCGAGAATGCGTCATTTGCCCGTCAGGTGGCCGAAGCAGGGATCCGGTTCATTGGTCCTTCACCCCACAGCATAGAAGTCATGGGGAGTAAACTGGCGGCGAAGGCAGCAGCGAAAAAGTACGGTATTCCCATGGTTCCCGGAACTGATGGAGCCGTATCAGATCCCGAAGAAGCCCGGCGTATCGCTCTTGAGGTAGGACTCCCCGTGCTGATCAAAGCCAGCGCTGGAGGCGGGGGGAAAGGCATGCGCATCGTGGAGCGTATTGAGGAGCTGGATGAGCAAATGGCGCGCGCCATTTCCGAGGCCGAAAGCGCTTTCGGTGATGGTTCCGTTTTTATTGAGCGATATGTAGCCGGTCCGCGCCATATTGAAATCCAGGTGCTCGCTGATACACACGGCCATACGTTGTATTTGTTTGAACGGGAGTGCAGCATCCAGCGGCGCCATCAGAAGGTCGTAGAGGAGGCCCCCTCCGCCATTCTCACCCCTGCCCTGCGCGAAGCCATGGGGCAAAGTGCCTGCGATGTGGCGCGCAGCTGCGACTATGTTGGAGCGGGCACCGTGGAGTTTCTGGTAGATGAAAATCTGAACTACTACTTTCTGGAAATGAATACCCGCCTTCAGGTGGAGCATCCCGTGACCGAGATGATCACGGGTATAGACCTGGTGAAGGAACAAATCCGGATCGCCCGCGGTGAGCAACTCTCGTTTACACAGAAAGATCTGAAGATCAACGGTCATGCGCTGGAGATCCGCGTGTATGCTGAGGATCCGGATAATCAGTTCTTGCCCGATATCGGGCGTCTGGAAACCTACCGGCGCCCGTCAGGTCCAGGAGTACGGGTGGACGATGGCTTCGAAGAAGGGATGGATATTCCCATCTACTATGATCCGATGATAGCCAAGCTGATTACCCATGGCAAGGATAGAGAGGAGGCCATACAGCGCATGGTACGCGCTATCGACGACTACCAGGTGAGCGGTGTGCGCACCACCTTGGGATTCTGTCGCTGGGCTATTCAGCATCCGGCGTTTACAGGAGGTCAGTTTGACACTCACTTCGTGAAGAAGTACTTCACACCTGACGTGCTGCATCAATCCGCAGAGGGCGCTGAGGAGGTTGCGGCCATTGCTGCGTCATGGGCCTGGATGCACTCCATCATCAAGGCGACCACCTCTCAGCCTGCTGGCGCCACTCCCTCGCGCTGGAAAGCCAACCGGTCGTGACCGCTTCTTGTCGCCGATGATTTCTGTAACTACAGGAGGCGAAGGCGCGTCCAATCTCCAGTACCTTTGACGCATGATCTTACGGCTGGCTTGGCTCTTCTGGTTCCTGACCATCTTCGCTGCGGGCCTTCATGCACAGAGCCAGCCCCGCGTCATTCAGATCTCCGGAGTGGTGATGGTAAGCGACTCCCTCTATCCTGCGCCCTACGTGTCGGTAGTGAGGAGCCGGGACTCACGCGGAACCTATACAGACCGCGATGGATACTTCACCCTTCCCGTGGTGGCCGGTGATACGCTGGAGTTCATCTGCACCGGACTCTTTCCTTCCTATTTCATCATCCCTGCATCCAGCAAGGAGTACCACCTTTCCATGATCCAGGTGATGGATATGGACACGGTAACACTTCCCACGGTTTATATTCTGCCTTATCCGGCGCCATACCGGCTGAAGCGCGAACTTCTTGCGCTGGATCTTCCCGGGGACCAATACCGCGCCTTTACCCGGGATGTGGCGAGCATTGCCCAGTATGATGGCATGATGGACTTCTCCGGCCGATCCTACCGGGAGGCCGCAGCAACGCTCGATGCGCGATATACCGGTGGCTTCAAATCCGGAGGAAACCTCATGAACCCTGCGGCATGGAACAGTTTTATCCGATCCATTCGCTCCGGCGAAGCGGACGAAAGCCGCTAATTCCTCCGGTGTAAAATATCCCGGAGCACTTCGGGTTATACCCCCGCCCGAACCTACTTTTGAGCGCTTATGCGGTGTCGCCTCTCCCTGCTATTCTTCCTGCTTTTCCCTTGCCTTGTCGCAGCCCAGAATGCCACGCTGCGCGGCCGTATCCGCAATGCTCAGGGGGAAGCCCAGCCGGGAGTCATCATCCGACAGAAAGACAATCCGGCTGCTGGAACCAGCACCGATATAGAAGGGCGCTTCTCTCTGCTTTTGCCGGCCGGTCAAAACATCACCATTCTGTTCAAGGGCACGGGCGCGCGTGAGTCTGCCAGTGAATTCTTCCTCCGCCCGGGCGAAATCCGCGAAGTCGAGATCACCTACGACGCCACGGTGGAAGTGAGCATGGTGGAAGTCGTGGATGTGCGATCCAGAGAGGGCGGTATCAAGCCCATCACGGTCAAGCTACCCACTCGCCTGCCTACCATCCAGCAAGGCATTGAGGCCTACCTCATCCAGGCACCGGTCAATTTTCCCTCAGAGCTCAGTTCGAGCTATAGTGTGCGCGGCGGAAGCTTCGATGAGAACCTGGTGTACGTAAATGATATTCAGGTGTACCGTCCATTCCTGGTGCGAGCAGGCGAGCAGGAAGGATTGAGCTTCCCAAACCCTGATATGGTGCGCAGCATAGATTTCAGTGCGGGAGGATTCCAGGCACGCTTTGGCGATAAGATGTCGTCTGTGCTTGATATTCAGTATGCACGTCCGGACAGTTTTGGCGGCACCTTCCAGATTGGACTGCTGGGTGCACAGCTGCAACTGGAGGGCATCTCGCGCAACCGGAAACTCACTCACAATACCGGAGTGCGATACCGCGACAACGCCTATGTGCTCAACTCCCTTGATGTAAGCGGCGATTACAACCCGCGCTATGCCGATGTGCAGACCTATATCACCTGGCGCCCGGGGCACGAGTATGGTCCATGGGAACTCAGCTTTTTAGGTAACTACGCCAACAATCGCTATAACTTCATTCCCGCCACCCGGGAAACTGATGTGGGCAGCATCAATGAGGCTTTGCGGCTGACTGTATTCTTCGAGGGGCAGGAGGTTACCCGGTTTGAGACCTTCTTCGGCGCATTTGCAGCGCGCTACAATCCCAGTGAAACGTCTCAGATAAAGATCATCGCAAGTGCCTTTCAGACTTACGAGAGCGAGTACTTCGATATTCTGGGTGCGTACCGTCTGGATGAACTTGAGCGTGATCTGGGATCCGATTCCTTTGGTGAAGTGTTGCGCAACCGGGGGGTTGGTGGTTTCCTGCAACATGGGCGGAACGATCTGGCGGCCACCGTTTATTCTGGCTCCATCAAAGGATTCAAGGATTTTGATGCGCGCAAACACCTTCTGCAGTATGGTGCCGATGTACAGGTGGAAACGGTGAATGATGAGCTGAATGAGTATATTCTGGTGGATAGTGCAGGCTACGCCTCTCCCCGTCCGCCCGACCCGATCGGATATACAGACCCCGCCGACCGACCGTTTCGCGAAATCGCCATGCGCGAGCGTATCCGGGCCACAAATGAAGTGAACTCCTCCCGGATCAGCGCTTACGTGCAGGATACCTGGAGACGGAACCTGTCCAATGACCACTCGTTTTCGGCTACTGCAGGTATCCGTGCCAACCACTGGACCTGGAATGGAGAAACCGTAATCAGTCCACGGGCCAATTTTTCCTACACACCCCGCTGGCTCGCCGGGCGGGTCAACCAGAAAACCGGAGCCGTGGACAGCATCCGGAAGGATATCGTTCTCACAGCAGCGGTGGGCTATTTCTACCAACCCCCATTCTACCGGGAAATGCGCGGCTTCGACGGTCAGGTCAACCCCGATATCCGCGCTCAGCGAAGCATCCACTACATCATGGGAGCCGACTACCTCTTCCGGGCCTGGGAAAGATCATTCAAAGTTGTGGCTGAGGCCTATTACAAGCAGATGGACCGACTCATTCCCTACGAGGTGGAAAATGTGCGCCAACGCTATTTTGCCAGAAACAATGCAAGGGGCTACGCCACCGGACTCGATGTGATGGTAAACGGTGAGTTCATTGAAGGCGTGCAATCCTGGATCCGGGCCTCTGTGCTCAAGACGGAGGAAGACCTGTCAGATGACTTTTTCTTCCTGTACCTCAACTCCGATGGGGACACCATCAGGCCAGGGTTTACCATCAACGACTCACCTGTGGACAGCATCCGGCAAGAACCCGGTTTCATTCCCCGTCCGCCCGACCAGCGCTTCAGCTTCTCCATGCTGTTCCTTGACGAGATGCCCAGAAAACCGTGGTATAAACTGTCCGTCAACTTCTTCTTTGCTACTGGTGTGCCTTACGGCCCCCCAAGCCGGGAGCGGTACCTCGATGTTAACCGCACACGGAGCTATATCCGGGCCGACGTGGGATTCAGCCGCGATCTCTTTCATAAAAAGAAGCGGAAAGACGGTTTTGCAGCCCGGTATATCGAGCGTGGAAATATTGCTCTTGAGATCTTTAACCTGCTTGGGGTAAACAATATCGTGAACCACCAGTGGATAGAAGATGTAGATGGACGACTCTACGGAATCCCTACCTATCTGACCGGCAGACGCATCAATCTGCGCTTCTCCATGGACTTCTGAATCCTGGGCGGTTGCATGCCACGGGCGTTATACCTCGAAGTATTGACTGGCCTGTTCCCAGGGTGAAGTGACCTTGTAGTAATAACGTCCGGGAACGAGCGCACTCCGGCTGAAGGCAAAATGCTGTGGTCCTGCGACATACTCGCCCTCGGCCAGATGGAGCACGCGGTTCCCGTGCTGGTCGAAGATATCCACGATGAGGTACATCTTTTCCTGCAGCGTGACCTCAATAGTGGCCTGCCGGTTATCCTCAGACCACTTCAGCGCATTGGCCAGGGCGGGATATCGCGTCATCACCTGATCCTTCTTCAGGATGTGAATCAACCGCTTATAGAGCACATACACGAGCATGATGACCAGCATCACGAGCAGCGTGTTCTTGAGGGTTTCAAGGTTCATGGATATCAGAGTGAAATAATTCCCTCGATGCCTGAGGCAGCGCGGTAGCGGTCAAAAATGGAATCAGCATCCAGCATCATTTCCCTCACCGTGATGCTGGTATAGTTGCCCTTGGCACTGAGGCGTTCGCGGAACTCCGCGCTTTCACCGAAAATCAACTTCAGCGCCGTAATGCGCTTCTCATCCGAAGGCAGGATAAACTTGAACATGTAAATGCTGGGCCAGCGGTGGATCTCATTCAACCGGTTTCTGAGCCGATCCAGGGTTTCCTCGTCCATTCGTTCCGGATTGACTGCAAATTTATGGAGTCTGCACCACCTTTGCACCGCCGCGGTCAGCCGGCCTTTCACTGCACCCATGGTCAAACAGACACCTTCCCTGCGCATTGTGTTCATGGGCACCCCCGAATTTGCCGTTCCAAGCCTGAGAGCCCTGCTGGATGATGGTCACCACGTGGTAGCGGTAGTTACGGCCCCCGACAGGCCGGCCGGCAGAGGACTTCAGATGGCAGAAAGTGCAGTCAAGCGCTTTGCCTTATCCCGCGGAATACACGTGTTGCAACCAGAAAAGCTCCGGGACCCCGACCTTCTGGAAGCGCTTCGCGGGCTCCAGGCAGACCTGTTTGTGGTAGTAGCCTTTCGCATGCTGCCAGAAGCGGTGTGGTCCATGCCGCCGCTGGGAACCATCAACCTCCACGGATCTCTTCTTCCGCGCTATCGAGGTGCAGCTCCCATCCAACGAGCCATTATGAACGGAGAAACGGAAACCGGTGTAACCACTTTTTTCTTGCGTCAGGAAATTGACACGGGGCGCATCATTTCCCGACGCAAACTATCCATTGGGCCCGATGAAACGGCAGGCGAACTGCATGACCGGATGATGGAAACCGGAGCCGAATGCCTGTCAGAAACGGTCCGTCTCATCGCCAGCGGCAAGGCCGACGGAGTGGAGCAGGACGTATTTGTGAGCCAGGGAGAACCGGTGGTGCATGCACCCAAAATCTTTCGAGAAGACTGCCGGATCGACTGGGACCGGGCAGTGGATACCGTGCACAACCAGATACGCGGACTCTCACCCTATCCTGGAGCATGGACTCTGTTTGAGGGCAAGGTGCTCAAAATCCTTTCAGGCCGTAAGAAACATGCTCACCATGACGCCATTCCGGGTAGCTGGGAAACCGACGGCCGTTCGGTGCTCTGCTTTGCCTGTGCAGATGGATGGTACCATGTCCGGCGGCTCCAGCTGGAGGGAAAGAAGGCCATGACCGCCGAGGAATTCCTGCGCGGATGGAAAGCCGGAGCAAGCCAGCCTTACCTTTGATTCATTGAAAAAGGAAAAATCGTGAAGGAGTCGATCACCTATCGCTTCAGGTTTAGCGATGGAAGCGAGGCTGTTTACCCAAGCCCTGTGCAGGAAAGCAGCCCTGACCACAGCACCTGGACTGCACTATCCTTCCACCAGTGCCCCAACTGCCCGTTGCCGGCCGGAGAGCAAGCATCCTGTCCGCTGGCCGTTCAGCTCGCGCCGATCGTGGACCTTGCCGGCGGACGCACATCGCAGGAAGAGGTGAAGGTTGAGGTTAGCTCACCGGAACGCACGTATTCCAGGACAACCTCGCTTCAGGGAGCCGTTGGGTCGCTGATGGGATTGTTATGCGCGACAAGCGATTGTCCGCATATGTCTTTTCTTTCAAGCCTTGCCCGCTTCCACCTGCCTTTTGCCAATGAAAAGGAGACCATCTACCGCGTTCTCGGCAATTACCTGGTGCAGCAACTGCTTCTGCAGGAAGAAGGCGAGACGCCAGACTGGGAGATTCATGAACTCAGGAGGCTGTATGAAGAAGTAGGCACCGTAAACCGGCACATGGCCAACCGCCTGCGAGCGGCGAGCGACCGGGATGCGGCGGTGAATGCCCTGGTCATCCTCGATTCGCTTGCCCGGGCATTGCGATTTACCATTGATGAGGACTTCAGGAACCTGAAGACCCTGCTGGGGGACGCTACAGACGAAAGCCTGTAATCAGTTCAATACCGGATCAACCGGGCTCTGCGCAGCAGCATGACCACCTACTTCGAGAATCCTTCAATCAGGATAGACAGGATGTCCTGAGCCGCCTTGCTGATGCGTGTACCAGGACCGAAAACACCCACGCAGCCCGACTGGAACAGAAAGGAATAGTCCCGTTCCGGAATCACACCACCAGCCACAACGAGAATATCCTCGCGCCCCAGCATTCTAAGCTCTTCAATCAACTGCGGTATGAGGGTCTTGTGTCCGGCAGCAAGCGATGACGCCCCGAGCACGTGGACATCATTCTCAACGGCTTGCCGGGCGGCCTCCCCGGGCGTCTGAAACAGCGGACCAATATCCACGTCGAAACCTATATCCGCAAATGATGTCGCAATGACCTTAGCTCCGCGGTCATGACCATCCTGCCCCATCTTAGCCACCATGATACGTGGCCGACGACCTGACAGCACGGCAAACTGGTCGGCCATTTCCCTCGCCTTCCGGAAGTCTGAGTCCATATGGCTTTCACTTGAGTAAATTCCTGATACCGAACGAATATTCGCTGTATAGCGTCCAAACACTTCCTCCATCGCCTGGGAGATTTCCCCCAGTGTAGCGCGCTGTTGTGCCGCCTCAATGGCCTTTTCGAGCAGATTTCCTGAGCTATCCCGGGCGGCCTGAGTGAGTGCAGCGAGGGCTGCACGACAAGCCGCTTCATTCCTTCCTGCGCGCACGGCAGCAAGACGCCTGATCTGGGATTCGCGCACTGCAGCATTGTCAACCTCAAGAATCTCCACCTCTTCATCCTCCTCCTCCACCTCATAGAGATTCACGCCGATGATGAGGTCTTTGCCACTGTCAATCCTGGCCTGCTTGCGAGCCGCGGCCTCTTCGATCCTGAGTTTGGGAAGTCCTGCTTCTATAGCTTTCGTCATCCCCCCCATTTGCTCAATTTCTACGATGAGCTTCCACGCCCTTCGGGCGATGTCCTCCGTGCGTTGCTCGACTTCATGGGATCCCCCCCAGGGATCTACCACAGCCGTAATCCCTGTTTCCTCCTGAAGGTAAAGCTGAGTATTGCGGGCGATGCGCGCGCTGAAATCGGTAGGAAGAGCAATGGCTTCATCCAGCGCATTGGTGTGAAGTGACTGTGTACCGCCGAGTGCAGCGGCCATAGCCTCGATGCATGTCCGGGCTACATTATTGAACGGATCCTGCCGGGTAAGACTCCATCCGCTCGTTTGGCAATGGGTGCGCAGAGCAAGCGATTTGGGATTGGAGGGAATAAATGGCTGAAGCAACCGGGACCACAACAACCGGGCTGCGCGCATCTTGGCAATTTCCGTGATATGGTCCATACCGATGGCCCAGAAGAAGGAAAGCCGCGGGGCGAATTCATCCACACTCATACCCGCCCGGATTCCCGCACGCACATATTCCAGCCCATCCGCCAGCGTATAAGCCAGCTCGAGCTCGGGAGTAGCGCCAGCCTCTTGCATGTGATAGCCCGATATTGAGATAGGATTGAACCGGGGCATGTGCTGAGCGCAATAGGAGAAGATATCGCTCACCATACGCATGCTGGGACCCGGGGGATAGATATACGTATTGCGCACCATGAACTCCTTCAGAATATCATTCTGAATGGTGCCGCTCAGTTGGCCGGGATCAACACCTTGCTCGGCGGCCGCTACAATATAAAAGGCCATGACCGGAATAACAGCACCGTTCATGGTCATGGACACAGACATCTGGTCCAGTGGAATCTGGTCGAAGAGGATTTTCATATCCTCCACCGTATCTATAGCCACTCCGGCCTTGCCTACATCGCCTACCACCCGCGGATGGTCGCTGTCATAACCCCGGTGCGTAGCGAGATCAAAAGCCACCGACAACCCCTTTTGTCCGGCAGCCAGATTGCGCCGGTAAAAGGCGTTGGACTCTTCCGCTGTGCTGAAACCAGCATATTGGCGGATAGTCCATGGTCGAATAGTGTACATGCTGGCATACGGTCCCCGGAGGTAGGGCGGTGCTCCGGCAGGCATGGCGGACAGCAGATGCTTCGAAGCGGCTTCCGGAGCACCCAGAGGCAATTCTCGATCAAATGTCTTCCTCATCCCTTTGGCTGGTATTTGTTTTGACCAATCACCACCCGCTTGCCCGATTCCACTTCGGCCGCAATACGGCTGCCCCTCTCCCTCACCTCGTTCCGGAGTTCAGATGAGCAGTATGCCAGACCGCCACGGTCTTCTATAGCTATAAAATCCGCCCATGCTGACTGAGCCAATTGGGCACACAAAGACTCAAGGTACCATGAACCAGCTGCGGGATCCACGACTTCGTGAAGTCTTGCCTCTTCGCGCAGGATGTGGTGAATATTGCGCGCCCAGCGCCTTGCGGCTGCTGAAGGCTCCTGGAGTTCGGGGGCGGGGAGCGAGAGCGCATTGACCCCACCAAGCAGGGCGCTCATGGCCTCCGTAGTCAGCCGAAGAAGATTCGTGTGGTGATCGGCCGCTGAGAGTGAACGGCGGGTAGCTGTTGCGGTCAGCCAGGCGTGGGATGAGCACTCCGCCTCTGGAGCATACGAGCGGATGATGCGCATCCAGAGGTAGCGCATCGCCCGGTAGCGCGCGATTTCCGTGAAATACTCCTGCGATGTTCCCAATGAAAAGGCGATCCATCCCGAGGCATCATCCGCTGTAAATCCGGATTGTGTGAGTCGGTGCAGGGCCTCGTGCCCCAGGGCCAGCGCTACCGCCATTTCGCGGGCCGCAGCTGCACCTTCTTCTCGCCATGATAGCCCATCTGCCGGCACGAGCCGAAAACGGGCAAAGTCCCGGTACCGGGTCACCACCTCCGTCAGAAGTAAGGCATCATCCAGCCAGGGATAATGAATACTCCCGCGTATCTCGCCGGGGTGATAGGATGCTGCAGACAGGTAATCCCGAAAGGCATCCATGCCAGGCATCGGATTTCCTGCGAAGGTCAAATGGATCGAGATGATGGGCAGAATCACTCCTTCGAGAGCGGTCTGGAAATCTTCGGGACTCCAGCCATCGGCCTGAATACCCAGGCCATTTGCTCCGCCCTCCAGCGCCTGCATGGCCAGCCTGTTGGTATCGGCCGGAGAGGCTTTTATATCCACTCGCACTTCCCATTCCGATGCAGGCGTTCGGAATAAATATTTCCGATCAGATTCGGCAACGGCCAGCACAGGGCCGTGGTGATCATGCGTATAAACGGGCTCTGTGGAGAGGTCTTCTGCGTTAGTCCGCAGCAACCCATCGAAGGGCTTTCCGCCCAATTCCTTCAGGACCTGCTTCTTCCATGATTCATAGCCGGACATTGGAAATCCGGTGAAAGAAAGCTCTTGCTCCATTCCCCAAACATACAGCGGCGGGGACTAACGGACCACGACGATGAATCCCACTTCCTCGACTTTCTCAGGATCGCACTCCCCGCGGTAGATGATCTGGTAGGTGTACAGGCCATCAGGAACATAATGATCACCACCCTTGTAGGATCCGTCCCAATACTGTTCAAACTCCCTGGCCTCAAACACCTGCTCCCCCCATCGGCTCCACACCGTCATCTGGTACTCGCTGACGCCTTCTCCTTCCGGGCGGAATACATCATTAAGTCCGTCATTGTTGGGAGTAAACGCATTAGGTATGTAAACGGTAGCATTGTAGGCCGTAACCGAGGCGGTTATATTTCCCTCCTGCACACATCCGTTCTCATCCATAAATTGGAAGCAGTATTCCCCGCCATTCTGCACCGTGATGCCCTGCTCCGTTTCACCCGTGCACCAGGAGTACCATTGCCCTCCGGCGTAAGGAATCTCCAGATACTGATTGCTGCCTTCACAGAATTTCACGGTTTCGAAGATGGGCGACTCAGGCCCTAACTCCAATTCCAGTTCGTGGGTATACTCACAATTGTTGAACGTAGCGGTGACCGAGTACATACCTGGTTCGGCAACGGCAATAGATGAAGTGGTTTCGCCGGTGGACCACAGGTAGGTTGTATTGGGGCCGGGATCCGCGGCTTCCAGCACAACGGCATCATCGTAGTAGCAGATGAACACACCCGGGGGCAGGCTCAGGTCGATCTGATCAATCAAGGTGAGCGTGGTTGAGGCCTGATCATCCGTTCCGCACACCAGATCCTGCACGGTGAGGGTGATGGTATAGTCACCCGGCTCATTGAACGCATGCGTCACGTTGACGTCTGTGCTGGTCGAGCCATCTCCAAAATTCCAGAGGTACTCGACCTCATCGCCAATGCTCTCGTTGATCCCTTCCATGGTCAGGAGAACGCACTCCTCTGTCTGGTTGACTGTAAAAGCAGCATCCACAAGCGGAGGATCGATGACCACAATGATGGATGTGGCCTCATCGGAACCTATACAATTGCCTATGCCCTCAGCAAGCAGAGTCAGCGTATACTCACCTGGCACGGTGTAAGTGTGGGATACATTGGTGCCCGTATCGGGCGCACTGCCGTCTCCATAATCCCAGGTGTATTGCGCTCCGGCATTGACATTGCTGAAGGAAATGGTAAATGGAACACACCCTTCTGTGTCGGCAGGAGGGATTACCGCTACCACCTCATTGAGTACACTTACGGTTTGCTCCACGGCTCCGTCTGAGTCACAGCCATTGTCAATGGCCGTGAGTGTCACCACATAATCACCAGGAGCATCGTAGATGTGTTCTACATGATCCGCTTCTATCACGGTACCATCCCCCATATCCCATACATAGTCGAGGAAGTCATAGCCGGTCAGATTGTTGGTTGTGACCGTCATGGTAGAGCAATCCATGAGGTAGTCAAAACTGGGGACATAATCAACCGGCGTACTGATGCTGATATCGAAAAATGAGGTGTCAGCCAAGTTGCAGCTCAGGGAGTCTGAGACAATCATGGTAACGGTGTAGACGCCCGGCTCTGTGTAGGTATGCTCCGGTTCAAACTCGGCACTGGTAGTTCCGTCGCCAAAGTCCCATGCAAACTGATCTCCCACGCTGAAATTCTGGAACTGGACCACGTAGGGAGCGCATCCACTCAGGTCAGATGCGGTGATTGCGGAGTTAACCCCACTCACATCGAAATCGATCTTGAAAACACCGATATCCCAGCCTGGGCCCTGAGTGGTGGCCCAGGCATCCGCTGTGGTCGCGAATCCGCCACCGCTGCATACAGCCTGATACACTGTTCCGTTCTTATCGAAGCGGCTTGTACCACCATCCACGTGGCCACCTGTATAAAAAGTACCATATTCCAGATCGGCCAGGTTCTCCGTCAGCACGGCGAGGTAGAAACCGCCTTCAGCGTAGAGAGCGTCTGGCGTTATTGGCAGATTACCACCTGCCTGGTATGATGAAATATAGATATTATCGCAGTGGTCCACCAGAAAAGCGTCGGGGATAAAGTCGTACCCTCCCCATTGATTGGCCCCTGCACCCAGAACCGTGGAGAGCATGATCTCCGAAAGTTCGGCGTTGAACTTGGTAACAAACTGCTTGCTGCCTGGATTGGAATACACCGGGCCGACAATTGGAAAGTCGCCTCCATGACCGTATACAAATACATTCTCATCGCTGTCAAGATCGATGAAGAAGCACTGATCCGGCTCATCAGTGCCATGGAACGTGCTTCTTTGCAAAAGTGTACCGGCTCCATTCATGCGCACTACAAATCCATCCATCGGAAGAGCTTCAAACTCACCGGTACTTCCTGCGAATGTGGTCTGAAAGGCCCCCGCTGTGGTGGGGAAGTTACCTCCGCCCGCCACTCCGGCGATATAGACCTGACCGATGGTATTGACCCGGATGCCGTAGCCCATATCGTTGCCCGAACTACCGAGATAAGTAGATACTTCAAGCGAAGTGAGTGTTGGATTTAACCGGCAATAAACAGCATCCTGGGCACCTGCGAGTGCATTTTGATACGCCCCGGCGCTAACCGGGAAATTCGCACTCTGGGTGCAGGATGCGATCAGCACTTTCCCGTTGTTATCGAGGATGATCTCGCCGCGGTATGAATCGCCGTAGTTGAAAGAAGCCGTGTTGAATCCATCATCACTCGATCCCCCGATGAAGGTGGAGCCCATGAGCTGAGTGCCGTCACTGGAAAGACGGGAGACGACAATATCACGGCCCCCATTCAGCGAACTGTCATGCGCACCCGGAGTAGTAGGAAAATCATTGGAGGATGTGTGCCCGTATGCATAGAGCTCGCCCTGATCATTGGCCCACAGGCTATGGGGAAAATCGCCATCCGACCCACCTATGTAAGAAGCCCACAGCAGGTCAGATCCCTCCGGATTCAGTTTACTCAGACCTAAGTCGGTGGCCCCTGAGAAGCTGCTGTCGAAGGCCCCGGGAGTGGTCGGGTAACCGTCGCTAAAAGAGATGCAGCCCGTGTAGATATTGCCTGCAATGTCAAACGTTGCAGTATGACCGAAGTTATTGGATCCATTGCTGCCGCTCAGTGTGGATGCTATCAGTTCTGGATCAATGACGAGTTCGCGGGACGTATCATAGCCTTCCGGAAAGGCAAACGTGACCCGGTTGCCGTGGAGCACAAATCGACAGGGGACCTCAGTAAGCACCCCCTGAATCACCTGAAAGGAAAACGGGCGATTCTCGATAAATTCACCGATGGAAGTATGGAGCACTAACTGTCCATCCCGAAGCTCCACCCCGTTCAAACCCTCCAGCTCCAGCTCAATAGCATCAGGTGAGGCGCCCGGAGCCACGCGGAAGTCGTACTTGAAGTTGCCTGAGCCCTGGTGCACATAGAGATTTATACCCGGATAGAGATTCGTGTATTCCACTGCGGTATAAGTCTGCACGTGAGAAGCCCAGCGCTGGGGGTCATTTCCGATGAAATAGTTGTAGTAATGTGGCTGCACTTGCTCGCCCGACATAGACTGCGTGGATGATCCGATGAACTTGAGATACCACGCGTGACCATGGAGTACCGGCTCTTCCTGAAAAGTCCAGGGAGCGCGGCTGTAATCATGGGCGATATCAAGATCCGAAGCCTGAAAAAAGGAGAAGGCAAACCGATTGTTTTCGAGGTAAACCATTCCCGCCCCAAGACCAGCCCGATAGCGAACCGACGGCTCCCACTGGCCCTTGTTCTCCTGATATTCCAGTGGCGGACGCTGATGCGCGAACACGGAGGAGACGGTAAGCAGAAACCAAAAGAAAATAAACAGGAAATGCAGTCGCATCATGATCACAGGTAATTGTTACATTGAAGGACTCTGAAAGGCAACAGATGGTTGCATGGAGACCAACCTCCTTGAAATCAGGGATTTTAACGCTTTATCTGATCCCAGGTTTGCACCAGAACGCCTTGAACAGTATACACATCGCAGGTTAGCGTATAACCCGGTTCATAGGCCTTGATGAATGCAGCTTTGACCTCAATATCATAAAAATCGCATGGCAATATGACCGTATTCTTAGTCAGATCATACACGCCATAAAGGATCCCCTGATACCCTTTGTCTTTCATCACAATAGCATACCCATTGCATGGGCTGAAGATCTTCGTGATCTGATCAAACTGCGGATTTTCAGGTCCTGTCATTGTTTTGCTTGGAGATCAACCAGGAATTTCTCCCCAGGGTTCGATTATTGGACGGTGGCATAAGGCTAACACGGGCCCTCCACAAACTCAGCCGCAAGGAATTGAACTGGGAACATGTAAAGTATACGATCAAGCGCTTTGATTAAACCCGGATTATGCGGCTGGTTTCTATTGCGATCCAAAACACCTGTGAATACTCGTGCTTACTCGTTTCGGTTGCTCACCGCGGGGGTGACCACGCTTCCGCTCCCGAAACTTGCGCGAGCACTCGTCTTCTTTGACTTTTTGAGTCTCATGGACGAAACCAACCGCATAATCCGGGTTAAAACCGACTCCGCCAGCTTTCCCTCTTTGTCGTATTGACAGATGCAATGCTCTTTGAGTTTGCATCCAGCGCACGACCTATATAATGGGTTTTATTCACAAGAATCTCATTTTTCAGTTTGATAATCCGGCATCATAGGCCATCCGGGATTTTCCTGATATACAAGGAAGTTGTTTTTTGGAGGCGGCACAATGGACACGCACTTTCTAGGCACGAGCAGTTGGCCATGCACATCCATCAATCCGATTTTGCCCTCTTCGCCGGGAGGAGTAATGGTAAAATCCTGCGTGAAAGCAGGGGTATAAATCGAAAGCATGATGACCATCAAGCTTGAAACTCCCCGACTCCTTGTTTTGAGGTTGATTTGTTTCAACCTCGTCCGCATGGCGTTTTTTATATTCAGTTGTTTTATATCTGGATATTGATCACTACCTCGGTTTCTTTTTTTTGGCAGGGTAGCACCCTGATCAGGTCCTCATAGGCCTCACTGCCGTGATACCCGGATTACCCTTTGCATCGAGCAAGATCAGCGTATTACAAATGGATCCGAGAACCGGGGATCGCGTATGAAGTTGTGATCTGAAAGAGTCTTCATGAAGGTGACCAGGGCGCGCTTCTCCTCCGGAGTCATGTGCATACGCAGGGGCTGACGACCCAAGGGATCAAGGGCGGACTGACTGCCCAGCGGTGTGCCCAGGGAGAAGAATCCGCCATCGGTATGCTCCCGCAACATGGTGCTGAGCTGGGGATGGGGCTGCATGCCACTGTTATAAAATTCCACCACCTCCTCCAATGTGGCAAAACGGCCATCGTGCATATAAGGAGCCGTGAACTCAATGTTGCGCAGGGTTGGAATTTTGAACCACCCATCGAGCGGATCGCCTGACTCGTGGATGCCTGCCACGCCATCGTCCTCATAATCCATGTCCAGACCAACGTTGGCCGCCTCTGACAAGCCACTCAACTCACTTCCGCCATGGCAAGCCGAGCAGGGAAACTTGAAAAAGAACAGCTGGCGTCCCAGCTCTTCTTCTTCTGTAAAATGAACAAAGCCAGTGTTTCGTCCGATATCAAACCTCGTGTTCACTGAAACCAGCGCGCGCATAAACATCTCCAGCGCATCAGATACGCGGTCTTCCGTGATGACGGAATCCCCGAATGCCTTAGCAAAGAGCGGCGCATAGTAGGGCAGATTCTTCAGCTTGGCCAGCATATAGGGCCGGGGCTCGAGCCCCATCTCAATGTGATTGGCAATGGGATCAAGCACCATGTCGGACAGCTCGGACTGACGCAGATCCCAGAAGAAGGCCTCCTGAAGACCTACATTCACAATAGGTGATGTGTTGCGGGGGGTCAGCCGGTCGAGAAACCCCTTGCTCCGCGCGGTGCGGTCAGAAAACGCGAGATGCTGAAAATGACAACTGCCACAGCTGACCCTGTTATTGATGGAGAGTTGGGTCTCGTAAAACAACACACGACCGAGCGTGGCCACGTCATTGTCAATCTCATGCCCCCCGAAGGGATCAAAAGTGATATCAATGGGCAGCGTATCATACCGGTAGGGGGATTCAGGCAATACGGGCACCCGGGCTTCGGCCGGTACTTCCTGCTTGACGCACGCCGCGAGCAGAAGCGTCAGCCATCCGAAGAAACTCACTGCTATGACCTTCTTATTGCGCATGTCCGGTCAGAAGCGCACCAGGAGAAACAGCGCAGTGGGTGGACGAAGCCGGACATAATTGCCGCCCTTGTCCACGATGCTGTTGAACTCAGGAAAATCGGAACTCCTGGTGGAGGTGGATGAACTGGTGCTGGCCAACAGCAGGTTGAGCTCGGTAGATAGCGTTACCCGGCTCGTGATATGCCACTCTGGAATAAGCGATATGCTGCCGCCTACCTCACTTCGCGATGAGGTGATATCCTGCTTAACCAGCAGGCCATCCACATCCCTGGTGACGGTATTGTAAGCGCGATCGCGGTTGGCTATGAAAAAGTCAGCGGCAAATTTGGTGGACCAGCTCTTACCTAGCCTGCGCTCCATGAAAGCTCCCACACGCAGGTCCATGCTCGTGCTGTCATCCGAAAAACGGGTATTGCCGTTGAACGATGAGGGCTCCTCGGTTTCAGATGTGCTCACAACGTTCAGCGAAACGCGCGCGCCAACTTGTCCATTGCCCCACTCCACATGGAGCTGGTAGGGGTTCCACAATTCGGATACAGGCTGATTCATCGTGAGGAGTCGCATCACGTTGACACCCACCTGAAAATACGTACTGTCCTGCTGCGACCAGAGTGGCGCAGCAGTAAGAAGCAAGATAATCAGACCGATGGTTTTCTTCATACACGTCAGGTTCAAAGAGGGTGGTTACGGCGAATGATGCAGTCAGGTTACCCATGCTCTTCCCTACCGGGCCTCCTTCCGGGCCTGCGAACCGGAGAAGTGGCAACTATCGCATCCTTCACGGGCAGATTCAGTTTTTCTGAAGTACCGGATCAGGTAAAAGAGGGCAAGAGCCACAACGAGGATAGTGAGGGCTGGCTGCATGTGAGCTGACTAACTGAACGTAACAAAGGTAATCCATGCCCCTGCATAGGCCAGTACACCCATGTATAGAAGCTGCACCAAAGGCCATTTCCAGCTTCGTGTTTCACGCCGTACAATGGCGAGTGTGGACATGCATTGCATAGCATAGACGTAAAACACCATGAGCGATAATCCGGAAGCAAGGGTATAAACCGGCTGCCCAGAATCGGGATAGCGCTCATCCCGCAAACGTTCCACCAGCCCCTCTTCAAAATCTTCTCCTACGCTGTAGATCGTGGCCATAGATCCCACAAACACTTCCCGCGCAGCAAAGGAGGTAATGAGTGCGATCCCGATTTTCCAGTCATAACCAAGAGGCTGGATTACCGGCTCAATTCCACGTCCGATGATCCCTATAAATGAATGTTCAAGCCGGACAGCGGCCAAAGCTTCCTTATATTCAGGAGAGTCGGGTGACCACTCGGGATGGGCTTGCTTCATGGACTCAAGGGCGCGGTTCATCTGGCCTGGCGGACCATAACTGGCCAGCACCCAGAGCACGATGGAGATGGCCAGTATCACCTTCCCGGCATCGGTTACAAAAACGCCTGCCTTCTCCCTGACGTGAAGAAACACGTAGCGCAGACGAGGCAACTGGTAGGCGGGCAGCTCCATGAGGAGAAAGCCCTGTTCACCGGTGCGGATGATCTTCCCAAAGACCCAGGCAACGGCTATTGCACTGATCACACCCAGAGCATACATGGCAAACAAGACAGCACCACGCAAGTCGAAGAAGCCCCACAGGTTGCCATCCGGAACCACGAGCCGGATCATGAGCATGAATACGGGGAGCCGCGCAGAGCAGCTCATCAGCGGAGCAACCAGGATGGTGATAAGGCGGTCCTTCCAACTTGGAATGGTGCGCGTGGACATGATTCCGGGGATAGCGCAGGCCACGCTGCTGACGAGCGGCACCACGCTCTTACCGTTGAGTCCGAAGGGCCGCACGAGTTTATCCATGATGAACACCACGCGCGCCATATATCCGCTTTCCTCCAGAATGGACAGGATAAAAAAGAGCAAAGCAATTTGCGGGATAAAGATCACCACCCCTCCTATGCCCGGAATCACCCCTTCGGACAGCAGATCGGTAAAGACACCTGCGGGCAGGTAATCGGCAGCTAGCCGGCTCAGCGCCAGGAAAGCGCCTTCAATCCACTCCATGGGGTACTCGGCAAAGCGGAAGATGAGCTGGAAGATGAGCATGAGCAGTCCCACAAAAACAAGATAACCCCACACGGGATGCACGAAGAAGCGGTCGAGCCTGCTCCGCAGCGAAGCGGTGTCCTGGTTGCTATCTTTTCTTACCTGACACTTCCGGAGAATTTCGCGAATCCGGGAATAGCGCCATTCCGTATCCCGGATCTGCGCTTCAGGCTGATCCGCCAGAGTGAGCAGATCAGTCACGCAGAAGCGAAATGCACGCGGAGCAGGGATGTCCGACATCAGCAGCGACTTGAGATCATCAAGCCCTTCGCCTGTACGGCCATTGACCACCACCACAGGCACCCCGAGGTGAAATGAAAGCGCCTGCACATCCACCATTGAGCCGCGCTCAAGGGCCATATCAGGCATGGTAAGCGCAAGGATCAACGGCAGACCGAGATCGTGCAGCTGAGTAAAAAGCAGCAGATTGCGCTCGAGATTGGATGCATCGGCCGCCACAACCACCAGTTGAGGGTGGTCCGGATGAGCCGCATTGCCCAGTACCTCCCATACGATGCGTTCATCAGCCGAGCGGGGAAAGATGCTGTATGTACCCGGTAGATCAAGAACCCCGGCGGCATGTCCCGGACCGAGCCGGCACTCCCCTGTGCGCTTGTCCACGGTGACACCGGGAAAATTGCCAACATGCTGATTGAGGCCGGTCAGGAGATTAAACAGGGATGACTTTCCGGTATTGGGATTTCCCGCAAGTGCGATGTTTCGCTTTTCCCCCATCTGGATGCGATCAGAAATTTTCTGGATCAAGCAACACCAGCATGGCCTCATCCTCGCGGAGGGAGAGCGTGTAGCCCCCGCCGATTTCTACAGCCATAGGACCTCCAAAGGGGGCCCTGAACAACACTTTGACCTCTTTTCCGGGAAAGAGTCCCATTTCCACAAGCTTGGGCGCGAGGTGGTGTGAGGCTACGACCGATACAATGCCACCCTCCCCGGGCCGGAGCACTGAAAGGGCACGCAGGCTGAGGGCCTTTCCTTCCATAGTGGCACAAAGAAACAGATCACCGGTCAAGGTTGCACTACCTCGTTCGGGGTATTCTGAGCACAGGCATAATCAGGCCCACACTTCCCCTTGCAGAGTGAATCATCTGCCGTCCCCGAAATGGCCTTCACCTATTGCGCTCTGCGCATCCTGAAGTACTTTAGCACGGTATCATTAACCCCTCAACTCAACTTTAATTAAGCACTCATGATCAAATCGTTACGCATTGTGCTGACGGTCTTCACATGGCTCGCGGTGGCGACCGCCTCTCAAGCTCAGAACTCTGTAGCTCGCCAATGGAGTGATATGATGCTGGAGTGCATCAGGCGGCATCAGGCTCGACCAGTAGTGGCTGCCAGGAACCTTTACCATGCCTCTATACTGATGTATGACGGCTGGGCGGTATATGACAATGATGCTTCCACCCTGTTTCTCGGCAAAACGCTGGGAAGTTATGACTGCCTCTACAACGGAATGCCCATTCCCACAAATCCCCAGGCAGCTCAGGAAATGGTAATCAGCTATGCGATGTATCGTTTTCTTACCGACCGGTATTCCGATGCACCCAATAACAACTGGAACAACCTGCTGAAACCACAGGTGGATAATCTGATGGCTTCGTTGGGTTACAGCACGCTGGTTACATCCACCGCCTATTCCGATGGCGACCCGGCCAAACTCGGCAATTACCTGGCTGCCCAATTGCAGGCCTATGCCTTGTCAGACGGTGCGAATCAGGCAGGCAACTACGCCAACAACTTCTATGAGCCTGTAAATGGCAATCTCTTTCCTCAGTTGCCGGGCAATCCTAATTGCATTGACCCCAATCGCTGGCAACCACTGAGTCTTACTCTGCAGCTCGATCAAAACGGATTTCCTGTTCCTAACGGACAGCCAGCACTCGGCCATGAGTGGGGCGAGGTTACACCGTTTAGTTTACGCCCTGATCAAAAAGTGCAGCTCGAGCGCGATGGGAATTTGTGGGACGTATACCTGGACCCAGGTCCACCGCCATTGCATTCCGACAACGGGCCTACCGGTCTGGAAGATGATTTTTATAAATGGGCCCATTCGCTTGTGGCCATGTGGCACTCCTTCCATGACCCCACCGATGGGGAGGTCATCGATATTTCTCCCAATAACATCGGCAACGTGGATTTCAGCAGTTTGCCTGAGAGCTTCGATGAATTCAAGGCCTTTTACAATCCGTTCAGCGGAGGTGAAGATGGCCCCGGCTATGCCTTGAACCCCGCCACCGGCCTTCCCTACGAGACACAGCTTGTTCCCAGAGGCGACTACACCCGTGTACTGTCCGAATACTGGGCTGATGGCCCCAATTCAGAGACGCCGCCCGGACATTGGTTCAAGTTGTTGAATCAGGATGTGCATGACCACCCCGACTTCGAGCGGCGCTGGATGGGTCAGGGCCCGTTGCTGAGCGAACTGGAGTGGGATGTACGCGCTTATCTGGCCCTTGGAGGAGCCATCCATGATGCTGCGGTGGCATGCTGGAGCGCCAAGGGATTTTATGATTCCACCCGCCCCATCTTCGCCATCCGGTACATGTGCAGTCTCGGGCAATCATCAGACCCCGGGCTGCCCAGCTATCATCCTGGTGGCATTCCCCTCTCACCCGGGTACATCGAACTTGTGGGCCCCGGTGATCCCCTCGCCGGACCGAATAATGAGCACATAAACAAGATCAAGCTCTACACCTGGATGGGCCCAGAGCCGGCCACGGGACTTGACGGTGTGGGATGGATTCTCGGTGAAAACTGGTGGACCTTCCAGCGCCAGACCTTTGTGACGCCGCCTTTTGCCGGCTATTACTCCGGACACTCTACCTATTCCCGCACGGCTGCTGAAGTGCTCACTCTCATCACAGGTGACGAATATTTCCCGGGAGGCATGAGCGAGTTTCTGGCCCCTGCCAACCAATACCTCGCCGCCTCTGAGGGACCATCCGTAGATATCCGGCTGCAGTGGGCCCGGTATGCCGACGCAGCTGATCAGTGCAGCCTGTCCAGGATATATGGCGGACTGCATCCGCCGATTGATGATATTCCCGGTCGCCGTGTGGGAAAAATAGTTGGTCCGCAGGCCGTGTCCAAAGCCGATGCCCTCATGACCGCGGGCATTCCCACCGTGATCAGCATCACACCCTCCACCACCGCTGTGGGAGCGAATAACGTAGGCTCCATATTCTCCTTTGTGATCAACTTCAGCGAGCCCATGAATACCAGTGTTGAACCCACGCTGACCTTTACCAATGGCAATCCCGTTGGCCCCATCCTGGTGGCACTGGATATGCTGTGGCTGGATGCAGACACGTACAGGATACGCTACATCGTAACCGACCAGAATACTGCGGTATTCAACACCCGCATCAAGATCACTGACGCCAAGGATCCCAACGGAAACAAGAACAGGCCTGCCCTCGGAAATCCGATCACTTTCGATATCCAGCGCCCCACGGTATCATCGGTCAGTGCCTCCAGCAACGTGGTGTCCGATGATGACGCACTGGCCGGCACCTGGCACCTCGATATCCAGTACTCTGAGCCTATGAGTCCGCTCATTGCACCTACCATCACCTTCATGACGAATAACCCGGCAGGAACCCTCACCTACCAGGCCGGGCTGAGCAGCTGGATCAGCACCAGCACATTCCGGGCAGTGTATGCAGTGGCTGATCTCAATGTGAGTTCAGGGAGCGTCTCGTTCACCATCGGAGGATCGAGAGATGCCTCCAACAACAATCAGCTCATTTCCTCACAAAACAACTTATTCAGCGTAGATACCCGCAATCCATTGGCAGGTACGGCGGATGCCAACATCAGTTTACTGAACGACAGCCAAACAGGAGATCTCGTGTTTGAAGTCTTTCTGGCATTTGACGAATTCATGGACCAGACGGTTGATGCCCAGGTCATCTTCTCCGGCGATGTGGCCGCTGCCGGACTCTTGCCCGACGAAGAGACGAGTGGCTGGATGAACGCCAACATATACCTGGCTCGCTACAACTTCAGCGATGAGGATGCCGCGATTGGCCCCCTCACGATCGAGAGTGCCGGAGCACGTGACCTTGCCGGCAATGTGCAGCAATCCATTCTTCTGGAGAGTTTGCTGACTATTGACACACACAATCCCGGGATCATCTCGGCCGATTGCGATGTGCTCATCAATGACGCAACCGCACTGAGCGGCAGTTTCGAAATCACGATTGGATTTGATGATGCCATGGATACCGGATCCGCCCCGGTACTCACCTTCAACAATGGAAATCCGCTGGGCAGCACGCTCACTGCTGATGCGTTATCAAGCGGGTGGCAGGATGCCAGTACCTATGTGGCCGTCTTCTCCGTATCCGATGCAGGCACAGAGCTCAGCGGAATTACCATCACGGTGGACGGCGTCACCGATGATGCCGGCAACGGACAGCAAGAGCCTTACACCGCTGCGCAGCCACTGGTGATAGACACACGCAATCCCCTGGCCACGCAAGCACTCAGCTCGTCATACAACATCACCTCAGCCGATGCAGGCCCCGATGGTCTGGAGATCGTGGTACTGTTTGACGAAGCCATGGATACCACCACCGATCCTGTGCTTGCATTTCCCGATGAAAATCCCTCCGCGGTGCTCACTCCCGGCGCAGGTTCAGGCTGGCTCAACCCCAATGCCTACCGCTTCACCCTTGACGTAAGTGACACATTTGTGCAGATTGCCGATGTTGATTTGGAGGTAAGCGGAGCCCTGGATACCCGGGGAAATCTGATGGAAGCGCTTCCGCTTCCCGATTTCCTGGACATCCACAGTGTGGTGGATGTGGAAGAGGAAGTATTTGCCGGATTGCAGGTATACCCCAATCCGATCAGAAACGGAGACCTGCTTTATATGACCATGACCTCCTTCCCTGCGGATGCCGTCGTTCGGGTGCTCAATACAACCGGACAGCTCATCTGGCAGGAATCCCCGCGCACTGCTGGCGGCCGCCTTGCGCTATCCACAGCGGGGTGGAGCGCCGGACTCTACACCATTCACCTCACCTCTGAGTATGGAAACCATGCCATGCGCATCGTGGTGAATTGATTGGGGTACATTGAAATGATGGCAACACAAGTCCCGGCTACAACGAGCCGGGACATTTTTTTTTCAGAGCTTACTTCTGCCTGAAATATAACCTCACAGGAATGCCCTCGAAGTCGAAATGCTCCCGCAACTTATTTTCCAGAAATCGCTGGTAAGGTTCCTTGATGTATTGAGGAGTACTGCAGAAGAAAGCGATTGCAGGTGAGCGAGTAGGTAATTGAGTCACGAACTTAATCTTCACCTCCTTGCCCTTGTATACCGGAGGAGGGTATGCCTGAATAAGCGGGAGCATGACATCATTGAGGCGAGAAGTGGGGATCTTCTGCTTTCTGTTTTCCGCCACCTTCACAGCTACTTCCAGCGCTTTGAGCAGACGTTGTCTGGTCACGTTGGAGGTGAAGAGAATGGGAACATCCGTGAATGGGGCCAGGCGCTTCTTGATCTCATCCGTGAACTGCTTCACGCTCTTGTGGTCCTTTTCCACCAGGTCCCATTTATTCACAAGGATCACTACGCCCCGGTTGGCCTCTGAGATTTCGTGGAAGATGGCCAGGTCCTGATTGGTCACCCCTTCAGTAGCGTCAATCAGCAGCATGCACACATCCGACTGTCGGATAGCTTTAATCGTGCGGATGGTAGAATAATATTCTATATCGTCCTCCACCTGTTTCCTTCGGCGGAGACCGGCGGTATCAACGAGGATCAGTTCCCTGCCGAATGACTTGAAGTGCGTGTGCACCGCGTCTCGTGTAGTACCGGCCACTTCGGAAACGATACTCCGCTGCTCTCCGATGAGTGTATTCAGCAGACTTGACTTGCCCACATTGGGTTTGCCCACGATAGCGATTTTCGGGAGATCTGTTGGCTTCTCTTCCGGCTCTTCCGGGATATACGCAGCCAGATCATCCAGGAGCTCGCCAGTGCCGTACCCATTGTTACCACTCACCGGATAGATTTTATCAGAAAGGCCCAGCGAATAGAAATCATTCACCAGATCCTCTTTGTCGGAAGTATCCACTTTATTGCACACAACCAAAACCCGCTTCCGTACACGGCGAAGGAGGTGGGCAACTTCCTCATCCCATTCCGTGAGGCCTTCGCGGCCGTCAACAAGGAAGAGAATCAGGTCTGCCTCCTGAATGGCCAGCTTCACCTGGCTATTGATATCCTGCTCAAACTGATCTTCAGAATTGGCCACGACACCGCCGGTATCAATCACGATGAACTCCTTGCCCTGCCATTCAGCTGTGCCATACTTCCGGTCGCGGGTAACGCCCGCCGTAGGCTCCACAATCGCCTCCTGCGTTTCGGTGAGGCGGTTGAATAAAGTGGACTTGCCCACATTGGGCCGGCCTACGATGGCTACTGTAAAACTCATGGCGGTAAAGGTAGGGCAACGAAAAAGGAGCAAAAAAAACATCCATGTATTGCTATGCGTGCATATTTTTGAGTTACTAAACCATCAACAAGCATGAAAAAGATCCTCTCCATTCTATTGGTTCTTTGTCCTGTCGTTTTTGTTTACAGTCAGACCGGACAAGCGGGGCGTTCACCGTTCTCTTTGGAAGCAGTATACCTGGAATCATCGCTGGGCATCGTCCCGGAATGCTTCAACCTGGCTGTTCATGTAGAAACCCATTCGCGCTGGGGTCTGGTGGCCGGCAGGAGGCAGTTCTATTTTGCCTCACCCTATAAGCCGGCGGATTACGAGACTCCGTTGGTGCTTGCGGGAGAATCCTATGATGACCGGGACCGGCTTCGTCAGGTCTATTTAGCTGCATCCTATACCCTGCAGAGTGCTTCCAGAAACAGGCGCCTGATCCTGGAGGCAGGCCCGTCCGTGAACCGGATTGAACGCGTGACCTTCTCTTTGTCAGAAGAACCCGGGTGGTTCGATTCAAATTATGAGATCAAGCGCCGCTGGAGAAAGGAAGCCGGCTTCACCATGCAGGCCCGAGTGCTGTTACCTGTTTCCCGATATGTGGGCTTTACAGCAGGCTTGATTGGCTCGTTCAACTCCTATCAAACCTTGATGGGATGTGATGCTGGATTGACCATAGGGCTGGTACGCCGCACCAACCGCAGGGTGAACTGAATCGGCTTACCGTTCCGGATGTCGGAGTACCTTCGTGCCATGAGCACGAACCTGCATAATTATGCCCTCGGCCAATGGATTGCCGGGACCGGAAAGGGGAAGGAATTGTACGATGCCGTAAGCGGAGATGTCATTGCGCTGGCCAGTTCTGGCGGGCTTGACTTTGGAGCGATGCTCGACTATGCCCGGAGGACCGGCGGTCCTGTTCTTCGTAAAATGACCTTCCATGAGCGGGGCCGGATGCTGAAAGCGCTGGCCCTTTATCTCAATGAGCGCAAGGATACTTACTACGAATTGAGTTACCGGACAGGAGCCACACGGGTGGACTCCTGGATTGATATTGACGGAGGAATCGGCAACCTCTTCGCCTATTCCAGTTTGCGGCGACAGTTTCCCAATGAGCGCTTCTATGTAGATGGCGAGCTTGCGCGGCTCAGCAAGCAGAACACCTTCATCGGTCACCACATCATGGTACCTCGCGAAGGTGTGGCGGTGCATATCAATGCCTTCAACTTTCCGATCTGGGGCATGTTGGAAAAGATTGCCGTGAACCTTCTTGCAGGAGTACCTGCAGTGGTGAAACCGGCTACCCTTACCTCTTATCTTGCAGAGGCCGTAACCCGCGACATCATCGCTTCAGGCATTTTGCCTGACGGAGCACTGCAGCTTATCTGCGGCAGTGCCGACGGACTGCTCGATCATGTGATTTCGCAGGATGTGGTCACCTTCACCGGTTCCGCCTCCACTGGCCGAATGCTCAAGGCCCATCCGCGCATCATTGCTGAATCCGTTCCCTTCAATATGGAAGCCGACTCACTGAATGCCGCAGTGCTCGGTCCGGACGCGGTTCCCGGAACAGAAGAATTTGATCTCTTCATCAAAGAGGTGAGGAAGGAAGTGACGGTAAAATGCGGTCAAAAGTGCACGGCCATCAGGCGCGTGATTGTTCCCGAACAGTGTCTTGAAGATGTGCAGATCGCACTCGGCAAGGCCTTTAGCCAGACCGTGATCGGCAATCCACGAGAAGACAAAGTGCGTATGGGTGCCCTTGCCGGTATCAGTCAGCGCCATGACGTTCTGGAGAAGCTGGCCCTGCTGATGAAAGAGTCCCGGCTGGTATACGGAGATCCTGGCAAGGTTGAAGTATTAGGCGCGGATGCAGCCCGAGGTGCGTTCCTCTCCCCCATCCTGCTGCTCAATGAAAATCCCTTTCAGCATACAGCGACCCATGAAGTTGAGGCGTTCGGTCCTGTGACCACCATCATGCCCTACAAGAACCTGGATGATGCTATTCAGCTCACCCGCATGGGTAAGGGCTCACTGGTGTGCAGCGTGGCTACCAACGATGATCTTATCGCAAGAGAATTTGTATTGGGATGTGCCTCTCATCACGGGCGCATCCTGGTGCTCAACCGCGAGTGTGCCAAAGAGTCCACCGGACATGGCTCCCCCATGCCCATGCTGGTACACGGCGGCCCCGGACGAGCAGGTGGCGGAGAAGAAATGGGAGGAAAGCGCGGCGTCATGCATTACCTCCAGCGCACCGCCATTCAGGGATCACCCAGCACCCTTACCGCTATCACGGGAGTATATCAGTACGGAGCCAAGCACACCGAGGCACAGCCCCATCTTTTCCGCCAGCACTTTGAAGATCTCGTGGTAGGTCATACCGTATTCACCCACAAGCACACCGTGACGGAGGCTGATATTGTCAACTTCGCCAATGTGAGCGGCGATAACTTCTATGCCCACATGGATGCCACCTCGCTCGAGGGAACCATCTTTGAACGGCGCGTGGCACACGGTTACTTCGTGCTGAGCAAAGCCGCCGGACTTTTTGTAGATCCCGCCAAGGGACCAGTGCTCCTGAACTATGGACTGGAAGAAGCACGATTCACCAAGCCCGTTTATCCCGGCATGACCATCGGCGTGCGGTTCACCGTTAAGGAAAAGATCGATCAGGAAAGACGCACTCAGGAAGACATCGCAAAGGGCATCGTTAAATTCCTCGTGGATGTGTACGATGAAACAGGCGAGACCGTGGCTCTTGCCACAATCCTGACGATGGTGAAAAAGAGAAATCAGGATTGAATACCCGCTTTACTGTCCTGATCCGCCTGCTGGTCATCATCACCTGCTGGCCTCTCGCCAATGCGCACGCGCAATTCAGCGACACCGTCTATTATTCCCGGCAAGAGCTCCGCGAGGACCTCGAATCCCTGGGGCAGGCCATTGTGCAGTACCATACCAATCCTTTCGGCTTCACCCCGAGCGACACCTTCAATCTTGCGCTCCGGAAAGCCATCGCTTCGCTTCCTGACTCCGCCACTGCCAGCACCTTTGTTCCGCTCGTCGGCGATGTGATCAACAGCCTGAAAGATTCACACAGCTCACTTGATTACACATCACTGCTCAACCACCAGTTGGAGCATGGCGGGTACATCCTGCCTGTGCGCATTACATCCGATTCATCCGGGATCTACATCCGGCAGGACCGGGACAGCATTCTTCCGGCCGGCGCTCGTTTGCTCACGCTCAATGGACATTCGGCCGACTCCCTGTGGCTGCAAGCCTGGCGACTTGCCTGTGTAGAAGGTGATGCATCTACGGGCCGTCGGCGGGCTGCCGATGCAATCTTCCCGATCATAGCAGGACTCAATCTGCGCCCAGGACCGAAGATGCAGGTAGATGTAATGCCTGTGGATTCAGTCCATATTTACCGCTATACCTGTCGAACCTATAACAAGTCGCGCTGGGAAGCCCGCCGCAAAGCCCTGCTCAAAGAAAACCAGCAACCTGTGCGCGTGAGCTATCCCGCTGACAGCGTGATCTGTATTGCTGTGGAGACCTTTGCGCCAACCCTTCCAGGCCAGTATGCCAGGGCCATCAAGCGCGCCTTTGCCGAGGCCAACACCGGAGCGTACAAAGCAGCAGTGATTGACATGCGCGACAATGGCGGGGGAAGCAGCACGTGGGTAGAATACCTCTACAGCTTTCTGGATCCACGCGGATACAATACCCCGCACAATATCATCGGGCGCAATAGCGCGCTGGCGCGCAGCCGCCTTCGTGGACTGAAGAGCCCTGCGGCCCGGTTCATGACCCGCCTGCTCTACCGCCGCAATGAAGATGTGCAGGCCATCCTGCGCATCACCGCATTGCCCGACGGCGTCAATGACACGGTATTCTTCCAACAACCCGATACACGCCGTTCACATGAGGTGTACACCGGACCATGTTACCTGTTGATGAACGGTATGACCGCCAGTGCCGGAGTGGATTTTTGCAATCACTTCATCCGGAGCAGCCGTGGTCCTTCCTTTGGTGAGGCATGCCTCGGGCCACCGACAGGCACCTGGGGAAATCCCGCGCCTTTTGTCCTCCACCATAGCCAGGTTCGCGTTTACATTTCGACCATCCGATATAACTACGACGACACCTTTCAATATGAACGCCGTCCCGTAGCACCTGACCATTCATTCCCACCCAGCCCACGCGATATAGCCGCAGGGAAGGATACCGGAATGCAGGCCGTATTGGAATACATCCGCCATTCACAACCATGAAGCGTCTCCTGTTATTGATTGTGGTCCATGCCACAGCCCTTCCATTCGCCATCGCCCAGCTGCCGGCAAGCCAGGAAGAAGACCGCATCCTCGCCGCCAAGGCGGATTCACTTCAACGCGCCGGAGACCCGAAGTCGGCGGCTGCCTTGCTCGATACTCTATACAACAGAGGGCTCATGCGATCCGACACGGCTGTCATAGTATCGGCACTCATGCTTCAGGGCCAGCTGTTGACCGAAATACGGCAACATGACAAGGCCATTATGGCCTATGAAAACGCATGGAGTCTCTTGCCTGCACTTCAGGACACCCTGCTTCATCTAACTCTCCTCGATAACCTAATCGAAAGCAGCAAAAATCACGGAGATTTCAGCAAGGCACTCCACTACACCGAAACTCTTTACGAGCTGACGGACAGTGTGCGGGCCGCAGAACACCAGGCCATGATGGAAGCCGCCGGTGAGATTTACAACGGTACCATCGCATCCATGAGCAAGTGGCAGGATCGGCAGAATCAAGCAACGGACCGCCGGATTCTCCTGCTGACTATAGCTGCCGGCACAGCAGGCGCAGCAGTGGTCATGCTACTTGTTGCACTGCTGATTCAATCCCGCAAGGCCAGACCCTTACACAGCGACAAGTCATCAACTCAGCAGATCGCATCCGGTGCAGCTGCAGAACTTCAGGAACTCCGGATAGCGCATCAGCGTGCGAGCCGGGAGCTCGATGCCCTTGCAGGAATCGAACAGCGTTCGCAGCAAGAGAGCCGCATGCTTCGGATGGAAATAGAAGACGCCACCCTTCCGGTTTTGCAGGCAGCCCGGACAGAGGTGGAGGAGCTCATACGCACGGCACCCGGCGATGTGCGCGTGGATGCTGTACTCAACCTGCGGAATACCCTTGTGCGCCTGAACACAATACTCAAATCCATAGCGCTACGAATAGCTGCGGATGACTCATCCACGGGGAAGCTCGACCGTCAGCTGCGCGAAATATGCGAGTCGATGTCCACCGCCGAGTTGCCGGTGAATTTTTATGTGAGCGGTAATACTCGCCAGACATCAGCAAGCATGAACCAAGCCTTGAGGCAGATGACACTCGAACTGTTGCGCAATGCATTCCGGCATGCCCGCGCGACCCGCATCCAGGTAGATCTCATCTATTCACCAGGCAAGGTGGTGGTAGCGGTGCGGGACAATGGCACAGGCATGACCCGTGAGCAGGCAGCGGGCGGACCTGGCGTTGCGGCCATTCGCCTGTATGCCCAGAGGATCAATGCCCATGTAGATGTGGCAACGGCGCCCCATGAGGGAACCACCATTACCATGGATGTTCCCGACCGCACGAACTAATCCACCTTTTTTTTGAAAAAAAAGAAACCTCGCGTGCATGGCATGCGCGTGCTTTCAGCAGAGGTAGCATTCCCTCATCACCGGGAAGTTGATCTGCACCCACACCGGCGAAAACAAAATCCATCGAGCCTGGTACCATGAACCGGCCGGCTACAGTCCGGTTGCGGCCAGTTATCAGCATGCGATCCAGAAAATGTGGCAGCGTTGGCCTGATGTTCCCGCTGCGTAGGAAGGCTTCCGGCAGTCAGGCACATCCGCCCTCCAGGACCATTACCAGCACATTCATCATACAACAGAGGACGATCATCCGCATCATGGCGGAAAAACAGCGCGGTAATGCAAACGGCTCAGGGCCACCAAACACCATTGGAACCAATACCCGACTGATACGTGGTGATAAGTGCGCCAGAAGGACGATACCGTAAGACTTCACTGGAAGAAACAAAATCAGGAACAGAAGTCAGCCAGATTTCACCGTTTGCAGGATGTACATCCAGCGAGTGAAAGTTGCCCGGGATAATCACCGTATAACCGGACTCTGGTTGGATCGCGCTCAACGCATGAATTCCAGCCAGGTTGAAATAGATCATCTCACCATCCGGAGAGATCGCGAGGTCATCGGGATGATCCCCATTCACACCCAGTTGCGTAGTCCACTCCACGTGACCATCAGCACCCGACAAGCGCCACAACGAAGCATCCGTATGGCCGATGATGTTCCAGCTGTCATCATACAGCGCCTTGCCTGAGCAGAGCACCCAGAAATCACCGGAGGCATCTACTACGAGATCGATGGGACGATCGCCGACTGTGATGGTGGCGGTCACCTGATCCGTTGGCGCATGGATGAGCGTGACTGTCTGGTCACTTAGCCATCCGCCGCTATTGGTCACGGCCACAAGATCATCCGACTTCGCCATGCGCTCCGGCCCCTTACCTACCGGGATGGATCCAGCTACTGAAAGATCACTCAGATTCAGAATCACCAGTTCGCCGTCCATACTCCCATTGGAAACATAGGCCTTACCATTGTCGAGCGGCAGCATATACCTCGGGTACGACAATCCATCGACCTCACCCTCGAAGGCAAAGGTGAAGCGGTTGAATGCGATGATCCGCTGGCTGTTATTCACCACTGCAAAGCCCTTTTCTCCGGAAAAGGCCAGCGACTGGAGCACATCACCTATGGGAAAGCCATTGCGATCAAGAAAAGGATCTTGCAGCGAGGAACCACCCGGAGTGATGTAGGTAATGGACGCATTGCTGTTCATGAAACTGCCTTCATTGGACACATAGGCACCGAGACCTGCGGAATCGGCAGCAGGGGCTTCCGGCTCCTCTTTCCTGCACGATGAGAAGAAGAGTACGCCGGTAATCAGGACAAGAATTCTGGTATTCATCATTTATTGGTTTTCCGAGTAATGGTGCATTGCAACTGAATCAACCTGCCTGGAAGCGCATACATACGCACTAGTTCATAGCGGTGATTGAGCACATTTTCGATGCGCACACCTGCATCCACGTTCCACCCACCCCGGGTGAACCGGGTGAAGAGAGCGCAGTCCACCACACCAAAAGCATCGAGCGCTGTGCGCGCATTGTTATCCTCATCCGTAAAGCGCCGCGACTGACCGCGCGCCTGCACCGAAGCCATCCATCGCGCGAAGCGATATTCAGCGTTCACATGCATGCGGTGAGCAGGTGAATACACCATCACGAAATGGTCATCACTTCCAGCATTATTGCCTGAAGCGAGGTTGAGGTGGTAGCTGATATCCGCGCGAAAACCCTTTGAACTTTGGGGAAATAGCTGAGCGCAGGCATCTAATCCCCGGGACCACACCTGCTTCACATTCACCGGTGACCAGTATCCTGCTGACGAAGGCATCCATTGAATCCAGTTATTCACCTTCATGAAATAAGCCGATGTCCGGAAGGCGAGCACCCCGGGCAGCATTTCCAGGCGGAGCACGGCGCGGGCAGCGTGGCTCGATTCATCCTTGAGCAGCAGATTGCCACCTGGCGACCAGAACAATTCATTGAAGTCCGGCTGTCGCAATCGCCTGCTCACCTCCAGTCCGGTCACGATCTGATGTTTTCCTGTCGCGTGATAATACGCTCCTGCCATGCCCATGCCGGCTGGTCCGCGGTGAGACCACCACTCCGTCTGCGCTTCGCCAGTGAATGAAAAACGGCGCACGAACCATGTACCACATAACTGCGCACCAGGCACCAGGGCAGCATGTCGGCTGGTCTGATTATACCATACCGCCGGACGTTGCACAGAAGCGGTAGCGGTGATGGAGTTGCCAGAGCGACCATGTCGCACGACGCGACTGTATCCCGTCACGGTACGGTTTCGGATCCGGCTTTCCAGACCTTCCTCCGAATGATCCGTTTGGCCATAGAACTGATGGTCGGCTACCACGGCCAGGGCTGACTCTGCAGTCCACCGTCCCGAAGCAGAGGACCAGAGATGCGAAAACATCCCCCTCATCTGATTATCCCGTTGAACAGCAGGAGGAGGAAAAATCATACCCATCATTGGTGGTATGCGCATGGTGCGACCTACCCACCAGAGTGCGAAACCCAGGCGATGGTGGCCTTTTGTGTATGCCGAGTGTAAAGCAGAACCAGCGAGCATCGCATCATTACGTTGCTGGCTGATCACCGGCGCATCAGGACGGTAAGGATCAGGGTAGCTGAAGCGGTTGCGGTTGGATTGCACCATCGACCTGAAGTCCCAGGACCAGGACCCGTTATGATGCGCCGCCCGGATTCCGTGAAACTGATTGAGCAGCGATGAATAACCAGTAGTCAGTTGCACCATTCGTCCTGAGCTCTGGGCTGACGGGCCCATCAAGTGCACATCACCACCGATACCAGAGCGTCCGATGCGCGGCATACCCGATCCACCCAGCTGAATACCATCGAGGAAGAATACAGGAACCAGCGACAAATCCGCCATTCCCAAACTCGAGCTCGCCACCGGTATCCCGTTCCATAGCACTTGCGCATGGTCGGGAGCCGTGCCGTTGATGCGCAAAAGTGCAGCACTTCCCGGGGCCCCATAGAGCATGCTATTTGCCAGTCCTGATGCCTCCAGTACCCGGCCAAGATCGGTGGTGATGCGTTGCGACCAGAAAAGACTATCCACCGACTCACCCACGAAGCCTTGGTGAAAGGCCGTGATGTGCACGTCCGGAAGAGTCATCTCTTTCAGCGTGTCCTGGGCGGAGGCCGGTACAAGCCACCACACCACAGCTATGATGAACGCGAGTTCCTTCATCTCACGCCTGCCTGATCCCGGGCAGGGACGTTGTATACAGGCCGGCGGCAGGTCTTCTGACTTGCTTCACCCGATCCGGCCTTCCCGTCGCGCGGACAGTGGCACAAGAGGGGAACGGGTTTGTGCGCGAAGGCACAGGAAGCTCACAGCTGCGGGTACAGTCCACGATTTGCACGTGGTTCCCTTTTCATTTCATCCACCGGTCAGGCAGATGAAAACCGTAGGCGATGCAAATGTAGCATATGCTCCCATTCCGCATGACCGTGCGGCAGGTGAATTGGCTAACTTTGCATGATATGCCGAGGATCAGTGCGCTCTTCCTGACCGCAGCCATGTTTGCGGTGGTAGCTCACGGGCAGTTACCCGAGACCGAAGAGCGTTACCTGTCAGAACTCACGGCGAAGCTTGTCCTTACTCCCGAACAGACCGGGCCTGTGCGGGCACTCTTCGAGGATACCCAGCGCATCGTGGATAGTCTTGACTTCGAGATTGACCGGCTCGAACGGGAAGCCCTCAGTGAGCAGGAAGTTGCGTTTCGGGTCCCCATCCTTCGTCAGAAAAAAAAAGATGAGCGCGAATTGCGCGACCTTCGGCTGCGCGAAATGCTGAACACTGACCAGAAGCGAATCTATGATAACGAGATCAGGCCGGAGAAGCCCGTTGTGCTGCATTTCGGCGTGCATGAACGAATGAATTGTAATGTTTGTAACAGGTGATTTCCCATGCAGTTTGAAGCCGCTACCAGCCGGATATTAAAAATCTTACAGGAGAGTCTTCCCGGGAAACTTTGCTACCACTGCTTCGAACACGTGGAAGATGTATATCGGGCGGCAGAGCGGCTGAGTGATGCGGAGGGCGTGACAGAAACCGAACGCCAGTTGCTCCTCACCGCCGTATGTTACCATGACGCCGGATTTATGCGCGGGACCGATAACCACGAGCAGCACTCCTGCGATATGGTTCGCGAAGATCTTGGATCTTTTGGCTATACGCCGGAAGATATCGAGGCCATCTGCAGCATGATTATGGCCACGCGTGTGCCACAGGATCCCCGCGCGCGTCTGGAAGAAATTATCTGCGATGCCGACCTTGACTACCTCGGGCGCGACGATTTTTTTGAAGTAGGCGATCGGTTGTATCGCGAGTTGCTCGGCGCCGGCCGCGTGACCGATCAGCACGAATGGAATCGCATCCAGGTGCATTTCCTCGAAAACCATCGGTATTTCACCCGGACAGCGGTGAATACCCGTCAGCCAGCCAAGCTCCGCCACCTCGAGATGCTGCGGACCTTGCTTCCCTGAAACCGGTTGCTTAGCAACCGGGGAGGCTCTCCGAACGAGAGAGCAGAGAGGGTAAAAGAAAGTATTGGTGTACAACATACACTTTCATACCTTGCCACACAAACCACTGTACATGAACCGTCTTCTATTCTCCATCCTTTTGCTGACCAGCTGGATGCAGGTCCCGGCACAAATCCTTACAAGTTCACCACCCTTTCCGACACAAACCGATGAGATCACCATCTTCTATGATGCCGACCTCGGCAACGGAGCGCTTGTTGGCGTGTTTCCTCTGTATGCCCACACGGGCGTAATCAGCAATCTGAGTTCGGGTCCGAATGACTGGCAGCATGTTCAGGGCAACTGGGGCACTGCAGATCCCGAAGTGGTGATGGATATCATCAGCATACCCCAGAACCGGCACTCCATCACCTTCACGCCACAGACCTTTTACGGGCTTCAGGCCGGTGAGACCGTCACGCGGCTGATGTTTGTATTTCGCAACGGAAATGGCAGCGTGGTGGGCCGCAACGCGGATGGAAGTGATATCCACCTCGACATTTACCCTGCTGGATTCAATGCCGCATTCCTCGCGCCTGGCGGGAGCACAACACCCGTGCTCGATGTGAATGAGCAGCTCACCGTAACAGCCGGCTCATCACAGGCCTCCACCATCACCATCTACGTGAATGGAGATGAAGTCAGCACGGCCAGCGGAGTAACCGCGCTCGACTACAGCTTCAGTTCAGCCGTACCGGGGGAGTACGAAGTATCCATGATAGCGGATAACGGACAGGAGCAGATCACAGACACCTTCACACTCGTGGTGTTGCCCTCTGTGAATGTGCAGGCCTCACCGGCGGGAACGATAGACGGCATCAATATCACGGGAGCCAGCAGCGTCAGGCTGCAGCTCTATGCCCCCAATAAGGACTATGTGTTTGTGATTGGTGACTTCAACGAATGGCAGTTTGATCTCGACTATTTCATGAATCGCACACCCGATGGGGGCACTTACTGGCTCGACATCACCGGTCTGGACCCGAACACCGAATACCGCTTTCAGTATTACGTATCCAGGAACGATCAGGGCATGCGCGTGGCCGATGTGTACTCCGAGAAGATTCTCGACTTCTGGCATGACCCGTGGATTCCGGAAACCACCTATCCCAACCTCACCCCCTATCCGGAAGGATTAACCAGTGAGCCCGTTTCCACATTCAAGATCAACGAGCCAGCGTTCAATTGGACCGACCAGTCCTTTGTGCGCCCCCCCAAGGAGCGTCTTCTCGTGTATGAGCTCCACGTGCGCGACTTTGTAGCCGACCGCACCTTCCAGAGCGTGCTGGACACACTGGATTACCTCGAGAATCTGGGCGTTACCGCCGTACAGTTTATGCCGCTCAATGAATTTGAGGGCAATGACTCGTGGGGATACAATCCCTCCTTCTACTTTGCGCTGGACAAGGCCTACGGGACGGAAGAAAAATTCAAGGAGCTGGTGAATGAATGCCACAACCGGGGCATGGCCGTCATCCTGGACATTGCGCTGAATCACAGTTTCGGACAGAACCCCATGGTGCGCATGTACTTTGATCCCGATGCAGGAGAATTCGGTCAGCCCACGGCCGAAAGTCCCTGGTTCAATCAGGTACCCCGGCACGACTTCAATGTCGGCTATGATTTCAACCACGAAAGCCAGCGCACCCGCAACTTCTCCAAGCGTGTACTGGCCCACTGGATGGAAGAGTACCACATCGACGGGTATCGGTTTGACCTTTCGAAGGGCTTTACCCAGAATAACACCCTCGGCAATATAGCCGCATGGAATGCCTATGACCAGAGCCGCGTCAACATCCTCACGGACTACTACAACCACATTCAGGCCAATGAACCCGGCGCCTACGTTATCCTGGAGCACCTTGGCGATAATCCCGAGGAGAGCGCACTCAGCGCGCTGGGCATGATGCTTTGGGGTAAAATGACCCATGAGTATGAAGAAGCCGCGATGGGTTATTCCAGCAACCTATCATGGGCCAGTTACCAGGCCCGCGGTTGGGCAGCGCCCAACCTCATCAGCTATGCCGAGAGCCACGATGAAGAGCGCGTCATGTACAAGAGTATCAACTTTGGCAACAGCTCCGGGAGCTATGACGTGCAAGAGCTCAACACCGCACTCAAGCGCCAGGAACTCGTGCACTGCCTGCTTATTCCGATTCCCGGCCCGCACATGATCTGGCAGTTTGGTGAACTCGGCTACGACTATTCCATCAACACGTGCACGGATGGAGTCACCATCACCCCCGACTGCCGCACGGCAGCCAAGCCGATCCGCTGGGACTACTATGCCAATCCGAACCGACTATACACCTATAAAGTCGTATCCGCCCTGAACCAGCTCCAGCGCACCGAGCCCATTTTCAGCACCACCAACTTCAACATTGATCTCGCCGGCATGGGCAAGCGCATTCACCTGAACGGCACCAGTCAGAATGCCGTGGTGGTGGGCAACACGAACGTCGTCGGCCTCAATATGGTACCCGGCTTCCAGCACACCGGTACGTGGTACGACTATTTCACCGGCACCAGCTTTGAGGTCACGGATCTGGGAGCATCCTTCTTCTATGAACCCGGTGAGTATCATTTGTACACTGACTATGCCCTGCCGCTGCCCGATCTGAATGTGAGTGTGGAAGAAGTCACTGAATTCTTCAACATCGATTTTGTTGTTTATCCCAATCCGGCATCGGACGTACTCCATGTTGGATTCCGCAATGACACCCCCGGACGTGTGGAGGCCCAACTCGTGGATATGACCGGACGCACGGCAGCCCGCTACTCACCGGGAGCCACAGGCAATGGCATCCAGGGCTTTCAGTGGGAAATCGGACGTGAGTCATTACCCGCCGGAACCTATATACTGCGCGTGATCACCCCCGGCGCTGCATACACCCGGACCATTGTGCTGAATCCCTGATTCTGTGCGCATGTTCCAGCCGGCAGAGACCCAAGCTTAGTGTAAGAAATACACCGAAAGGATTTTTCACTACGTTTGGGTCTCTTTCCCGACCTAACCGAACCCAACCTAAGACAACCTTAACTGTATGAGAAGTAAACTATATCGCTGCCTGGCAGGGCTGGTGCTCGTATTGACGGCATCTGCGGCCATTGCCCAGAAGGTGCGAGGCACGGTGACTGATGAGCAAGGCCAGCCCTTTCCGGGAGTAGTCGTGAGTGTCAAGGCCTTGA
The DNA here is from genome assembly GCA_947456965.1 of Flavobacteriales bacterium. Taxonomy (GTDB): domain Bacteria; phylum Bacteroidota; class Bacteroidia; order Flavobacteriales_D; family Sanyastnellaceae; genus CANGTU01. The sequence continues at coordinate 62,661 of CANGTU010000002.1, forward strand.
ACAAAGGAGTAGCTACGGATGCAGATGGCAAGTATGAACTCGCGCTGGTTGCCGGAACGCACAGCATTGAGTTCAGTTTTACCGGCTATTCCAAAAAGACCCAGCAGGTGAAGCTCGCCGACGGTCAGGAGCTCGTGCTCGACATCAAGCTATCCCCGGATGAAGTAACGCTGGACAATGTTGAGATCATCGGCTACGGGGTAGAGCGGAATCGTCCGAGTACAGCCTCCGTATCCAAGATTGGCGGAGAGCAGATCACAGCCATCCGCACCCCGAGTTTCGAGGCAGCGCTTCAAGGTCAGGCGCCCGGACTTCAGGTAAGTCAGTCATCCGGACTGGCTGGTGCGGGATCCATCATCCGCATACGCGGTATCGGATCCGTGTCAGCCGGTGGTGATCCACTCTACATCATAGATGGAATCCCCATGACACAGGATTACTTTCTGCGGGGCAACAGCGGGGCCATGAACAACAATCCCCTTGCCTCCATCAATCCCGCCGACATCGAGTCCGTTGAAATCCGGAAGGATGCTGCGGCCGCCGGTGAATACGGGTCACGCGCTGCCAATGGCGTTATCATCATTACCACGAAACGCGCGAAGCAGAAGGGTTGGAAATTTGATTTCGGAGTCAACAGCGGTATATCCACACCCGCATCCATGCCCAATATGCTCAACACCGAGCAATACCTCCGGCTGCGTCAGGAGGCCTGGGAAAACGACGGCGGAACCGGTTACGTATGGCTCCCCAACCTCACCACTGCGCAAGATGATGCCGCCACCCGCGAGGCGGCCTATCGCGAAGCCCGCAAAACAGATACCGACTGGGTGGATGAGACCATCGGCACCGGCTATAAGTACGGCGTCAACTTCGGGGCGCGCTACGGAGCGGAAAAGAGCAATGTGTACTTTTCCCTTGGATACGACCAGAATGAAAGCTTCCTGCTCGGCAACTCCTACACCCGGATATCCGCCAGGGTCAATCCAGAATTCAGAATCGGGAAAAAACTCCGTCTGAACCTCAGTCTGAGTGGCACACGCGGCATCAACGACCGCATCGATGCCGCCTGGAGCGGTGGGCTCGGAGATGCCATGAGCAACGCCCTTCCCTACTATCCTGTGTTTCATCAGGACACCGTATTTGATGATACCGGTAACGTGATCAATAAGCCAGGCGATTACTATTACTGGCGAGACGAGTTTGGTGGAACCAAAAATCCTGTCGCCTTTCGGGAGCAACTGAAGTGGATTACCGTAGAAGATCGCCTGATCAATACCGGCCGACTCATCTACATGCCTATGAAGAACCTCTTCGTGATTGCCACGGGTGGACTGGACTGGATGCAGATCGGAGAGAATCGGCTGAACCCTTCAACTTTCGATCTGGCTAACGGTGTAGGAAGCTACTCCAGTGATCGCCGGATTGTGCGCAACTACAGCTACAATGTGACGGCGGAATATGCCAAAGAACTGCGCGAAGGACTGAACGGCTCACTCCTGGTGGGACATGAATTGCAGACCTCACGTACAGAATTCATCAACGACTTCATCGGCAACCTCGACGATACCTATGTCGATTTCTCCGACGTCAACCTCAACGATCCCAACCGGATCCGCAACGTGGGCAATCCCCAATCCTTCAGCTTCCTCGGCTTTTTTGCCAAGGCTAAGTTTGATTACCGCGACAAGTACTTCTTCGAGGCCACCTTCCGCCGCGACGGATCATCCCGCTTTGGGGTCAATAACAAGTTCGGAAACTTCCCCTCTGTCTCCGCCGGATGGATCCTGTCCGAAGAGCGCTGGCTCAAGGGCAACAAGACCATCAACTTCATGAAGCTGCGCGCGAGCTGGGGACTCACCGGGAACTCAGACATTCCGGCCAATGCCCAGTTTGCCCTCTACAGCGCAGCCAACAATGGCATCCTGTATAACCAGCAGCCCATTCTCTTCCCCACACAGGCCGGCAATGCCAACCTGCGCTGGGAAACTACGAGCAACTTCTCCGCAGCACTTGAGACTGGCTTGTGGCGTGACCGCGTTACGGTGACCATAGAGACTTACCGCAAATTCAGCCGTGACGTTCTCATGAATGTGAGCCTGCCCCCGAGCACCGGTTTCACCAACTTCTGGGACAACGTAGCGGAGGTTCTCAACCAGGGAATCGAACTCAGCACCACGGTAAACTGGATCCAGAAACCCGACTTCGGATGGAAGACCTCAGCCAACTTCGCTTACAACTACAATGAACTGGTGAGCATTGGTGACTACACCCCTGATGCCGTATCCGGTGGAACCAATGACTCCCGTGTCATCGTGGGCAGGCCGATTGGCTCCTTCTACCTGGTCGAATTCTCACACATTGATCCGGACAACGGACTTCCCGTGTACCTTGACCTGGAAGGCAATGAAACCTACGACTACGACAATGCCATCCGCAAGTATGTAGGCGACGGACTTCCCAATATGATTGGTGGATTCACGAACACACTGAACTACAAAAACTTCACGCTCACCGCACTCTTTACCTACAGTCTCGGAGCCAAGATCTTCGACTCTTCGGCCAAGCGCCAGATCGGAGTTGTGACAGGTTGGAATATGCGTGAAGACATCCTTGACCGCTGGCGTCAGCCTGGCGACGAGGCCAGCCATGCCCGTTTGACCTTGGATGAAACCACCTACGGCCTCGACCGCGGATTTCCCTGGTGGAATACCTCCCAGTTCATCTACAACGCCGACTTCCTGCGACTGCGTAACCTTGCCCTCGACTATGGCTTCCGCAAGGAAACCATCCAGAAGCTGAAGCTGGAAAGTCTCGCCATCGGCGTAAACGTCACCAACCTGTTTACCCTCACCAACTTCCCCGGACTCGATCCCGAAGTAGTGCGCGACTTTGAAAATCCTCAGGACCGCAACCTCAGCCCCAACGTCAATTACCTCACCCCCATGCAGGAGCGGAGTTTCAACATCCGCATCAATGCCACTTTCTAATCTGAAGTAGCCATGAAAAATCTCCGATACCTCCTTCTTGTCGCAGCCATTCCTGCGCTTGTATCCTGCGAGAGATTCCTCGAATATCCCCCGCAGGGAGCCATTCTGGCCGAGGATGCATTGAAAACACCAGACGATGCGCAGCGGCTGCTCAACAGCTGCTATGACGTGCTGGCCAACATCTTCGACGGAAGCTACCAGAATCTCGCCGAGTTACTCAGCGATAACCTCGACGAGCCCAACGGAAATGACTTCCAGTCCGTATACAACAGGTCCACCAACTTCTTCACCCCTACCACCAATGGCGTGTACTCTGATTTCTACTATGCCATTTACCGGTGCAACTCGCTTCTCGAGAACTTTGACCTCATTGAAGGACTCAGCGACGCCGACCGCGATCGTATGGAAGCAGAAGCCCGGTTTATCCGCGGTGTTTGCCACTGGCATGTGGCCAAACTCTATGCGCAACCCTATGGCTACAGCGCAACCAATAATCACCTTGGCATCGTCCTGCGTGAAAAAGCAGGCAATGAGCCACTTGCGAGGAGCACCGTGGAAGAGACCTACACCTTCATCCTGGAAGACCTCACGTTCGCCTTCAACAATCTGCCGGTGTCCAATGACGCGTATGCCGACAAGAACGCTGCTGCCGGCATGCTCGCCATGATTTACTTCTTGATGAACGACTTCAACCGCACGGTTCAGTTTTCTGATGTCGTGATTGAAAGCGGACAATACACCATGAACGACACCATTGACCGCTTTCCGAATATCGGAACCACGGCACTTCCCAATCCTGAGACCGTATTCGGTATTGTAAGCTTTGCCAACGATGTGCGCACGGAAGACCTCACCGGCAATTACAACGCTTCCGGCATCCTTCCTCCCAACCTCACGCTGAGCCAGGAACTCAACCAGCTCTTTGCCCAGAACCCCGCTGACCAGCGCAATAGCTGGATCACCGCAGATGGTACCAAGTATGTACTCGGGCGCTATCAAGACAAAGTCGTATTCAATATCCCCCTTGTGTACCTGACCGAGCTCATGCTCATTCGCGCGGAGGCATTGGGCGAGCTCAATCAGGACCTCGGCACGGCCATTGAAGACATCAACGCCATTCGCGAGCGCGCATTTGGCGACGACATCAATGACCTGCCCTCAGGAGCAACCGCGGCGGAGGTCATCGCTGCTGCGCGCGAAGAATACCGGAAAGAAACCGTATCTGAAGGCAAGTGGATGGAACAACTCAAGCGCCGGGGCGCGAAGGGTGAGAATATCATCATCCGCGGTGCACCCTGGAACTGCCCAGGTATGGCCCTCCAGTTCCCCAACGCTGAATTCACCAGCGCCCTTTTCACTGGCAACCCCGAAGGAGGATGCAACTGACTCCACTAAGACACCGACTAACAGGAAACACCACCATGAATACCACAAAACGCCTCCTCTTGCTGCTGCTCATCCTTGCAGCGGCAGGGTGCAAACCCGATCTCAAAGGCGAGCTCGGTGAAATCACTGACAAGGTGAAGGGCCTCAACGGCACCTGGGAAATAGAGCAGTTCATCCAGCAAGATCCCAACAACCCGATCCTCGAAGAACGCGACCTCAGCTCCTTCTACGTCCGCGAAGGCACAGAGCCCATGCGCATGGTCATCAGCACTGCCGATCGCTCCTACTCCGTAACCCAAACGATCGGCAAGCGCTTCTTCGGCAGCTCCGGCACCTGGGAACTTGATGATGAAATCGCCCCATCCTACCTCACCCTCTTCGGCGATGAAGACACCCTGCGTGTTGATCTCGACCGCATGGTGCTTCCTAACAGTCAGACCATGGGCCTGGTGTACACCCGCGAGTGCTCCGATGGATTCAGGAACGTGATTTACAAATTCAACTTTAAGCGCATCGACTGACCATGAACAAGCTTATCCTTTCCATCGCGGCGATGGCCATCTCCCTGGGTGCGCTGTGTCAGGCCGCTTTCGTCCTGCCCTCGCCCACCAATCCGAATGATTCTGTCACCATCTTCATAGACGTGGGACAAACGACAGGCGGGCTTAAAACCATGCTCACCAACAATCCCTTGTATGTGGACTCCGTGTACATGTGGACGTGGAATCCATCCGGACCAGTCTGCGGCAATGGCGAGTGGGGCAACTCCAATGCCTGCATGAAGATGGACCATGTATCCGGACTCATTTTTCAAAAGAAGATTCTGCCGGTTGACTTCTACGGTACCACGCCGCTTCAGTTCTTTCAAAACGGTATTTCATGCCTGGCTAAGCTGCGCAGCGGATATGAGTTCGAAGATGCCGGAGTAGGCGAAGCCAAGACAGAAGACCTCAAGATTGATATCATCCCTGCCCTGTGCTCTGAAATCTTCTGCTACTTTCCGGAGGCCGCGCGTACCGATGACTACCTCTCCATCACCTACGACAATAACCAGGAAGCCAATACCAACCTTCAGAATCTAGGTGATCAGGAATGCTACATTTATATGCGCGCCCGCACAGGTCCGTTCACCTTCGTAGAGTATGTCGATGAACCCCTGGTGACCAGCACTCCCGAGTTGCAGATGAAGCCGGTGGATGGCAAGCCCGGATTTTTCCGGATAACTTTCTCCCCAGCTGATTTCTTCATTATTCCGGAGGGGCAATCCATTCAGAGCGTCCTCTTCTATATCGTGAAACCCGGGTACCTTCCCACACCTCCTGTGTTTCAGACTTACGTGCCGCTCGACTGCGAGTAAAAGATCCGAAAACACAAAAGCCGGGATCTGGCGGATGAGTACCGCCAAGGCCCGGCTTTTCAATTTTACCTACTTCTGCAAGATGACCAAGGCCCACTCGCCCCGGGTTTTCCGGGCATATTCCCGCATCTGGCCAAAAGCCTCGAGCAGGATCGGGATATCGTGGCTATAAAAGCCACTGAGGAGAAGAAAGCCACCAGCTGCCAGAGCGGCCTGATAGGCTGCCGCATCCTGCACCAGAATGTTTCGGTTGATGTTCGCCAGGATGATGTCATACACTCTGCCGTTGAGCAGTGCCGCATCACCCAGCTCACACCGCACCACTGGTGCGCCATTGCGCTCCACATTCTCGAGCGCATTGCGGTAAGCCCATTCATCTACATCAATCGCATCCACCGAACTGGCGCCCAGACGTGCGGCGAGGATCGCCAGTACACCGGTACCTGAACCCATATCCAACACGCGTCTTTCCGCGAAGCCCAGGTCATACATCACTCGGAGCATGAGCCATGTGGTGGCATGATGGCCGGTGCCGAAAGACATTTTCGGTTCAATGATCAACTCATGCCGATAACCCCCAACCGAATGATGGAATGGTGCGCGCACCAGACAGAGATCCTCAACGGCAATGGGATCAAAGTTCTTCTCCCATTCCGCATTCCAGTTCTCATCCGGAATCTCCCGGGATGAAAACGACAGCATTTGTCCAGGTATCTGCGAGGCTTGCAGGTACTCCCGAAGTACAGGTACGTGGTGGGCCTCCGATACATACGCCTGCAGTCCGTCCGACAGCTCCACAAAACTCTCGAAGCCCATGTCAGCCAGCTCGGCAACCAGCACCTCCCTTGCGGGGAGCAACGGCTCCAGATGAAACGTGTATTCGATATAATTCATAATCCCGCCGCCGATCGGATGATCCGTATAAACTCATGCACCTTGAGTGATGCCCCTCCTACCAGTGCGCCATCCACATCCGGACAGGCAAACAAATCCGCGCTGTTAGATGCGTTAACACTGCCACCATAAAGTATGCGCACCCTATTCGCTGTTGCTTCACCAACGTGTGAAGCCAGAGACTGTCGGACAAAGGCGTGCATTTCCTGCGCCTGATCACTCGATGCTGTGACCCCGGTTCCGATAGCCCATACAGGCTCATACGCCAACACAACATCCGCCATCTGAGCCGGACTAAGGTGGTATAGACCATGCTCGAGTTGGTGAAGGACTGTGATAAAGTGGCGTTTCTCCTGGCGCTCTTCCAGGTTCTCCCCTACACAGAATACCGGCTTGATCCCATGCAGCAGGCACGCGTCCACCTTGCGGGCCAGCAGCGTATCGCCTTCGTGGAAATACTGCCTGCGCTCACTGTGCCCGATGATCGCGTAACGCACCCGCATCTCCGACAGCATAGCAGCCGATATCTCACCTGTAAATGCACCGAAGCTATGCTGGCTGCAATTCTGCGCGGCGAGCTCATACACCGGGTCCTTCACCATCTCCATGGGCACCAGATAAAGGGAGGGCGGAGCAATCATCACCTCCACACCATCAGGCAGTTCGTCGCGATGTTCCTGCAGGCTGACCGCAAACTCCATAGCCTCGGTCAGCGTCTTGTTCATCTTCCAGTTTCCGGCTACCAGCTTCGTTCTCATCATATTGATTGCGTTATTGCGGATGAATGGCCATCCGGATTTGAAACGTGCTAAATTACCCCCATGGCCGTTGCCCTCGACATTCTCCGCCAATACTGGGGATATCCTTCATTCCGCAAGGGACAGGAGGCCATTGTGCAATCTGTCATGGAAGGAACAGACACCTTGGCCCTGCTGCCCACCGGCGGAGGCAAGTCGGTATGTTTTCAGGTTCCGGCCATGGCCATGAACGGGCTGTGCGTGGTGGTTTCGCCCCTTGTTGCGCTGATGCACGATCAGGTGGAAAACTTGCGCAAGCGAGGCATAGCTGCGGCGGCCGTAACCAGTGTACAGGGCATCCGCGAACTGGAAAAGACGTACAATGCCGCGATCCGCGGGGAGCTCAAGTTTCTGTACGTATCCCCTGAGCGACTGAGTAATGTCGTGTTCATCGAACGACTGAAGGTGATGCCACTCATCTTGCTGGCCGTGGATGAGGCGCATTGCATTTCCCAGTGGGGATATGATTTCCGTCCATCTTACCTCGACATTGCCCGAGTAAGAGAGCTGCATCCCCACGTGCCGGTGATTGCACTCACCGCCACGGCCACACCGGCTGTGGTGCAGGATATCCAGGATAAGCTGCGATTCCGGAAGCGCCATGTCATCGCGTCCAGTTTTCTGCGCAGCAATTTATCTTACATCGTTGAGAAGCGCGAAGACAAAGAGCAGCGCATGATCGATATCTGCCGGAGTGTAGCAGGTTCAGGCATCATCTACTGCGGCACCCGTCAACGCACACGGGAAGTAGCGGCACTGCTCAATCGGTCGGGCGTCATATCCGCCTTTTATCACGCCGGATTACCTGCCCCTGCCCGTGCCAAAACCTTTGAGGATTGGATGAAAGGTGAAGTACGCATGATGTGCGCCACCAATGCCTTTGGGATGGGGATTGATAAGCCCGATGTGCGCATCGTGATACACGCCGATGTGCCCTCCAACCCCGAGGCCTACTTTCAGGAAGCAGGCCGAGCAGGCCGCGATGGCCTCGCCGCTTACGCCGTGCTGTTGTGGAATGAGGAAGACCCCGACAAACTCCTGAGGCAGGTGGAAACGCGGTATCCGCCGGAGGATTTTCTCCGCCGCACCTACCAGCTCCTCGGAGAATATTTCCGGGTGGCGCTGGGCTCAGGTAAAGAAACGACCCATCCGCTGGATATCGGTGATTTCTCATCGCGTTATGGATTGCGTGCGGCGGAGGTACTCAGTGCCCTTCGTCTACTGGAAGCAGCCGGCTATATCAGTCTCAATGAATCCACTCAAGTTCCATCACGCCTTCATTTCACCGTAAACCGCACGGGGCTTTACCGGTTTCAGGTGACCCATCCGGAGGTCGATCCCTTTGTGCAGGTCATCCTGCGGATGTACGGCGGACTCTTTGAGCAATACGTCGCTATCCGGGAAGAAGAAATAGCCCGGGGCACCCGGCTCACGATTGACGAAGTCATCCGTTACCTCCGGTTCATGCAGCAGCAGGGAGCGGCTGATTATGTATCGCGCACCGAGCATCCGCGCATCACGTGGATGAGTGGCCGCGAGGAACATCATCGGCTCCGCTTTCCGCCGGAGTCTTACGCAAACCGCAAGGAAGCCGAGCTCAACCGCTGCCGGGCCATGGTGCGCTACCTCACCTCCGGCCACTGCCGGAGTATGCAGTTGCTCGCTTATTTCGGCGAAGACAGCAAACGCCCTTGTGGAACATGCGACGTATGCCGCGCTGAGAAACGTGTGACACGAGAAGCAACTCTGGCCATGGATCAGGCCCTGATGGAGCTAGTGCGACGCGGAAGTGTACCTGTGCACGATGTGACCCGCGCACTGCCTGATTGCGATACGGAAATGCTCGAGCAACTCATCCGCTGGAAAATGGACCAGGGACAGCTCATGCTCACTGCACAGGGATATCTGACTGTGCCGCCGGAGACCTGAATCAGGCTTTCGATTCCTGCTTCACCGTCTTGATCTGAATGATGTCCACGAGGAAGGCAAAGGCCATGGCGAAGTAGATATAGCCCTTCGGAATATCCACATGGAAACCCTCAGCAAGCAAGGCCACACCAATCATCAGCAAGAAGCACAAGGCCAGTACCTTGAATGAAGGATGCTTGCGAATGAAACCACTGATGGGCCCGGAAGCGATGAGCATGATAAGCACCGTGACGATTACAGCGGTGTACATCACCCACAGGTCATTTACCATCCCTACCGCTGTGATGATCGAGTCGATCGAGAATACCAGATCGAGCATGATGACCTCACCCAGCATTTTGGCAAAGGTCGCCTTGCCCTTTACCACGGGTTCGTTGCCCCTGGCCGCTTCAGTTTTATGGTAAATCTCCTTGGTACTCTTGTAGATCAGGAACAGTCCGCCGAGAATCAGGATGATTCCTTTTCCGGATATTTCCTGATCCATGACGACAAACAAGGTGCGGTCGAGTTTCAGGATCCAACTGATTGCAGCCAGCAGCAGCAGGCGCATCACCATAGCCAGACCGATGCCCCAGTAGCGGAGTTTGTTGCGCTGCTGGTCAGGCAGCTTATCCGCGAGAATAGAGATAAAAATGATGTTATCAATACCCAGAATCACCTCCAGGGCGATCAGGGAAAGCAGGGGAACAATCCAGTCAAGCATAGTGTAAACATATCGTATTCATGATGCAGATTCAAAATTGGCTCAGTGATTTTCAAACAACGGCATCGTGTATGAAATTTCCCGGATATGAAATTGCCCGTAGGTAAAAGGACCTTCCGGGTATTCCCACACCGCGTCACCGCGCTCCACCAGCTTCATCCCGTTGAAAGATCCGTAGGAATGCACGGGAGTGGAGAAGCGCATGCGTTTGTTCTCCTCCACATTCGTGCGGTCATCCGAAATAAAGTCTGCTATTTCAGCCCGTTCATTGAATATCAATACCGCGCTGATGCTCACGTTATTCAGGGTGTAACGCGCCCTGACCCGCAGACTATCCACTTGCTCCCATGATATCCTTGGATCTGCCAGAGCAGCGGGTGCCATGAGGCAGAGGTCGTTGAAGTACGTCACCAGTTCCGTAGTATCCATGACAGGGCCTTCGTGGTGAACCAGCCGAAGCAGTCCGAACAGGCGAATATCCATCACAGCGCGGCCATCCATGTAGCGGTGGTATCCTGGAACGCTTGTGCCCATCATGCGGCCCTTCATAAAAAAGAGGCGCGCCGGCTGGTCGAAAAAAGAATACTGTTCGCATGTAAACGGAAACGCCGGCTTTCCCTTGCCCGTCATTTGTCCGTCCATGACCACCCGCATGCCTTTTGGACGCGGCTTGCCGATTGCCCCCGAATTGCGGATATATGCGCGCACCAGGGCCGGCAGCGGTTGAAGATCCGTTTCCTGTAAAATTCCGGATGGCCCTTTCGGCACTCGCGCAGTGCAAGCGGCCACATCCCGCTTCCAAAGGCCTTCAAACTGCTGATTTCCCCATGAGAGGACCAGTGCGAGAACCACCAGACCATTGGCTACTGTTCCCCATCTGGCATCTTTCCAGCCAGCCACTATGAGACCTTGAGAGAGAACAACGCCCGCCAGAGCGAACAATCTCCAGAGAGGAGAGCATGATGCAAACCAGGCGGCGGCGAGGAAAAAGAATACCCCTGCCGTGAGCCAGAGCATACCTGCAGGGCGCGATATCGTGAGCGAAAGCTCGGTGAGTTTTGCCAGTCCGAACGCTTTGGCAAATCCCATCAGGTGAATCAGCCCATGCAGGGCGAGGAGAATGGTGAATGCAATATCCATGTTTTTGCGATGCCTTAATGATCCACCTGAAGCACAAGCCCCTTCAGGTATTCACCCTCCGGGTGGAAGAGCGAAACCGGATGGTCAGCAGGTTGGTGCAGCTGATGGAGGATGCGTACCTGTCTGCCTGTATCAATAGCTGCGGCGAGCACGGCCCCGCGAAACAGATCCTGATCCACGGCCTGACTGCAACTGAAGGTAAACAGGATGCCACCCGGCCGGATACGTCGGAGAGCTGCCTCATTGATTCTGCGGTACCCTTGCACCGCCTTATGACGGGCGCTGAGCTTTTTGGCAAAGGCCGGTGGATCCAGCACAATCAGATCATAGATCACATCTACCGACTTCAAGTATTCTACCGCATCCGCATGGATAATGCGGTGGCGGGAGTCATCGAAACCGTTGAGACGCACATTTTCCTCCGTCAGTTCCAGAGCGTGGCGACTGCTGTCCAGACTGTGTACCTCGCGGGCCCCACCGGCGAGTGCGTACACGGAGAAGCCACCAGTATAGCAAAACGTATTGAGGACAGTACGGCCACTGCTCATTTCCCCCAGAAGTCGCCTGTTCTCCCGCTGGTCAATAAAGAATCCTGTTTTCTGTCCGCGAACCCAATCCACACGAAACGGATGCCCGTGTTCCCGGCAGATACCTTCAGTATGATCACCGAACAGGTATCCATCAGCTGGAGCACCGGCAGCATGGCGTGACAGCTTCACTTCACTTTTGTCGTACACCCGGGTAAGAGCTGGACCATAGATTTCCCGGAGAGCTTCAGCGAAAGTGTGGCAGAGCTGGTGCATACCCATACTATGCGCCTGAATCACGGCAGTATCCCCATAGATATCGATGACCAGTCCGGGCAGTCCATCGCCCTCGGCATGAACGAGCCGATACATGTTGTTGCCTGTCAGGTCCAGAACCCCCGAAGCCTTTCGGCTTTCCCATGCCTCGCGGATTTTGCGTTTCCAAAAGGCCTCATCCACCCTTTCATCGCCAAAAGAAACCAGGCGCACGGCGATGCTTCCTTCCGCATAATGTCCGGTGCCCAGTATCCGGCCCTGTTGATCAGCCACACGCACAAGATCACCGGGTTCAGGAGGGCGGTCCATGGAACCAATGGCACCGCTGAAAATCCAGGGATGAAATCTGCGCACGGATTGATCCTTTCCGGACTTGAGCGTAATGAGGGGATACGGCATAGGCGACAAAGCTATTGCGAAGAGAGAGAACATGGACCCCAAACCACCCCAGCCCAAAAGGCCATACATCATTACAGACATCTGCATCAGACGGCGGGAATCCCTTGGCCCTGTGCACCCCAGGCAATCGGGACAGCTTCAGACAGTGGCTTTCAATCAATCGATACAGCTCGAGCATAACGGGAGAAATGCACATCAGCCCTCTGTGCGCAACAAAAAAAACATCACTATGCCGGACATCATTCATGCGCGCGGACTCAGGCGCGGGGAAAAACTGAACCAGAAGCCGGACAGCGTGCACAGGATGACACACCCTGAAAAAACTGACCGTTATGGTTGGTAAACCACGGTTAAGTTGTCAGGCGAAGTTAAAGACCCTGATGACTGGAATAGTTGGCGTTACCAGAATACTTTGACTTGAATCAATCATCATGAATTCGCATGGATATATTCAGGTTGCAACGAAGATGAAGACGCTTGATGCGTTAGACGTCAACGACCATATTCACCATCCTATGGGCCACTTCCCAAAACCTTGCTCATCCGAAAGCAAAGAAGAACTCGTGTTACAATATCCCGTTGATTTGTCGTGGTAAACAGTAATCACCAGGGTCAGATGATTACGTGTTACCGGGCTGATAGCTGGCTGTCAATTGAGAGCATCTTGAAATTAGAGAAAAAGCAGTTAGCGCCGAAATCCAATCAAATAAAGAAGCCAAAATTCACTGAAAATCAGATTCCGTACATTCACAAAGAGAGAGAGAGCGTGCTAATTGTCTATGAGTTATGTCGAAAGCAAGGGATCAGCGAGCAGACATTTCATAACCGGAAAAAGAAATATTCCGGTGTGACGTTGGACGAACCCAGGCGATTGCACGAGTTGTAACCGGCAAATGCGGAACGCAAGAAGAAGAACACCACTTTGACTTTTGAGTACGATGCGATAAAGGATCTGCTATTCCATATGCGGCTACACCAGAAGAGCAATAAGCACATCCGGTTGGAGCCCGGAATAACCGCACAGAAAGACCAAATCGAGATGTTCAACAGGACATTTCGGGAAGAGCTTCTCGGTACCCATCTTCTCAACATGCTGGATCAAGAAAGAAACCTGACCACCCTATGGCTAATGGAAAACAACGAAACGCCACCGCACCAGTCAACGCGCAACGCAACTCCAAAAAGCTATGCAGGATAGAGGTTTACAAAGACCTTGGAGTCCCGGATTTTTGATCAGACAAAAACACCTCACATCGGCATGAAGAAGACGCCCATGAAACAATCCGTCGCATTGAGTGTATCCATGCCGGGTTGTAAACCAGCAGAGCCAGATTCCGTCAAACTTAGACAGCCCATTTTCGATTTAAAAACTACATTTACGACCTATCGAAAACGAATCTCACACACTGAGACAACAAACGTCCAAAAGAGAGACATCACATCCAGAAACCAAAACATCAACGACTCAAAAGAACTGCCTCCCCAACCCATGTAAATCCAACACCAACCTGACCCATTTTCTTTTGCCCAAAGCACTGATCATGTGAAAACGATAACGAGCATATATGACTATTGTAAAGAGATAAACATCCCATCTCCCAAACATCCATTTTTTGACATTCGAAAATTCGAGGATAACGCCAAAACAGTAAATCTCAAGCAACCACCTTTCAGACATGAATTTTATGCAATTGCAATACGTAATTCAGGCGATAACAAAGAAGTAAATGGAAAACACCTGGACAGTAATTTATTTTTCAATTCGCCATATCAAATCATCACTTGGGACATAAAGCCCGATTGGGCGGGTTGGTATATTATATTCGATCAGGAATTTAAAAGTCTGAATCCCTCTTGGCAAAATTTTTTAATTGACTTCCCTTTTTTTCGTCTTGACAAGGCTTCACCAATGAACTTGCCTGAAGAATACGCCAATTTTGTAAACGATATCTTTGAACAAATATACAATGAGTACCATTCTGAAAATAAAGACAAATTTCTATTTGTTCAAAATTACACGCAGTTGTTGCTTTTAATTACAAAGCGGCACTTCGACAATTCCATATTGGATGATAGCCGGAATCAGGACAACAGGGCCACAGATATTTTGCTAGTATCAAGATTCCAATCCCTGGTAGAAACAATGCTAACCGATGAAGATTCCAATTCTGAAATCAGGCAACCTTCCTTTTACGCTGATAAACTTTTAGTTCACCCGAATCACTTAAATGCTGTAGTAAAAAGGATTACGGGTAAAACAGCCACCAGCATAATTCAGCACCAATTTATTATTACCGCAAAGTCATTACTCCGACAAACCAATTTATCAGTAAAAGAAATTGCCTTCAGGCTTCACTTCCACGAACCCACTCATTTTAATTCCTATTTCAAGAAGATTACTCAACTTACTCCTCAACAATATCGAGAGAATCCCATTCTTTGAATTTTGTCATACTTACTTTGATTTGAATTATTATCTGGCTGAATGCTGGTTTCATCATTGCGTTGTGAATTAACCTATTCATACAATGAAGAAGCAGATAGCAACCGCTATAATCTGTTTTACCGGAATGGCTGTAATGAGTCAGGTATTATCAAACAGTGAAAAACCAAACAGAATGAGCAATCCCATCACAAAGCAAAACGTCCAGTTTATAAGCGAAGGTTTAACGCTTCAAGGCAATCTGTTTTTGCCTGAAAATTATGATTCTTCCAAGAAGTATCCTGCCATTGTAGTATCGGGGAGTTGGACTACAGTTAAAGAGCAAATGGCAGGGCTATATGCAGAAAGGTTAGCAAACCAGGAGTTTATAACGCTTGCTTTTGATTTTAGAAATTTTGGAGAAAGTGAGGGCCAGCCACGATTTTTCGAAAGCCCATCTATGAAAAAAACTGACATAATAAATTCCGTTTCCTTCTTGAACACCCTTCCATTTGTGGACAAGGAAAAAATTGGAGTGCTGGGGGTATGTGCTGGTTCCATGTATACGCTGATGGCAGCATCTGAAGACAAACGCATTAAGGCTGTTGTGACTGTTGCTTCATGGTTACACGATGCAGAGGCAGTAAAATTATTCTATGGTGGAGAAGAGGGGGTACAGTCCAAAATAAAAGCCGCACAGGATGCAAAAAAGAAGTTTGCTGAAACAGGTATTGTGGAGTACATACCTGCTATTTCGGAAACTAATAATAATGCAGCCATGTACGGTCCTTATGATTATTATCTGAATCCCAAAAGAGGCGCCATACCACAGTGGAGTGCTGATAAATTCGCAGTCATGTCATGGGAGGATTGGTTGAGTACCGACCCTATGCCAAGTGCGAAAAAATTGAACTCCCCCACTTTGATGATTCATTCCGATGGTGCTGTATTGCCGCAATACACAAAAAAATACTTCAATGATATTGCAACAAACGATAAAAAGTTGCATTGGATGAAAACAGAATTACAGTCTCCTTACCATCAATTCAACTATTACGACCAGGAAACCGAGGTAAATGAAGCTATTTCTGAAGCAAGTAAATGGTTTAGATTAAAACTGTAAATAATGACTATGTACAGACTCATACTACTATTCACTATACTGTTTTCATTGACAGGTTGCGTTCGGCGAAGTACTAAAAACGAAATGGAAAATACAATAATTGAACAAATCAACAGGATTTTTCAAGGAGCCGATGAAAGAAACTGGCGAAAGGTAGCTGATGTAATGGATAATCATGTAATGCTTGATTATTCATCCATGTCAGGTAGCCCAGCGAGTTCATTGACACCAGAACAAATCACTTCAGCGTGGGCAGCATTTTTGCCCGGGTTTGACAGAACGAATCATAAACTTACCGATTTCAAAGTACAAGTAAAGGATGACTTGGCGTCTGTAACCTATTCAGGAATAGCGGATCACTTTTATAACGAAAAAGTCTGGACTGTGGAAGGTTCCTACACAACCCAGTTGAAATTGACCAACGATATCTGGTTGGTAACAGCACATACATTCCATTTTAAGCAGCAAGGAGGAGATACGACTTTGCCATCTCAAGTCAGCAAAAAAATGGAACGCTTGACTTTATTGGAAAACAATAGAAAATTAGTGGACAATTTCTTTATTGCACTTGAGTCACAAAAGTTTGAAAAGCTGAAAGAAGTATTTGCCGAAAACGGCAAACAACTTAACCCCTGTTCACCGGAAGGTTTCCCAAAAGGCTTTGACGGTGCGGAAGGCATCTACAAACATTACAGCGGCCTTACTTCAAAATTCGGACGAATGAAATTCCCAAGACAAATTTTTGCCACCGAAGACCCAGGATTTTTCTTCGTAAAATTCAGAGAAGAATTTGAAGTCAAGGCAGGTGGCAACTATGAAAACGACTGCCTGGGAACTTTCAGATTGGAGAACGGTAAAGTGGTTGAATACACAGAATATTTCAATCAAGTTGCAGTGGCTAAGGCATTCAACATTGCCCTGAACTAGCAATTGCACAAAACAAAATGAGCTACCAGTGCGCTATACATATGTTTACCCCCGCTCAAGTACGTCATTCTCTTTGTGAGCCGACTTTAGCCGTTTCGGCTGGGACCTGGCATTGGAACAGCGGTGAGGGAGGAGACTGCTGAAACCGGAGGTGCTGACGACGTTAATTCAGTTGAGCAGATCTTCGAGCCACCCCAGGGGGATCATGCCATGCAGCCTGCAACTCGTGATGAACAGGCAGAGCAGGGCCGTGATCTGACCGGATTCATATGATCCGTATTCCCCGGTGCTCAACTTTTACGCTGGCTTCCTTCAGCTTCCACCTCGCGATGGACAACCTTGCCTGGGGCTGATGATCAGCGATGACAAACTCCCCGAGTGAGCTTTCACCACCTGGTTAGTTTCCATGCGCGGCACACTTAAAAAAAAAAGGCCGCTTGATGCGGCCTTTTGCTATGCGTTGGCTAAGCTATCAGAGGTTCTGATCAAGCGCAGTTCCACCTGATGAAGGAGCTCCCATGTAGGTCGAACTTCCAAAAGCCAGAATCGGGTAAAAGACAATCCCGAGCAGAATCAGGCCGATGGTGAAACCAACCCCGTGGCCAAAACTGGTACTGAGGCGGTGGGTATCCATGATGGAAATAACCAACAGCCCCAGAAAAAGGACCATGCTGACCCACAGCATGCTCCCAGGAATCAAAAACATCAGAATATATGGTACCAAATACACGAGAATCCACCATCCCGGTCTTCTGATGACTTGCGTATACACATAAATATTGTAAATGGGCACAAGTACCGCCCAGCCTGGCTGTCCGGCCTTCGCATAGATCTTCCACATCACAATGATGAAAAAGACCAGAAAGGCCAGAATGAAAACAAAATAGCCAGCCAGGGCCGCTAGAATAGAAGAGGAGTCCATAAATGAAGGTTTAAGGTGTAGTAGTTGCTTACTCTCAGGCTTTTCAGCTTTCGCCCCGTACTCGGTTAAGGGTTTTCCGGATGGCCCCGCAGCAGACGTGATATCAACCCTGCTGCCCGGCTAAATTGTAGCAACCCACTAATTCTCAAAAAAAACCAAACCGACAAGTTATTCACAATGCTGGCCCTGATTCCCGAAGGAAAACGATCAGATCAGTTGAGGGCGCCACATCCCAACGGGGTCTGGCTTGCTGAATAAGCTGTCCGCGATGATACTGCCCGTGCATCGAAACATGCAGCAGAATACCCCCTACCGTATTGGTGAATCGGGCACCGCGCACATTCGTATAAGCTACCGCTCGCTCCGTATCCTCAAAGGCCAGTACCCGCTTCCATTGTTCATAATATCCATCTACCCGCGCGGGATAGGTGGATGGTTCCAGCGCCGCATGCCACACTCCGACTTCCGGATCGGCACCTGAGATGCGCGCAAGCCAGGCTGTATGAGCACCCAGGATGTGATCAAACAACACGCGGCTTCGATCATCCCAGCCGCCGGACTGCACCATGGCATCCACGATGCGGTGGTTGGCCCAGTGCTCATGGGCGATGAGGGTGGTAAGCATGGACATAGAAATCAGGTTTTTAACTTCATGATCAGTGCGCCGACCTCCACGGACTCCTGGCTGCCACTCTGCATATCCTTGAGTGATAAACGCCCTGCGCGGAGCTCGTCTTCTCCCACAATACCTACATAGGGGATCTGGAGATCATCGGCATATTTGAACTGCTTCTTCAGCTTGGCCACATCGGGGTATAGCTCGGCTGGGATGCCTGCCTCTCTGACCTGCCTGAGAATGCGCAACAGCGCTTCCTCCTCTTCCAGGCTCTCACTGAATCGCACCAGCAACAGTCGGGTGGTGCTTACCAGGGAACCGGGAAACAGATTGAGCTCAGTCATCACATCATAAATGCGATCGGCTCCGAAGGAGATGCCCACACCCGACATTCCTGGCAAACCAAAGATGCCTGTGAGATCATCATAGCGCCCACCACCGCCAATACTGCCCATCTGCACGCCATCGGCCTTCACCTCGAGGATGGCTCCAGTGTAATAATTCAATCCGCGCGCAAGGGTGACATCTATTTCCACGCGGCCATGCTTGAGTCCGTTCAGAGCGATGCGTCTGAGCACATATTCCAACTCTTCGATCCCCTTCATGCCTGTCACTGATGGAGCCAGTGTATTGCGAAGCGCTGCAAGAATGGTCTCCTGATCCCCAGACAGGCTGAAGAAACTCACGATGCTGTCCACCTGCCCGGGAGTAAATCCGCGGTCCAGCAATTCCTTGCGCACACCGTCCGGGCCAATCTTGTCGAGCTTGTCCATCGCGATGGTCATCTCCATCATGCGGTCTGCGATACCCGTGAGCTCTGCAAGGCCGGCGAGAATCTTCCTGTTGTTGATCCGGATGGAAAAAGAAGGCAGTCCCAAAGCAGTGAGCGCATCATCATAGAGATGCACCAACTCGACCTCACTCAGCAAACTATCGCTGCCGATCACATCTGCATCACATTGGTAAAACTCCCGATAGCGGCCCTTCTGCGGACGATCGGCACGCCATACCGGCTGAATCTGGTAGCGGCGAAAAGGAAACGAAATGGCGTGCTGATTCATCACCACATAACGCGCAAATGGAACGGTGAGGTCATAGCGCAAGGCCCGGTCACAGATCAGCGGAACCATGGCCCGGACATCTCGTGAGTCGAGCGTGTCGGGTGATACATCCTTCAGGAAGTCGCCGTTATTGAGAATCTTAAAAATGAGTTGGTCGCCCTCATCACCGTACTTGCCTGTGAGGGTTTCCAGATTTTCCATGGAGGGAGTTTCCAGCGGCAGGAAACCATAGCGCTCAAACACAGCGCGGATAGCACCATACAAGTAGTTGCGGCGGACCATCACGTCTGGACCGAAATCGCGGGTACCCTTGGGCAACGTAGGCTTATTCATCTCGTCTGCGAAGCTACTACAGGCCAGCCATCCGCGCGGACTTTCGCATCTTCGCAGACCGCCATCAGGCCTATGCTCACCCTCCTGCCCATCCGCACTTTGACCGGCCACAGTGCCGCAATCTACTCGGTCATACCCGGCCGAAAGGAGCACACCGTATTCAGCGCCTCAGGCGACCGGTTTGTGGCCGAGTGGGATACCCTGACCGGAATGCAGGAACCCTTCGCTGTGCGGCTGGAGCATCCGGCTTTCTCGATCTGCCTGGTGCGGGAGTACGGACTGCTGTTCGTGGGCAATTCAGTGGGCGGCATTCATGTCATTGACCTTGCAGCAAGGCAAGAAGTGCGCTACCTCGTGCAGCACACCAACGGAATCTATGACATAGTCTGGGATGCGGCCACAGGACAGCTCGTGGCAGCCGGCGGCGACGGCGTGATGAGTGTGTGGAACCTGCCTGGACCAGATCTCGCACTGGCCCTGCCTCTGACCACTGAAAAACTCCGGCAGGTCGCTTTTTCGCCCGACAGCACAGCTCTGGCCGTGGCGGCCGGCGACGGCATGATCCGTCTGCTCGACACAACCTTTTTCAACGAGCACCGCCTCACGGCCCAGCATCCCGGGGGAGCCACTAGCGTGGCCTTTCATCCAGCACGGCAGGCCCTTCTTTCAGGTGGAAAAGACGCTATGCTGCGCGTGCATGCGCTGGCCGGCGGGCATGAAGTGCTCGCTGTTCCCGCGCACAACTTCGCCATTTACAGCATCGCGTTCAGTCCCGACCATGCCCTGCTGGCCACCGCGAGCCGAGATAAAACCGTAAAACTGTGGGATGCCTCCACACTCCACTTCCTCGCCCGGCTGGAAGCCCGCGACGGTGGCCACGCGCACTCCGTCAACAAACTGACCTGGATGGATAACCAACATCTCGTCACCTGCTCCGACGACCGGCGGATGCTGCTCCTGGAAGTGCAATCCTCCACCTGAAAACTTACCGGAGGACGACATCGTGTTCCGGATACACTTACTTTCGCACCAAGACCTTGAAGGCACCATGAATAAAATCCTACTCTTTGCCGCGGTGATTGCCGGCTTGTGGTCCTGCGACTCCCGAAAGCCAGCCGACCACACCGGACAGGCCGATATCCTCGGATCCGGTGAAACCTCTGTGATTCGCCATCCTGAATGGTCCAGGAATGCCACCATCTTTGAAGTGAACGTGCGCCAGCACACCCCCGAGGGTACCTTCGAGGCCCTGCGCCGGGACCTTCCCCGGCTGCGCGACCTCGGCGTGGATATCCTGTGGCTCATGCCCATTCATCCCATTGGTGAAAAGAACAGAAAAGGAACGCTGGGCAGCTACTACAGCGTGAAGGACTATAAGGCAGTCAACCCTGAGTTTGGCACACCGGCCGATTTCCGCGCATTTATGCAAGACGCTCATCGCATGGGCATGAAGGTTATTCTCGACTGGGTGGGCAATCACACGGCGTGGGACCACGCCTGGGTTGAAGATCATCCCGACTGGTATACCCGCGACAGTTCAGGAGCGATAGTACCACCTGTGCCCGACTGGTCTGATGTGGCTGATCTCGACTACGAGAAAGAAGAAATGCGCCGCGCCATGATTGATGCCCTTCGCTACTGGGTGCGCGAGTATGACGTGGACGGATACCGCTGCGATGTGGCCATGATGGTACCCACCGATTTCTGGAATTCAGCGCGCGCTGCACTGGACAGCATCAAGCCCGTGTTCATGCTCGCAGAGGCAGAGCAAAAAGATCATCACCTGCAGGCCTTTGACATGAGCTATTCGTGGGAATTTCTCCACATCATGAACGGCATTGCCAAGGGAGAAAAGAAACTCGATGAAATTGACGCCTATCTGGCCCGCCAGGACACCGCCTTTCCGCGGTCTGCCTACCGCATGTATTTCACCACCAACCACGACGAAAATACATGGAACGGAACGGGCGGTGAACGCTATGGCAAGGCCCGCCAGGTTTACGACGTGCTGGCCTTAACCATCGCTGGCATGCCCCTGATCTACAGCGGGCAGGAAGGAGGCGAGGCCTATGAAGACGGAAAGCCTCACCGCCTGCGCTTCTTTGACAAGGACACCGTGCGGTGGAACAAATATCCCTACTCCGATTTTTACAGTCGCCTGCTCAAGGTGCATCGCACCCAGCCCGCGCTCTGGAATGGCGAACACGGCGGAGCATTCAGGCGCCTGCCCACAAGCCAGGGCGACCGCATCTACGCTTTTACAAGGACCAAAGGAGAAAGTGAAGTGGTGGTACTCCTGAACTTCAGTGACAAGTCCACCAAACTCGACCTCACTGCAGAGAAGCCAGAGGGCAATTTTACCAGCATATTCAACAACCAGAACTTGTCCCTCTACACCTCCGGAAGCTTGCCTCTGGCTCCATACGGCTATCAGGTATTCATCCGGAAATAATCCGACCTTCACCGGGTGAACGGCATCCTGGCAGATAACAAGGTGGGCACAGCATGGGGCGCGCTGCTCCGCCAGCTTGAAAGCCGCATGGATAAGCGGGAAAGCGAGCAGACGGCCTCCGCTATCGTGAACCATGTGCTCGGGTGGACACGCGCTGAGCGCATCATGCGGCAGGGCGAAATGCTCTCCGAGTCTCAGTTGCTCGGCCTCTACCAATGTGGCAAACGCGTGGCGGGTGGTGAACCCCTGCAATATGTAACAGGAGTCGCCTGGTTCCTCGGGCAACCCTTTCAGGTCAATCCGGACGTACTGATTCCCCGACCCGAGACCGAAGAACTCGTTATCCATGCCCTCTCCCTCCTGCCCACTCCAGAGGCGCGCGTGCTCGACATCGGCACCGGTAGCGGATGCGTGGCGATATCCCTCGCATTGCGCGCACCAGCAGCCCAGGTGAGCGCCTGTGACATCTCCGAAGGAGCGCTCGCATGTGCCGTGCAGAATGCCCAAAAAACAGGGGCACACGTTCATTTCTTCCCTTGTGACATCCTGATCGGAGAGCCAGCCGGTCCGTGGGACCTCATCCTTTCCAATCCGCCTTACATCCCCCGCAGCGAGGCACATACTCTGGATCCGCACGTGCGCGAAGCCGAACCCCACCTCGCGCTGTTCGTGGATGATGACAGGCCCCTCCTCTTCTACGAGCGCATAGCCCTCTTGCTCAGCCAGCAAGCCTTCGGAGCCCAGGCGTGCTGCGAGATTCACCCACCTTTTGCGGAAGCTCTGACGGACCTCGGAAACACCGCCCAACTCGAAACCCATATCATGCGGGATGCCCAACAACGGCCCCGTATCCTCACCTGGAAAAAACGATGACCATGCCAAGCCTTTCCCCCCGTACCACTATCCTGATCTGTATCCTTCTCCTTGCTGCGGCCTGCCGCGAACAGCAGCATCATGTCCCCAACATGCCCGGACAGGCCATCAGCGGACTCGCCATTCCCATCCGTCTGCAAGTGGACAGCACCCGGATTCAGTTGCTCGACTTCTTTGAACAAGCCCGGGGTATCAGTTCTGTCGTACTCGGTGACGACACCCTTTCGGCCGACAGCGCAGGCACCGTGTTGGTCATCCAACCATCACCATCGCCGGTCATTAACCTGAATATCATTTATGATGGTATATCCTATGATATACCGGTATTTGCCAGCGAGAAGATCATGTATCGCTTCACCTGGAAAGCACCATCACCTGACGTGCAGGAAGTCGCCCTGGCTGGCTCCATGAACGGATGGAATCCTAAAGCCACTCCCCTTCGGCGTGCAGAAGGCGATGCCACCACCTGGGAGGTTGCCCTTGCGCTCAACCCCGGGCTTTATCAATACCGGCTTTGGGTAGATGGCGTGGAAATGCTGGATCCTCAAAATCCCGATAAGATCGACAATGGACTCGGAGGATTCAACAGCACTTTCACCGCAGGCGCACCCTTGGCCGAAGCTCCCCGACTCCTCACCGAGAGCTTTAGCAGCACTGCTGTAAACCTGATCAGCAGCAAGCCCCTCCGGGAGGTCTATGCCTACTTCGAGAACCACCGCATTCCTGCCTCTATAGAAGGCCATGTCGTGAACATCTCCCTGCCGGCTGCCGCTGACACCCTCTCCCGGAGCCATATCCGGGTCATTGCCCATGATGGAGCGCAGCGGACCAATGATATACTGATTCCCCTGGAGCAGGGCATGGTGATCACCCGAGCCGCTCAGCTGAACAGGCATGACCTGCATGGAACCGTGATGTACTTCATGATGGTCGATCGCTTCTTCGACGGCGAGCCTGGCAATAACCGTCCGACAGCCGATCCATCCATCCTGCCGAAGGCCAACAACCTCGGAGGAGATATCCGCGGCATTACCCGTAAGATTGAAGATGGATACTTCCGCCAGCTTGGCGTAAATACCCTCTGGATCTCGCCCATATCACAGAATGCCGAGGGCGCATGGGGCCTTTGGAACAAGGGCGTCACCAGCACCTTCTCGGCCTACCACGGCTACTGGCCCACCGCCCTGCGGCGCATTGACAACCGCTTCGGTACGGAGGAAGAATTCCGCGAGCTGCTTCGTGTGGCACATGACCATGGCATGAACGTGATCCTCGACTATGTGGCCCACCACGTGCATCAGAACCATCCCCTCTATGCATCACGTCCCGAGTGGAGCACACCACTTTATCTCCCCGACGGCACAATGAATACCGAAAAATGGGATGAGCATCGCCTCACCACCTGGTTTGACACCTTCCTTCCTACCTGGGATTTTTCCCGGCCTGAGGTGGTAGATGCACTCAGTGACACCGCAATGTACTGGGTTCAAGAGTATGACCTCGACGGCTTCAGACATGACGCCACCAAGCATATCCGGGAAGAATTCTGGCGCGCACTCACCCGAAAGACCCGCGCAGAACTTCGCAAGCAGCCAGGCCGCAAGCTCTTTCAGATTGGAGAAACCTATGGGAGCGCAGAGCTGATCTCCTCTTATATAGGCAGCGGCATGATGGATGCCCAGTTTGACTTCAACCTCTACGATGCCGCCGTGGATGCCTTTGCCAGACCCGGTTCCTCCTTCACCAATCTGGAGCGGGTACTCCGTGAAAGCATGCGCTATTACGGGCATCATCACCTGATGGGCAATATCACCGGCAATCAGGACCGGGCGCGATTCATTTCCTACGCAGACGGCACTGTTCAGTTTGATGAAGATGCCAAGCTGGCCGGCTGGACACGCACCATCACCAACCATGGACGTGAGGGATTCAGCCGCTCTGCTTCCCTGATGGCCTTTCTCATGACCACGCCAGGCATTCCATGCATTTACTACGGCGATGAAATTGGTATGCCCGGCGGAAATGACCCCGACAACCGCCGCATGATGGTATTCGACCAGTGGGATGAAGACCAGTCGCGCCTGCAGGAAATAACCTCCAATCTCGTCAACCTGCGCCGCTCCAACCTCGCGCTCGCGTATGGCGATCTCGTGGTGCTCCAGAACGACGGTCAGACCTTTGCATACGCCCGCAAGTGGTTCGATGAAGTGGTCGTCGTGATATTCTCGAGCCGCGCCGGCACCGTCACCATTTCCCTGCCCGAATGGATTCAGGACAGATCACTGGCCCGTTCGGTGCTTGGACACGAAACAGAGGCAGCAGGTCAGCGGCTCACAGTCATCTTCGAAGAACCAGGAGCCGCTGTACTCTCGGGAACCTGACACAGAGCAGCACTGAAGCTAATCGCGCTGAACTCCGGGTGAATATGCATGGCGGGTGGAAGCCCTGCGTCACGGCTGTACCTTTGCCGGCAAATCTCAGGAATATGCCCAAAGGAGTTTATCGCGTTCCGCTCCCCGTCAACGAACCTGTGCGATCCTATGCACCCGGCACCCGCGAACGCGAGGAGCTGGCTGCTGCCTATCAGGCCCTCTACTCCTCAGAACCCGCAGACATTCCTATGTACATCGGAAGTCATCAGGTATATACCGGGGATAAGCTGCCACTGACCCCTCCGCACGAGCACCAGAAGGTCATCGGATACCTCAACAGGGGTAATGCGGCTCATGTGCAGCAAGCCATTGATGCCGGCCTCTCAGTGCGCCAGAAGTGGGCGGCCATTCCCTGGGAGCATCGCGCGGCCATCTTCCTCAAAGCGGCCGAGCTGCTGGCCGGGCCCTACCGGGCACGCATGAATGCCGCCACCATGCTCGGCCAGAGCAAAAATGCCTTTCAGGCCGAGATTGATGCGGCCTGTGAGCTGATCGACTTCTTCCGGTTCAATGTGGCCTACATGCAGCAGATATACGAGGACCAGCCCGGTTCGCTGCCCGGCATGTGGAACCGGCTGGAGTACCGCCCCCTGGAGGGATTTGTATTTGCCGTTACGCCATTCAACTTCACCAGTATTGCCGCCAACCTTCCTGCTGCCCCTGCCCTGATGGGGAATGTGGTAGTCTGGAAACCTGCCGACAGCCAGGTGTATAGTGCTCATGTCATCATGGAACTCTTCCGCGAGGCGGGATTGCCGGATGGTGTCATCAATATGGTGACGCCGGAAGGTCCGGTAGCCGGAGAGATCGTGTTCCGTCACCCGGATTTTGCTGGTCTGCACTTCACCGGATCCACCTCCGTATTTCGCCATCTGTGGAAAGAGATTGGGCAGAATATTCACCTCTACAAGAC
Source organism: Flavobacteriales bacterium (assembly GCA_947456965.1). Taxonomy (GTDB): domain Bacteria; phylum Bacteroidota; class Bacteroidia; order Flavobacteriales_D; family Sanyastnellaceae; genus CANGTU01. Next base: position 89,130 of record CANGTU010000002.1, read on the forward strand.
CTATCCGCGCATCGTAGGCGAAACCGGTGGTAAGGACTTCATTGTAGCCCATCCCAGCGCATCGGCGGCGGAAGTAGCCACAGCCATTTCCCGAGGTGCCTTTGAATTTCAGGGACAAAAATGCTCGGCCGCCAGTCGTGCCTATATCCCGAAATCACTCTGGCCCGAAGTGCGCGAACGCGTGGTGCAGGATGTGCAGTCATTCCGCATGGGCAGCCCCATTGATTTCCGCAATTTCATCAATGCTGTCATTGACCGCAGAGCATACGACAAGATCAAGGGATACATCGACTACATACGCGCCCAGTCCGATGCAGAGATCATCGCCGGAGGTGAATGTGATGACAGCGAAGGATACTTCATCCAGCCAACCGTAGTGCACACCACCAATCCCAAGTTCCGCACCATGTGTGAAGAAATCTTCGGTCCGGTGATCACCATCTATGTGTATGAGGATGACCTGTGGGCTGAGACACTTCATCTGGTCAACCATACCAGTGAGTATGCCCTCACGGGCGCCATCTTCTCCGGCGATCGGTATGCTATTGATCAGGCTATGCGAATTCTGGAGAATGCAGCAGGCAACTTTTATATCAACGACAAGCCCACCGGAGCGGTGGTAGGTCAGCAGCCCTTTGGCGGAGCGCGAGGCAGCGGCACCAACGATAAGGCAGGCTCTTACCTGAACCTCATCCGATGGGTATCACCGCGCACTATAAAAGAAACCTTTGTGCCGCCGGCAGATTATCGCTATCCCTTCCTGGGCTGAGCGAAATGCCACACCCCGTTAATTGAGACTCGGATCCTCGGGCATATTGGCCAGCATCTCACCCTTGCGCCCCAGCCCCTTCATGATGACCTTCCAGAGATCAGCGGTATCGGTACTCATCACCAGATCTTTGGTGATTGAGGTTACAAACCAGCTGTTGGTCTTGATTTCGTTTTCAAGCTGATCCGGGGACCATCCGCTGTATCCCACAAAGAAGCGAACCTGATTGCGAGTCAACTCACCATTGAGGAGTTTCTCACGCAATCGTTCAAAGTCACCCCCCATGTATACTCCGGGGATAATCTCAATGCTGTCAGATATCTCTTCGCCCAGCGTGTGGATGTAATAGAGATTGCTGTTGCGCACAGGGCCGCCAATGCTGATCTTGCCCTGATAGCGCGGCATATTATCCATGATCTGATCCAGCCCCACGTCGATGAAGTTGTTCAGCACAAAGCCAAACGAACCCTCCTCATTGTGCTCACACAAGAAGATCACGGTGCGCCTGAAATACGGATCATTCAGGAAGGGCTCTGAGAGGAGCACTTGCCCTTTGGCCGGCTTGATGGTATTGTCAGGAGCGAAGTTCATCGCGGTTACTCATGTTGTGAACGCACAAGAAGAATGCGAAGTTGCCTGATTCCGGTGCATTTTTATACCGCAATGTTCGGAAAAATTCCAGGCCCTGCCTCTCACCGTGTCCTCCTTTTGGTGTTCACATGCTGCGCTGTTGCTTCTTTTCGTGCGCAATCACCTCATTCATTTACAGATAACAAATCCCTTACGTGGGAAGAAGCTATTGCCTTCTATAGCGAGCTGGACCGCCAGTCGGAGGAGGCCGCACTGATTGAAGTGGGGCTCACGGATGTGGGCAAGCCGCTGCAACTCTTCATCATGAACCGCGACCGCGTGTTCGATCCCGCTCAGCTCAACCGCGACAAGGCCATTGTGCTCATCAACAATTCCATCCATCCAGGCGAACCCGATGGCGCAGATGCCTGTGCCTGGCTGTGCAGCGAGATCGCTGATCCCCGTCATCCCTTCCATGCCCTCCTCGACTCAGTCATCCTGTGCGTCATTCCTGTATACAATGTGGATGGTGCCCTGCGTCGCAACTCCACCACACGCGCCAACCAGGATGGTCCGGAGGCTTATGGATTCCGGGGCAATGCCCGCAATCTGGACCTCAATCGGGACTTTATCAAGTGCGACAGTGAAAATGCGCGCTCCTTCAGCCGGATATTCACCCAGCTCCGGCCTCATGTGCTCGTGGATACTCATGTAAGCAACGGAGCTGACTATCCCTATACCATGACCTTGATCACAACACAATACCACAAACTGGGTGGTGCAGCAGGTGAGTACCTCCGAGGCGTCATGGAGCCCGCACTGTTCAGAGCTATGGAAAAGAAAAACGAACCCATGTCGCCCTACGTGCACACCATGGGCCGCACACCGGAGAGCGGACTGGTGGATTTTCCCGATACCCCTCGCTTTTCCACGGGATATGCTGCGCTGTATAACACACTCGGCTTTGTAACGGAAACGCACATGCTCAAGCCGTTTCCGCAGCGGGTGAAGGCTACGCACCTCTTTCTGGGTTGTTTGCTTGACCATTGTAACCGATTCAGCGGAGATATCTGCCGGATGCGCAGGCAAGCCGACGAAGACCAACGCCGGCAGATGGCCTTTCCACTCCGGTATGATCTCGACTCGGTATACTCGAGCATGTTTCGCTTTCGCGGGTATGCCTCTCAGCAAGAACCCGCGCGTGTGGGCAGCGGACAGCGCCTGCGATACGACAGGGACAGCATCTGGGAGGCCTACGTACCCCACTATCGCCGATACCGCGGAGCGGATAGCGTTCACGTGCCTTTGCTCTACATTATTCCACAGGCCTGGCGGGAAGTATTGGAGCGACTGCGTGCCAACCATGTTCATATGCGGCAGCTCGAACGTGATACCCTGCTGACTGTCACCGCCACCTTCGCCACCTCGTGGGAAACACCTGAGCGGCCCTACGAAGGACACTTTGTTCACTCCAACGTGCGTATCATACGGGAAACGCGCACTGTAGCATTCTACCGCGGTGACTGGGTGATTCCCACCGATCAGACCGCACGTCGTTACCTGGTCGAAGTGCTCGAAGCCCAGGGGCCGGACAGCTTCTTTGCCTGGAACTTTTTCGATTCAGTGCTCCAGCAAAAAGAATGGTTCAGTGATTATGTATTCGAAGAAAAGGCCGCTGAACTCCTTGAAGCTGATCCCCGTCTCAAGCAGGAGTTTGAAGAAGCCATGGCGTCTGATCAGGCAATGGCTGGCAGTCATTGGCAACAGCTTTACTGGATTTACAAGCGCTCCCCGTGGTATGAAGGCACAGCCCATATGTTACCCGTATTCAGGGTCGAACACGGTAAAAGGGTTAACCCATAATTAACCCCTGCGTGACACCCGTCGCGCTATTCATTGCGTGGTTTGTACCATCTGATTGAAGGCGGGATTCCCCGCTTTTCTTCCATAGTTCCAAGGCTGGGCTCTGCACGGGTGAAAACGTTCACCTGCAGAGCTATGGATATCCGTTATTTTTGAGGCGATGAATGCTTACGATTTCTACCTGACGCCTCACGCGGCAGATACCTTCCGGTCCATTGTTTCCAATATGCAGGAAGTTTCTCTCATTGCGGCCGAGCGGGTAAGATCGCGGATTGTGCATCGTCTGCACCTGATTCACCACAACCCCATGCAGGCCTCCCGGAAGATGGAACTCAGCGGGCTGGATGGACATTTTCGGGTAGCCGATGTGCTGAACTACAAGATGGTATATCTGGTAAAGGAAAACCGCATTGTGCTCATGGACATCCTCCTGGACAAAGAAATGTCGAAGGTTTAGGATCACCACACCGGACAAGGCACAGGAGAAAATTGTCGCCCCTTTCGGGCGGGTTTCTTCTTCATCGGCCTGTTGCTGCATTTCCAATGTTTGAATGCGGTATATCGGATACTCACGTACACATCAGCGCCAAACAGCGTGCGCCGGAACAGCGGACCGAAAAGATTGTCGCTCCCCACCACGATGCTGTTGAGCCGAAGCATAGCCCCCACCTGCGGATAGCGAAACTCATGAAGTGAAATGGGCAAGGCCAGCTCCAGCCGCTTCGACTCCCAGCGCGGAATGATGCCCATATAGGATGGGCGCTGAACACCCAGGCGGTTGCGCCATGGAATACCGGCCGTGAGCACGGAATGAACGTAGAAGCCATGCTTGAAGAAATAATCAAACTGCACAGACAATGCGGTGGGGAGCATCATGGTGAAGCGATCCAAGTCGCTGTTATCCTGCGCTGCGAGCAATCCCGAGCGAAGCAGACTATCGAGATCCTCCACATCCTCCACCTGCGTATCCTCATAATTGTCCCATTCATGCTGCTCCGTTTGATTGATCTGGTTGCGGTAAAATGGCGCACGGAAGCGAACTCTGCCGATATCCAGCACTGACACACCGAGGCGGTATCTGTACCCACCATCAGAGCATGGGCTGTGGGGAACATAGTTATCCGACTGCAGGAGTCGTTGCTTGAAGGTAATCCCCATATCAACACCCCATCCACCACCGTTATTCCAGTTGAGGGACTCACTTCCGGGGTCATTGAATCCATATTCACCCTGAAAGTTCCCGGTGCGCATCGAGTTGCTGTCATTCACGATGTAGCTCCAGTCGTCCAGTCGCATCCCCGCTCCTGCTATCCCAATCATCCTGCGCACCGTGATGCCTGCCTGGGTGATCCTATTCCCGTTGCGCGACACAATGGTCCCATAGGAAACACCGATTTCCCCCCACGCCAACCCGCCCACACGAGCATCGGTGACCTGATGCTGAATGCCCATCTGAGGCCTGTATTGAAACCCTTCGGTGAGGTAATAGCCCAGACTTTCCGGAATACCGCGCACATCCGCTACGGTGCGCACACGGGTGAGCAAGGCAAAAGCATGCTCGCGCACAGCAAAAGCCGCAGAAGGTCCCCATACTTCCGCATCCACATAAGCGAGATAGGGCGCATTTTCACGACGATAAGATGGAAGCGGCGTGCTTTCAGGATCGCGAAGCGAATACGAACCTTGTGGCAAGTGTGCCAGATTATTGCGACCAAAAACACCCGCACCGGCAAGCTGAATATCCAGAAACGCTTTGGAATCCACCAGCGTGGATGGATTGTTCCAGACCGTGTTGACCGGCGAGTAGTTACTGCCGGACAATCCTAGCTGATCCTGCGCTGTGAGGATTCCGCCAACCGCGAAGAAGGCGGTAAGCACCAAGGCTCTTATGTGCCACGATTGGCGCATGCGGTCAGAAAAACGGTCAGCGATTGTCGCTGACCATGCAATATATCAATCAAGGGGGGCATTTACCCCCATCACTTCCACATCAAAATACACCGGTGTGTGTGGAGGAACGATTCCCGTACTCGAACCTTGCTCGCCAAATGCCAGGTATGACGGCATAAAGATGAGGGCTCGCTCTCCCTCACGGAGAAAGCTGAGTCCGTATTGCAGACCGGGAATGAGTTGCCCCGGACGTCCAAAAGGAAAGACCATTTCCGTGAGCGGATCCAGGCGAACGCCATTCAGCAAATAACTATTGTACCGGATATGAACCTCGCGACCAGCGGCTACCGAATCACCGGGAGCGACCGACTGCCGGATGATGGTCAGCTTGCCGTGCTGCTCTGCCTGAGGCCAGTCGTGTATAAGAGCCAGTTCAATGGCCTCGTGTTCTTCCATCTCCCCTTGCTGCGCTGCAGACTGCAGGTGGTCCAGGTACTGCTGCTGATTGAACACCTTCACCACCTGGAGCCTCAGCCGGATCCAGCCATCCCGTTGAATGCCTGAAGAGTCCGTGAAAGCAGCCAGCCACTCCCGACTGAAATCCTGCCAGGGCATTCCGATGGTAATCGCCTCTCCGGATTCCATGGCCGCGATAATCTCGTGGAGAGCTCCCGAAGAATCAGCTGGCCAACCGGAATAGATATCCGACGGTTCACTTGCTGACGTATCCGAGGCATTGGAGATACCAAACGACAGCAGCACATACTTGCATGTATCCATCAGCCCCTCTCCATTTCCGAAGCGGTCGAGTCGACGGTACCAGCCATTGTCCAACTGCTCATATCCCTGCCATTCCGAATGGCAGCCCGCAAGAGCAGCCGCCGCGAGCGAGATGAAGATAAACGGCCTCATTCGAGATCAAGCACGTGTAGATCGTAGATAACGGTGCTCTCCTGTGGGATACAGCCCGAGTCACCCGTAAATCCGAAAGCCAGGTGAGACGGCATCACCAGATGCGCCTTGTCGCCGGTGCGCATGAGCAAGAGCACTTCATGCAGACCAGACTCGACGGCATCCTTGCCTATGACAAACCGTGCGGGATGCAGACGATCTGCCGTGTAACACACCTTGCCATCCATCAGGCTGATGGTGTAAGCCACCACGGCCACCTGACCGTTAGTGCCCTTGGGACCTGTTCCCTGCTCGTAGATCCAATAATGGAGTCCGGTACCGGTCACCGAAACAGGCCATTGTTTTTCGAGGCAGAATGCCTTGATGCGTTCATCCTCCTGCTGATGCCGGCGGCGGTTGGACTCGATGAGAGCCTCCTGAATATCCCTGTAGTCCGCCTGCGATGATTCACGCTGGTCGCGGCAACCATTGCAGCCCAGCAGCGCGCAGCAAAGGATAATGAACATCGTTCTCATGCCTTCAGGATCTCTTCGCGGAGCGCCATCACCTCGATCCGGAACCGGGCTATTGCCTCTTCCACGGACTCAGGGCTGCTGCCACCCGCTGCGTTCATATGCCCGCCCCCATTCCATCCGCCGCGGGCAAAGCGGTTCACATCGAAGTAGCCTTTCGAGCGGAAAGAAACCTTGACCTCATTGGCACCTTCGCGGAAGAAGGCGGCCAGTTTGATACCGCGGATGCTGAGTGCCTGATTGACGAGCCCTTCCGTATCGCCCGGGCGGTAATTGAAGCGCTCCAGTTCATCCCGCGTGAGCGCAATAAAAGCCACGGCACATTCCGGAATCACTTCGAGCTTTTCATTCAAGGCATAACCAATCAGCTTCAGCCGATCCTGCAGATTCGTGTCGTATACCTCGCGGTGCACCCGCGCATGGTCGAGTCCTCGCTCCATAAGTTCCGCCGCGATGCGGTGCGTATCCGGTGATACTGCAGGAAAACGGAATGAACCACTATCGGTCATGATACCACAATAAATACACTCCGCTGCACCGGCTGAAATATGATCCTTCCAGCCCAGTTGCACTGCCATGCGGTACACCATCTCCGCCGTGCTGCAAGCCCGCGTATCAGAGTAGGTCACTTCGGCAAAGGCCTCCGGCTGCTGGTGATGATCAATAAGGATAAATGGCGCCCTGCTCTTGCGCAGCTCCGTCTCCACTTCCGGGCCCGTGCGGCTCAGGTGGTTGTAATCCAACGAAACAAGAAGATCCGCTTCAGCAATCAGCTGCGACGAGCCCTGAGGGTCTTCGGAAAACACCCGCACGCCGTCGAAGCCCGGCATCCAACGCAGGAATTCCGGCACTTCATCCGGAACCAGCACAACGGCCTCCTTGCCCGCTGAGCGCAGGATGTGCCAGAGCCCGAGGGTTGAACCCACTGCATCACCGTCGGGAGACTTGTGGGTGGTAATGACCGTGAGGCGGGCACCGGATACCAGTTCCTTTACCCGCTCTGCTGACTGCTCGCTGAGCCCTGTTGACATGCGTCAAAAGTAAGGCCTCCCTCACGATGCAGCGAATCCTAAACTTGACGAACTTCGCGCCGTGCAGGCATATCGCATTTTCTTTCTCGCTATCCTCTGGATCGTCGCTCAGGCAGCACTGCCCCATACCTTCTACGTCAGCCATTCCACCATCTACCACCATGTGCAGGCCGGCAATATGGAAGTGACCATCCGCCTGTTTACCCATGACCTCGAGCGGGCGCTGGCCGGCGACAATCCCCTTGCCCTGCGCATCGGCGATGACAGGGAGTCGCCACTGGCCGACCATCTCGTACGCGATTATGTGAAGCAGCATTTTTCTGTGATCATAGACAACCTGCCGGTGAATCTCAGCTACATAGGCAAAGAGGTGGAGCATGACCGGCTCTATGTGTACTTCGAGTATCCGCCGCCAGTCGCATTTAATACGATGATCATCACGAATACCCTGCTCGTGGATGCCTTTCCCGGGCAGAAGAACTACCTCACCCTGGAGATGGCCGGCTGGAAGCAATCCCTGGTATTCACTGCCCAGCAGACCCGACAGATCGTGACCCGCTGATCCAGCCATGACGCGAAAGGAAAAAGCCGCCATGATTATCCGCGAACTGGAGAAGCTCTATCCCGAGACGCCCGTTCCTCTGGTCCATCGCGATGCTTACACCCTGCTCATCGCCGTGCTTCTGTCAGCCCAGTGCACCGATGAGCGCGTCAATAAGGTTACGCCGGAGCTGTTTCGACTGGCCGACAATCCGTTTGACATGGTGAAGAGAAAGGTGGCCGATATCGAGGCCATTGTGCGGCCGTGCGGACTCTCACCCGCCAAGAGCCGCCACATCCATCGCCTTTCCGAATTGCTGATCGAGCGGCATAGTGGAATAGTTCCCGCAGACTTCGATGCGCTTGAGGCCCTTCCTGGCGTAGGACACAAGACCGCCAGCGTGGTGATGGCTCAAGCTTTCGGAGTGCCGGCGTTTCCCGTAGATACCCACATCCACCGCCTCATGGTGCGATGGAAGATGACCAACGGAAAGAGCGTGGAGCAAACCGAGCGTGATGCGAAGAAGTACTTTCCCGAGGAATTGTGGAATAAGCTCCACCTGCAGATCATCTTTTACGGACGCGAGTATTCACCTGCCCGAGGTGATCTTTCACGCGATTTTCTTACCGCCATGCTCCGATGAAGGGATTCCGAAACCACTACCGCAGATCCATGCCCTTGACCGAAAAGCTGGCCAAGGATGTGCGCTCTCTGGCCGGTGATATGTGGCGCTGGCTGCGCCATGGCGGCACACTACCCGTGATCGTGGCATGGCCGGACTATCCCAGTAAAAAGACCACCCTCAGCAAGATTGCAGCCGCACTCGGCATGAGACTCACCAACAAACCCGTCAGCCGTCCCTCCATCATCCTCTACTTCGAGGACAGCACCACAGGCAGCGCTGACCCGTTGCTCGCACGTTACCCCGGAAATACCATACTGAATGCCGCGTGTACCGATATTTCCAAAGAACACACGGATGAAGTCCATGGCGATGTATTCGGCTACGGACTCACCATAGACCCCACCACGTTCACCGGAAAGGCCGTTCAGAAGAGCAGCACCAACGCCCTCCACGATGGAAAAATCATCGATTGTCCGATAGCCCGGATCGAACCCGGTCAAGTGTATCAGCGGGTCATCGACAATCAATCGGGCGATCACCATGTGGTGGACTACCGCGTGCCCGTCATCGGGGGTGCAGTGCCCCTTGCCTACGCCAAATACAAGCGGCTCGAAGTCCGATTTACCAATCAGGTCGAACGCTCCGAACTACTCATTCCATCGGCCCATTTCAGCCCCGAAGAACTGCATCAGCTCGGTGCCTTTGCCCGTGCGATGGGGGCTGACTTTTGCGAACTTGATGTCCTGCGGCATACCGTCGACGGCAGAATATACGTGGTTGATCTCAATAAAACACCCTACGGACCACCGGCAGGCCTGTCAGCCACCCAGCACTGGCAAGCTGTGCAACAGCTCACCGTCGCATTCAGCCAGCTTGCAGCAGCAACAAGAAAACCCGCGAAACCCAACCAACCCTGATGATGCCCGCCTACCTGCGCAATATCCTTTCTGTCATAGCCGGAGTGGTGTCCGGCAGTGTGGTCAATATGGGTATCATTCATTACGGAAGCATACTCATTCCATCACCCAACGGTACTGACCTTACCACGGCCGAAGGCATCCGGGCAGCCCTTCCCCTGCTCGAGCCGAAGCATTATATTGTCCCCTTCCTCGCGCATGCGCTGGGCACCCTTCTCGGAGCACTACTGGCGCTCCGGCTATCCGGGCGCGCAAGCACCGCCTGGGTGCTCTCCCTGTTCTTCCAGATGGCCGGAATCGTAGCCGTATTCCAGATTCCTGCCCCCCTGTGGTTCAGCACTGCTGACCTCATCCTGGCTTACATCCCCATGGGCTGGCTCGCCACCCGACTGGTTCGGAAGCGCAGGTGAGCACACCACGCGGTAACTGTATTTTTTTTCCACAACCCATTACCCTTTACAGGTGAAAACCAACCTGTTCATCAGGAGAATAGCGATTTATCCTCATTCCATTAACACGCCTTGTACTCCGCCGGGGCGCCCGGTAGTTTTGTTCATTGCCTTGGAGCAGTGGCCTGAGCCGCCGTCTGACCTGAAGGCACCAATACCTGAACAAGCATGATTACACGCATTATCGGGATCAACACCAGCACATATGTGAACGCAGAGATGCGTCTGGACGATTGTGATTCACTGCAACTGGTGGGACCGAACAACGTGGGAAAGTCCACCCTGATTTACACGCTCAACTTCCTCTTCATCGTGGACGGATCGAAGATGTCGTTTTCCGGCCAGCGCAAAGGCGACAAGGAAACCATCCACCACTACTTTCCCACGCACAACCAGAGCTATATCCTCTTTGAGATCCGCAAGAACACGGCTTCTTATTGCATCCTGGTAAAGCGTGACAGCGAAGGTGAACTGGAATATTACCGGATCAACGGGGAATACAACCACGACCATTTTTTCCGGAAAGATGGCCAACAGCAGCGCATCCGCAAATGGGACGAGGTGCAGGATCTCCTCGCCGCTGAAGGAGTGGAACTCTACCTCTTCAAGAGCAAGACAGAAGTTTTCAACTCCGTTTACATGCGCGGCCGCCGCAACGAAGCCGTGGTATGGCTCGAAGAGAGTGTGCGCACAGACGGGCTTTCTAATAACTTCTCCAAGGTTTACCGTTACCTGATCAATTCCAAGTTGATCACCAACAAGACCCTTAAGGAGAGCCTCATCGTAGCCGACAACCGGGAGCATGAAGGGCTGAGTTTTTCGCAAAAGAACAAGAAAGACATCAACGACCTCCTGCGGATCAATGAAGAAATCAAGGTCATTAAGTCCATTCAGAAAGACTTTGAGGAATTCCGCGAAGTGGTGAATCTCTATCGCGCCAAGACGCGCATCGTCAGCGACCTTGTATATGCCTTTGAAAAGCAATACGGCGGAGTGGTGCAGGCCCTTGATTCCGGACGACTGGAGAAAGAAAAGGTCCACCAGACCACCCTTGTACACCTGAACGAGAAGCTCAAGCCACGTCAGGAAGAATTGAACCGAGAAATCGGAAAGAAAGAATCCGAGATCGAGCTGCGCGAACGCGAATTCATCACCCTGCAGGCCGAGCTCGAACGTATCAGCAGTTTTGAAGAAAAGAAATTCTTGCAGGAAGCTCTTCGCAACCTCGACAAATCGCGCCGCGAAACCGAGGCGCGACTCACTCAGGTGGAGAACCAGCAGCTTGACAGCAAGCAGCTTGAGGCCAAGCTCAACAAACTTGATGATCATTGCCAGATACTCGAGCAACAGATTGGCAACTACGACAACCAGCTCATACAGAAAATCACTTCCAAAGAGGACACCCGGAAGCTTCTCCACACGATATTCTCTCCCGAGTTTTCCAGCCTGTCCGGAGATCTCGTCAAGAAAAAGGTCACCAAGACCGGAGCTGCGCTCACGATCTTCGACGGAGAAGTCAAGCTGCCCAAGGATCTTAAGCTTCGAGACATCCCCTCCGCCGAGTTACTCAAAGGCGAGTTGAAAGAGCTGCGGAAGGAAAAGAGTGAGTTGGAAAAACTGTGGGGGGTGGCGCTCAACCTGGACAAGACGAAGAAGGAACTCGCCAGGATTGAGTCGGAAATCGAAAACACAAAGGAGAAAATCCGCCTTATTGACTCACGTCCGGAGCTTGAGAAGAAAACCGATGTACTGGGAAAGGAACTGCGCGCACTGAAGAGCTCCCTCAATGCCCTGGAGGATGAGTTGAGTAAGCTCAAGAAGGAAATGGCCGAGAAGACCTTGCTGCTCGAAACCCTGCGTGAGGATGTGCGCAAGAGCGAAGAACGCTTGCACGAACTCCGCAACCACAAGCAGGAAATGGAGATGCTCGGTGTCACGCCCACCGCTTACGAAACCACTGAAAGCCTCGATGAGATTTACCAAAAGATCCGCCTGGCCAACTCAGACCGCGAAACACTCAAATCCTCCCGCGACCGGGGGTTCGATCAGTTGCGTTTCAAGACCAACTCCGCGATTGCCGATGAAACCGAATTCATCCGCTTTATAGAGGATGAGATCGCGTGCATTGGAGATAAGGAGAAGAGCATCGACGGGCTCCTCGGCAGCATCTCCACTCAGTTTGCCAATCCTGCCTACACATTACGCAAGCGCTACGAGGAATTCAAGGCCTTCGTATACAATCGCTTCAATGACAGCCTGGCTAAAACCAGAATTTCAAATATCGAGTCGCTGCGGATTGAGCTGGTGGACAATAAGCGCCTCCTCTATGACCTCGAGCGTATTTCTGCTATTGAAAACCTGAACGCTCAACTCGCGTTTGACTTTGAACAAGGCGAAGACCTGAAGATTCTGAATGCATATCTCGATACCGGAAAAACGATTGATTTTGCTGACCTGTTCGATATCGAGCTTGTGCTGGATGTAAAAGGTCATGTGAAGCGCGTGGACCTCAAGGAGCAGGTAGAATCCGATGGTACCGACCGCATGATCCGCCTGGTGATTGTAATGGCCATCATCAACCGACTGGCCATCAGCAGTCCGGAAAACAAGATAGCCCTGTTTATTGATGAGATCGGAACAATTGACGAGCAGAACCGTCCGCAATTGGTCCAGTTCTGCAAAGAGCACAACTTCATTCCCATTTTCGCCGCACCTCAGCCCTACGATGGATTCTCAAAATACTACTTCATCTTCCGCTCCAAGGGTAAGATCAACCTGAACGATAAGCAGCATGCCGTGCGCCGGGAGGAGAATGAGGCAGTGCAGAAGCCGATGGAGGAAGGGGAAGGATTAGAGGTGAGTGAGTGAGTAAGCATGGAAGGATGGATGGAAATTGGAAGTGAGGAAGTGAGAAGGGAAGAGAAGTAAGGAGGAGTGAGAGTGGTGTGATAAGTAAAAAAACGGACAACAAACCATGACTGAAATGACAACCTTAAGTGCCTTTGTTCCAGTGGCGATAGACCACCTGGAGGAGGTACGTGTGAAGTACAACCTGATTGTGGAAGAAGAAGCCTAACCCATTCCTGCCGCATGATCAAGGCCGAACCCAGAACCATCCTCAGTTTTCTGCACAATCACTTCGATGTGGTGCGCGACCTCTTTGAATACCAGTCACAAGACGGTGTGATTACCCGTGAGGTCTTTGATATGGTCTGCAACCGACACGGGCAGAACATGAAAAACCGCATCCGGGAATACCGGGTGGTACGCACTGTGGGAAGTGACTTCGAGATGCGCGATGTATACTTCAAACTCATGGAGTTTCTTCTCTTTGAGTTCAAGCCACTACTGCCGGAAACCATTGAGAAGTACAAGAGCTCCATCACGGAGCTCTACCTCAAGATCAGAAAGGGCGAGCAAACCGACCGGGACATCCTTCTGGAGCGGATCAAGAACCTCTCTCAGCAGGTGCGGGAGTTTGTGGATCTCGTTGAGCGAAATGCCTTCCGCCTGCTCAATGAAACACGCGACCTCAAGTCCAACATCGACCGGGTGGAATACCGGGAGAAAGTACATAAAGCCTCATTCTGGATTGAGTATTACATCCTCCCGCTCAATAAAATTCTCGACGTTAACCACTCTGAATCAGTAGCCAACCGGGTAGTTGAGATCAGCGAATACGCCAACAGAAGACGCCTTGACTTCGGTGATGAGGGAGCGCGAATCGAGTTTGAAAAACTGTACGTTCAGCTTATTCAGACCAACCAGGATCTGCTTCGCCAGTCGCGCATCCTCACCAACGAACTTCTTCCTCTCCTCGAACGCATCCGCACTGAATCCCTCATCCTGACCGGCTTCATTGAGTTCCTGAGGAATCCATATCGAATGGAAACACCTCCCCTGCTCAAGGGCAGCCGCACCATGGCATACTCCAAAGACATGCTCTTCAAGGTGCGCGAATTCTTCGAGCAATTCCAGCAGCCCGATGTGGTATACCTCGAAGATGGAGTGAGTGATTTCGACAAATGGATATTCGACCGCGACTACTTTCTGGGCCAGCTTCGCAATCAGATGCCCGTGAACGACTTCTTCGGCTGGTGTGTGAAGATGCTGAATAAGGACTTCGACCACATTGACACAGAAAAATTCTTCGCGCTTACCGGTCTCTTGTTCGATGAAGACCTGAGCATTGAATTCCCGAAAAAGAATGAGCGGGTGACGATCAGTACCACCACGTCGCGCATCAGCGTGCCCAAGCTCAAGGTAGAACCCGCCCTCAAACTCTGACCTATCCCATTCACCATGGTATATCCCAACCACCACCGCCAAATCGTTGAAGAACTGATGAACGGCAAGTTCATCCTGGCCAGCGAGGAACATTTCAACAGCCTCCGGGAGAATGAATCCTTCTATCAGGAATTTTTCAAGGTATCCTTCGACCTTGAAATGGTTGCCAAGCCCGAATTCAGCTACCTGCTGAGCAAGGAGACTCAGGAGAACTTCTCCCGCGATGTGAGCATCTTCATTGCCATTTTGTGTTACGAGCTCGACCGCGATGGACGCAATTTCATGGAGGCGCTGGACTTCCACGAGTTCACTTTCGAGGAAACGGACCGCTACTTCGAGAACAGCTCATTCATTGATCTGATCGAGAGCAATAAAGCATTGCGCGATCCTGATAGCCGACGTACGCTGATTAATGGAATGGCCCGGCGCAATATCGTACAGAAGAATTTCGAGGACCGCTTCGCATTTACCGAAGCCGTTCGCGTATTCACCGACTTCGCCAAGGAACTCGCCCTCAAGCGCATCCAGCACGAAGTGGCAGCCAACTGATCCGGTGATTTGACCGATCTCCTGCTCTTTGCCCTTTTCGCTCTCGCCTGCGAAATCGTAGGGACCGTCGGCGGTTTTGGCTCCTCCATTCTCTTCGTCCCCCTGGCCTCACTGGTCTTCCCGCGGGGTCTCGTCCTCGGGCTCACCAGCATCCTGCACGTATTCAGTAATACGAGCAAGATTATCCTGTTCCGCCGGCACATCGATAAAAAGGTGCTGCTGCTCTTCGGCGTCGCCAGCATTGTGTTCACGGTTGTAGGCGCCTTCCTTACCACCGCCCTGAATGAGACCGTGGCGGAATGGCTCCTCGGGTCATTCCTCGTGCTCTTCAGTTCGATTTTTCTGTTGGTACCCCGGATAGTCATTCCACCCTCGCGTTGGAACGCCATGGCAGGGGGAAGTCTCGCCGGATTTGCTGCCGGATTTCTGGGTACCGGTGGAGCCATTCGCGGTATGTCCATGGCCGCCTTCAACCTGCCTAAAGATGTCTTCGTAGGAACCAGCGCCGCCATCGACTTCGGCGTGGACTTGTCGCGCATGTTCATCTATGCCGGACACGGCTTCATGGCCGACGCACTCTGGAGCTATATTCTCGTGCTCTTTATGGCGTCGTGGCTGGGAACCTGGCTGGGCAAACTGATTCTGGAGCGAATGACTCAGAAGCAGTTCAAGAGAACTGTACTGCTCCTGATCCTCGTGATCGGACTGGCAACGCTGGCACAGGCTGCTGGATTTCTGAAGATATGAGGACCTATTTGCGGGGTTTGTAGTCGGTGTACCCGAACTCATCATCGGGAGCCAGATCGGGCACCACCACCGTGCGGTCATGGAGTACGCGCCACACCATATAGATAACCAGAAACGGTGAAAGGGTGAACATCCCTGCTCTCAGCCAGAGAGGTGATTCAAGCTGACAAATCACCGTAAAAACGAGCAGGTAACCCGTTACCCACCCAACGACCGGCAAACTGCTCTTCATAGAATCCAAAACACAGGCTTCTCTGCCTTGTTCGGGCGGCCCGCTAACCAGCGCTCCGGAAAAGGATAAACCGCAACACTCCGGATGGAAACCAGAGCTCAACCAGAATGAAACGCCGCAACACCGTTTACTTCTGACCCTCGGTCACCTTGCGGTCGGGGCTCAAGGCGGCCTTCTCTATGCGCATGCGGCCCTGATCGAGGGACACCACCACATCCGTATCTCCAACTTCCACGACCTTGCCGTGGATACCTCCGGTGGACACCACCTTATCACCAATCTGGATCGAGTCCTGATACTTCTTGGCTTCCTTCATCCTCTTCATCTGAGGACGAATCATAAAGAAGTACATGATGGCAAACATGCCTACCATCATAATCAGGAGGCCTGAACCTCCGCCCGACTGGCCTGGTGCCTGAAGGAAAATAGCAATCATCGCTTGTGTGGTTTTGCGGCAAAAATAGGCCAGCGATGCGCCGGCCGCATCATCTATTTCAACGTATCCGCTCCATCTGCACCGGATTATCCTGCTCCTTGCGTCCCTCTTGCCCCGCTACAAACCCCTTCAACCTCAGGTACCAGTCACGGGGAACACCATTCGTGGATACCTGAACGGTTTTCTCAATCGGGCCTGAAAAACCGGTGGAATTGAACTCGACGGTGATGGATCCTCCCTCCCCGGGTTGAATGGGCTGCTGGGGCCAGTCCTTGAGCGTCGTGCATCCACACGATGGATGCACGCGATCAATCACCAGCGGAGAACCGCCATCATTCGTGAACCGGAAGCTGTACATGACCTTCTCACCAATGGCGATCGTATCAAAGTTGAACTCCGACAGCTCAAATGCAATCCGGGGAAGATCATCGGTGTCGGATGCAGTGCCTGACGCGCTCTCCGGAAAGTGCAGCATTTCGGGTGTGACCTTGCGCTCGCCGGATTCACATCCGCAGAGAACCAGGAAAGTCCCGGCCAAGGTCATTCGGCAAAACTTCTTCATTACACAAAAATGAGCATAGCGCGGTTAATCATCGTCCCGATGCTCATAAGAACCATCGAAATCTTGCTCGTCAAAGTACTCATCTTCCCGGCCAAACTCATCGTCATCCTCATCATCTCCCCCACCCGCGCTATTGAATTCATCCATATCCTCCGCTGAAAATTCCTGCCCGAAAAGATCCATCTCTTTCGAGTCCTGGGCTGGCGCATCTCCATACACGAGAGACACCCGGGGATAGATTGTGCTCGGGGTGTCTTTTTTGATCTCGATCAGTTCGATGTAAAATATCCACATCCGCAGGAAATCATAGACGTAAAGCACTTTGTCGGCCGGCTTTCCCACCATGTCACCGATTGCGGTATTCGACATACTCACTGCAGCGGCAGCCTCGCCCTGCTTCATATCCATGAGCGGAATCTCCAGACCCTTCTCCCAATTCTCATTGCTCATATAGAAACTGGCCATCTCCCCTTCCTCAAAGTCGAAGGCATCGAGGATTGCACGATGCAGCTCCTCAAACGTGGCCGTTGTTTCAATTTCTACATCGCGAAAAACATCCTGCTCGGTGTCCATGATGACCCGCAGCTTGAAGATGGTCACATTGGTGTGTTTCTTAGGCATGGTAAAGGGGGGTGAGGTGATGGTCCTAGACACGCTTCATGGAGGCTATAGCTGCAGACGGATCGGGGGATGAGAACACGAAGTTGCCTGCTACCAGGGCATCGGCTCCCGACTCCACCAGACGCGAGGCGTTGCTCGTATTTACACCGCCATCCACTTCAATCAAGGCATCAGAACCTGTGACTTCCCGGAGGCGCTTCAGATCCATCAGTTTGGTGTAGGTATGCTCGATGAATTGCTGTCCGCCGAAACCAGGATTGACCGACATGACCAGCACCAGATCCAGATCAGCGAGAACCTCGGAAAGAAAAGCGGCCGGGGTGTGCGGGTTGATGGCCACGCCGGCCTTCATACCCGCTGTGTGAATGGCTTCAATGGTGCGATGAAGATGAGTGCAGGCTTCGAAGTGCACTGTAAGCATACTGGCTCCTGCATCACGGAAAGCTCCGACATAGCGGTCCGGATCTACGATCATGAGATGCACATCAAGTGGTTTGATCGCGTGCCGATGAATGGCCTTCGTGACCGGCAGACCAAAGGACAGATTGGGGACAAACACCCCGTCCATGATATCGACATGGAACCAGTCGGCCTCCGACTGGTTGATCATCTCCACATCCCGCTGCAGGTTCGCGAAATCGGCAGACAGAACAGAAGGCGCAATGATCGGCATGGGCTGCTGAATTTTCCCGCGAAGATAACCTCCTGCGGCCCACACATCCTGGCATCCGGCGAACTACCTTAGCATCACATGCGCATCGTTGGGCTTACCGGTGGAATTGGTTCGGGGAAGAGCACACTGGCCCGGGTGTTCCGCGTACTGGGTATTCCGGTCTTCGACTCCGATCAGGAAGCGCGTGAGCTCTACGCCCTGCCTGAAGTGCGGCGGGAAGTTGGCGCCATCGCCGGTGATGACGTGTTTGATCAGGGGCAGTTGTTACGCGGTGAGCTGGCCCGCCGGGTTTTCACCGATCCAGAGCTTCTCACTCGCCTGAACGCCATCATTCACCCCCGCGTACAACTGCGCTGGACTGCCTGGCTTACGAATCAGGAAGCGCCCTACGTGGTCCGGGAAACAGCCATCCTCTTCGAGTCGCGCACCTACCTGGATTGCGCGCGGATCATCACCATATCAGCTCCGGAAAGTTTACGTATCCATCGTGTAATGCACCGGGATGGGATGTCGGAAGAGGAAGTGCGCCGGCGCATGGCACGTCAGTGGACTGACCCGGAACGCGAAGCACTCGCCACCGAAGTTTGGATCAATGATGATCGCCACCTCCTCCTTCCAGGACTCTTGCAGTTTCACGATCAACTCATCCGCCTATGAAACCCTTTCATTTGCTCAGTCTCGTTGCCCTCACCGCGGTTGTTCTGTTTTTTTCAGCAGGCTGGTGCACTGCCCAGCAACTCGCATGGTATGATTCCAGTGGCGAGCCCGTGGCATATGTGGATTTCGGTCAGGATGATGTCATCTATCTGTGGGATGGAACTCCCGTCGCCTTTCTCGGTCGCGATGGAAGAGACGTGTGCATTTTCGGTTTTAACCGCAGCTTTCTGGGCTGGTATGAGAATGGGGTAATCTACGACCGGCAGGGTGACATAGTAGGCTCGCGCAAGGGTGCACTTATGATGGCCTACAACGAGTGGGAACCCTTTCGCGGCTTTCAGAAATTCGCGCCGCTGAAGCCCATCCAGCCGTTCGCGCCTTTCAAGCCTTTCTTCAGCCAGCGCTGGAGCAACGCCGATCTGGTCGATTTCCTGAGATCCGGTGAAGATTAAGGACGAAAATCCCGCACAGTTCTGCTGACTTCGGCAGCCACAGACATTAGCATCTGTTGCATGAGTTCCTGCTCGCTTACTGGTCCTTTGCGACCCGTGAACTGGGCCATCAATTCATCGCGCGCTTCCCGGTGCACGACATCCTCCCGCGATCCTATCAGTTGCCATTTCCACTCTCCCGGCCAGAGCATGGAGTAGTCTCCCTCGAAATCGGCCCACACGACATTGTCCCGCTCGCTGAATGGAACTACGGCAGAAGCATGCACGCGGCCCGTCTGAGCATCAATCAACTGATAGCGGAAACTGGCGTCCAGCCCCCTGCCCAGACGATATTCCGTGTAGCGCACCTTCTTGCTGCTCTCCGTGGGTCCAAGGTAAGCCTTGCGATCATAGGCCCGTTGATGAGCCACTACCGGCTCATAGGTCAGGATCTCTCCCGTAAGCAGATAGCGGGCGCCGGTCAGTTTTCCGGCCTGAATAGCTGAGCGCTCGTCAATCAAACCGGTCATCCCCTTCACTTGCTCTTCGACCAGTTGGTCCGTATTATCGCGATCGAGTAGTTCAATAAACGGATCTTTCAGAGCCAGAATGGACTGTTTGATGGTAGCCCCTGCCGAAATTTCAATGGCATTCTCCACATTGGGATTGTCCACACGCAGGTAAGCCATGGTTACCTTACTCTTACTCATGCACTCATCCCTCAGTGCCAAAGCATCGCGATAACCGGCGTCCAGACGCGTAACCTCCAGGAAATGGGAGTAGGCATCGCGGTAGAGACCGAGCTGATAGGCCTTGATTCCAAGGTTATAGTGAGGGATAATATCACAAAGGAGTGCGAGGTACTCGGCTTCCCTGTGCGACCTGTCAATTCGTCGAAGCCGGTCGAGCAGATTTTTCGCCTCGTCGAAGCGCTCATCGCGCACGGCCTGCTCAGCCCGGCCGTAGAGTGATTTGACAAAATCTGACCGGCATTGGACCTGCTGACCTTCCGCATTCACGGGAATGCGGAGCTCGAGATCCCGGTGTTGTTCAGCATATCGGTATGCCCTTTCATAATCGGCCAGGGCATTTTCGAAATCTCCTCGCATGCAGCGCGTCTGCGCATCGCGAAACTGCTCCTCAAGCTGGGCCTGGGCGAGACGGCGCATACCCACCAGAGCGCGGGCATCTGAATGATCATTGTAAATGGCCGAATAGGCCTCAAAAGCCCGGGCACGCATGCCTTCCTGTTCCAGAATCTCGGCTTCACGAAGCAGTCGACGCGGATTGGCACACCCTGCAACCAGCAAGGTGAGGAGGATAAGGCAAGTGAAGCGCTGAATCATAGGCATAATCAACTCGCTCGCGATTGCAAGTTTAGCGCCAAAATACAATAGTCCCGGAATTATGAAGGGCGCCATTACAGCGCCCTTCATGCCCCTGTTGGCTGTTGATCAACCGTGCACGTACGGCTTGAAGAAGTCACGAACCTTAGCGAGCATCTGGTTCTCGGTCAGGTTACCGGCACTGTCAATGCTCAGGTTGTGACCATGAAAATG
This sequence comes from Flavobacteriales bacterium, assembly GCA_947456965.1. Classification (GTDB taxonomy): domain Bacteria; phylum Bacteroidota; class Bacteroidia; order Flavobacteriales_D; family Sanyastnellaceae; genus CANGTU01. The sequence goes on from CANGTU010000002.1 coordinate 109,963, forward strand.
CTTGTTCTCCTTCATGTGGTTGAACAATTCTTCCTGCGCCTTACCAGGACCAAAGAGAAGGATATCATGATACTGCTCCAGCTCACGGGAGATCTCCTTGTAGAATTTCTCAGATTCTCCGTGGTTCTTTTGGTTAATTGTATGCTCACTGCTGCCGCGGAGAGCACGAGAAGGAGAATGGATCTTTTTCTTCACAGAATAGGCACCATGCCCCTCGTGATCATCTGTAGTAATGACGAGCGCGGTGTGATGGTCGAGCCAAACTCCGGCAAACGTGCGTGCATCTTTGTGTTTCATGTGAGTAGCGGTTATTGATGCTGCAAACATGAACACGCTGCTCCGGCTCCGGTATGACACATCTTCGGACGTCGGATGACTTGTATCAACTCCCGGCAATCAGCGCCGACGGCTGTAAAGCATGATCAGGTACACAAGCTGCGCCACGGAAGCCAGAGCGGCCACCACATAAGTCCTGGCAGCCCATGCGAGGGCATCTCGGGCGGCTTCCAGCTCATTTGGACGAGCAATTCCCTGCTGGCGGATCCAGGCCAGCGCCCGCCTGCTTGCATCGTATTCCACGGGCAAGGTCACGAGGGTGAACAAGGTTACTCCGGCCTGCAGCAGGATAGCAACGAGCAGTAAAGCCGGAAAACGACTAAGCAACAGGATCCCGGCCATGAGGAGCCAGGGAAGAAGGTTACCGGCAAAGCTGACCATGGGTACCAAAGCTGAACGAGTTTGCAGCCAGCGGTATGAGGTGGCATGCTGCACGGCATGCCCGCATTCATGTGCCGCAACGGCCGCCGATGCGGCATTGCGACCATGGTACACATCTGCACTGAGATTTACTGTCCGGTTGGCTGGATTGTAATGGTCAGTAAGCTGTCCAGGCACGCTGATCACCCGGACATTCCTGATTTGATGGTCGGCCAGCATACGCTCGGCAACCTCTCGTCCGCTGAGTCCGCTCCCAAGCGTTTGCTTTGAATACCTGGCAAACCTGGACTTGAGCTGCGCCTGCACAATCATTCCAAGCACTGCAAAACCGATTCCGATGAGATAAAACAATTCCATTGCACGTATTCCTCTTCTACAAAGTTAGACCGCGAAGGAAACAACAACACGGGATGCAGCCAGCCTGTTCCGTTAAAGGTTGCGAAATGGCCGCTGTCATTGCGGGAAAAGAAAATGCCCCCGGTTTTTCCGGAGGCATCTTCCCCAATTAACCAAAAAACCATGAACAAAAAAAATCATCAGATCCTCGTTGAAGCCAATCCCGCATAAGCGAGTGAAGCAGCAGCGAGAACAATATCCTTGATCAGGTTGATTCCTGATGAAATCTGCATTCCAGTGTCGCCCTGACCCAGACAAGGCGCATAAACCGCAGCAGCAAAAACAGATAAGACCAATGCAATACCCGCTGCGGCATGACGATCAAAACGACGCGCTGCGATGAAGATGGCAGCCGCAATCATCATAGCCCCGCCAGCGAGCGCCCACCATCCTGGA
>CANGTU010000003.1 GCA_947456965.1 Flavobacteriales bacterium
GTCATGACCTCCCCCGGTAAGGCTTCAACTTGCTAAAGCTTCGGATCGTTACTCCGCGCATAAGAGATTTTCACTCTCTCGTGGTCCTGTCCGTTGAAAGAACTGTCATATTCGTGATTCAGGGCGCATACAGACGCTTGGCAAAAAAGCGGGGTCAGTACTTAAATGAAGTTATGAGCTTCGTATGAAGTTCAGCGCCATCAGACGCTTTAGTTCTTCGAAATCCGCTTCTTCGCAAAGCGCCAAAACGTTAGCCGTCTGTTTAGGACGAAACAGCAAATAGATTTGAAAATATGCCAAATGACTATTTAGACAGTGTAAAAAAACAGTTTGAGTACTACAAAATGCTTGGCGACAAAACGTTTTCGCAATTACAGGATGACAAGCTGTTTTGGCAATACAATGACGACAGCAACAGTATTGCGACAATTGTAAAACACATTTGGGGAAATATGCTCTCACGTTGGACAGATTTTTTAACGTCAGACGGAGAAAAAGAATTTCGTAACAGGGATGCGGAATTTGAAAATGATATTAAAACCAGAGAAGATCTTTTAGACAGGTGGAACGAAGGTTGGCATTGTCTTTTTAATGCAATCAACTCTTTGACCATGGACGACCTTGACAAAATTGTTTATATACGTAATCAGGAACACACTGTAACCGAAGCAATAAATCGACAACTCGCACATTATCCTTATCACATTGGACAAATTGTATTTATGGGAAAGATGCTTGCAGAAAATGGCTGGACTTCGCTATCCATTCCAAAAGGAAATTCACAATCGTATAACAACGACAAATTTTCAAAACCAAAACGAAGAGGACACTTTACAGACGAATTTCTAAATGACAAGAAAGAATAAAAACCCAACCACTAGTCAAGTGGCCTTCTCCGCCAGCTTTCCATGACAGGGAGCGGCTTTCACAACATCCTAGCCGAAACGTTTCACGAAGTCAAGGCGAGGCACTCTTGTACTTAATCCGGTGATCACAGACCACATTCAGAATTGCCAAACTTTCCTGAAGTGTGTTACGCCAGGTGTGAAGTCAGCGCAATCACAGCAGGCTGAAATGGGTATATGGGATAACGAATTGTTCAACCGGCATTATGCGGCCGCCTTCTATTGCGATCCATAACGCCTGTGTATACTCGATCTCGCTCGTTGAGAGCGCTCATCTCAGGATGGACCAAGCTTCCGTTCCCTAAACGAGCAATCACTTGTCTTTTTTGGTGTTTTAGTTCTAATGGAAGACTCCACCCGCATTAACCGGGTTTAAGCATGCAAGGACCCACTGGTTGCACCGGCAACTCCGCCACAAACCATACCTCTTAGCACATTGCAGTCAGGAGCAACCTCTACTATATTTAGTCCTTCGAACAAGAACATGAAGAGCCGTGAAAAGGGAGACCTTCACGCACCGATCTGTGGGAAGTCAAGGGTGAGATTCCCCTGCCTGACCCAACACGACGCAACATCACGATGACTAGATTATGAATCTGACCAAATACACCGACGACGAAAAAAACTCCATTCGCTTTTCAAACTTCAAAAAGTTTGAAGCTGAATGCCCGTTCACTGGCCTGGGAGTAAAATACGTTGCATCTGGTGAAGAAACATATTACGTAAACGACAAAAAGTACAAGGTATGTGCCGGTGAATATATTATTGGAAATGAGTTCACCAAATCTCACGTACAAATTGACCACAGAGAAAATGTCCAAGGTCTTTGTATTGATATATCATCTGAAATTATTTCTGAAGTAGCTGAATTTCATGATGTCCATGGTTCTGAATTAAAGAATTTTTTACTCTCAGATCAGTTTTTTATCAATCGGTACAATGTTAAGAACACAAGCCTGGGGTATTCCCTGAACGAGATCAATCAAAAAATAAAAACGGGATCTTTCACGAATGATTTTCAGTCCAATGAATTGTTTTATAGCCTTGCCGAATCAATCATAACAGATCAACGATTTGTTTTTGAACATTTGTCTAAACTCGATTTCAAAAAGAAGGTCACGAATGAAGAAGTCTTCCGTTCTGTGCTTCAAGCCAAATCTATCATTGATGACCATATCACAGAAAATCTGTCCCTGGAAAAAATTGCGCTGCATACAGGGATTTCAAAATATCATTTCATTCGTGTGTTTAAATCTGCCTTCGGCATTGCTCCATATCAATACCAAAAGCGAAAAAGACTCGAACTCGCCAGATTGGATTTATTCACCGGGCATGAAATTTTATACACAGCCATTCGCTATGGATTTCCAGATGTATCTAGTTTTTCAAAGGCATTTAAACAACAATTTGGACAGACTCCGGGATCAATAAAAAAAAGCAATTTTTGACAATCCCATGTTTTTCCCACAACAGTCCTTTGCAGGAAAACTGCACTTATGCTACGCCTGCTTTCCTTCTTCGCTTTTGCCCTTATCTCCCTTTGCTCTCCGGCTCAACTTCAGCGCAAACCACTTCTTGGCGCCCGTATCGAATATGTTTCTGAGAATGGCCATTCCGGTTGTAAAGTGGCACAAGTTATTCGGGGAACAAGTGTTGAATTGAAACTGCAGGAAAATGACCTCATTCTGAACATCGGAGAAAAAGGCTTCCAATCCATCGATGAATTTATTAATCTCTTTTCAACCTACGAACCGGGTCAAGAAATTCAACTCTCCGTGCTTCGTGGAAAGAAGAAAATCACGCTCAAAGCCAAAGTCGCTGCTCGTCCATACGAAACAGATGATAACGCCAACGTTATTTACGACGAAGCAGCGTACAAAGGAGGACAATTGAGAGTCATCATCAATAAACCCTTCAAAGAAGATAAAATGCCAGCCATGCTCTTTATTCCGGGGTATACGTGCAGCAGCATTGATGAATTGACAAGCGATCATCCATACAAACGCATAGTGGATGCTTATGTTGATGCCGGATACGTAACACTTCGCATCGAAAAGAGTGGATTGGGAGATAGCAAAAATACGCCACCTTGTGAGTCATGCGATTTACTGGATGAGGTTGAAAATTTTGAAGTGGGGCTGAAAAAATTGAAGTCACTCCCTTACGTGGATAGCTCCCAGATCATTATTGTTGGTCATTCTATGGGTGGAATTATTGCGCCAGCTATCAGTGCCAGAAATCAAGTGGCTGGGGTTGTGGTGTACGGTACGACCGCTAAATCCTGGTTCGAATATCAGATTGAAATGTACCGCGTTCAAAATGCGCTGGCAGGAATGAACCCAATCGAAGTGGAACAATCAGTAGTCGAACAATACGAATTGAATTACCGATACTTTGTCAAAAAAGAGCGATTAGAGGATATTGCCAAAGACCCTAAAGCAGATAGTGTTTTGCGAACAAGTTGGGAATACGATGGAAATGGTAAAATCTATTCCCGTAATGCCGAATACTGGCGACAAATTCAGGACTACCCACATCTCGAAAACTGGAAAAATACCACAGCAAAAGTGTTGGTACAGTTCGGTGAATCTGATTTTCAGGCATTTTCAAGAGCTGATCACCAGCAAATTGTGAATACCGTTAATTATTTCCATCCAGGAAATGCCACCTTGATGACCTACCCTTCAACCGATCACTTCTTTTCAAAATCGGGAACAATGCAGGAAGCCTATAACAAGTTCGTCAATGGTCAGATTCAACAGCTGTTTGATGAATACAATCAAGAGGTAGGTTTATCAGCGGTGAAATGGAGCAATGAAATTCTATCCAAAAAGGATGATGTTAAGGTTCCTGAAAAAGGTTGGATCAAACTGAATACCGACCGCTACCCTGGTAAACAAGATGACATCACGTTCATCAACGAAAGAGAAGGCTGGTATGTCAACGGATACGGAAGTATTTACCACACCAGAAATGGCGGTGAAACCTGGGAAAAACAAATGGAAAAGAAAGGGACATTTTTCCGTTGTATCGCATTTGTGGACAGTTTAAAGGGATTTGTTGGAACCGTTGGCACTGAGTACTTTCCGAATGTAACAGATACCATTCCACTTTATGGAACCAATGATGGCGGTAAAACATGGAATCCTGTTTCTTATTCCGGACCTTATGTGAAAGGTTTGTGCGCGATAGATATCGTGAAAGAGCAATACATCAACCACGGAAAAACAGATTATAAGATTCATATCTATGCTGTTGGACGCGTTGGAAGTCCGGCAAATATGATGGTCTCACATGATGGCGGCCTCACCTGGACATCGAACAGCATGAATACGGACTGCAAAATGTTGTTTGACATCAACATGTTTGACAAGAACAACGGAATTGTCTGTGCCGCTTCGGATGAGGACATTGAAAAATCCAATGCACTCATCTTAAAAACCAGTGATGGCGGTAAGACCTGGAAAAATGTGTATCAATCCCATCGGCCTTTCGAAGGTACCTGGAAGGCCTCTTTTCCAACAAAGGATGTTGGCTATGTTACCATTCAATCGTACAATCCTGACCCCAATGTAAAACAGCAACGTATTGCCAAAACAACAGACGGGGGAAATACCTGGCAAGAAATCAATTTGGTGGAAGATGCTGGAGCAAGGGAATTTGGTATTGGTTTTATTGACGAAAACCACGGCTTTGTAGGCACCATGAATACAGGCTACGAAACCAAAGACGGTGGAAAAACCTGGAATACAGTGAACCTTGGAATGGCCTGCAACAAAATCCGAATTTACAAAGATGCCAATGGGAAAATTTATGGCTATGCAATTGGTGTCGATGTACTGAAAGGGGGATTTTAAATTAATCAAAAACGCAATGCAAACATTGATGCCTGATCTAAAATCATTACTCAGAAATCACTGGAAACCTGTTTTAGTAACCATTTTAACTGTTTATCTGCTTTATTCATTTGCGGACATCAAACAGGGAATCGCGGATGGCTGGATGAATAAATGAGTCAGTGGCCAATCGGGTAGCCCGCCCTGCCAGCTTTCCCTGACAGGGAGAGGCTCTCAACCGAGCCATGAGAACTCATGCATGCCTTAAAAACAAATAAACATGCATCTACCACCGCGTATACGGACCTCGAACACGGCGGTTCATGATGCAAAGGAGAGGCGCATGAATGTTTGCTCAAGGCGCATTCGTCCATGAGATTCAAAACGCCAAAGCAGACCAGTGCTCACGCAAGTTTCGGAAGCGGAAGCGTGATCACTCCCCACGGTGGGCGCCAGAAACGAGCAAGCACGAGTATTATCCGGCGTTTTGGGACGCAATGGAAAGCTATCGCATGATCTGGATTGAAATAAAAACTGATTAAGGCCTCATGGCCGCACACTAATTTTGTAATATAGCTCTGTCAATCCACTCCCGACCATATCAGAGAAACAGAACCACTGCTGCCAACAGATAAGGCTTCTTCTCCTCCTGAAAGGCATGCGATGGAAGCCTGTGTTGCCGTGTATCCCGGCTCTGCCGAGGAGCCGGACAAGTCGTCCTGAATTTCCCAACGGCTAATCATTCCATGTGCCACCTGTTTGCTCCGATCCGATCCTGCCTGCTCGTGCTGGGTGCAATTCTGGCCCTGGGCTCCTGCAACACGCTGCGGAGGGCTTCAACCCACGGTCTCGACAGCGGGGCCTACTCGCTGCGCGCAGGCACCGGAAAGCCCCAGCCAGTGTATGCCGACGTGCTGGAAGACCAGATTGATCTCTATCCCAGAATCGGTCAGCAGCTTGACCGCAATCCCTTGCTGACCATTACGCTCCGGCCTTCCGATACGCTGCCCGCAGCACCAATCAAGCTCAGGAAGAGCAGTCTCGACATCGACATCACCACCATCCTGCTTAAGTACCGGCCGGCTGTATCGGGACTCCAGCCGCAGCTCACCACCGACTTCAACCTCGCGATGTACGCTGGATGGAGACGCGACATCTACACGATACGGCAATTTACAGATCCCCTCGGCCGATCGTTCTGTAAGCAATCAACCTGGGGGTATGACGTGGGCGTTTTTGCCGGTCCGGGAAGCACCGCCATCACGCCGTTCACTACCGCCAATCGCAGGAGTGAAGAATACAGTGCTATGATCATCCAGACGGGTGTGGCCGCATTTATCGAATCCAGTGCGGTGAGCTTCGGACTGGGCATTGGTGTGGACCACCTCATGAACGGCGACCGGGACGTATGGATCTACCGGGACAAGCCGTGGATCGGATTCGTCGTGGGCGTAGCCATCAACTGATCGCACGGCAGTCCGGCAATCCCCCGGCGCTGTACCCATGGGAACCGTCATCACCCATGCGCTCGCCACCATCAGAAACGTACGTTTTTATTTCCCGCAGGAATACCGCATCATACTCTGCGGATGGCATTTACGCGTGATGGACGTGATTTATGCAGGCGTCTCCGGCATATCCGGCGCATACGAAACCGGGGCGATAGCCTTGCCATAAAAAAGGAAATCGAACACCTTTGGACACCTCAACCAAAAGCCATGAAAACCATTCTGTCCGCACTCTCTCTCATGCTGCTTACTCTTCTTTCCTGCAAGAAGCAAGACGACCATGAAGGGTCCATTTTCGGTTATGTCTATACCGCCCACTCATCAACACCGGTGTACCGGGCGCTGATCCGTTCTCTGAACTACAAGCCCACCGCCGAACTGGGTATGGGTACCTATACTATCGTAACAATGGATACCACAGGACCTGACGGCTACTTCGAAATCCCGTTCAACGATGAAGTAACTGATGTGCTCGCCTGGGGCATCAATAGTATTTATCCGGACCCGTCAAACATCGAAAAGGTAGCCCATTTTCAGAAAAACCGAATGCCCATCAAGTCATACCTCGAGGCACCCGGATGGTTGCGGTTTGTTGCCGCAGATCAGCAGCTCAACCAGAGGCCCATCTATACCCTGACCATCGAGTACAAATCCCGCAAATCCCCTCAATCAGGTCCTGCTGGACCCGGAGTTTTACGCGGAACAATTCCCCACGCAGGAAATCAGAGAAGTGATCTCCAACGTGCCCCTCAATATCAGGTACCGGTACGTCTGTTATCTTCAGGGAGAAACGAAATGGCACGAATTGCCCCATCCCATGAAGGCACCCGCAATGGACGCGATTACGGTAGAACTGCCATACTGATCCAGCGATCGCCGTCCGCGAGAAGCCCCTTGCCACCGCACTCTGCCATCGGAGCAGCTCACCGGTTGCATAGCCTGGGATGATGGCGCCAGTATTCTGCGAGCTTGCTATTGAAAACTGCATCTGAGAACTCCTGAAAAAACAGGAGGTGTTCTTAAACCGCGTACACTTTTTTACACATAACTAAAAAACCATAATCAAATGAAACAACTCCTCTTTGCGGCGACATGGGTTTGGATTGCCCATTCGCCGGCGGGCGGACAAGTAAGTCCGCTCTATCAAAACCTCAACCTGGCCCCTTGTACCTCGGGGTATTTCCGGGCCCAATCCGAACATCCGTTGGCGCCATCTGACGGAACAAGCTATGCGGGAATTGATCCCGGAGAAATCCCGTGTCAACAATTGTCCATAAAGGAGGCGGACATTAACCATGAAGATGGGTTGTTTTTAACTCTGAATAACTCGCGGAAAAATCCGCTGACAAGCAGTCTCCCGTGCTAGCTAAATCGCAGATGAAAACTCCATAACGCAATACCCTGACACAAGAACGAATTACCTCAACTTCAGCTTGTCTCTGTTCGAAAAATTCGAATTCCATGCGCATATGTTATGCGTGCATTTAACTTTGAAACAACGTGCGAAAAATGTACTTTCGAAAACCTAATTAAAAGGCCATGAAAAAGACACTACTGGTGATGGTTGTTATCCTATCGACCGCATCCTCCTGTAAGAAAGAAGAGCCCAAGCGCGAGGCCGTTTATGGACGTGTGATGCATGCCCGTTCAAATACTCCCGTGGATAAAGCCCTGGTCAGATTTATGAGTTATGAGCCACCTATTGGATGGGAAAACGGCACATACACGGAAATTACAACGGACACCACCGGCCCGGATGGAATATTTGAAATACCCTCAAATGAGGACATTACTGATGTTCAGGCCTGGGGTCTGCAAAGCATTTATCCTGATCCTTCAGATCCAGAGTATTTGATCCCGTTTCAAGCCTCAGGACGCACGGTAAACCTCTATTTAGAAGCTCCAGGGTGGTTGAGGGTAATAGGAGTAGATCAGGGTTTAAATGCTGACATGATCACTGCCATGAGTATTCAACTTCAGCCTGGTCTGTATGGAAATGATGCGACTACTTTAGATCCGGATGATACTTGGGACAACGTCCCAGGCCAGGCAATCCTTAAAGTACTCACTCACAAACCCATTACTGTGAAATACCGCATTCACGTTTCTGGGGAGGATTATGAATGGCAACAATTGCCCGGGCAAGTCATTGTGTCTGGACTGGACACTCTAACGGTTGAGATCCCATTTTAGACATCGCTTAACTCAAGGGGAGGGAACTTAAACCGCCTCCCATTTTTTTTTCTTAAACTAAAAACCTTACTCAAATGAAAAAACTGCTCTTCGCGGCGGCATGGGCTTGGATTGCCCATTCGCAAGCGGGTGGACAAGTCCGTCCGCCCTTTCAAAATCTCAATTTTTCTGAATGTTCATCCGGGTATTTCTGGACGCAAACGGACCATCCCTCAGCACCGCCTGACGGCTCTTTCTTTGCCGAAATTGATCCCGCTGACGCCTCGTATCTCCTTTTCTCAATGAGGAAAGCGGACATTACGCCGGACAATTTGATCATTCCCGACTTTGAAAATCTGGCTCAGGAATTCTCTGCCATAAAGCGTATCGAAGGAGTGACACCGATCGCAATCGCAGAGATGGATTATCACTACCTGAAAGAAGAGGCAACTACGAACGAATGGATTCAAGCCTCTGCAGCTGGTCTGTTCCACGATCCGGAACATCCCGACATTTTCGACTCGTCCCCCTCCCTGATTCTTTATATCGACATCAAGAATTATCGCCGGGGGCCTATGAAATTTGTGCTCAAACCACAATACTATTTCACGGATCACGCTCAATTACCCGATGAAATCAGAATTGACTTTGCAGATGGACTAGGCTGGCGCACGATCATTCCGGGGGTCCCATTCACGGTGAATTATTCTGGTCAGTCCGATGAGAAACATATCAGACTCGAGGTCACCCGGAATTCCGAAATCAAAAAATCCGGCCTTAAAACCCGAGCCATTGAATGCGTTAGTGATTACGAGGATCCCGATCCTAATGTACCCTGGACAACAACGGGAAATCCAGATCTGCCTTGGGAAATCAGCACGGTGTTCGATGGCTTGACAATCCGGGGCAACGCCTACTACTTGCCTTCAGGTGATTTTGACAAGCCTTTCATCTTCGTCGAAGGAATCGACTTTGACTACACCGTAAGTGCTCAACGAAACGGGGATTTTGGATGGTGTGAATTTACGAGTGGAATGGGTAATCCCGATTATCCTTATTCCATGCTGCAGAAAATGCCTCAGCTCCTCGATGCGGTTAGGGCTAACGGCTATGACATCATATTACTGGACTTCCGGGACGGAGCCACCTGGATCGAACACAATTCGGCATTGCTCCGCCATCTCCTTCTCATGGTGAATGATGGCAAAAGTGGTGAACACCAAAATATCGTGGCCGGTGCGAGTATGGGTGGTCAAATTTCCCGCTACGCGTTGCGCATGATGGAGCTTGACGGACAAGATCACTGCACCAAAATCTGGATTTCATTGGACTCCCCGCACACCGGCGCATATATTCCCATTGCACTTCAGCAAACGATTGATGCGTTGAGCGAGCATAGCGATGATGCCATGGACTTCAAAGTGGACTATCTGAACCGTCCGGCAGCCCGGCAATTGCTCAACCTCCAATATTTCAATGCGCAGAATTCGAGTGAAATTTATTCTCCTCCGGTGCGCAATGCGTGGTACCAAACTCTTGATGAAATTGGTTTTCCTAAAGATTGCTGGAACATTGGAATTGCAAATGGCAATATGAATGGTGAAGCAAATCATGACGACCTTAACGAGCCCTTACTCAACAGCAGCTGTGAACTCCATCCGCTTCTTGCAGGTCCTGAAGTCCGCTTCTATCTGCTCCCATCTTCAGGTGACCCCTATTATTACGACGACCTTGGGTTTCAATCCAACTCCAATCAGGAGGTTTCTGCACAAGTCATAATAACGGTCAAGGAAAATCCGTCTGCATTGGGTTCCCTGCTCAATCTCATTGGAGCTGACCTTACCAAGCACATCGAAACCTACTGGGTAAACGCCAATACTCCTAACTACGATTATGCGCCAGGTGGCACACGCACCTCAATGCAGGATTTGGTAAGAAGTGTAAACAAAAAACTCAGGAGCGAGGACTGTGCGTACATCAGCTACTTCATAAAAGAACATAACTTCATTCCGACCGCCAGCGCTCTTGGGATTTCAATAGATGATCCCTATGTCAACATCAACCAACTGCTTTCTGACAATCCGGAATTATGTCCTTTCGACTCTTACATCGGGTCCGAATCTGACAATCAAGCTCACAGCGAAATCACCGAGTTAAACTCCATAAAAATTCTTGACGAAATCTTAGGCCTCGAATCGGATGGAGGTGCTCCATTACTTCCAGCTGTATTGAATGCGCAATATTCCCTTGGAGGCTCTTTCAATTATGGAGCAAACAGCTCGCACATCATTCCCAGCATTACAATTGAGCAAGGCGGAAGAATAAATATAAACAACATCGGCCAAGTGAATTTTGGCACGTCCACTAATCCCCTGGCTTTGGAAGAGCTCTTTCATGTCCAAACTCTAAATGGATGTGGTTCGTCTGTCGTTAAAGTAAGAAACTTTGGAATTCTTGAACTTGGAAGTAGTTCTGATTCGGGCTGGAGCGGCCAGCTCACAATTGGCCGCAACGCCTCCCTCCGACTTGAAGCAGGCGGACTCGCAATTATTAATCCGGGAAGCAAATTGGTGATTGAAGAGGGTGGACTGCTGGTGGTAGAGGCAGGGTCAATTCTCGACAACCGCGGTGATATCATCGTGCAGCCCGGCGGAAAAATCATCTATAAAGGCGGTGAATGGAAACTCAATGGCTCAGCTTCAAGACTGATTCTTGATGGCGGACAGCTCCATGTGCATCCGGGAGTCACGCTGGCCTTTTCCAATCCAGGCACATTCGGACACGTAGAAGTAACCGGTGCGGCAGATCATGAGATCTTCTGCGGACAGGGTTCCAGCATCCGCATCAGCGGCAGCAACACCAATGATCTCATCCTGGTCGTTGACGACTGGGCCAACCTGTGGAATGGGAACTTCGGACAGGGCCACCTCATTCTCGAGAATGGTCTGGTAGACCTCACCAACAACGGACAAATCTGGCTCGACATGCGCCTCACCGCCACCAACTGCATCTTCATGGACGACCATGATGAGGCGGGTGATGCTTCGATCCAGCCCTGGTATACCAACGCATCATTCACGAACTGCCGATTCCAGAATACACGGATTAAGGGCCATGGAAGCCGGGTGCACGTATCCCGCTGTGAACTCGATGGCCCTCTTTCCGGCATACAGTTCAATGGTGGCTTTTACCGCATCCGGGAATCTGACTTCAAGGATTGTGGCGTCCACTCAGAGGCATTGCAAAACCCCAGCAGCATCCAGAACTGCACATTCAGTGAAGAATCGGGTTACAACGAAGGAGGCATCTGCATCGCGGATGAGAGTTTGACACGCCTCAGCATTTCGGGCAGTTCGGTCACCTCTGCCGATATCGCCATCAGTAAGCGCGGGGGCGCCCTGGTCATGTCATGCAACGCCCTCACCAACTCGGGCATCGGTGTGCTGGCCGGCAAAGGGTGTATGGTGCACATGGACAGCCAGACGAACGCCGGATACAACTACTTTGACCAGAACAGCGATCACCTCGTACTCGAACATGCAGGCTCACTGTCGCTAAGCAAGGGGTACAACCACTTCGGTGAATACGGGTCCATGATGATCTACGGAACCATCGCCGGTGTGGCTTGTCCGGATGACTGCTCCTCGCCGGAACTGGACGCAACAGCCAATGTCTGGTCAGCCGAAGGAACGCCGGCATCACCGCCTGCTGAAGCCATTGAGCTCTACTCCGGATCATTCTCCCTGCAGTGCAGCTCACCCCCGGCCTACTTTTATTGCCCCATCAGCTTAGTGGATGAATCCCCATCGTCTGCAGCAACCTGTCGTCAATTCACCGATGTGGTAGCCCTCCGCAAACCCCAAAAGTCAGCGACCATTTCCGGTGGCTCTGCCCCTCAGCGCGAAGAACAGCAGCAGCAGCCTGCAGGACAATACCGTTCCGGTGATGAAGATTCTGGCAATCCCATGCTCTACACCCCGTCCTACGACGGCGTTGCACTTGATGATGCACTCGTGCATGCCGCCAGCCAGCTTGAGCAGTTTGACAGCACGGCGAGTGATCTCAGTGCGCTCAACCTGCTGCATGAGATACTCACCTCCGGGCTGGACCGCAACCAATCCGACGTCCGGTGGAAGATGATCTGGGGACGCGACCATATGAAAACCGCCTTTGAGCATCTGGTGCTCGACGGGGAGATTGTGCCGGAAGCCAATACCAGCAGCTTCACAGCCCCCGTGCAACGCTATGTGGATGTGCTCAACCTGATGACCGACACCCTGCTTACTGACTCTACCTACCGCAGCCAGTTCTATCTGGAGCTGGACAAGGGCCAACTCTTCCGCACCCTGGGCAGACCAGATATCGCCAGTCAGGTATTCACCCACCTCGGTGATTGCCAGCTCGACTCCCTGGAGCAAGCCCTGCTCAACCGGTGGAGATTGCAATCGGAAGCAGAATTAGATGTAGCGAGCCAGTACATGGATGAAGGCCTTGCACCAACGGACATTAATCCGGTGGTGGACAGCTCAGCATTCATCCTGCCGGTGAGCCATATCACCGATTCCTATTACTTCGGGCTGCACATCCATGCTCCGGAGGACCTCAGCTTCATCGGCTGTCAGGAAGAATACCCATGGAAGTCCTCCACCACCTATTCTTCCGGGATCAAGCTGTATCCCAATCCTGCCCAAAGTATGGTTTGGCTCTCCGGCTGGACCGGTCAGGAGGTCACCCGGGGTGAGATCCGGGATGCTACCGGACGGGTGGTGCTCTCCTTTGCGCTGGCAGCCGACCTGCCCTCCGACGTGCCCATTGACCTGCCCGGGCTGGCACCCGGCTGGTACAGCCTCACCCTTGGAGAAGGCGCTGGCAGGACCAGCACAACTCTGATAATCAGCGAATAATCGCATTGATGCAGAACCGGCGCCCGGCCTTTCGAATGCGAGAGGCCGGGCGCTTTTGCTTCGTAAGGCACCCTTATCCGAGGTCACAGCAAGCCCTTCATTCGGCCGACGTACACGAGGCAGAATCAAGCCTCAGGGAAAACCGGTTCAAAAAAGACCAACCACCGACTTGGGCAGGGGCGTCGTCCGTCTAATTTTGCGCCACTTCCGAGAAAAAGCGTCGGAAGCTCGTGAACCATCCCCATAGGGATGGTTGTTAAAGCAACCGATGGGAAAAAAATTACTCCTCCAGCACGACCATGTGCCCGGAATCCACACCCTTCAAGTGTACCGGGACCACGGTGGATACTCGGCCTTACGTAAGGCGCTGAGCTCCATGACCCCCGAACAGATTGTGGAAGAGGTGAAGACCTCAGGCCTGCGCGGACGCGGTGGCGCCGGCTTTCCCACCGGCATGAAGTGGAGCTTTCTGGCTAAGCCGCCCGGAGTTCCCCGTTATGTGGTGTGCAATGCGGACGAGTCGGAGCCGGGCACCTTCAAGGACCGCTACCTGATGGAGCGCATCCCCCACCTGCTCATTGAAGGTATGATTCTCTCAAGCTACGCTTTGGGAGCCAACACCTCATACATCTACATCCGGGGCGAGTATTACTACGTGGCTAATATCCTGGAGATGGCCATTGCCGAAGCTTACGCAGCCGGACTCCTTGGAAAGAACATTCTCGGCAGCGGTTTCGACTGCGACCTGTATGTGCAGATCGGAGCCGGGGCTTACATCTGTGGAGAAGAAACCGCCCTCCTCGAGTCGCTCGAAGGCAAGCGTGGCAACCCCCGCATCAAGCCGCCTTTCCCGGCGGTAGCCGGACTCTATGGATGTCCCACCGTGGTGAACAACGTGGAAACGATAGCTGCCGTGGTGCCCATTGTCAACGATGGTGGTGCCGCATATGCCGCCATCGGGGTTGGTCGCAGCACGGGTACCAAACTCATTTCGGCCTCCGGACACATCAACAGGCCGGGCGTCTATGAAATTGAGCTGGGCGTTCCGGTAGAGGAGTTCATTTATTCTGATGAATACTGCGGAGGAATCCGCAATGGTCGCAGGATGAAAGCGGTGGTGGCAGGCGGTTCGTCAGTGCCCATTCTCCCCGCCGATCTGATTCTCAAGACCTCCAATGGCGAGCCCCGGCTCATGACCTATGAGAGCCTCGCCGACGGTGGTTTCGCCAGCGGCACCATGCTTGGTTCCGGCGGATTTATCGTGATGGATGAAGACACCAGCATTGTGAAAAATCTCTGGAATTTCACGCGGTTCTATCATCACGAGAGTTGTGGACAATGCAGCCCCTGCCGCGAGGGAACCGGATGGATGGAAAAAATCCTCCACAAGATCCTCGATGGCCACGGTACATTGTCCGATGTTGATCTGCTTTGGGATATCCAGGCCAAGATCGAGGGCAAAACGATTTGTCCGCTCGGCGATGCCGCCGCGTGGCCCGTGGCCAGCGCCATCCGCCATTTCCGCAGTGAATTTGAGGAGTATGTCAAGCGTGGCTCCTCGATCCGCGATGTGAAGCATTATTTCCGCCTGAATAACCTTCCTGAACCCGTTGCCTGATGCCAAAAGTCACCATAGACGGAATTTCGATTGAGGTGCCAGAAGGCACCACTATCCTGAACGCAGCGCGCATGATTGGCGGCGAGATTGTTCCGCCCGCCATGTGCTACTACTCCAAGCTCAAGACGAGCGGAGGATACTGCCGCACGTGCATTGTGAAAGTGAGCAAGGGATCTGACAAGGACCCTCGCCCGATGCCCAAGCCAGTGGCTTCCTGCCGCACCGTAGTCATGGACGGTATGGAAGTCGAGAACATTACTTCCGCAGAAGTCTTGGAGGCCCGGGCCGGAGTGGTGGAGTTTCTGCTGATCAACCATCCGCTGGATTGCCCTGTATGCGATCAGGCCGGAGAGTGTCATCTGCAAGACCTGGCTTATGAGCACGGCAAGGAGGCCTCTCGCTATGAGTTCAAGCGCAGGGAGTTTGAGAAGACAGATATCGGCGATAAAGTGCAGTTGCACATGACGCGCTGTATTCTCTGTTACCGTTGCGTGAAGGTGGCTGACCAACTCACGGACGGCCGTGTTCATGGTGTAATCAACCGGGGTGATGTAGCAGAGATTTCCACCTACATTCAAAATGCGATTGACAATGATTTCTCGGGTAATGTCATTGATGTGTGTCCGGTAGGAGCGCTCACTGACAAGACCTTCCGCTTCAAGAGCCGCGTATGGTACACGAAACCCGTGGACGCCCATCGCGACTGTCCGCATTGTACGGGTAAAGTGCGGTTGTGGTATAAGGGTGACGATGTAGCTCGGGTGACTGCGCGGAAAGACAAGTATGGCGAGGTAGAAGAGTGGATTTGCAATGAGTGCCGCTTCGACAAGAAAAAGACCAGTGACTGGGTGATTGAAGGCCCGACCCACGTAGACCGCCACTCGGTGATTTCAGCCAACCACTATGAAAGCATTCGCGCGCTCAAGGCGTCCATTGAGCGGCAGAAAAAGTCGCTGCCTCATGGCACCAAGGTGGGCCTGGGCCAGGGCGCGCTTGATCCGAATAACCCCAATTGAGACTGACTATGGATCCCATTATCCTATATAAAATCATTCTGGCTGTAGTCGTCTTCGCCGTATCACTTGGCGTGGCGGCTTATATGACCTGGGGGGAACGCAAGCTTGCGGCGATTCTTCAGGACCGCGTTGGACCCGACAGGGCCGGCCCTCTCGGTCTTCTCCAGCCCATTGCCGATGGGCTCAAGATGATCTTCAAGGAGGAGTTTATTCCTGCCCAGTCCAACAAATGGCTCTTCATCCTCGGCCCGTCCTTTTTCATGCTCACGGCCTGCATGACCGGAGCGGTGGTGCCGTGGGGCAGTGGTCTGGAAATCGGTGGACTATACTATCCGATGCAGGTTACAGATATCAACATCGGATTGCTTTACCTGCTCGGTGTGGTATCAATCGGCGTGTACGGCATCATGATCGGCGGTTGGGCGTCAAATAACAAGTACGCGATGCTTGGAGCACTTCGTGCATCGTCGCAGATGATTTCCTATGAAATCGCGATGGGCCTGTCACTCATCGCACTGGTGATGACCACCGGCACGCTCAGTCTTGCCGAGATTGCCCGGCAGCAGGATGAGGGATTAGCCTATGTGGTGTATCAGCCGCTTGGCTTTCTGATTTTTCTGATCTGTGCATTTGCCGAAACGAACAGGGCACCATTTGACCTGCCCGAATCGGAGTCCGAACTGGTGGGGGGATTCCATACTGAGTACAGTTCCATGAAACTGGGATTTTTCCTTTTTGCGGAGTACATCAACATGTTCATTTCCTCGGCCGTGATGGCTACGCTGTACTTCGGAGGATATAACTTCCCGTTCCAGCATGAGCTAGGCCTGGAGGGCAATACCCTGGCCATAGTTCAGGCCGTCGTGTTGCTGCTCAAAATTTTCATCTTCATCTTTATTTTCATGTGGGTGCGCTGGACTCTCCCGCGCTTCCGCTATGACCAACTGATGAATCTCGGCTGGAAGGTGTTGCTGCCACTCGCCCTGGCCAATATCTTCATCACTGGACTTGTCATGTATTTCACCGGAAAACTCGCCTAAGCCATGATGCTGACCAACCGATCCAAACAAGTGGTGCAGAAGGAGCTGACGCTGGCAGAGCAGCTCTATTTTCCAGCGATTCTGAAAGGAATGCTGATCACCCTGAGCCACATCTTCCGCAAGACGCCCACCGTGCGTTATCCTGAGCAGAAGCGAGAAATTGCACCCGTTTATCGCGGACAGCATGTATTGAAGCGCGACGAGGCAGGTGCCGAACGCTGCACGGCTTGTGGCCTCTGCGCTGTAGCCTGTCCGGCTGAGGCGATCACCATGGAAGCCGGAGAGCGCAAGAAAGGCGAGGAAGGCCTTTACCGTGAGGAGAAGTATGCAGCCGTATACGAAATCAATATGCTGCGTTGCATCTTTTGCGGGTTGTGTGAAGAAGCTTGCCCGAAAGAAGCCATATTTCTCACCGACCGCATAGTGCCGAGTTCCTTCACCCGTGGCGAAGAAATCTTCGGCAAGGATAAGCTTGTAGAGCCGGCTGATCAGCGAGTCGATGTATCAAAACGTCAGACCAAAGCCGTGCTCGACTTCAAACAGGACAAGCGCCATTACCATAACCAAACCCATTCGGATCGCCTCCTCTCACGATGATTACTGAAT
Source organism: Flavobacteriales bacterium (assembly GCA_947456965.1). Classification (GTDB taxonomy): domain Bacteria; phylum Bacteroidota; class Bacteroidia; order Flavobacteriales_D; family Sanyastnellaceae; genus CANGTU01. Next base: position 17,606 of record CANGTU010000003.1, read on the forward strand.
ACCTCTTCTGGTTCCTTGCGTTTGTTTCGGTGTTTGGCGGAGTAGCCACCATCCTCTCGCGCAATCCGGTGCACAGTGTATTGTACCTGATCCTGACCTTCTTCGCCATTGCAGGCCATTATCTTCTGCTCAATGCCCAGTTTCTGGCTGCGGTGCATGTGATCGTTTATGCCGGCGCCATCATGGTTCTGTTTCTTTATGTGATCATGATGCTCAACCTCAACCGGCTCGATGCCGAAAAACGCACTCTGATTGGCAAGGTGACAAGCGCGGTATCTGCCGGGCTCCTGCTGCTGGTTATGGTGGGCGTGGCCCGGGGAGGAAGTGAGGCTGGCGAAGCACCTGCGGAGAGCATTGATGCCGGACTTGTCGAAAATCTCGGTCAGGTTCTCTACCGCGACTTCCTGCTGCCGTTTGAAATGGCCTCGGTGCTCTTCTTAGGTGCCATGGTAGGTGCCGTATTCCTGTCCAAGAAAGAACTCAACTCCTGATCACTCTCCCTTCCTCCCAATTATGGAACTCATTCCCGGCGTAACGACAGAACACTACCTGGTCCTGAGCCTGATCTTGTTCTGTCTGGGCATTTTCGGTATCCTCTACCGGCGCAATGCCATTCTGATGTTCATGTGTGTGGAATTGATGCTGAATGCATCCAACCTCGCACTTGTTGCCTTTTCCCGCATGTGGGGAGATACAGGCGGACAAGTTTTCGTATTCTTCATCATGGTCGTGGCTGCGGCTGAAGTAGCCGTGGGACTCGCCATCCTGATGTTGCTTTACCGCAACATGGGAACCACCCAAACCGATGTGCTCAATAAAATGAAGTGGTAATCCGCCGACCATGGAAAGACTCGTTACTCTGATACCGCTGTTTCCGCTAGCCGGATTCCTCTATATCACCTTTCTGAGCAAAGGACTATCCCGCTCTTTCGTTGGCACCGTTGGCGCAGGCGCTATCCTGTTGTCTTTTGTGGCCTCGGTGCTGGTATTCAGCACGCAGCTCCACGGCGAACCCGTGGTGGTCAAGGTTTTTGACTGGATCACGGCAGGTAGCTTTGAGGTGGACTTCGCCTTTCTGGTAGATCCGCTGAGCACCATCTACCTGCTGTTCATCACGGGAGTGGCTTTTCTCATCCATGTATACTCCGCCGGCTACATGCATGATGATGAAGGGTTCAATCGCTTCTTCGCCTACCTCAACCTGTTTGTTTTCTTCATGCTCATTCTGGTGCTGGGTGACAGCTACCTCACCATGTTCGTGGGATGGGAAGGCGTTGGGCTTTGCTCTTATATGCTCATTGGATTCTGGTACAAGGACATGCGAAACAACGACGCCGCGAAAAAGGCCTTTATTGTGAATCGCATTGGTGATCTCGGGTTCATCCTCGGCATGGTGCTCGTATTTATTTACTGCGGAACGCTGAGTTTCGGTGAGCTGTACATTATGGATACGGCCATTTCCGGCTTGCATGGTGAAGTGGCCACGGCAGCCGCTATCCTGCTGTTCGTTGGCGCTATGGGCAAGAGTGCACAGATTCCGCTGCACACCTGGCTGCCTGATGCCATGGCCGGACCCACGCCGGTTTCCGCGCTGATCCACGCTGCCACCATGGTCACTGCCGGCATCTATATGGTCGCGCGCAGCAGCCAGCTCTTTCAGATGAGCGAAACCGCCTCCGCAGTCGTCGTCATCGCAGGCCTCCTCACCTCCCTGCTTGGAGCTACGATTGCACTCACGCAAAATGACATCAAGAAAGTACTTGCCTATTCTACGGTAAGTCAACTCGGCTTCATGTTCGTGGCCCTTGGCATGGGTGCCTATACGATCGCCGTTTTCCACGTCATTACCCACGCCTTCTTTAAAGCACTTCTGTTCCTGGGTTCGGGCTCTGTGATCCATGCCATGGGTGGAGAGCAGGATATTCGCCGCATGGGCGGACTCAAGTCCCATATGCCAGTAACCTACTGGACCTTCCTGATTGGCACCATCGCCATTTGCGGTATTTTCCCCTTTGCCGGATTCTTCTCGAAGGATCAGATTCTTGCCCATGCGCTCGAGCACAACATTCCGGTATTCGCACTCCTGATGCTGGCCTCGATGGGAACGGCATTCTACATGTTCCGGATGTTCTATCTCACCTTTCATGGTCATTTCCGGGGTTCACATGAGCAGGAGCATCACCTGCATGAATCGCCCAGGGTGATGACTATTCCGCTTGTGGTGCTCGCTGTGCTTTCAACAGTGGGTGGCTTCATTGGCTTCCCTCACGCAATAGGCGAGTCCATCGGCATTCACCATTGGCTTGACCATTTCCTTGAAAACACAGTAGTCATGAGCTACAGTACCCTCTCGGCGGGCAGTGAGGTCATTCTCGCCGTGGTGGCCATGGCTGCAGCCGCAGTGATGATCTGGTATGCCTTCTCGGTGTATGTGAAAAAAGGCACCCGTGCACTGGAAGACGATGAGGTAGAGTCTCAGGCCCATCGCCTGCTCGCCAATAAGTACTGGTTTGACGAGCTGTATGATGCCACCATAAGGCGGCCGGCAGATGCCCTTTCAGGCTGGCTTTCCCGACTTGTGGAGCCGCGCATGATTGACGGGGCCGTAGAGGGGTCCGGGCGACTTACCCGCTGGTCAGGCGAAGCCGTGCGCACCATCCAGAATGGATCCCTCACCACCTATCTCCTGGCCATCATCGCAGGAGTTATTCTTATGCTGATCTGGTTGAACTGAACCCCACGAACGGGAAAATGATATTGCCCTGATGCTAACCCTTGCCCTCATCGCCCTTCCGCTTATTTCCGCGCTGCTCATTTTCGCGCTCGGAGCAAAGCCCGCACGCACCCTGGCCCTGGGATCTTCCCTGCTTAGTCTGCTCCTGTCACTGGGCGCTTACTACCTTGTGCATGCAGGACAGACCGAACTGCTCGCCTTTGATCAGGCCTGGATTGGTCCGCTCGGTCTGCGATTTGCGTTCAACCTGGATGGAATCAGCCTCGTCCTTGTGCTGCTCACAGCCATCACTACCCCGCTCATTATCTGCTCCACCTGGAATAAGGAGATATCCAATCCTCACCTCTTCCACGGCCTCACCTTGCTCATGGTGGCCTCCATGACCGGTGCCTTCACGGCGGCCGACGGACTGGTATTCTACCTGTTCTACGAGATAGCCCTTATACCCATTTTCTTCATTGTGATGTCCTGGGGCGGTGAAAACCGGGTGCGCATTACCCTGAAGTTTTTCCTGTACACCCTCTTCGGCAGTCTGTTTATGCTGCTGTCTCTTCTTTATGTCTACCATCATACACCCAACGGGTCATTTGCTTTTGAAGACCTCTATGCTGCCGGGCGGATGCTTTCAGCCGGAGAGCAGGGTTTAGTGTTTGCCGGACTCTTCATCGCTTTTGCCGTCAAGATGCCGGTTTTTCCATTCCACACCTGGCAGCCGGCCACCTACAGCACTGCACCTACTGCGGGCACCATGCTGCTGGCCGCCATCATGCTGAAGATGGCCACATACGGACTCGTGCGTATAGCGGTTCCGATGCTGCCAGATGGGATCATGGAATACGGCAGCTGGGCCATTGTCCTCTCGGTGATAAGCGTTGTGTATGCCTCCTTCATGGCCATCGTGCAGAAGGACTACAAGCTGCTGATTGCTTATTCATCCATCGCACACGTTGGTCTGATCTCAGCCGGTGTGCTTACCGGCACCGACACCGGCATCGCGGGTGGTACGTTTGAGATGTTCTCTCATGGTGTGCTGAGCGTTGGACTCTTCTTCGTGTATGACATTCTGGAACGGAGGATGGGGTCAGGAGAGATGGCCCGCATGGGTGGTATCCGCGAAGTGAATCCCCTGTTCGCCTTCCTGTTCTTCGCCATCGTGATGGGCTCGGTGGCCCTTCCATTCACCAGTGGGTTTGTTGGCGAATTCCTCCTCATTCAGAGCCTGGCAACAGCCAATATCTGGTACGCGGTATTCGGTGGTCTTACGGTAATCCTCGGGGCTGTTTACATGCTTCGCGCCTTCCAGTTGATGATGCTTGGTGAGGCGAATGTGCACACGCGCTCTTTTGCAGCGCTCAGCCGTCAGGAAACCATCCTGTTATCCATCATTGTAGCGCTGGTGGTGGTGGCCGGCATCTATCCCGCTCCTCTGCTCGACATCCAGGCCGAAGCCCTTCACAACCTTATCGGATCATTTCACTGATGAAAGAACTGCTCATCTCCTCACTGCTCGGGATTTCCGTCCTGCTGTTTGACCTGCTCCGCCTGCGCAGGGCCATCCTTCCGCTGGTAGCTGCAGGGCTGATTGCCCTTGTGGCTGTCGTGGTGGTGGACTGGGGCACGGCCTCCAATCCATTTGGCAACAACATGATGCTGATGGATGGATATGCACTTGCCTCGATCGGTATATTGGCTCTGCTCACCCTGTTCTGGTTCGCTATCACGTCTGATTCGTATCCGGCCCAGTCGCGCCGCACAGACCTCTACGCTCTGGTGCTGTTCAGCATGACGGGAGCAGTAGTTCTCGTTTCTTATACGAATCTCGTGATGATGTTCCTGGGCATCGAGATTCTTTCGATCCCCCTTTATGTGCTAGTCTCCAGCGACAGGCAGAACCCACTTTCCAATGAAGCCGGGTTCAAGTACTTCTTTCTGGGCGCAGTGGCTTCAGCCATCCTGCTCTTCGGGATTGCTCTGGTATATGGCGCAACAGGAACATTTGACTTCACTGAGCTTGGCGCTGCTGTATCGGCTTCCACATCCAATCTGATGCTGAAAGCGGGCATTGCCATGATGCTGGCCGGATTTGCATTCAAGGTATCAGCTGCCCCTTTCCACTTCTGGACTCCCGATGTGTATCAGGGTTCACCCACGACTGTCACGGCGTATATGTCATCTGTAGTGAAGGCCGGTGCATTCCTTGCCCTTTTCCGTCTTTGCACAGGACCATTCAGCGCGGTGATGGATGGATTCACCGACATGCTCGCATTCCTGGCTGCACTCACCCTGGTGGTATCCAACCTGATGGCTGCGGTGCAAACCAACGTAAAGCGCATGCTGGCTTTCTCAAGTATTTCCCATGCGGGATTTCTGCTTGCCGGTGTGATGACCGGGGGCGAAACGGGCCCCGGCATACTGCTTTACTACTCGCTTACCTATGGAATCGCCAGCATCACGTCATTCGCAGTATTGCACGTCGTTTCTTCTTATCAGAACGGCGCCATGGAATATGATGCCTTCCGCGGCCTTGTACGGCGCAATCCATTTCTGGCGGGAGCAATGACCATCGCTCTGCTGTCCATGGCCGGGATTCCCCCGATGGCTGGCTTCATGGCCAAATATTTTATCATCTCGGGAATCATTTCCACCGATATGGTATGGCTGGCGGTGCTCATGGTCCTCACTTCGGTGGTGGGCATGTACTATTACCTCCGGGTCATTATCGCCATGTTCACGCCGGTCGAAAATGCCGGACGGATTATGCTGCGCGGATTGCAGCACTATACCTACATCCTGCTCAGTTTGCTGATGATCATCCTTTTCTTTGCTTCGGGGTTTTTCGAGGTCCTGAATTTCTGATTCCCCGGGCTAGTAAAGCAGTTGCTCGTTGCCCAGATTGCCGCGACGCTGGATTTTGAGATCCTTGAGCAGGGCAGAGCGGATATTCAACTGGACCATGTAGCTCCTGCGTTCTCCGAAAGGCACCACATTCGCTGAAAGCTCCCAGCAATGGATCAGCCAGTGCAGCGAAAAAGAGGTCGTCGTGAACCGGTTTTGTTCAAAGTCGTATCCGGTCATGGTACTCAATGCCCAGTTCTTGAAGAGGGTGACATCACCGCTGAACATGACCGCCTGTGTGATGGTCGTCGTATCGGCCTGAAGAGAGCGGTTCCATGTCCGCGACAACCGCAAGTTATACCCGAGAGTAAAACTCCAGGGCACGTTGAAATCAACGAACGACTCCTGATTGCGGGTAAGCATTGTCTGTTCTTCCTGTGTGAGGGTTTGTGATTCCCGCACGGCCTGTTCTATATCCTGACCACCTTGTCCACCTGCAAACCTGAAATTCAGAGCCAGGTTGGCGCCTTCCAATCGTGTGAACCGGCGTTTGCTGTTCCATAGCCCCTGATTGATTTCATTGCCCAGGCTATCGCGGTCGTAGAAAGAGTGCGTGCTGTTGTAGTTGATGGTCACATTCTGCGCAATGGTGGTGAATGCGCTCATGGCCAGATTGCTCCAGCCGAGCGAGTCGGCCATGAAGTTGTAGTTCGTTTGCAGCCGGTATCCCTCGATAATCTTCACCTTTTTGTATTCGCCTTTCTGGGATTTGCGGTCACGCACCTTAGCCTCTATGTTCTGATTGAGGCCGAGGTTGAGGCTGGCCGATTCCCGCGTCGCTGCCGGTCGGAAGCGCGCAGCATCAAACGGACTGTAACCGATAAACTCGCCGTCATCGGCATAAAACCCGAAGCGCTGAGTAGTCAGACGAGGAGTATAACTCACTCCGGCAGATGGCTGTATCATGTGGCGCAGTGCCTTCAGGCGCTTGCCCTGGCGTAAGTTCCATATACCGTAGATATTGGAATTGGCTGAAACCCCCACATTCCACGTGCCTGCGAAGCCCAGGCGCGGAATGGTATCCAGTACTTCCCGTCTGAGGTCTTCATCCATAACAGGAAGCACCTGGCGGAACGTCACGAAACCTGCCGCAGTTGCATTCGGGTTAATGGTAGCATACGGGCCCAGTTTCCAGGAAGTGGATGCTGTGCTGTTCATGCGAATTCCATTCTGCATCCGGCCCGCCAGAGCACCCAGATTATCCATCCGGATATTCTGCTCCTTCTCGGAGATAAAATTCTCCATGGTCACGGTACCATTGATCCCGATGGGGCTTTTTGGAAACAAGCCCGACAACAGGTTGATCCTGGAGATATTCATGGTGGCGGAAGGCAATGTGATCTGAACCTGTCTGGTTTGAGTGTTTTGGGTATGGTTCGCATTTACAGCGACAGAATACGGGCGGCCCGGGAATGATTTGCTCCATTGAAGACCTGAGTTGAAGGTACCGGAGAGGAAATCCTGCTGTGTCGAGTTCAGGTTATTGCGGAAGTTCTGACTCGAACCCACGTTGACATTCGCATTGAATCGTGAGTTGGGTCTCGCCTTTGGATCCTGAGCGTGATTCCACTGCAGGTTGAAGGTCACCTGTCTTGAAAAATTGGGTAGCTGCTCCATGCCGTTCACGTTGACTGTGCGCGACACATTGAACCCACCACTATAGCGGTAGCGCTTCTTGTAGTTGGTGATGTTGCGAACGCTCCATGAGCCGCGTGTATACACATCGAACAGCATGCGCGTATCCCAATGTTCCGACAGCGGCAAAAAGTATCCCAGGTTTTGCACGAAGAATCCCTTTCGCTGGCCGTTGCCGTAGCCGGGAAGAATGATCCCATGAGTGCTGGTGCGCCTGTTGGGAAAGAAACCAAACGGAAGTGCAAGAGGCAGCGGAACCTTTCTTACCTTGAGATACAAAGGGCCGGATACGACCTTTTCATCCGGGATAACGATCGCTCTGGAGAGGTGAAAATGGAAATGTGGATTGGGATGATCGCATGTAGTAAACTTTCCGTTGCGGATGTGTAACCAGTCATTATCCTGCTTTTTTGAAACCGCCGAGTGAAGGTGGGCCTCTCCCTCGGCTGTATGAACCCCATAGCTGAGCCCCTTGCTCGTCTTGAAGTGATACACCAGCGAATCCTGGTCGAACTGATTCTCACCCTCGGTGAATACAGGTCTGCCAACCAGCGCGCCTGTGCTGTCCGGAATGCCGGATGCGCGGGCAATCATGGTTTCAAAAGAGAAGACAATGCGTGCGCCTTCTACTTTGATGTCTCCATATTCCACGCGGGATCCCATTCCATAGAGCCAAACCTCCTTACGGGTGAGATCAAAGACGGTGCTGTCCTTCCCGAAGTAGATTACCTTATCCCGGATACCGCTATCTGCCTCAACCATACTTAGGGTGGTATCCGTCGCGTTCACGGGAGGAAGAATCAAGGTGTCGCCCACCGGCGGAGTAGTTTGTGCCGGTAGCTTGACGACCCCGATTATCAACACAACCGCGAGGATAATTGCCCGGATGGCCCGATTATGGACGGTTTCAGGAAAATATTTTTGTAAAATCTGCACTTAATGGGCTTCAAAACTATGGAGAAGATGCCAAATCCCGCCCCCGGAAGCCATTCAGTCCGGCAGACCCGCGGTAAACGACGGATCGTCGGCTTTCTTATGGCGGCCTTTGCGCTGATGGCTGCCAGTCCTGGGCCGTACCGTCCAGTTGACCAATTCATCGTGGTACTCGATGCCGGCCATGGTGGGAAGGACCCCGGCAACCTCGGAACCGGCAGGTACAAGAAGACAGAGAAGGATGTGTCGCTGGATGTGACCCTCGCCGTGGGGTCCTATATCGAGGAGAACTATCCGGAGGTGCAGGTAGTATACACCCGGAAAGGCGACTCCTTCCCCACCCTGAAGGACCGGGTGGATGCCGCCAATGCCGCTGCAGCCGATCTCTTCATCAGCATTCACTGCAATGCGAATGACAACAAGGCGGCGTATGGATCGGAGACCTATGTGATGGGGCTGCACAAGTCGGAGGAAAGTCTCCGGAATGCCATGCGTGAAAATGCGTCCATATTTCTGGAAGAAGACCATGAATCGAACTACGCGGGATTCGACCCCAAAAACCCGGATACCTACATCGCTCTCAGTTTGCGGGAGAATATCTTTCTCGACCAAAGTCTGAATCTCGCCAAGCACGTACAGGAGCAGTTTCGCGGACGGGTCGGCCGCAAAGACCGGGGCGTCAAGCAGGCCGGTTATTATGTGATCAGTTTCACGAATATGCCCAGCGTGCTCGTCGAACTGGGGTTTCTGACCAATGCAGAAGAAGAGGACTTCCTGCAGAGTGAGCAGGGCAAAGGGTACATGTCATCGGCGATTTACCGGGCGTTCAAGGACTATTACCACAAGATCAGTCATGGCAAGTCCATCTCACCCGACGGTGCACCGGTGCAACTGGAGGTGCGCGCTCCTGGTAAGCATCACGATGGCAACGTGCCGGATGGATCAAGCGATATTGTATGGCGCGAGGTGCCCGGAGGCATCCGGTACCAGGTTCAGATTCTGTCGTCGGTAAAACCTGTGGACAAGAAATCACCCGATTTCAAAGGACTCGAGCAAGTCGAGGAGTACTTTAGCAACGGTGCCTATCGCTACGTAGCGGGCCGAACCGCCAGTTTTAAAGAAGCCAAGGCCATGCAGGATGCCCTGCGCAAGATGGGATTTCGCGATGCCTTCGTGGTGGCCTTTGATAAGGATAAGCGGGTGGATCTGAGCGTGGCAATGCAAAAAACGGAATGACATGAAGCTTTCCCGGGAATTCCTGATCGGTGTGGTCGTAGTGGTTGCCATTGCCCTGCTGTATCTCGGAATCAACTACCTCAAGGGAGTTAACCTCTTCGCCAAACAGCAGAAATTTTACGCTATCTATGATAATGTTGCCGGTCTCGTCCCCTCCAACGCTGTCGTGCTGAACGGCTTCAAGGTTGGAATCGTCAGTGAAATGAGGATGCACCCGAGCGGTGATGGGCGGCTTGTGGTGGAGATTCTGCTGGACAATGATGATCTCACCATACCGGCAGATACCCGTCTTGAGATCTATGATGCCGACCTCTTCGGCGGTAAGGCCATCAAACTTCAACTTGGAGACAGCTCGGTGATGGCCGTGCACAAAGACACCCTCTCGGGCAGCGTGGATCCGGGATTGACGGACATCATCAAGAAGGAACTCGAGCCCCTTAAGCAAAAGACATCTGAACTTTTTTTGGGACTCGACAGTGTGCTGACGAATCTCAACGCGGTATTCAAGAGCTCTTCCACCAAAGGAATACCGGATATGTTCAGAAGTTTACAGGGAACACTCGAAAATCTCGAAAACTCTTCTGCAAGTCTCGACAACCTGCTGGCCACCAACAACCAACGCATCACGGATATCCTGGCCAACGTAGAGTCCATTTCGTCCAACCTGAAAGGCAATAACGCCAGTCTGACCCGCGCCGTTACCAACTTCTCGAGTCTGAGCGACACCCTGGCCCGTCTGCAACTGGCTTCCACCATGCTCAAGGTGGATAAGGCTATTGGCGAATTCTCCACGACCATGGAGAAGATCAACCAGGGCACGGGTACTCTCGGGCAGCTCATCAGCAATGATAGTCTGCACCACGAGTTGGTTTCCGCCTCCCACAGCCTCGACCTGCTCCTCGATGATATGCGCGTGCATCCCAAGCGCTACGTTCAGGTTTCACTCATCGGAAGACGCGATTCAGAGCGATTCTCCAAGTCACAGCTCGAGCAAATGCGGGATGAGATCAATGAGCTGCTGAAGGAGCGGGAGAAGGAAAAGGCCCCATAATCCGCAACGCGCATTCCAGCTTTCCGGCTTTCCCCTGTTCTGGACCTTTCCTGCTATTTTCGCCTCATGATCGCTCAGGCTTCTTTTCTCATCCTGCTCACAATAGCTGGCTTCCTTGCATGGAAGCGCTTTCGGTTTGTCCGAAGGAATATCCTGATTGGAAGAGATACTCCCATCACCGGCAATGCCAAGGATCGCTGGAAGACCATGCTTCTGGTGGCCCTCGGACAAGGCAAGATGTTCAGCCGGCCTCTGGCAGCTGTCATGCACCTGTTCATCTACGTCGGATTTGTCATCATCAATATCGAAGTCATCGAAATCCTCATCGATGGCATCTTTGGTACACATCGCATCCTCTCCTTCATGGGTGGACTGTATGATGTGCTGATTGGATCCTTCGAAATCCTCGCCTTACTGGTCATCGTGGCCTGTGTGGTCTTTCTGGCGCGCCGCAATGTGCTCCACCTCCTCCGGTTCCGGCAACGTGAACTAGAGGGATGGCCCCGCACCGATGCCAACGTCATTCTGATCATCGAGATTCTTCTTATGAGTGCATTCCTCACCATGAATGCAGCCGATGGATTACTTCAGATGAGCGGCCACGTCCATTACCACGACGCGGGCTCATTTCCAGTCAGCCGGTTTGTTATGCCCGGACTCGATGGATTGAGCGAAGGAGCGCTCGTCGCCGTGGAACGCTTCTGCTGGTGGTTCCACATAGCCGGCATTCTCGCCTTCATCGTGTACCTCACCTACTCCAAGCACCTCCACATCATACTCGCCTTTCCGAACACCTGGTACTCCAAGCTCGAGCCCGCCGGAACATTCACCAATCTCGATTCCGTCACCCGGGAGGTGAAGCTAATGCTCGACCCCCAAGCAAATCCACCTTCCGCTGCTCCGGCTTCGGATACACCCCAGCGATTTGGCGCCCGCGATGTGTTTGACCTGAGTTGGGTCCAGCTCATGAATGCATACTCCTGTACAGAGTGCGGACGATGTACTTCGGAATGCCCGGCTAACCAGACCGGCAAACTCCTTTCACCCCGCAAAATCATGATGGACACCCGGGACCGCCTAGAAGAAGTAGGGGCGTGCATGGACCAGCATGGCGGGGTATGGCAGGATGATGGAAAATCACTGCTGCGCGATTACATCACCGAAGAAGAACTCTGGGCCTGCACCACTTGCAACGCATGCACCCAGGCCTGTCCGGTCAATATCAATCCGATGGAGATCATCGTAGACCTGCGTCGATACCTGATCATGGAGGAGTCCAAATCACCGGAGAGCATTACATCCATGTTCAATAACATCGAGAATAACGGAGCCCCCTGGGCGATGAGTCCGGCAGAGCGGGGAAGCTGGGCTGTTGGGTAATCTGTGCCAAATGCCGGAAATAGAAAAAATCGAAGACCATGAGTTTGCTGCAGGATAAAGAAGAGGATGGAAAGAAGGTGTCGCCGGTATTGCCCGAGCACATCAAGAATTTCCTGATCGACATTGACGGTACCGTTGGCGAGGACATTCCCAACGAGGAGCCGTGGCGGATGGAGGATGCTGCCGTTTATCCGGATGCCCTTCAGAAATGCAATCAGTGGTATGATCAGGGGCATATCATTTTCTTTTTTACTTCACGCACCGAAGCGCACAGAGAAGTAACGGAACGCTGGCTCAACCAGTCCGGTTTCAAATACCACGGCATCATTTTCGGCAAGCCGCGTGGTGGCAATTATCACTGGATCGACAACCACATGGTGCGGGCTACACGCTTTGAAGGAAAATTCACCGACCTCGTGGAGAAAGAAAGTGTGATTCAGGTATTCCGCAAGTAAGTACACCAGAAAAAAAGGCTGCCGCATGAGCGACAGCCTTTTTCCTTTTCCACAACACCTGTCAGAAGCTGCTTCGCAGTGTCACCGTGAAGTTTCTTCCAGGACCGCTGATATTCGAAGAGAATACCCGGTAATTATGATCCAGGATATTCTCCAGTGCAAGCTGCACCTGAAGGAAACGATTGAACTGGTAAGCGCCCCGCACATTGAGGGTGAGCCATGCCGGCATAAAACCATTCACAGGATCGGCTGAGTAGGAGGCGTTGTCCTCGCCAATCAGATTATAATCCTCTGAGCGTTTGGCTGCGCTGTACATGACAAAGAACTCACCACGAAACTTTCTTGTGCGGGCCATGAGGCTGCTGCGTCCAAATGCCGGTGCGATGTGATCCAGCGGATAATCTGTAGTATCGGTCTCAAACCGCCCGAACGTATAGTTGTAAGTAGTATGAAATGACACATGGTCATTGAGGTCCGCGCGGAAAAAAGCACTGATGCCATACAGATATGCACGGTTATCATTCACCGTTGTGGTCACCTGACTGAGTTGTCCGTCAAAATCAATGCTATCCTGCCCTTCAAACAAGCCAGGCCGCACGGTGATCGCATCGCGATACCAGGTATAGAAGGCGTTGAATCCAACTGCAATACCGTTGCCCTCACGCTGCACGCCCAGGTCGAGGTTATAGGTGGTCTCGGGCTTGAGGTCCGGGTTAGGTACGATCACACGACCAGGAACAGACTCAAACACCTTGCTGAGGTCATCCACATTAGGCGCTCTGAAACCGGTAGCGGCCACCATAGATATCCTCCACTTCTTAGCGGGCAGGTAAACGAGTCCGATGTTGCCATTCAGATTGATATTGGATTGCGTGATCTCATCGAATGGGAAAGGAAAGAATTGCTTATCCCTGAATGAAGCATTCAGATCCACCTGGTTGATGCGTATACCGTCGTTGAGGATCAGTTTGTCGCTGATCTCCCAGGCATGTGTCACATACCAGGCTGCACTTCGCATGGTTGATCCCCCATCGGGGTAGCGTGTGCTCAGGGGGCCCTCTTCACCAGTCACGATGTTCAGTGTCCTGGCTGTGGAAGTCACATCGTTGATCCATGCATCCATACCATACCGGATCTCATGTTCACCGATATGACGCGCAAAATCGGCGTTGAGAGTAAGTACAGTCACATCTTCATAGCGGTTGTTTCGGACATCCTGGTTGAAACGCCTGTCATGCCGTGTCTCGCTGATGGCCTGGTAACCGAGCGTAATCCGTCCCTCGTCATAGAATCGTCCGCCATCACGAAACTGAACCGAATAGGAAGCGAAGATTCGTTCCTGCGGCCCGTAATACCATTCCGCGAACCGGGGATTAGAACCGGAGAGCAACGTCAGGCGATCATACCGGGGCACATCAGATGAGGTGGAATACTGGAAATTCAGGATATGGCTGACTTTGTCATTCTGGCGAAACAAGAACTTTTGCAGCAGGTCAATCTGCCGGTATGCCGACCCGACCTGAACATTCTCATTTTCGTTGACCACAATGCTGTCGCGGCCGTTGATACGATCCACATACCACGGCCGCTTTCCCCAGTCACCATAGAACGGGTTGCGCACTGCTCCCTGACGCAAGTCGCCAAAGTCGGAATGCGTGAGGCTTGTGAACGAACCGAACTTCTTTCCCGCAATCGAGAAACTGACGTGGCCTGACTGCTCATTAGCTGCTGATCCGTAACGCAGAAATGCGCCGCCAGTTACTGCGAGTTCATCCGAATCTGAAAGGATGGGATTGCGGGTGTGAAAATGCATGACACCACCGAGCGCATCGCTGCCGTACACCACGGATCCAGGCCCAAAGAGGATTTCAACCTTGTCCATGGCCATGTTATCCAGCGTGATGATGTTCTGAAGATGTCCGCCGCGGTAGATGGCGTTGTTCATTCGCACGCCATCCACCACAATCAGGACCTTATTGGTCTCAAATCCGCGGATGATCGGACTCCCTCCTCCAAGCTGACTTTTCTGAACCTGAATGTTTCCCGATTGCGCCATGAGATCGGCCGATGTGGACTGATTGAAGAACCGGATATCGCTTTGACGGATGACTTGAACCTGCTGAGCCACATCGCGTGATTCCTCTTCAAACCGGCTTGCCGAAATAATGACTTCACTGGAAGCATGGGGCATCTCGGTCAGCATTACCCGGTACTCCATACGTTGAAGCTCACCGTAACTAAGCGTACGGCTGAGGTAAGAAACGTGTGAAAACGTGATGCTGTCGCCCGGCTCCATCACCGGAAGCACCACCCTGCCCCGGTGATTCGTAACGGCCGCAACCTGGCGGCCGGCGGATATCACGGCCACATCCGAAAGAGGCTGGAGCGTGGCCATATCATAAACCTTCACCTCCTGCGCGCCCATGGTCATCCATGAGCCAAGTAAAAGCAGAAGCATGATCATTCTTTTTTCCATATCTATGATCCTTGAGTATTGAATAATAACGACTGAAGGGTGGGCGGAAATCCGGCCACCTCCTGGATTCAGGAAAAGAATAATCAGCAGGCGTCAGGAGGAATCAATGGCATACGCCCATGAAATTCGCTTTGCAGGATTCCCGGATGAGGCAATGGAAGAATGGTCCACTCAGCAAACAATGCCGCCATACTGACCGGCGATTCAGGGATCGACAGTGCGAGCCGGAGAAAACGGCCGGGCAAGTCACCGTCCGGATAATTTCTGCTGGCCTTTTTTTCCAGATCGCGATACAAGGCCGACTCTTTCTTATCCGGATGCACGTGATATACCACCACGTCGTTTTCTTCGCGGGATTTCCTTACCACATCATACATCACTCCGCGGTAGCTGAATTCGCGATGCGCGCGCTTCCAGTGCACCTCGTGCGCATTTGATCCGTCGACCCGAAGAGGAATCAAATGATCCGAAGATTTGATTCTGCGCACGTGCGCGTCCATTTCCGCGCGAATTGCCATCCGCTTGAGACAAAACAGCCCGTAGTATCCCCCTCCCTCAAAAAGGAAAACCAGCAGGAGAAGCAAGGACAGGCAGCGCATCATTACGGGCTCCAAAGATAGGATGGCACGACCGGCACACATGGCATCGGGCTTCTCATGTGCAATCCAATTCTTCGCATATTTGAGCGGGCAAATTCCCCATCCAATATGGAATTCAAAGTCAGGACAATGGCCGAATGTATGGCCGCCGGAGAAACCCCGGAAATTCTCTTCTGGGTTGGCTGCGCCGGCAGCTTCGACGACCGTGCCAGAAAGATCACGAAAGCAGTGGCTCGAATTCTCCACCACTGCGGGGTATCCTTTGCCATCCTCGGACAAGAGGAAACCTGCACCGGTGACCCGGCAAAGCGCGCTGGTAATGAATTCCTGTTCCAGATGATGGCCATGCAGAATATCCAGGTACTGGAGGGTTACCAGGTGAAGAAAATAGTGACTGCATGTCCGCATTGCTTCAATACCCTGAAGAACGAATACCCCGGTCTCGGCGGCCACTATGAGGTTGTGCACCACACCCAACTGATCAACAGTCTGATTCAGGATGGAAAGCTTTCTGTTGCCGGAGGTGAGTCATTCCGGGGAAAGCGCATCACATTCCATGATCCGTGTTATCTCGGAAGAGGCAACAACGTGTATGAAGCGCCTCGGGAGGTGCTGGTGAAGCTCGACGCCGAACTGGTTGAAATGAAGCGATGCAGATCCAACGGGTTATGCTGCGGAGCAGGCGGCGCCCAGATGTTCAAGGAAGCCGAAAAGGGAAACAAGGAAGTCAATATTGAGCGCACGGAAGATGCTCTGGAAGTCAAGCCCCACTTTATTGCTACCGGATGTCCTTTCTGTAATACCATGATGACGGATGGTGTCAAGCACTTCGAAAAGGAAGGCGAGATTCAGGTTAAGGACATTGCAGAGCTCATCGCAGAGGCAGCAGAGCTCTGAACAAGTTAGTGCCGCATCCAGCGGATAGCCTGATCATTGGCACGGATCACGTACAAGCCACAGGGCCAGGCGGTCGGATCAAATGTGGTTTCTCCCGAAAGCACATGCACCAAGGCGCCCTGAGCATTCATGATTTTGCCGTATGCGGGAGTGGTGAAATGCACATGTCCATGGCCTCCCGGATTCGGATATACCTGAAGCAGTGGCTCAGGCGAAAGCTCCTCTGCTGCAAGTCCGAGGCAATCAGCCAGGTCAATGGTCGCTGAGGCTGAGAGCTGCCCATCCTGGATATACCAGTAATTCCAGCTCAGGCTGGAATCTCCCGTCCAGTTGCTCAAATCAAACAAGAAGGTGCCCTGAGGCGTACCAGGCACTCTGCAGGCCACGAGCGCCCGCTGATTCCGGTTCCACTCCAGCGGCTGCTGTGGCAGACAGGCTTCCGGCTCCCAGGGTTCTTCGCAATTCGGGCGGATGAACCATGCGTAATCCTCTTCCAGCGGATAGTCGCCGAAAACTCGTGCAACTCCGTCACCATTGACACATATGGCCGTGTATTCCTCAGCAGCGATTCCCCTCGGGTTAATATCCAGGCTTGCCCAGAGCCGGGCCATAAACGCCGCATGGCGCCCGCGCCGGTCGGGGTTATCGTAGTGTGTATCGGTGATGGTATTCTCCAGATAAGGCACCTGCAAAAAATCATTGTAGCCCAGCGTCATAGATGAGTTGAAGGGATTGCCGAGCGCACTGGCCGACTGAACCGTGCCGTTCTGGGCACTGAAATAGGCCTGTCCGAGAATCGCCATCCCCGCGCTGGTTCCACCTATCGTGACACCTTTGTCATTGATGAGGTATTGGATAGCTGCTTCCACAGGACTGTCCTTCCAATAGCTGACATAATTCCATTGATCTCCTCCGGCAATCCACAGCGCTTCGGCATTCCGGATCTGCTGGTCAACATAGGGATCATGGGCCGCATCATCTGAGGCGATGATCAGGGTTTCAACAGAGTTGACTGAGACGCCGAGCTCCGAATAAAAGTAATCATTATAGCCATCCGCCCCGGTGGATCTGATCACGACGATATCGCCGCCACCACTGCGCTGAAGAAACCACTGCATAGCGGCATCACTCTCTGTGGCGCCTCCCATGAGAACCACTCCCGGAAGAACTGCCGTCTGCACGTCATCCTGAGAACCGGTAAAATAGGACGTAAAGGGCTGTGCTAAGGCGGATGATTGCGGAAGGAAGACAGAAAGCACCAGGAGTATGAGTCCAGAGAGCGGGTTGATATTGCGCATAAGACAAATGTAGCCATGAAGCAGGAGTACTCCATCCGGGCTCAGGCCGTCACCAACCACGGAAGGCGGCCTCCCGGGATTATCTTTGAGGCCAAACTCGTATACATCCATGAAATTACTCGAAGGCAAGGTGGCTATAATCACCGGAGCATCACGCGGTATTGGCAAAGGAATCGCTGAAACCTTTATCTCTCAGGGGGCCAGAGTGGTCTTCACCTACGCCTCATCAGATGAGAAGGCACGCGCCCTTGAGTCCGAGCTCTCTGCACAGGGAGGTGTGGCACGAGGATATAAAAGCGATGCCTCCGACTTCCAGGCTGCGCAGCAGCTCGTGGATCAGGTGGTAGCCGACTTTGGAACTGTGGACGTGCTCGTCAACAATGCCGGAATCACGCGGGATAACCTGCTTATGCGCATGACTGAAGAGCAGTGGGATGAGATTATGCAGGTCAACCTGAAATCTGTTTTCAACCTGACCAAGGCGGTCATCAAGCCCATGCTGAAAGCCCGATCCGGCAGCATCATCAATATGTCATCCGTAGTCGGAGTTAAAGGCAATGCGGGCCAGGCCAACTACGCCGCTTCCAAGGCCGGAATCATCGGCTTCACCAAGTCTGTTGCCGCCGAACTCGGATCGCGCAATATCAGATGCAATGCCATTGCACCCGGATTCATCGAAACCGAAATGACCGGAGCGCTCGATGAAAAAGTGGTTCAGGAATGGCGCAATGCCATCCCCCTGAAACGCGGCGGCTCTCCTGCTGACGTGGCCAATGCTACTCTCTTTCTGGCTTCGGATATGAGCGCCTACATAACGGGACAAACGCTTCATGTCTGCGGTGGCATGCTTATGTAACCCCAGCTTAATCAACACGCACAACGCACGCCGGTGAGTATCCTCACACAAAGTCCCTCGTGGTTCATCCCCCTGTGCATAGCAGCTGGACTGGCCTATGCCGGTGCCCTGTATTTCCGAGACCGCTTTAATCGCACCTATGGTACGCGACTGGCTACCGGGCTGGGTATCCTCCGCTTTCTGGCGGCCACCCTCCTCGCATTTTTGCTCCTAAAGCCCGTCATCCGGACGATCGACCGCATCGTAGAAAAACCGGTCATTGTGATTGCGCAGGATAACACCGCATCACTGGTTGTGGGCCCGGATTCTGCGTACTACCGGGGCGCTTATCTCGAACAGCTCAGCCAGCTTACCCAGGCCTTTGGCGATGACTATGAAGTACGCACGCTGCGCTTTGGGAGTAAGGTAGATGAGGGGATTGATTCACTTCGGTTTGATGAAAAGCTAACAGACCTGGGGGCTCTGATGGATGATATTTACTCGCGCTTCAGTGGCAGGAATCTCGGCGCCGTGATCATCGCCTCCGATGGCTTGTACAACAAGGGGCAGAACCCTATCTACCAGTCGCGCAAGCTGAATGTGCCTTTCTTTACCGTGGCACTGGGAGATACCACAGTGTATCGCGACCTGTTGGTATCCGATGTGGCCGTCAACCGTCTCGCATATCTGGGCAACCGGTTCCCGGTGAATATCATTGCAGAGGCGCGCAAGGCCGCAGGACTCACAAGTACGGTTACGGTTTCGCGCAATGGAGCTGTGCTCTATACAGAGGACATTACATTCAACGGTGAGTCTGATGTGCGCACTCTGTCACTCTCGCTGGAAGCGCTGGAAACCGGACTGCAACGCTACACCGTATCCATGACATCCGTTGATGGCGAGGTTACGTTGGCTAATAACCGCAGAGACTTCTTCATCGATGTGCTTGATGCCCGCCAAAAGGTCCTCATACTGGCCCATTCTCCCCATCCTGATGTAGCTGCTCTTCGTGAAGCGCTGATCACCAATGAATCCTACCAGGTCACCGCAGAATTGGCTGATCGGTTCTCCGGCCGTCCCGATGATTACAGCCTTGTCATCTTCCATCAACTCCCCGCAACCGGCGGAAGAGGAGGCGATCTCGTGCGGTCATTTATCGATCGTAATATTCCTGCATTATTCATCTGGGGAACGCAAACGGACTTCCGGGAATTCAATGCACTGGAGGCCGGCTTTGCCCTGGATAATTTCAGAATGAGTACAACCGATGTGGGAGGCGCTGTGGATGAGTCTTTCCCACTGTTCACCCTGGGAGATCAAGCCCGGGATATGTTCAGGTTCCTCCCTCCCCTTGCGGTACCATTCGGCGATATCCGGACCGGTGCAGGAAGTACCACGTTCATTACGCAGCAAGTTGGGCGGATCAGCACACAACGTCCGCTTATCGCATTCAACCGCTATGGCGATAGCCGAGTTGGATTGATCTGCGGAGAGGGCATCTGGCGGTGGCGGCTGGGCGCATTCCAGCAGTATGAGTCCCATGATGCATTCACCGAATGGGCAACGAAAGTGGTACAATACCTCGCCGCAAAAGATGACAAGAGTTTGTTTCGGGTCAGTGGTGCACAGAATATCCAGGAGAATATGCCGGTCATCTTTCAGGCTGAAGTCTATAATGAGAGTTATGAGCCACAGGCCGACAAGGATGTGCGCATGAGCATCCGCAATGAGGAGGACGAAGAATTCGACTACACCTTTTCTTCCTCCGGTGTTCGTTACACCTTGAATACCGGCAAGCTGCCACCTGGCAATTACCGCTATCGTGCCACCGTAGCGGGAACTTCCCTTCCGGCTGAGACCGGCGAGTTCAGCGTGATTCCGCTGCAGCTTGAATCTGCCGCGACCATTGCTGACCACCGTTTGCTTCGCAAGCTCGCAGAAGAAAATGGAGGAGCGCTCGTGCAGCCGGATGCCATGCAGGAACTTCCTGGAATGATTGCCCGGATAAGCGCCGTAGCGCCGGTTTCTTATGAAAACAAGGAACTCACCGACCTCATTAACTTCCGGTGGCTCCTGGCTATCATCCTTCTGCTTTTGTCGGCCGAATGGCTGCTCAGGAAGCGAGCCGGCACCTATTGAGCCAAGCGTCAACTTTACCCCATGAGTTTCCTCTCCATCGGCGGAGTGCCTGAACACTTCAACCTTCCCTGGCAGCAAGCCATGCTGCATGATGCCTTCACGGGATCGGGAGTTGATGTCGCCTGGACCTACTACGCAGGTGGCACCGGAGCCCTTACTGAAGCATTGCAGGAAGGAGATCTCGATCTGGCCATCCTCCTCACGGAAGGGTACGTGGCAGCCCGGAGTGCCGGACTCGAGGCCAGGATTGTAAAAGTGTATATTGACACTCCCTTGATCTGGGGCATCTATACCGCTGATCCGAACGTCCATTCGACAGGTGAACCCAGGCGTAACTATGCTATTTCGCGATATGGATCGGGCTCACACCTCATGGCTATGATCCATGCCGAACAACGCGGTGAGGAGCTCACTCCAGAACGCTTTGTCGTTGTCAAAAGTCTCGACGGAGCCATGCAGGCCCTCTCTCGAGGTGAAGCACAATATTTCTATTGGGAAAAATTCATGACCAGGCCCTTTGTAGACCAGGGAGTGGTGCGTCTCATCGGCGAATTCAGCGCACCCTGGTCGGGTTTTCTGGTTGTTGCCAGCGAGCACGCCCTGCGGCGCAAAACCTGGTCTATACGCACCATACTGGACATCATGAATGCCAGATGTAAACAATTTCCGGTAGATCCACAGACCGCAGAAATACTGATCCGCAATTTCCATATGTCACCGCACGAAGCAAGGCAGTGGCTCACCGAAACCCGCTGGAATACCAATTATACTCTGCATCTTGACCACCTTCTGCGGGCGCGGGAATCACTCGCAGGTGTGGGCAAATGTCATCCCCAACTCGATCCCGAAAACTGTCGCGCCGAATGGCTGGAATACATCTGAATACTGCGTGGTTAAAGACCCTTTGGCGCAGGAGATTCGTGCGCATTCTCACGATCACGGCCGCGGTGCTCATCCTCCTTTGGACCTTTCGACTGCCGATTCTGCGAGGCATGGGCAATTACCTCGTGGCGGATGATCCGCTGGCGCCCTGTGATGCCTATTTCATACTTGGTGGCAACAGCTTTGAACGCGGAAACTCGGCAGCTGAAATCTGGAGAGTATATCCTGATGCCTGGTTTGTGGCTAGCGGAGGCAACTATCCTCTGCAGATCCAGGCCCTTGATACCGTGATGACCGAGGCGTCTCTCACCCGCCACTGGATGATTCGCCAGGGAGTGCCAGCCAACCGAATTGACACGATTTCGCGGAGTACGAGCACCATGGAAGAGTCCAAGGAAATACTGCAATACTGCCTCGATCGTCAATACAACAATATCACTCTGGTATCCAGCACGTTTCATTTGCGCCGGATGCGAATGGTATTTGAGGATGAGTTTGCCAGACATGGGATCACCACACGCTATCACGGTGCCGCTGCAGCCGAATTCAGGACTACGGAGTGGTGGCGTGACGAGCTCAGTCTCATTACGCTGAATAACGAGTACGTCAAGATCATCTACTACAAAATGAAGTATTGATCAGTGCCATTCCGTCAACCGGCTTGCCCTGAGGAACTTTCCACGCCTTGCCCCCCGGATCGCTGGAATCTCAGGTCACGACTGCATTCAGGAGCAGCAGGGCGACGCCATCATTTGTTAATAAAGCCGGGGAGCAATGCACGAAAATACAAGCCGCAGGGTTATCTTTGGAATACCTGAACTGTTCTACTGGATGAACGAAGAAAATCGCGATCCCCAGCAATCGGAAGAATTGGTGAATCGCTATGAGCAGATGATTGCTCAGAACGCCTCCTGGTACTTCGATATTGACCAGCTCGAGGAAATTATCGGCTACTACTGCGACGATAACAAGTTTGCGCAGGCGTTGAAGGTAGTTGATTACGCTTATACGTTGTTTCCGGAAAACACCGACATGATGCTGCGCGAGGCGCAGATTCTTGCCGGAATGGGCCATCTGAGCAGGGCTCTGGGCCGGCTCAAGGAGTTGGAGCGGTTTGAATCGCGCAACGAAGAGGTCCTTCTTACCATGGCCTCCATATACAGCCAGCTCCGGGAACATCAGAAGGCCATTGCTCTGTACCGGAAAGCACTTGAACTCGGAGGGGAGGAATACGAAGAGGAAATCAACCTCGAAATTGCCCTGGAGTACGAGAATATGGACCGGTTTGATAAGGCCATCGAAACGCTGCAAGATGCGCTGACCCGGAAACCGGACAACGAGACCTTGCTTTACGAGTTGGCCTATTGCTTTGAAGCGACTGACCGTTATGCTGAATGCATCGGCTACTACAAGGCCTTTCTGGATCGTCATCCGTTCAGCTTCCCTGCGTGGTATAATCTCGGCAATGCCTACCAGAAGATGGAGAAGCTGGAGGAATCTATCGATGCATATGATTACTGCCTGGCTATCCAAGCTGACTTTGCGCCGGCCTTCTACAACAAGGCACACGCCCTGTTCAAGCAGGAGAAATACCACGAAACGATTCAGGTACTTGAGGAATCATATACCGCTGAGCCGCCTCAGGCCCCCGTCTATTGCCATATTGGCGAATGCTTCGAAAAATTGGGAGAGTACGACAAAGCGCTTTTCTATTACCGCAAGAGTTTGTCCCTCGATGATACTTACGCCGACTCATACCTCGGAATGGGCATGGTCATGGACTTGCAGGGGCGAACTTCAGAGAGCATCGCGCTCATCGAAAAAGCCGTGAGTCTGGAGCCAGAAAATCCGGACTATTCACTTTTTCTGGCTGAAATGCTCAAGAAGCTCAACCGGTTTGCTGATGCTCTCGAGATTACCCGCAACCTCACCGAACGGTTTCCGGAAAATGAGGATGTATGGATCGATCACGCAGATCTGTACTTCTGTCAATCAGACCTGCGCACCGCACTTGAGGTCATCCAGGAGGGATGGCAGAAAATTCCCAATTCAGCTGTGATCGGTTATCGTAAAGTGGCCTACCTGCTGGAATCCGGTAAGAAGGAGGAAGCAGAAGACCTCCTCGCCCGGCTGCATGCCAACGAGCCGGAAGGAGCCGGCGAACTTGCAGAATACTACCCGGCTATCCGCCAAAACCTCATGTTTATCAGCCTGATGGGAAGCCGCTAGATACACTCGATCCAGCCGGAAACTACGCTTCGTTTACTAAGTACACAATTTAGGATATTTGCACCTGAGCTAACTTCGAACTTGTATGCCTTACCCAATCAGCCTGCTCCCGGATCGCACCACACACCCCAGACAACATGGGCTTACTATGGTGATGGATAAAGGTCTCTCCCTGCGACAGGCGCAAGACTTGGTGGAAACCAGCGCTCCGTATGTCGATCTTCTCAAACTGGGATTCGGCACTTCCATCTTTACCTCCAACGTGCGGGAGAAGGTGAAGCTGTACCATGATGCGGGAATGAAAGTCTATGTGGGTGGAACCCTGTTTGAAGCATTCCTCGTTCGCGGTGAGTATGATCAATACCGTCGCTACGTGGATCAACTCGGCCTGCACACCGTGGAAGTTTCAGATGGCAGTATGACGATCCCCCATGGACTGAAATGCGAATACATCAACCGTCTGGCCAAGGACTACACCGTGCTC
This sequence comes from Flavobacteriales bacterium, assembly GCA_947456965.1. GTDB lineage: Bacteria > Bacteroidota > Bacteroidia > Flavobacteriales_D > Sanyastnellaceae > CANGTU01. Next base: position 41,764 of record CANGTU010000003.1, read on the forward strand.
AGCGAGGTGGGCTCCAAGGAAGAAGGTATCCTGATCTCCCCAGCCAAGTGGATCAAAATGATGCAAACCGAATTGCAGGCAGGATCATGGAAGGTCATCGCTGAGGCGCGTGAAAGCGGTACAGTGGGTATCTACCGACCCAATGGACAAGCGCACGTGTTGCTCATCAATAAGATTCTCCAGAAGGTGAAACTCGAGGATATCCTGTGGGAAGCCCCAAAAAAGCCACAGCAGGTTTATTTCATCAAGCAGTTCGGTACCAATGTGAACCTGGGTAACATCGCGGAAAACGAAGTCATCCCTCTGGAGTGTCTGCGCACCGGACTTCGAGGTGATACCTTCTTCCAGTTCATCCCTCAACTGCGCGACGATCAATCGTAGCATGAAGGAGATCACGCCAGCCGAACTCAGGATGTGGAAAGAAAATGGTAACCCATTCCACCTCATTGACCTGCGTGAAGAATATGAAGTGGCGTACTGCACCATCGGCGGACGACACATTCCTATGGGTGACATCATCGCGCATGCCGATCTCATCAGTCGTAAAGACCCGGTCGTGTTCCATTGTCAAAGTGGTAAGCGATCAGCCGCGGTGGTCTACGCCCTTGAACAGAAGTTTAACTTCAACAACCTCTACACCCTGCGCGGTGGTGTGATCGCCTGGGGCGACGAAGTCGATCCTGGCCTGGAGTGCTTCAAATGATGCCCGGAATCGCTGACCTCTTGCCATTCCGACCACGCGCATTCCACCTCACCAGCGCATCAGCACACCAGCCATCCTATCTTCGCTTCTCTCAATAACCTGCCCGTGGATCTGATTTATTCCCTGATTGATTTTGTTCTTCACATCAATGACCATCTCGATCAAATGGTGATTGACTACGGAAAGACCATCTATGCCATTCTTTTCCTGATCATTTTCGTAGAGACCGGCCTGGTGATCATGCCCTTCCTGCCTGGCGATTCCCTCCTGTTCGCCGCTGGTGCGCTGTGCGCCCGCACGGCAGGTCAGCCCGATGCCACCATGCATATCGGTATGTTGATCGGACTGCTGATCGTAGCCGCCATACTTGGAGACAATACCAATTACGCCATCGGGCGGTTCTTCGGAAGGAGAGTTGTACAATTGAAAATCGGCCGCCGCAAACTGGTGAAACAGGAATACATCGACCGCACCCATTCCTTCTTTGAGAAGTATGGCACAACAGCCATTATTCTCGCGCGCTTCGTCCCCATCGTGCGCACCTTTACTCCTTTTGTTGCCGGTGTCGGGGCCATGAGCTACCGGAAAAAATTCCTGCCGTACGACATCGCCGGCGGAATCCTCTGGATATCCTCCATGTCCCTCGCCGGATATGCCCTTGGAACTCATCCCTGGGTAAAAGAGCACTTTGAAACCGTGGTGATAGGTATCATCCTCATCTCCATCATGCCCATGGTTGTAGCCTGGCTTCGCCATAAGTTCAGTCAAAAGAAAGCATGAGGAGGTTCGGTCTTATCGGCAAGTCGGTAGCGCACTCCTTTTCAGCTTCCTACTTCGCTAACAAGTTCCAGCAGGAAGGAATCACAGACGCCCGGTACGATCTGTTTCCACTCGAGGAGATCACCCAATTACCAGCTCTGCTCACTTCACATACTGATCTGATCGGATTGAATGTAACCATCCCTTACAAGGAATCTGTTATTCCCCTGCTCGATGCCCTCTCAGATGAGGCCCGCCTCATTGGAGCAGTCAACTGCATCCGCATCACCAACTCCGGCACTACCGGCTACAACACCGACGCTTCGGGATTCCGGCAATCCATCCTGCCCTTCCTGGAAAACCAATATGAACGTGCACTCCTCCTTGGCACAGGGGGAGCTTCCAGGGCTATAACCCATGTGCTCCGGGAACGTGGAATTGAAGTCTGGTATGCAAGCACCTCCCGCCGGGGTGAGCATATCCTGGACTACAACCAGCTCGATGAGGCCGCCATGAAGCACTTCCCATTGCTGGTCAACTGCACCCCGCTCGGCACCTATCCCCGGGTCGATGAGAAGCCGCCCTTGCCCTACGGCGGACTGACTCCCCAACACATGCTGTACGACCTGGTATACAATCCACCCGAAACCGCCTTCCTGAGGGAAGGCCGCCTGCGCGGCGCGCGCACCATGAATGGCCTGCGCATGCTGGAAATCCAGGCTGAAGAGAGCTGGAGAATCTGGTCGCAATCCGGCGATCATGACGTTGCAAGGAAGCGGTGAAACTCCGTTGGCGCCGCACCGCTCCGGACAAACGCCAAGGCTGTTGGATGCTGTCCATTAAACCATCCCGCTATACCTCGGTCAAACACCCCAAAGAACTCAACCAAGCTCCTGCCCTATGAAACTCCAAGTGGTGGCTATTTCAGGCATTGCCGCATTGTGCATCTTTCTCGGTTCGTTCATCGATCTGGACAACCTGGATAACTATGCGGGACAAAATGTTCCGGTGTATATCACCAAGGACAATACGCCCGGGTTCAATCCCCTGACCAACCCAGGTGCCACGCTCGGACGTGTGTTGTTCTACGACAAGAACCTCTCACTCAACCATACGATTTCGTGCAGCAGTTGCCACCAGCAGGCCCTGGCCTTCAGTGATGACGCCTTGGTGAGTACTGGCCAGACAGGCGGCTCTACCGGTCGCCATTCGATGCGACTGGCATACTCGCGCTTCAGCGATGAAGACCGCTTCTTCTGGGATGAGCGTGCGCTTTCGCTGGAAGACCAGACAAGCCAACCCATCCAGGACTTTACCGAAATGGGATTCAGTGGAGAAAACGGCCAGCCCGGACTCGATTCCCTCGCGAACCGGCTGGAGGCCATTGACTATTATCAGACCCTCTTCACGTTTGTATACGGTGATCCCCAGGTTACGGAAGAGCGCATCCAGATGGCCCTTTCGCAATTCGTGCGCAGCATCTACTCCTTCGACTCGCGCTTTGATGATGGCCTCGCTGCTACAGGCAACCTCAATGCGCCATTTCCCAACTACACCCAGGAAGAAAACCAGGGCAAGCAATTATTCCTTGCACCTCCTCCGGCAGGCGGAGCCGGCTGCCAGGGATGCCATCGCGCACCAGAGTTCGACATCGATCCTGCTTCGCTGAACAATGGCATCATCGGTGTGGCTGGCAATCCGGGGGGCCTGGACCTCACCAACACGCGGGCTCCATCGCTTCGGGACCTGTTCAATCCCAACGGAGAGCCCAACGGCCCTTTCATGCACACAGGTAACCTCACCATCACGCAGGTGCTCAACCACTACAACCTGGTTCCCCAGAATCCAGCCAACACCAATCTGGACCAACGGGTATCCGGACCGGGAGGCAACCTGCAACTCACCAACCAGGAGCAGGATGCGATTATCGCCTTCCTCCATACCCTTACCAGCAGCGAGATCTACACGAATGCCCGGTGGTCTGATCCATTTGATGCGCAGGGTAACCTCGATGTCGTCAGCGGCGTGCTCGAACTCGCCAAGGCGCCGGAATTCACGTTTGACATCTACCCCAATCCAGCGGTTGCTGAAGTCCGCATCCGAACCAGCCACAAGCAATGCACCGCATACGTGTTTGACAGCTCAGGCAAGATTGCACTCACTGGAATGGCATCCAGCCCGCTGAACGTATCCGCTCTTCCTGCCGGCATCTACCTTGTCCTGCTCAAGGACCAGGATGGCTTTCAGAGCGCAGCGCAACGCCTGGTCGTCCGATGATCACGCACTGACACAGGCTCCGCGACAATCGCGATGAGTGTCCGCTCGAATTCAGTTGATGGAGAGTTTGGCGAGCCTCTTCCGGATCGTCGCCTTACTTAGATTTTCGGGGTGGATAAAACTCAGTACTGCTCCACGGCATTGGGAAAATCCCGGCTCTTGACATCGGCCACATACTGTGCAACAGCATGGTGCATGGTTTCGCCAATACTGGCATAACGCCTCAGAAAGCGAGGACTAAACTCCTGTGTAATACCGAGCATATCATGCACCACCAGCACCTGACCATCCACATCAGCCCCAGCGCCTATACCAATCACCGGCACCTGCACCCGTTTGGCAACTTCTGAAGCCAGCTTAGCCGGAATTTTTTCCAGCACGATAGCAAACACGCCACTCTGGTCGAGCAGCTCGGCATCGCGAAGGAGCCGATCGGCCTCCTCACCTTCACGGGCACGAACCTGATAGGTTCCAAACTTGTAAATACTCTGTGGGGTGAGTCCGAGGTGACCCATGACCGGTATTCCTGCTGTGAGAATGCGTTTGATGGATTCAACGATTTCCTCTCCCCCTTCCATCTTGACTGCATGCCCCCCCGTTTCCTTCATAATCCGGATGGCCGAATTCAGCGCTTCCTTGGAGTTCCCCTGGTAGGATCCGAAGGGCATATCCACCACAACAAGTGACCGCTTCGCTGCGCGTACCACACTGCTGGCGTGGTATATCATCTGATCAAGTGTAATCGGGAGCGTGGTTTCATGTCCGGCCATGACATTGGAAGCGGAATCGCCTACCAGCATGACATCAATGCCGGCCTCGTCCACGATACGCGCCATGGAATAATCATAGGCCGTGAGCATGGAGATCTTCTCTCCACGATTTTTCATTTCCTGCAGGGTATTGGTGGTTACCCGGCGTACATTGGATTGGACTGACATGGCTCAAATGTAGGCAAACCAATCGCCCTGAGGAGAAGGAAGGAAATCAGGTATTGGGGGCTGAACGATAGCGGCGCCACCGTTCAAGCACTTCCTCCATATCCCCTGGCAGCGGAACCTCAAACTGCATCCACGTATGGCGCGTTGGGTGCATGAAACCCAGCGTGCGCGCGTGCAGTGCCTGTCGTGGAAGGACCTCGAAGCAGTTCTGCACAAATTGTTTGTACTTCGCGAAGGTGGTGCCCCGAAGGACCTGATCACCCCCATATTCCGTATCGCCAAACAGGGTATGACCGATATGCTTCATATGCACGCGAATCTGATGCGTTCGGCCTGTTTCCAGCTTGCACTCAACCAGGGTCACATAGCCCAGGCGCTCCAGAACACGGTAATGCGTAACAGCGTGCTTGCCCTGAGAACCATCGGGATACACGGTGAATACCTTCCGGTCCTGCGGACTTCGGCTGATGTGACCGGTGACAGTACCATCCTGTTCCACGTCGCCCCAGACCAGCGCGGCATACCGGCGCTCTGTGGTGCGGTCGAAAAACTGCTTCGCCAGATGAGTCAGTGACTCCTCTGTCTTGGCGATGACCATAACACCTGTGGTGTTTTTATCGAGGCGATGAACAAGTCCAGGCCGGCTGTCAGCACTTCCAGGTGGTAATTGCCTGAGGTGATAGAGGAGTGCGTTGATCAATGTCCCGGTATAGTTTCCGTAGCCCGGATGGACAACCATACCCGCTGCCTTATTCAGCACGATAACCTCTTCATCTTCGTAGAGAATGTCGATCGGAATATTTTCCGGAATCAGCTCAATTTCCCTCACGGGATACGGCATTTCTACCGTAATGACATCGAACGGCTTGATCTTGTAACTGCTCTTGACCGGAACGCCATTGACTTTCACAAAGCCCGCATTTTGCGCATTCTGGATGCGCGAGCGGGAGGTTTTCTCCAGCCGGTCCACCAGGAATTTATCAATCCGCACAAGACCCTGGCCCTTGTCCACTATAATGCGGTGGTGCTCAAACAGCCCGTCATCGCTGTCATTATCCTCGCGCAGATCGTCCTCTTCAGCGATCATGGCCGGACAACAAGCTGGTGAACCACCGATGCACCTGCATCCTCAGTGACACGCATCAGGTACACACCGGGTGCAAGGCCTTGCGCCTGGATGAGATGAGCTCCCGAACCTGACCAGCGGCCCGAAAGAACCAGCCGGCCATGCATGTCGAGTAGTTGGTATTCAGCATCTGTGTCGCGATTCCATATGATGTGGAATTCATCCTCGAAGGGATTGGGATAAAGAGTCATTTCCTCTGAATCCAGCTCTGTCAAACCGGTCCAGGGATCGTTTTTACCTGCCCGGAACACTGGCCTGATCATTACCGATCCTTCTATTTCAGACTGGAACCAGCTTTGACCAAAGCCAAGGCGATAGAACAGTCTTTCTGGATTGGTATTGGTGCTTTTGTCATTGCCGACGTTCAATCCAATAGCCGTTGGCTGGGTCCAGCCCACAAAGAAATTCCCTGTCACAGGAATGGGCTCGTCGTATTCGTAGTACGAGAAGAGATTGTAGCCCTCGTCATAATAGCGCGGAAAATGACTGTTGAAATTCTCGGCGAGCTCACTCCCCGGAAGCCCATTGCTCTCACCCCATGCCCTGAGGAGGAATGACTGATTGGTGACATCCACTCCGTGTGGCAGCCAGTGAATGATGAGTCCGAGCAAAGTATCCGGCACTTCAGCACGGAACTTCACCGCTACGCTCGCTCCGTTTGAGGTGACTGCATAGGCCCGCTCCGCGCTTCCATCATCGTAGGCGTAATAGTTGGAAAAGACCTGGCTGAAATAAGCCGTATCATTCTGAAGGTTCAGGTCTGTAGGGTTGATGTACACCTTCACATCAAATACTGCACAGGTATCATTGACTGAAGGGTCGAAGGTGAAGTCACCCAGGCCGATGGTTCGCACAATTTCCTGGTCTGCATTGCCAAAGGTGTTGAAGTCCTGATCGGGGAAATTCTGCTCAGCCCCTTCATAGCCGACGGAATAGCCTGTTACAATATTTTCTGTTGGACCAAGGTTTCTCTGCCGGGCGTTGAATGATTCACGCATGTAGCTGCCGGGACTTGCGATATAGTGGGTCCAGGGCATCGCGCTGTATGGCTGGATGAAACTGTAGTTCGGAAACTGCATGGCCACCTCGTCAAAGTCGAAATTATCCGGGTCAATGCCTTGCCGCATGACTACATAGTCAATATGCCAGTGGTCAAACGCTCCGCTGAGTGTGGCGTAGTTGCGGAAGCGGAAGCGGAAACCATCCAGGAAGAATTCAGGTGCTTCTACCTGGATGAATGCCTGTTCGAATGCACCGGACGGTCCACCCTGTGCGCTCCACACCTGAAACCACTGGCCATCTCCGAAGGGTGAGAAGAACTCCACCACCAGAGAATCTTCTTCATCCGGGTTATTGCCGAGCCCGCCTCGCTGATAGAAGAAGAACAGGTACACATCATCGTCTTGCGAAAATGGAGAGAGGTCAATGGGCAGTGATGTCAGGGTATCCGCTGCACCCTGAGCAAATTCATTCGTGAAGTCATACGGATAACCATTACCGCGAAGGCCGTCGAGAGTTGCCACTCCGATGGTCGGCGGAGAAGTGGGTAAATGGGTGTTGAGGTAGGCACTGGTATCTTCCCAACGTTGCCAGCCATCGGGGATATCGGGATCATCGGTAGGAAGCGAGTAGCGCGAAAAATCATCGAAAAAAGGAAGGACCGAACTCCCACCACCTCGTTCACCACTTCCTGCCGGATAGCGCTCCCGGCTGATCAGGGCCGGATTGTAGCGCAACGCATGCTCCACTTCCTGCCCGAAAACCGGCCCATACATCAGGAAGCAAATTAGCGCAGAAAGGAAACGTTTAAAAGAGAAAGACATGGGGAGGTGAGGTTAGTGAAGCGAATCAGGCGGGCAGGGATCCTTGGACAGCCAGAAGTCAATGATCCGTCCCGGTGCCACCGGCAACATATCCTCCGAATATTCCGGATCCTGTCGGCAAACCCTGAAAAGCGCAGAGTCAGCAGCATTTATTGCATCGGGTTCAAAAAATGCCTGTCCCATCAGGTTCAGACTGTCCAGGAGCGCCATAGCTCTTGGGTAGCTCATTCCGCGCAGATCGGGAAGGAAAACCAACCCTTCTGTGGCCTCACCCACCGTGAGCACCACACGCTCGCCCCTTCGGATCATGCTTCCTGGCTTCAGCGTGCGCCCTCGGTGTGTGATACCGATTACACTGCCCACCATATTGTTGTTGGGCACATATCGCACGTCAAATCGGATTCCCTTATTCTGAAGTTTGATGATAGCCACCTGAGCATACTCGCCTTCTTCGATAGAGATCTTCTCCATGGGCGGTTCCTGGCGGTAAACGGTGAGGAAAACCTGCCGGCCTTCTTTCACCTTGCTTTCAGCCACGGGGCTCTGGTCTACCACGTCTCCTCCCCGAGCATCTTCATCAAAGATACTATCCACCACGAGTACCTGTAAACCTCTTTCCTCGAGGGCAGCAGCAGCATCTGTCAGCGACATGCTCCGTACATCGGGCACGGTAATAAATTCGCCATGATCGGAATACCAGCCGAATGCAAACCAAAGCAGGACCACCAGTGCGATCTGTACAAGGAGGATCCTGAGCACCTGTCTGAGGCCCTCGCGTGAAATGATATACCGAAGGAATTCCATTATCCCTGTGTAAGCTCTTCCGCGATAGCGTTGTCGTAGATTTCTTTCAGATCGGTAATCAATCCAAAGTTGAGATCATCCACAGTCACGCGGCCTTTAGTGACGTGGCCCAGCAGCATAACCTGAACTCCGGACTCTACTACGAAGTCGAGAAATTTATCCTCGTCTTCCTCGACCACGGTCACCACCACCCTGCTCTGTGATTCACCAAAAAGAAAAGCGTCGCGACGGATTTCACTGTCGGATACAATATCGAATCCCAGATCACCGGGCATGCCCATTTCCACAAGAGTCACAAAGAGTCCGCCATCACTTACGTCATGCGCACTGCTGATGTAATTGTTGCGGATCAGTCCGGCCACACATTGCTGCACCCGAAACTCCTCATCGAGGTCAAACCATGGCGCCGGAGAGTTGCGGATACCATGGAATGATACGAGGTATTCACTGGAGCTGATGTCATCCTTGGGCTGCCCGAGCAGGTAGATAAGATCACCCTTGTATTTGAAGTCGAGTGTAGTCAGCAGTGATTTGTCCTTCATTACGCCGAGCATACCGATGGTCGGTGTCGGAAAAACAGGTCTCGCCGATCCATCCTCGGCTACGGTCTGGTTGTAGAAACTGACATTACCTCCGGTGACCGGTGTGCCGAACTTCCTGCAGGCGGCACTCATGCCCTTTATGGCCCCTACGAACTGCCAGTATACTTCCGGATTGTAAGGATTTCCAAAGTTGAGGCAGTTGGTAATGGCAGAGGGCTCCCCACCGCTGCAGGTGATGTTCCGTGCGGCTTCAGAAACGGCAATCATGGTGCCTGTCTCCGGGTCGGCATTCACGTAGCGACCATTGCAATCCACGGTCATCACGAGTGCCTTGTTGCTGTTCTTGATGTTCACCACCGCGGCATCCGACGGGCGGTTAGCAGACATGTTCACGGTGCCTACCATACTATCATACTGTTCATAGATCCAGCGCTTACTGCAGATGTTTGGATTGGCCAGCAGTTGGCGGGCCACTACGACCAGATCCTTCGGCTCGGCAACCTGATCCATGGAAAACTTCTTTGCTTCAGCATAGTAAGCCGGCTCGCGGAATTCCCGCTCGTAGACCGGAGCGCCACCACCGAGCACAAGACTATCGGCAGGTATTTCACCCACCACCTCGCCATGCATATAATAGCGCACCATGGGTCCCTCGGTAACCACACCGATTTCTTCCGCGTGGAGATCCCACTTGTCAAAGATGCGTTTCACCTCATCCTCATGGCCTTTCCGGATAACAATCAGCATGCGCTCCTGTGATTCAGAAAGCAGAATTTCAAATGGCTTCATACCCTGCTGACGAAGAGGCACGCGATCGAGGTGGATATCCATGCCCACCTTGCCTCCTGCGCTCATTTCCGAAGTGGAGCAGGTAATTCCGGCGGCTCCCATATCCTGCATACCGGCGATGGCATCTGTCTGCGCGAGTTCCATCGTCGCCTCCAGCAACAGTTTTTCCTGGAAAGGATCACCAACCTGAACACTGGGCAGGTCGCGTGCAGAATCTTCTGTAATATCCTTGGATGCAAAGGATGCTCCCTTGATGCCGTCCTTACCGGTGGCTGATCCCACGATATAAACCGGATTGCCCACTCCGCGCGCCTTTGAAGAGATAATGCGCGATGTGTTCACCAGCCCCACCGACATAGCATTGACCAACGGGTTAGCCTGATAGCTTTCATCGAAATACACTTCTCCACCAACAATGGGAATACCGAAGGCATTGCCATAATCACCGATGCCCTTGACGACCCCGGTCATGAGCCACTGCGTGCGAGGATCGCTCAGCTTGCCGAAGCGGAGGGAGTTCAGCTGAGCGACAGGACGAGCGCCCATGGTGAAGATATCGCGGTTAATTCCTCCCACACCCGTTGCTGCACCCTGGTAGGGCTCTATAGCGGAGGGATGGTTGTGTGATTCGATTTTGAATGCGCAGCCGATACCATCGCCGATATCCACGAGACCCGCGTTCTCCTCACCTGCTTTGACCAGCATGTGCGGACCATCTTTCGGAAGAGTCTTCAACCATTTGATGGAATTCTTGTACGAGCAATGCTCACTCCACATGACAGAGTACACGCACATCTCCGTGAAGTTGGGTGTACGCCCCAGAATTTCCCGGATCTTGTCGAACTCCTCCGGAAGGAGTCCCATTTCCCGGGCCTGTTCCAATGTGGCGGGTTCCTGGGCTGCAGTTTTGGCCATTTCCTTTGCTTTGGCTGCTAAATTAGGTACTTCCATCCCTTCGAAACGGGCTCGGGACACCCCATTTTCAGGCAGTTTCCCACTACCTTCACAGCCTTTACCCTTGCTATGCAAACAGCCCATCCCTGGCACGGCATTGACCACCGATTCGAGCGGGAGAAAGCGTTAGTTGATGGCGTTATTGAAATACCGCGGGGCAGCAAGGCCAAGTTCGAAGTGGACAAGGCCAGTGGCCTCATCCGGCTGGATCGGGTCATCTTCGCTGCCTTCCATTACCCCATCAACTACGGATTTATACCTCGCACCCTGGGTGAAGATGGCGATCCGCTGGACATCCTCGTCCTCTCCGAGGTGAGCACCGTGCCCCTGTGCCTGGTCCGAAGCCGTATCATAGGCATGATGGAAATGGAAGACTCTGGTGAGCCCGATGAAAAGATTATCGCTGTAGCAACGAACGACGCCAGTGTAGAGCACATCCGATCCATCGGTGATTTGCCAGCCAACTTCCGGTCAGAGCTGAAACACTTCTTCACGGAGTACAAGTCACTTCGCAACAAGAAGGTGCTGGTGGATGAATTCCTCCCGGCAGAGCGGGCATTGGACAAGGTCGAAGAGGCCATTGCACGATATACCAAAACGATAGCCAGGTGATCCGATCCAAGCTGCCCGCCACCGGTACAACCATCTTTTCTGTGATGTCAGCCCTGGCCCAGCAGCACCAGGCGATCAACCTCGGACAGGGCTTTCCCGGATTTCCCGTGGATCCCGAACTCATTGAGGCCGTCCACCGCGCCATGCTCGACGGGCACAACCAATATGCCCCCATGCCCGGCTGGCTCCCGCTTCGTGAAGCACTCGCCGATAAACTGCAAGCATCTTTCGGTTGCAAGCTCAGTCCCGCTGATGAGATCACCATCACTGCCGGAGCTACTCAGGCCTTATTCACTTGCATCACAGCATTTATCCGCCCAGGCGATGAGGTCATCCTCTTTGCGCCAGCATACGACTGCTATGCACCGGCAATTGAGCTGAATGGAGGCGTTCCTGTGTGGATTCATCTGGAATGGCCTGATTACAGCATCCCCTGGGAACAGGTGGAAGCCCGCTTCAGCCAGCGCACCCGGATGATCATCTTCAATACCCCATCCAACCCCGCCGGCACAATCTGGACCCGGGAAGACATCCTGCGTCTGCTCACCCTCACAGCAGAGAGTGATTGCATTGTGCTCAGTGATGAAGTGTATGAGCACCTGGTCTTCGACGGTCATAGGCACGAGAGTGTGCTGCGATATGGAGAACTCGCCAAAAGGTGCCTTGCCATTTACTCCTTCGGGAAAACCTTCCATGCAACAGGCTGGAAAATGGGTTATGCGGCCGGACCCGCAGCCCTCATGAGCGAATTCAGGAAGGTTCACCAATATAACGTTTTCTCCTGCCATTCAGCCATGCAGGTAGCTCTTGCTGCATACCTCGGCAAGCCCGAACATTACGATCAGCTCAGCGGGTTCTTCCAGCGCAAACGAGACCTCTTCCTGAGCGAGCTCGAGGGTTCGCGATTCAGCTGGAAACCCGCCCGTGGCGCGTACTTCCAGTTGCTATGCTACAGCGGACTCACAACCCGGCCTGACCGGGAAGTGGCGGAGGAGTGGACCCGTTCACCGGGCGTGGCCTCAATCCCCGTTTCCGTGTTTTACCCCGAGCCATTTGACCAACACGTATTGCGTTTCTGCTTCGCCAAAGAGGATGATATGCTCGTGGAAGCCGCACGAAGACTGAAGAGCATCTCCACCTGATTTCCCGACGATCTTCATCAGCCGAACGAATATTCGCCAGATCACCATTTATCACACCACACGCATGAAAAATGACCTTCGCACGGCACTCGTACAAACTTATCTGCATTGGGAGAACCCGGCCGCCAACCGAATGCACCTTGCGGGTTGGCTTGAACAACTTAAGCCGGGTGAAGCAGACCTGGTCGTCCTTCCTGAAGTATTCACCACAGGCTTCTCCATGGCAGCCAGCAGAATCGCCGAACCCTTCAGCGGATCCATGGACACCCTCCAGTGGATGCGGGTTTGGGCCTCGCAACTGGATGCTGTAATCACCGGCAGCGTCGCCGTTATCGAGCAAGGCAAGTGCTACAACCGGTTGCTTTGGGTGCGGCCGGATGGCACTTTTACACACTATGATAAGCGTCACCTCTTCAGGATGGCTGCGGAAGATCAGTCCTACACGGCAGGACAAGAGAGGATTATCGAAGAATGGCGAGGTTGGAAAATCTGTCCGCTTATCTGCTACGACCTCCGGTTTCCGGTTTGGAGCCGCAATGGTATGGTAAGCGGAGAACCACTTTACGATGTCCTGATCTACATCGCTAACTGGCCATCGGCCCGAAGGGATCCATGGATGAAACTGGCTGTTGCCCGGGCGATCGAGAACCAGTGTTATGTGCTGGCTGTCAACAGAACCGGTGATGACGGCCACGGTATCCCGCATAGCGGGGACTCTTCGGTGATAGACGCAAGAGGACAGTACGTTCAGGTACCGGATGCAACGGAAGGCATTATACGCGCTCAGCTCAGCGTCCGGGAACTCGACGATTTCCGCAAGTCCTTCCCTGTTCTGCTGGATGCCGACTCATTTCACATCTCCTGAATGGGAGTCGCGCCCGTTAGCGAACAGGCTTGCCATGGATTGGCTGCGTTCTGAATCGCAGAACGATTACTTGAACGCATCGAAACCGGTGACATCCATTCCTGTTATCAGGAGGTGGATATCATGGGTGCCTTCGTAGGTAATCACCGATTCGAGATTCATCATGTGGCGCATGACGGGATATTCGTTGGTAATACCCATTCCTCCGAGTATTTGACGAGCGTCACTGACGATCTGTTTCGCCATGGCTATGTTGTTGCGCTTCGCCATGGAGATCTGTGCGGTGGTTGCGCGGCCCTCATTGCGCAGCTGACCCAGACGATAGGTAAGCAATTGAGCTTTGGTAATCTCGGTAATCATCTCGGCGAGTTTCTTTTGCTGGAGCTGGAAGGCGCCAATGGGCTTGCCGAACTGAATGCGCTCTTTCGAATACCTGAGGGCCACATCATAGCAATCGAGTGCCACTCCAATTGCACCCCAGGAAATGCCATAACGCGCTGAGTCGAGGCATCCCAGCGGGGCACCGAGGCCACTCTTCCCGGGCAGCAGATTTTCCTTGGGCACTTTGACATGGTCGAAGATGAGCTCGCCGGTATCGCTTGCGCGGAGACTCCACTTTCCGTGCATGGTTGGCGTCGAGAAACCCTCCATGCCCCGCTCAACGATCAGTCCGTGAATCCGACCCTCTTCATTTTTCGCCCATACCACAGCGACCTGCGCAAAGGGCGCATTGCTGATCCACATCTTGGCTCCATTCAGGAGATAATGGTCGCCCATATCCCGGAAGTTCGTGATCATGCCTCCTGGATTGGAGCCATAATCCGGCTCCGTGAGCCCGAAACAGCCCATCCATTCGCCTGAGGCCAGCTTGGGAAGGTACTTCCTGCGCTGTTCCTCGTTGCCATACTTATAAATCGGATACATGACCAATGAGCTCTGTACCGAAGCCGTGGACCGCAATCCACTATCGCAACGCTCAAGTTCCTGCATGATCAGTCCGTAGCTGATCTGATCCAACCCTGCCCCGCCATATTCAGCAGGAATGTAAGGGCCAAAAGCACCTATCTCTGCCAGTCCCTTGAGCAGATGCACGGGAAATTTCGCTTGCTCGGCAGCATCTTCGATGATGGGAGACACTTCTTTCTTCACCCAGGCGCGGGCTGTGTCACGCACGAGTTTCTGCTCGTCCGTAAGAAGTTCATCCATCAGATAGTAATCGTGTCCCTGATACAGGTCGGTGCGCATGGGTTCAACGGGTTTTGCGGCTGCGAAAATACACAAGCCTTCCCGCATGGATCAGACATTCATGCGAGGGAAATGTTCAGAAAAAACCATTCTCCTGACTGCGGTTGGCCTCATACCACGCATCCACCTGCAGATCTACACCTGTAGCGGCCTCCACGGCCAGATGGTCGCAGCGTTCATTATGAACATGTCCATTGTGACCGCGCACCCAGATAAACCGCACCCGGTGGCGCTCAGCAGCCGTGAGATAGCGCTTCCAGAGATCGGGGTTCTTGACATTCTTCCAGCCCCTCCGGATCCACCCGCTGATCCAGTCCTTCTCCACGGCATGCACCACATACTGGGAGTCTGAATAAATAGTAACCTCGGTGCCCGGGTACTTGAGCGACTCCAGGGCCACGCATACACTCCAGAGTTCCATGCGGTTATTGGTCGTCAGACGAAAGCCTGCTGACTTTTCCTTGTAATGCGCTCCAGCCATAAACACGATGCCGTAGCCCCCGGGACCTGGATTGCCGCGTGCTGAGCCATCAGTATACACCGTGACATGCGTTGGTCCGTTCATATCATCTGATTGCGATGTGGGCAGATAGCGGGTATGGCCGGTACCTTTAATCCACGGATCTTCTCTCGACAAAGGAATGGCTGTGAGGGATGACTCATGCCGTGGTAAAAATGAATTGCTCAGCCACCCTGGGATAGTGCAGTTGTTCCAGTGCCCTCACCTTCTCCTCAATTCTTGCGGGTGTATCCGTGTGGTCGAGTGCAATGCTCGCCTGGAAGATGATGCGGCCTTCGTCATAATGCTCATTCACGAGGTGGATAGTAATGCCGGAATAGGATTCCCGGGCGGCGTGTACGGCTTCATGAACATGATGGCCGTACATTCCTTTTCCTCCAAAAGAAGGCAGCAGCGCCGGGTGGATATTCAGGATACGATCCGGATATCGCGCGATAAGCCAGCCGGGGATCTTCCAGAGGTAACCGGCGAGCAGGATAACATCCACCCGAGCCTTCCCGAGTTCCGAGGCCAGCAGGCCATCCGCTTCCAGATCGGCCCTGTTGATGAGCAAGGACGGAATCCCGTTCGCTGCTGCTACCTCGAGCGCTCCTGCACCCGGCTTGTTGCACACGAGGAGTACAACCTCAGCCGATACGGTTCCGGCAAAATGACGGATGAGCTGGCGCGCGTTGCTTCCTCCTCCTGATGCGAATATGGCGATACGGGGAATGGCTGACATGGAAGAGCCAAAGGTAGCAACCCTTTAGACTTGCATGAGCTTGTGCAATTGCACAGAAAGCGACTCCAGCTCCCTCACCAATCCTGGAAGGCGATCGCGGAGCTCATCCTGCATGCGCTCGCGTGCAAGGGATTCCACACGCCTCAGAGCGTTGGCAAGCGACACCGCACCAAACAACTCAAGGTTCGGGAGCAGGCGGTGACACGTTCTTTCTATCCCCTCATAATTCCGGTTGTTCAAATCAGAGGCGAGCTGGGCAGCGTCTGAAGCAAGCTGGGAGGAGAAAATACCAGTCGTCCGCCGGATATGCTCCTGATTACCTGCAAACATGACTTCCAGGCGGCTCAGGTCAAGCTCAACATGAGCTGTTGCAGAATCATCGGCTGATACCCGGATATGCAGGCTCATGCAATCTCCCAACTGCTCGGGGGTGAACGGTTTGGACAGATAATCGGTCATGCCCGAATCCATCGCCCTGATCTTCTCTTCCTCACTCGCATTGGCTGATAAAGCTATGACGGGAAGGTGGTTCAGGCCTGCTGAGCGGAGTCGCCGCAGCGTCTCGAAACCATCCATCCTCGGCATCTGGATATCGAGCAATACGGCATCTACGGGTGTGACCTCTAACCTTTCCAGTGCCTCGATGCCGTCAGCCGCAGTCAGGGTCTCTACGTTCCAGCGACTGAGAATGGCCATGGCGAGGAACCTGTTCAGTTCGTTGTCATCCACGATCAACACGCGCAATCCGGAAAAATCGTAAGATTTCACTTCTTCCTTCTCCTCCGATGGTCTCGCCGTTCGAGGGAGACTGAGCTTTATGGAAAAGCAGGAACCCTTGCCCTTTTCGCTTCGCAACCCGATAGTTCCGCCCATCATATGCACAAGCGTGCGGGAAATGGATAATCCAAGCCCGGTGCCGCCGAATTTGCGGGACACGGAATCATCCTCCTGCATGAACTGCTCGAAAACACGGGGAATATTTTCAGGATCAATTCCAATACCTGTGTCCTCCACTTCCATA
The DNA here is from genome assembly GCA_947456965.1 of Flavobacteriales bacterium. GTDB lineage: Bacteria > Bacteroidota > Bacteroidia > Flavobacteriales_D > Sanyastnellaceae > CANGTU01. The sequence goes on from CANGTU010000003.1 coordinate 58,605, forward strand.
TATACCTGATCCACTCCGGATGAAGTCGCTTCAATCCGGATGAGTATGGATACATGTCCGGATTCGGTGAATTTGATGGCATTGCTTACCAGGTTCAGCAGGACCTGACGAATTCTCGTTGGGTCACCCAGATGCCAGCCATCAGCAGGATACTCCTGAATCAACTTCAGCTCAATGCCCTTCTCATCGGCTTTCAGAAATACGGACTGCAGCAGACTGCCCAGCAAGTCATGAAAGCGAAAAGGAATAGATTCCAGCCGGAAGCGACCACTTTCCAGCCGGCTCATATCGAGCAGATCATTGATAATCACCAGCAGCCCGTCAGCTGATGTTCGAATAGCCGCTGCGTAAGTGTGTTGAGTGGAAAACAGGTCCGTATCGAGCAACAGGGAAGCCATGCCGCTGATTGCATGCACAGGAGTCCGGATTTCGTGGGAGATATTGGCCAGAAGCACCTGGCGAGTACGAAGCGACTCTTCGGCGATCTGGCGGGCCTCTTCGAGCTGCGCTTCCACCTGCTTCCGCTCAGCAATGGCATCATTCAGAAGGTCAGCTATCCTGAGCAGGCCGGCTTCCTCACTGATGCTGTAGTGCGGTGCGACTTCGCGAATGGCTTTTCTGAGCGATTCAATCAGCAGCTTCTGTTGCTCACTCTCGTTAAGCAGTTGTTTATTCTTTTCAAAGAGCTCCTCGCTACCGAGTCGCATGGCTCGCTCCACCAGCAAGCGATTGTCCTCGAAATGCTGATAGCTCGCATGCACGGCCATGAGCAAATCCCTCAGAGCAGGATGCTCCCTGAGTTCGTCAGGCAGGTGCTTTCTGACTTGTCGCTCAAGCAGTGGATGATACTTCATACCCCGATGTTTTCCCGGTAGGTGGTAATCGTCATAGTCTGGTTGTGCAAACTGCATCCAACACCTTCTACTACAGGGGATATCTCTCCATTCGAATAGAAACCACAATAAACAGGATGGGTGCCGAATACTTCGACAACACTCTCTACCTCTTCATCGATCCGGGGACCGAGCACAATCTTCCTTCCAACACATGAAACCATCAATACCAGATCAGGCTCCTGCTGGCGCAGACGTCTTGCTGTATCCTCGGCGGCACCGGCAGCACCGTCAATCAGCCGGTCAAAATTGGCCATCATAAACTGAACCCGGGCTCCTTGGGGAATATCTCCGGCAAAAGTCATGGAACCACTCTCCTCATCGATGTTCAGTATGGTGCGCACCACCAGGTTTTCACCATCAACGATGCACAATGGAAAGAGTAATGCCGAGCCAGGAAGTTCTGCGGCGCGTTCACCGAGGTAGGTCTTATACAGGTCGAGTGCATTCGTTCCGTCCAGTTCATGCAGGACATTCCCCGAAGAGCGAGACACCCTGCGCAATGGCCCAAAGGGATCCCATCCGCCACGTGAACCATGAGCGACTTCGAGCTGATCACCATAGAACCCGATGGCTGCTATCCGACCGGGTCGGGCGGGCTCATCTATGCCCACATAAGTTTGCTCAAACCGGCCCGCATCAGCAGCAAGGCCACCCGTAATGAGCACTTGGGAGGGAGTTGTCTCCTTCAGTCCGCCTACGAGCTGATCGCCGTTAGTCAGCGTTCCCTCGGAAAGAAGGAGGATGTGCCTCAACCGGTCATCGGATAATTCCGTCCCGATAAAGAGACCACAGTCGCGACTGGTGGCAAATGATGCAGCATCGGCAGAGAGCACCCGGAATGGAGTGGCGTCAAATGATATCGCCGTGCAGACGAGCGATTCGTCCCTTACCTGATCACCGGCAATCTCACCGGCCGTGGATACCAGAATGAGAGTGCCGCTCGGATAGCGATCACGAAGCATCGAGAATGTATCTGGCCTGGCTATCAGGTCAACTCCGCCGAATACGAGGATCAGCGCATTTCTGGTTTGCATATCGGCAGCTCCCGACCAACCGGAAGCGGGCGAATAGGTGCATTGTTCAACACGCATGGGTAATAGATAAAGGTTTAATTATGTTCTACGGAAGACCTGCACGAAGGTTAGAGGCAAGTACTCGCAGATACAGCAAGATGCAACCTTTTATGATGGCCCCCGGTTATTTTGTATGAATTCTCATGACAGGCATGGAACCCATAGAGACCAACAGTCAGCCCCTGGAAGACTCATTCCAGTATGATCTTTCCGGTCCTCTATGGGAGCACTACTTCCAGCGCACCCGGAAGAGTGTCCGGTTTCCGCGTAATTACAAGGAGGTTAGCGCCCTGGACTCCGATCTAAGGATTACTGAACCGTAAACGCCATCCCACAGATTACCTTTGGGCCGGGCTGTCAGGCTCTCACTGCACGCCCTGAGCAACGATGTCCATCCTCGTCAGTGATGTATCCAAACGCTATGGGGCCCAACCGGCCTTGAGTCAGGTATCTTTTTCCATCAGGAAAGGAGAGATTGTCGGATTTCTCGGGCCCAACGGGGCTGGAAAAAGTACGATGATGAAGATTATCACAGGTTACCTCCCTCCTGCAAGCGGCCAGGTTTCAGTATGTGGATTTGACATCGCCACCGATGGGCTAGCGAGCCGAAGGAAAATCGGGTACCTGCCTGAGCATAATCCGCTCTACACGGATATGTATGTGCGCGAATACCTTGCGTTCATCGCAGAGCTATACGGGCTTAACCGGGTGCGACAGCGAGTGGAAGAGATGATCGATACCGTAGGGCTGACCCAGGAAGCGCACAAAAAAATTGAAGAACTATCCAAGGGGTATCGCCAGCGTGTAGGCCTCGCCCAAGCCATGATCCATGACCCCGAAGTGCTCATTCTGGATGAACCCACAAGCGGACTCGATCCCAATCAGCTGGCCGAAATTCGGGATTTGATTGTGCGCATAGGCCAGGAGAAAACCGTAATGCTGTCCACCCACATCATGCAGGAGGTGGAGGCTATCTGTTCCCGAACCATCATCATCAACAAGGGTCAGGTGGTGGCCGATCGTCCAACTACGGAGCTGCGCACTTTCGGTGCTGGTGACAGCTATGAACTGAATGTGGAATTCAGCGGGCCTGTCAATCAGGCGCAATTGCTCCAGCTAACCGGAGTACTCCACGTGAGAGCAACCGGCACTCATGGATGGACCATTGAAGTATCCAATGCCCATGATATCCGCCCAGAACTGGGCAGATTAGCCGCAGAGCGTTCCCTGAATATCCTCGCACTGGCCCGCAGCGAACATCGACTGGAGGCGGTTTTCAAAGAATTAACGAACTCCAGGCAGAACCCTGCCCGGGGGTGAGAATACCTTCGCATCATGGAATTGTATGAGGCTTCCTTGTCCAACGTACTGAGGATCGTCCTCTGGCTTATCCTCATTTCCTTCATCATCCGTCTTGTTGCACGTCTGGCTCTCCCGATCGTGATCAAAAAAGCCGAGCAGCGCATGCGCGAAAACCAGTCCGGGCAAACGCGCAGCCAGCAACCTCCGCGCAAAGAGGGTGAGGTTACCGTTGAAAAAAACGCAGACCGCAGTGGTAACACCCCCCGTGATGGTGACTACGTTGATTACGTCGAAATCCGGGAGTAAGCCGGCGGTGGTCGGACCGTGTTATCTTGCGACCACCTCACAATTCCGATGAAACGAGAAACTCTTTCCGCACTGCTGCCACACGCTGTGGCTGTAGCTCTTTTTACGCTGCTCGCGTCTGCCTACTTCAGCCCGGTCTGGAAGGGCTATGAACTGAGGCAAGGTGATATTGACCACTGGCGGGGAATGTCCAAGGAAATATCGGACTACCGCTTGCTGAACGGCGAAGAACCGCTCTGGACCAACTCCATGTTCGGCGGCATGCCCGCATACCAGATCAGCACCGAACATGCATCCAACCTCCTCCGGCCTGTCATGCTGATCATCCGGCTGGGCCTTCCCGGACCGGTGGGTGTGCTCTTCCTGGCCATGCTCGGCTTCTACATCTTCGCACTTTGCCTGAGGATCAACCCATGGCTCTCCATGGCCGGTGCTGTGGCATTCGGCTTCTCTACGATCAACATCCTCTACCTCGGAGCCGGACATGCAGCTAAGGTGAATGCCATAGCGCTGATGCCTCCGGTACTCGGCGGACTTATCCTCGCATTCCGCGGAAAGCCGGCTCTCGGCTCGGCTGTCTTCATGCTATTCCTCGGACTTCATATCACCGCCAATCACCTTCAGATGACCTACTACCTGGCCCTGCTCTGCGGAGCCGTAGCGCTGGGTGAAATGGCGAGACTCATCCTCGAACGCTCATTCATGTCACTCGTTCGGACATCGGCCATGCTCCTCGTTGCCACTGGCGTGGCCATATTACCGGCGATGAGCAACCTGCTCACCACGGCAGAGTACAGCAGGTACACAACACGAGGCAAGTCCGAACTGACCATAACTGCCGAAGGTGATGAAAAGGATTCCAGCGAGAAGACGGGACTGGAGACCAACTACATCCTGGATTACAATTTTGCTCCAGGTGAACAATGGTCACTCTTCATCCCCAATGCCTTCGGCGGTGAATCCGCCCCGCTCGGAAAAAACAAAGAAGCCATCCGGGAAGTCCCGCGAGCCATGCGTGAGCAAATCAGCCAGGCCAACCAATACTGGGGCGCACAGCGATTTACCGGAGGCGCTTTCTATTTCGGCGCCGCCATCATGATGCTCTTTGCTGCCGGACTCCTCCTCGTCCGTGATACTATTCGCTGGCCTTTCCTGATTGTGACCCTGCTAGCACTTGCACTGTGCGTAAAAGAACAAACGGCGCTGAACGAATTCTTCATCGGATCATTCCCTCTCTACAACAAGTTCCGGGACTCCAAGATGGTTCTGGTTCTCATCCAGATCATGGCCCCTGCCATTGCACTTCTATTCCTCCAACAGGTTTACCGGGGTGAACTGTGGCCCCGCGACAAGCGGATCGTGCTCGGTGGCATTGGGCTCGTACTGTTCATCGCCGTTATCGCAGCGGCAAGCCCCGGCATGATGGGCTCATTCATTTCGGCTGATGAGGCTGAGCAATTCGCCCAATACGAAGAGGAGTTTGCCGGCAACAGCGATCAACTGGCCATGCTCACCGATTATCAGGACGGCCTGGTGGCTGCGAGGAAAGCGGTATATAGCAAGGATGCCGGCAGAAGCTTGCTTTTTGGCTTTCTGGGTATCGGACTCGTGGCGCTGGCCTGGTTCAGGATAGCAAGGGAAGCGGCTCTCGGGCTGGCGCTGCTAGCCATCGCAGCCATCGACTTATGGACCATTGACCTACGCTACCTCAACAATAAGAAACAAAAAAGCGAATACGAGGCCTATGTGAAAACCGACGATAAGCTGATCCCGTACAAACCTACATCAGCTGATATGGCTATCCTTGCTGAGGAAGAAGCCCGCGCGGAAGGTGCCAGCGAACTGAAAAAAGAACTGCTGACCCGAATGCAGAAATCACCGGCCTACCAGGGTGTTAAGAACGAAGAACTGCTCGAGCAGGTTGCCGCATTCGGCGCACTCGGACTACAGTCAAACTACCGCGTGCTGAATCTCAGTAATCCATTCAACGATGCGGCCACTTCATACTACCACAAGAGCATCGGTGGATACCATGGTGCCAAGCTGAAGAGCTATCAGGAAGTGATTGACTTCTACCTGCAGAATGAGGTTGGCCTGGTCATCGACTCACTGAAAGCCCGCAATCCACTGGGTGCTCTGGCCCAGACACGCATAGCCAATATGCTCAATGCCCGTTATGTCGTGTACAATCCTGAAGCACCTCCTCTGGCCAATCCCTTTGCGCTCGGCAATGCCTGGTTTGTGCAGGAACTAGTGGAAGCCAAAGACGCCGACGACGAGATTTCCTTACTCGCGGAAATTGATCCAGCCCGACAGGCGGTATGCAGAAGCGATATGATGGAGCTCCTGGGGAGTGCATCACCCGTTGACTCAACAGCTGCAGTCCAGCTGGATGAATATGCACCCAACAAATTATCCTATGAATGCACATCCTCCGGCGGCGGCATAGTGGTATTCAGCGAAACCTACTATCCCGAGGGATGGGTCTGCCGGATCGACGGACAGGAACTTCCAACGGCAAGGGTCAATTACATCCTGCGCGCCGTTCGTGTGCCGGAAGGCGATCATACCATCGAATGGTCGTTTGAGCCTGCTGTCTGGGAACAGGGATCACAGATATCCATGGCCGGCTCGTGCTTACTCTATCTGCTGCTCGGTGCCGCGGGATTTTCAGTTTACCGCGACAACAAGAAACGCAGACAGGATCTTAAATCCTGATTCCATGGGCCTCTTGATGGCCTTGGTGCTTGCGCTGGGAGCGCTTGTGGTTCTCACCAGATGGCAGGTCGTTCTCCGCGAAGACATTTCACCAGGTTGGCTGGGCAGCGTATGGTGCATTCGCATTGCTGCAGGTTTCTGCCTGATGGCCATCTACACCTGGTACTATCCTGACCGCAACACAGGGGATACGTGGAAGTACTTCGACGATGCCATGAAAATCAGGTCCTGGTGGTCACAGGATCCTTCACTGACCTTGCGATTCCTCACCGGTATTGGCCTGGATGATCCTGCTTTCACACTGTGGAAGGATCAACTCACCGGGTGGAATACACAGTACACTTACGGACTGCCCTACGATTACCGGATGATGGTGCGGCTGCAACTTCTCCTCAGCATCCTGTCATTCGGCCACTACGAAGTTCATGTTGTACTCATGGCGCTGGCGGGCTGGTGGGGCTCCTGGTTTGCATTTCGAGCGATTCGTCCGTTCTGGCCACATGCTCCACTTTCCTTGTTTCTTCTGCTCAACCTGATTCCCACAACTGCACTGTGGTCTTCCGGAGTAGCGAAAGAATCGCCCCTGTGGTTGGGTTTTGGCCTCGCCCTGCTCGTGATCAGTGCAGGCATCCGCAACCGGTTTGGACGCCAGCACATCATCCCTGCACTCTTTGCTGCAGCGCTCCTCTCAGCATTCAAACCCTACATCGGCCTGTGCATGGTGCCATCGCTCTTTTCGCTGATCATCTGGCACCTGGTGCATCGCAAACGGCTTGCCCTGGTCTTCGTATCGGTACACGCGCTGATTATTCTGGCTGCTACTACCGGCAGTTGGCTCAATCCGGCTGGTGACCTTTTCTACATACTGGGAAAAAGGCGCGACGATTTCTATGCCGAGGCGACTAACAAGCATGCGAGGTCAGTGGTGGCTATTCCACAAATAACCAATTTCGCGGAAGCCGTAATGCACCTACCCGAAGCCATGGCCCTCACCTACCTTCGTCCTTGGCCGGGGGAGGCTGAAAATGCCACTACGGCAGCAGCCGCCACCGAAAATGGATTGCTCGCACTTTTGCTCGCACTTGTGATTCCTGCATTCCGGTGGCCACGCAATACAGACCAGCCCTTTCTGTGGTTTGCGGTTTCTTTCGTGGTGGCCAATGCGGTGATCATCGGCTTTAGTGTACCCGTACTCGGTGCCTCAGTGAGGTATAAAATGGCCGGTCTGATGATGCTCATCATCCTTACAGGCATCCTCGCACGCGGACCGCAGCACAGGATCCTGATCAACTTGTTTTGCGTTCTGAAAGGGCCTGACGCAGCAACGCAAGATGCGAGATCATCACCAGCGGAATAATTACCGATGGCAGCCAAACGAAAGGAAAATGCATAAAGGCATAGTTGGGTTGCTCAAAGTCCCAGGCCTGAATCGGCGAGGGTAAGGCGCCGGCTGAGCATACGATCATATTGATGAGCAACGCCAAACCTGCGCCATTCCACACGAGCAGTATAACCCTCGATAACTTCTTCCTGCGATAGCCCCAATACCAGATCGCAGGAGCAGTTATCCCAAAAAGAATATCAGGATTTGCTCCCGCAAAAGTCATGCTCCAGGGAACCTGCTTCCAGGTAGCCAAAAGATAAAGCCCCACCGCAGCAGGAATCCGGATCACATGCAGCAGCGCAAGCACCCCCGGATGCAAACCATCCAGGAAACGACGGCCACCGGGCAGAGCGAACAACAGAAGGAAGATACCCAGGCTTGTAGCAAGCGGAAATACCAGATGAGGCGGATTCACGTCGCGGTTCATATACCAGCCATTGAGTGCCAGAGTGCTCTGAAAGATCATCCACATCAGCAAGAGCAAAGCCAGCGGGTGAGCCCGGCGACGCACGGTCGGTGTGCGACCCTGCATCACAGAAGCAATGAAGAAGGCCATGCTCAGCAAGGTTGAAAGAATAAAGAGCAGGGAAATGCCCATGGAAATGTTTTCAATCATAGGTCAATCAAGAAACAGATTTCGTTCAGCCGGTGAAGGTATCCGGCATCTCTCACGCTTTCCAAACCAATCGTAGCGATTGCGTGCCACCAGACGGTACACCGCATCACGGAAGAAACGTGGAAATAAATAAGCCGCACGCATGGCTCTCCAGCCTCCCCCCATGTCTGCCATCGCTTCAATAACCGCAGTGGAAGAGAAATACAATTGACCCCCGCGCCAATAGGCCACTGAATCAGGAATACCGGAAACAGACTCCAGAAGATCAGCGGCCACCGAGCCCTGAAGAGGGGCATAATGCAGTACACGCCGATGATCCCAGCGGATCATCCGGCTCACCCACGAATTGCACAATCCGCAGATTCCATCAAAGAACACAATACGCTCTGGCCTGTTTTCTTCCATCACCGCACAAGATATACTGTGCTCCACTACCTTTGAACCAATGATTTGTTCATCCCGGGAGGAATTGAGGCGGGAAATCAGGAGTACCTCCGCTCTGCGGTGGAGGCAACGTCCAACCGATCTGCGTTGTGTTATCCTGTCAGATCTGTCCGGCAATGATCTGGAGCACTGGAAAGAAATATCCCATCGCTCATCTGTATTCCTTGACCCCGGATACCTGGCGGGTCTGCACTGCGGACTGCCGTCCGACGATAAACTCTGGTACTGCCTCGTGTACCGCGCGATGAAACCAGTCGGCATTGCAGTATTTCACCTGACCATATTCAGAACAAGGGAGGAACTGGCTTCAGAGCATTGTTCCATCGCCACCATCATCCGCAAATCACTTACAGGAAACCGGCCGGAAGCAGGGGTGCTCATCTGCGGAAATGCATTTGCTACTGGTGAGCATGGCTTCACTTTTCTCCCTGAAGTAGCAGCACCCGAAGCCATGGATACGATTTGCTATGCTTTGACAGATATTATCCGGCAGGAACAACAAGCAGGAAAAAAGATTTCAGCTGTAGTAGCCAAGGATTTTTACCCTCGAAACAAGGCTATAGTCAAAGCCCTTCGCAAATGCGGCTTTCGCGACTTTGAAGTCGATCCCAATATGATTCTCCCCGTTGCCAGTCGGTGGACATCTGTCACTGACTATATGGCTGATATGAATACCAAGTTCAGGACCAAAGCCCGGGCTGCCCTTCAGCGATCATCTTCAATCGTAGTAGAAACCGTAAGTCACGAGGAATTTCATCGTGATATCGACAGCTACTACCAGCTCTACACGCAGGTGAATACCAGAGCGGAATATCGCCTGGGAACGCTCACGATTTCTTCATTTGACAGTATAAAGCAACACCTGAAGGACAGAATGATCATACGGTCATACCGTCTCGATGGGAAACTCGTTGGATTTCTAACAGCACTCGACTGCGGTGACCGGCTCGACGCCCATATGGTAGGTATTGACTATGAATTCAACAAGTCACACGGAATTTACTCCTCTATGCTTATTGAGTACGTTTCACTGGCCATAGCTCTTCGAAAAAAATGGGTGATGTTTGGCAGGACGGCGGGCGAAATGAAGAGCACTGTGGGCGCTTTTCCAGTGCAGCTCTCCTGCTGCATCCGACACCCGGGTAAGATTTCCAACCTGCTACTCAACTGGCTGTTTACGTATGTGAAGCCATCGGAATTTCCGATCCGCGAACCGTGGAAGAGAACAGTGCGTGACGAATTACAAGCCCGTATAGACGAGGGGCCATTCTGCTGCTGAATGCAAACACCATGTTCAATCCAGCGCGGGTGAGTCCATACTCCGGAATGACCAGGAGAAAAGAACTCATTCTCCTTTTGCTTTTGGCCTCGGTCCAGTTCACCAATATCGTGGATTTCGTGATTATGATGCCGATGGGTGATCTGCTCAAAAAATCTCTTGATATCAGTCCGGCGCAATACGGATGGCTGGTATCCAGCTACGGATTGGCCGCCGGACTCACGGCATTCCTCGGGGTGTTCTACCTCGACAACCTGGATCGCAAACGAGCGCTGCTCCTGGCCTACGCAGGATTTATGCTGGGCACTTGCTGCAGTGCGGTGGTGCCCACCACCCGCGATGCGGAACTAAACTATTGGCTATTCATTGGCACCCGTGTTATTACAGGTCTCACCGGCGGCTTGCTTGGCGGACTCGTACTGTCCATTGTCGGAGATGTCATTCCGGTTGAACGAAGGGGTCGCGCTATGGGGGTTATCACAATGGCCTTCTCGCTGGCATCCATACTGGGCATTCCCATCGCTCTCACCCTCGTTGATGCCTTTGGGCAAAACTGGCATGTCCCGTTCTATGGTGTCTGTCTGATCAGTCTGCCTGTCTGGGTTCTCAGCTTTCGGTTTATCCCACCCCTGCAGGCACACCTTGCATTGCACAAGCAAGGTTATCACCGGATGGAAACAATCCGGGCGATCTTCAGCGATGTGGCCCAGCGTAATGCTCTGCTCTTTTCGATCACCCTCATCATGGGCCAGTTTACCGTAGTCGTATTCCTCACACCCTATATGATCAACAACGTAGGTCTTGCGCAAACTGATATCAAGTACATCTATTTGACCGGGGGATTATGCACTGTGCTTTCCGGCTACTTCATCGGCCAGATGGTGGACCGCTTCGGACGCTACCGGATCTTCACCATATTCGCATTCCTCTCGGTCATTACGCTGTTGCTCATCACCCACCTTCCACCCAGCCCCTTATGGCTCGTGCTGATTGTGGGAGGATTCTTTTTCATCTTCATCTCGGGTCGGATGATCCCTGCCAACACCATCACCACCTCTCTGGTTGAGCCCCGGCACAGAGCCGGATTCATGAGTCTCAACTCGGCCTGTATGTCACTGGCCTCCGGACTTAGTGGAATTATTGCGGGAACCGTTGTTTACCAGGCCACAGAAACATCACCGCTTGAGCATTACGCCATCGTTGGTTACCTCGCTGTGGGTGCCACACTTCTGGCGCTTATGCTCCTCCGCAGGATGAAGGCCATCGGGCAATCTCTTCATCCAGGCCATTTATCGGGCACTACCATTCCGCGTGAAACTTCGATCCACGACGAGCCCTTCTGAATCGCCTGTACCACCATGCAACCACGAAAAGACGCCGGCATCCGGCGGATTTCCCGGATCAACTCATCACCGGTCATAAGCGCTGGTGAAGCCGATTCCCAGCGGGCAAGCCACTCCTTACGCGGCAGCACAATCCACTGGGCCTCCCGTCCGGACAGAGCGCTCAACTGACCGACGCGGGCCCACCAACCGCCGCAGTGCTGCGGATGCGCATACTCGGGAAGCGGATGATGCCCGATCCGATCAAAGGGAACGAAAAAAAAGCCGGTCAGCCACACCGCCCGATGTAGTTTTTTCGGAGTACCCTGTGGCAATTGATGGCGCACTGCTTCCAAATCCGATAATGCGAGCTGCATTTCTAACCTGGCCACTTTGATATCCAGCCGGTCAGCCGGATTCAAACCGACCCAGCGCTGCCAGCTCCGGCTGGTCCGGCTGCCGAGGTAGTATTTGCAGGCCATTTCAAGGTGTATCCATTCACCCGAACTGGTATCGCGAATCAGCATATCCAGTTCACCGAGCGTTCGGCCGCGTTCTTCAGCCCGAACACCCTCAGCCATCACCTCGAGAGACGGTATCTGCTTCAGGCAGAATGATGCCACCGTCTCAAACTGCTTGCCCAGCATTCCGGAAGGATGCCTCCATCCGGCTCCGGCCTTCATGGCCTCATGAAGCGCTGCACTGGCATCATACTCATCCAGCCAGCTGTCGGGCCACAAGGCGATACCGGGCGACCAAGCCTCATGCATCAGCAGGGGCGGAGCATGCAGGACCCACTCCACCTCCCGGAGGAACAATGATCTTTCTCCCATCCCCGTTTCGTTCATGTGGGTAAAAATGGCGGTTTTGTTCGAAACACCCTTCATGACTGCATGTGCGGCCAGTATTTTTGCGGAAAACCGTCAAGCGCAGTGCGACTCGCCGATACCATTCCCCATCCCCATTGCAGGATTTCCATCTTGTCATGGAATGAGAAGTGGATAATTGAAATCGAAGCCGGACAATACAAGCAGTCCTACAAGATTGCTCAGGACAGTGTAGCCGGACTAGATGCTGTAAAGAAACTGGTTACCCCCCGGTTGCTTTCAGCCACCTTGGACCGCTTCAGATCTATGCATGAAGATTTCGCGCAGGCGTTTGCCGGATTGAATAGCCAACCATGATTGCAAAGATTTCTCTCGCATTGAATGTGCTCCTCGCAGCTGCTGTGGTGTATTTGTTTACGCGCCTTCCAGTAAGAACAACCCAGACGGCGGCCGAATCCGAACAGGCCGGTGGCAGTGTATTTCAAACCGGCGATTCCGTGCAGGCTCCTATTGTGGCGTTCGTCAACGGGGACTCCATCAATGAGAAATACCTGTTCATCGTCGAGAAGACCAAAGGACTCGAGGCAGGCATGCGCAAGGCCAACTCCAAGGTCCAGGCTGAGTATGACAAGCGGCAAAAGGAGGTAGAGGAACTGATGCGCTATGCACAAAGCAAGGAGTTGCCCAAGGATGAGCAGGAAATCATCCAGGGACGGCTCATGCAGCTGGAGGAAGAAATGGCCCAGATTGAGGAGCGGGAGAAGGGATCGCTCCTGAAGCAGGAATCCGAACTGCAGGAAGAACTTCAGAAACGTGTGAATTCCTTCCTCGTTGACTACACCCGGGAGAAGGGTATTGACTATGTGCTGAACTATCAGGAAGGGGTACAACTCATCCTTTATGGCAATCATTCTTTTGATGTAACCGGTGATGTGCTCCGTGGTCTGAATGAGGCATACGGGAAGGAGAAGGAGAAGCAGAAATAACCATGAGTCTGGCCGAACAAAAATTCCGGCAAAATATAGCCGAGTATATCCTCTTCATGTGGCAGATGGAGGATCTTGTCCGCGCTGTCTATTTCGATCCGGAGTCGCTGGACGATTTTATCCGCAGCTATACCCCCAGTCCAGAGGCCTTCGAAGCGGAAAAAAAATGGTTTCGTGATCTCGTGCGGAAGATGCGTAGCGAACGGGTGGAGCAGAAAGGCCACATTGGTGAGGTGCATGAGTTGCTGTTTGAATTGAACTACCTGCACAATACACTGGTCAATGTGATCCGGGATAAGGTTTACCTTGATCTGTTCAAAGCCGCGCAGCCCCATATCCGCGATTACACGGCTCGTGCAGGAGGTAAAAGCGTGAACGATGTGGAGGCCTGCCTCACTGCCCTTTATGGGCTTCTTGTCCTCCGCCTCAAGAGGGAACCTATCAGCAAAGAGACGGAAGAAGCTATGTCGTCCTTCAGCAATCTGATGGCCCGCCTGGCTCACCATTACCGTCTAATCCGTCAAGGAGAGCTCAACATCAATCTGAACTAAGCTGGGCATTATGAGAAAAGGCGGCCTCATGGCCGCCTTAAATTCCGGTGTGGAGTGGTGATCTGACGTGTAGGCATCAGGAGAGCAGCCTCTGCCTCAGGATAAACTCAAACTGCTGGTTCTGGCGCACAAGCTTCCGAAGGGTCTTTTCCCGCTCAAGTTGCTCTCTGCACTGCTCCCATGCGTCCTCAATCATCCTGGAGATATCCTGCATATTGAACGGCTTGGTGAGCACGCCGAATACCTTTCCTTTATTGATCGCCTCTACTACAGGTACCATTTCTGTGTACCCGGTGAGCAGGATGCGTTGAACGCCGGGGAAATCACAGTACAGGCTTTCCAGAAATTCCACTCCGCTCATGCTGGGCATATTGTGATCGGCGATGGCAATCTGGATGCCCTCCGCTTCAATCATGTTATACGCCTGCACGGGATTAGAAGCAGTGAAAACCTCAAACTGATCCCGGAAATTGGCCTTGAAAGAGTCCAGATTGGCTTGATCATCATCCAGATACAATACGCGCGGCCTGGAGTCCAAATCCGTCGCATTGACGGAGTTATTAGGGTGGTTCAGAGTCATGTGGGGGAGGTCTTTTAGCCGGTGATACGACTTGCCCGCACAAAAGGTTTCACCCAGTCTCTTTCTGGCCATGGTCTTCAGGAATTATTGCTGGCCCGTTTCCCCTGTCCGGACTGCACGTCACGTCCCAAAGCACGCAGGATTTCCTTCAGGCATGCATCTGTTTGGTGCTGTTGCTCCAACAAGTGAGCAATGAGTTCTTCCTGCTGGGCCAGCAGCGCACTTACCTGAACCTCCCGATGAAAGGAGGACGCCCGTCCCCCCGACCGGGTAGTGTAAGACTCCTCCGGCTCACGGAACATGAGCGTCGACATGCTCACCTTGTAAAGGGTACACAACCTCCGCAGATCCTCAATACGGGCATGGCGGTGGCCATTTTCCATCCGGCTGTACTCGGGCTGGGAGATTCCCAATTGACCGGCGATATACTCCTGCTTGTAATCGTGCAGGATGCGCAACTCCCTGATTTTTGGATACAACATAATGAATTGTTTTGGTAAGGTAATTAGGTCATTCACAAGGAATCAGGCCTTTACCTGCTCCTCGTCTGAACCAAATTTGATTAACGGTATATTCATCATGTATTTAATTCGAATTATTCGGAATAAGTGGCTGCCCCCCCTCCAGTCGGTAGTGGTGATATCCACAGCCCGCATTCGGCGATATGCTTGATGCTGACAGGATCCATCAGCCGATGACCAAGAGCAACGGCATGGATCATACCGACGCGCCCCAGCATACGGGCAAAGCGCTGACCGAGGCGCAACGGGATAATGGAATCATACTGTCCAAAGAGGAAATGCACGGGCATGCCAGTGCGGCGGATCTCCCGGGCAAGCATCCGGAGGTCGGGGAACATGCGGCGATACGTGAGCCAGCAATAATAGACCTGCTCGCGTTTTTCACGGGAATCCAGATGGACATGGACAAACCGGTAGAGCTTGTCGGACAGCAACCCGATCCGGTTCAATACCCTTGCTGCCCTGAACAGCCAGGCTGGATTGCGAATGATGGAACGGTAAAGAGCACGGCCCGCAGCAGTGCCGCTGGCAAACATATACAGCCGGTTGCGCTTAAGCCCGTCGGGGGCCAGAAGCAGCATCCGATCTACCCGGTCAGCCAGCGAAAGACAGGTCACCATAGCCACCCGCCCCCCCATGCTGTAACCCAACAAGCTGAAGCGATCTACCTTCCACTCCTGAAGCAGAGCCAGAACGAGGAAACGCCATTCCTCCTGCCGGAGAGGATCACGAAGAAGCCGGTCGGCCGGAAACACACTCCTGCCATGTCCAAAGAGGTGAATACAGATCATGCGCTCTCCCCGGCTGAGCAAGGGAAGAAAAACTTCAAAATCAGCAGCTGTGCGGCCAAATCCGTGAAAGCAGAGCCAAGTCACAGGACCATCACCATATACGCGGTACTCCACAGAAAGCCCACCGTGGGTTATCATGCCCTCCATGCCCACAAGGTAAGGGCGACCGGCCGCCGGCCGTGAACCGGATGTTGAAATCTGGCCTTGCCGCCCCAGCCCGGACACCCCTATTTTCGCGAACGCAATCCTGGCGCAAGGTGAATGACCTCCTCCTGCGGCAGTTCCCGCCGGCACACTGTGCCGGATAAAAAAAAAATGCCCAAAGACTCAAGCATTCGCTCGGTTCTCATCATCGGATCCGGGCCCATCGTCATAGGCCAGGCCTGCGAATTTGACTACTCCGGCTCACAGGCCGCCCGATCCCTCCGCGAAGAAGGGATACAGATCACTCTGATCAACAGCAATCCAGCCACAATCATGACGGATAAAGTTGTGGCGGACCATGTGTACCTCCTTCCGCTGGAACCCGCCAGCATTGAAACCATCCTCAAGGAACAGAAAATCGACGCTGTATTACCTACCATGGGGGGACAGACGGCCCTTAACCTGGCCATCCAGTGTGAAGAGATGGGACTTTGGGAAGACTACGGAGTGCGGATGATCGGGGTAGACACCCGGGCCATCGAAATCACCGAAAACCGGGAAGCGTTCCGCAACCTGATGGAACAAATAGGCGTGCCCATGGCTCCTCAATTGACGGCCAAGAGCTTTCTGGAGGGGAAAGAAATCGCCCAGGAATTCGGATTCCCCCTCTGCATCAGACCTTCCTATACCCTCGGTGGATCAGGAGCTTCGCTGGTGTATAATCAGTCTGACTTCGACCGCCTCCTGACTCGCGGACTTCACCTTTCCCCGATCCATGAGGTCATGATTGACAAAGCCCTCATCGGATGGAAGGAGTTTGAACTTGAGCTGCTCCGCGACAGCAATGACAACGTAGCCATCATCTGCAGCATCGAGAACTTCGACCCGCTGGGTATCCATACTGGTGACAGCATCACTGTGGCCCCGGCCATGACGCTGAGCGACAGAACCTATCAGAAGATGCGCGACATGGCCATCCGCATGATGCGGGCCATCGGCAACTTCGCAGGCGGCTGCAATGTGCAGTTTGCCGTAAGCCCCGACGAACGAGAGGATATCATCGCCATTGAAATCAATCCCCGAGTATCCCGGTCATCAGCGCTCAGCTCAAAAGCTACCGGCTATCCTATTGCCAAAATCGCATCCAAACTGGCCATCGGCTACCACCTCGATGAACTCCAGAACCAAATCACCAAATCCACCTCAGCATTCTTCGAACCGACGCTGGATTATGTCATCGTGAAAATTCCCCGATGGAACTTCGATAAATTCCCGGGAAGCAACCGCACGGTGGGATTGCAAATGAAGAGCGTCGGAGAAGTGATGGGTATCGGACGTAGCTTCCAGGAAGCCCTGCAGAAGGCCTGCCAATCGCTCGAAATCAACCGCAATGGTTTGGGCGCCGACGGGCGTGAGCTGCGGGACCAGGATCAGATACTCCATTCGCTGGAACACCCGAGCTGGAACCGCCTGTTCCATATCTATGATGCCATCAAACTGGGCATTCCCTTCAAGACGATTCAGGATAAAACACGCATTGACCTGTGGTTCCTCAAACAGATTGAAGATCTTATCCAGCTGGAACGACGGCTGGAAAAACATACTCTGGATTCTATCCCGCGCGACCTGCTTTTCGAAGCTAAGCAAAAGGGCTATGCCGACCGGCAAATTGCTCACCTCCTTCGATGCCTGGAAAGCGAAGTGCATAAGAAACGCACGGAGATGGACATTAACCGCGTATTCAAACTCGTGGATACCTGCGCCGCCGAATTTGAAGCCGTTACTCCCTACTACTATTCCACCTTCGAGGAGGAAAATGAAAGCCGTGTCTCCGACCGTAAAAAAGTAGTTGTGCTCGGAAGCGGCCCCAATCGAATCGGACAGGGAATTGAATTCGATTACTCCTGCGTGCACGGTGTCCTCGCTGCCCGCGAATGCGGCTACGAAACCATCATGATCAACTGTAACCCGGAAACCGTATCCACCGATTTCGATACGGCAGATAAGTTGTACTTCGAACCGGTGTTCTGGGAACATATCTATGATATTATCCGGCATGAAAACCCCGTTGGCGTCATCGTACAACTCGGTGGACAAACCGCCCTCAAACTGGCCGCCAAACTGCACCGATACGGTATTCCGATTCTGGGAACCAGCTTCGACGCTCTCGATCTGGCAGAGGATCGAGGACGATTCTCCAACCTCCTGCGCGAAAAGAATATCCCCTATCCTAAGTTCGGTGTGGTGGAAAGCGCAGAACAGGCGATCACCCTCTCACGGGATCTGGGATTCCCTCTTCTCGTAAGACCGAGCTATGTGCTCGGCGGACAAAAAATGAAGATTGTCATCAACGAACAGGAACTCGAGCAGCACGTGGTGAATATTCTCCGCGATATGCCGGAAAATCAGATCCTGCTCGACAACTTCCTTGAGGGGGCTATCGAAGCGGAGGCCGATGCCATCTGCGATGGGGAAGATGTGTACATCATCGGAATCATGCAACACATCGAACCTGCCGGCATTCATTCCGGCGACTCCTTCGCCGTGCTGCCCCCCTACAACCTGGGGGATTTTGTGATGACCCAGATCGAAGAACACACGCGCACCATCGCCGTGGCGCTGCAGACTGTTGGACTCATCAATATTCAATTTGCCATCAAAGACGATATCGTCTATGTCATCGAGGCTAACCCCCGGGCTTCACGCACTGTGCCTTTCATCGCTAAGGCCTATGATGAGCCCTACGTCAACTACGCGACCAAAGTGATGTTGGGAGAAAAAAAGGTGAAAGACTTCGCATTCCAGCCGAAAAGATCCGGATACGCCATCAAAATTCCAGTATTCAGCTATGAGAAGTTTCCGGAGGTGAACAAAGAACTGGGACCTGAAATGAAATCTACCGGTGAGGCTATCCGGTTTATCAAGGACCTCCGGGATCCATTCTTCCGTCAGATCTATGCCGAGCGAAACCTCTACCTGAGTAAATAATTATCCAGCAGCTGGAAGCGTACTTTCACCGGCAGGGCCAGATTGAAATCACTGCCTTACCATCCGCCAGACCCATGGCTGCCCTCCTCCGCTCCACTCCAGGATATAGCTGCCGGCCGCCAGACTGGTGAGATCGAGCGCGATTATGCCACCAATCCTGAACTGATCATCGCGATAAACAATCCGTCCGCAATTGTCCCGGACCACCAGCGCGCCCAATCCCCAGGTGTCTGAATGTATGGTGAGTAACCCTGAATTCGGATTCGGATAGGCGTCAACCACAGGCGCTGAATGTGATGTTACATCTGTAACTACAATAGAAACAACTTCCTCACATCCATTCGCATCGGTCACGAAAAGCTCATAGCCCCCAGCCATACCGGCGCTGTCCAACCCCTCTAACTGTGGTGATGTGGAAACCACCTCACCATCAGCCAGACGCACCCAACGGTAAGTGTAAGGTGGCACTCCTCCCGTCACCTCAGGCAAAGTCGATCCACCCGGACTGCCAGATATGCCAACCGGAGTGACACTGGAAACCACCAATGGCTCGGGCGACGCTATTTCGAACTGGGCCTCCAGCGGTATCACACAATCACCGTCACGGGTTATGGTGACGGTGTAAATACCTCCTGCGGCATCCGTCAAATCTTCTTCGTCCGTGCCATCCGACCAAACATAGATATTCGCATTGCTATCTGTGGTCAGATCAATTTGGCCATCGGGTAATGTAAAGCAACTCGACGGGGTAATTTCTGCCGAGAGGATTTCAGGTGTTGTCCAGGACTCGATATTCACCTCAATCTGCCCGCCCGTACACTGGGTGCCCAACGTGAGGTCGCAAACTGTGTAATTAGCTGCAGCAGTGCCTGTAAAAAATGGATCTACCAGGAGTTGCACCACATGGCTTATATCATCCACCTGCCAGCTGCCTCCGGTATTTCCATAGACTGTGATAGACAAGGCACTGTTCGGATCTTCCAAATCGGAGATGTAGGAGTCCAGGTCAATGCTCCATACCGAACCGCTGCACGATGTGCTGCTCACGGATCCTGCATAGGGTGGATTGTTCTCGGCACCAACAACGAGCTGCAGGATTCCTGTATCACATGCCCCACAGGGATCACAGGCAAGATAAACGACCACGTCTGTGCCGAGAAAACCATCATTGGGAATGTATGTGAAACTGCCATTGGGCTGAAGGCTGAACTGACCATTGGATGCTGCGAGAATAATGGTGTACGTCAGGGGCTCGGGGTCCAGCTCGATATCATTGATCGCTACGCTTCCTGAGGTCAGCTCATTGACGAGCAGGTAGTGCACGTCATCATTGGCTATCGGAAGGTCATTTACGAAGATGACCACCAGGCTGAGCACCGCCGTAGCACACGCCCCGGAGGCATCACAGGCTTGATAAATGCACTGATCGGTGCCGAAGTAGTTCACCTCCGGAATGTAAGTGAATGCTCCATTCGGCTGCATCACAATCGTTCCATGCTGCGGTGTGGTGAGCAGCGTGTAGGCGAGGATATCTCCATCAGGGTCGCTGTCATTACCCGCCACTGTGCTGCTTAATGGATCATCCTCCGTGGTGGCGAGTGCTTCTCCGACAGCCACAGGCGCGTCATTTACGGGAACCACCACAACAGTGAGAACAGCACTAACGCATGCACCAATGGGATCACACGCCACATAAGGGATGGTAAATGTCCCGTTCCAGTTCACCGGTGGGCTGAACTGAACGGCCCCGGCCGGAGTAGTTGTCCATACACCCACAGGCGGCGAAGAAGAAAAGGAATAGAACAGCGGCTGACCATCTGCATCATTGTCATTGACTGCTACTGAACCTGAAAGCACACCGTCTTCATTGGTGGTGAGCGTCTCGCTGAGTACAACGGGCGGCGTATTTGTAGATATGACCTGAATGGTAAGCGTAGCCATGGCACAGGCCCCGGAAGGATCGCAGGCCGAATAACCCGCTGACACCGATCCGGAAAAATTCAGGGATGGTGTGTAGGTATATGACCCATTGACTCCAAGTGTGAGTACTCCCGATGCGGGCGGTAACACGAGGGTATAGGTCAGCGCATCGCCATCCGAATCCGAATCATTGCTGCTCAAGATACCCGAAAGCGGGGTATTCATCAGGGCTGAATTGGACTCCCCAAGCACTATCGGGATATCATTGACCGGCAGAATGACCAGCGAAAGCGTGGATAATGCGCATGCACCCTGAGCATCGCACACCTGATAGACGGCCTCAACCATACCGTGGAAATGCGCAGGTGGTGTATACATAAACGAGCCGGAGATACCCAGATTGAGAATTCCCACAGCAGGCGCGGAGAATAGTGTGTAGGTGAGCTGATCTCCTTCAATATCGTTGTCATTGATCGCCACAGATCCGCTGAGCATCGTGTCCTCATTTCCAGTAAATGAATCGGGCAGCGGAAGCGGAGCATCATTCACTGGCTGGATGAGCAGACTAACCAAACCAGCATCACATGCATTGCATGTGTCGCAGGCCAGGTAAAGGAATGACACAAAACCGTTGAAGTTGGCGGACGGCGTGTAGGTAAATACTCCTGTCTGCTCCATGGAAAGCAGCCCTTGGGATGGGGCCATCAGCGTGCTGAAGAGCAGGGGTTCGATGTCCACATCCAGGTCATTGCCCGCTACTGATGCAGTGAAAGGCTGGTCCTCGGTCAACATGAACATATCATCACCGGCTACAGGAAGGTCATTGATCCATACGACCTGGACAGACGCTGTAGCGGAGCCACATAATCCTCCCGCATCACAGGCCTGGTAGGTGAAACTCACCCAGCCGCTGAAATGGAGAACGGGGGTGTAGGTAAATGAACCATTGGACTGCAACACCAGGATACCGGATGCCGGTCCTTGCAGGAGACTGTAGGTGAGCGGCCCCGGCTCAGCATCCGAGTCATTCCCAGCCACCGAACTGTTTAGGATGGCATCCTCATTCATCACACGTGTTTCACCAAGCACCACCGGAATGTCATTGACCGGCAACACGCTCAGCGTAAAGGTCCCTTGATCGCAAAGTCCCTGGCCGTCGCACGCCTGATATACGAACGACACTGTACCATTGAAATTTAACGCTGGTGTAAACGTAAACTGACCTGATGGCTGAACGGATAGCTGACCCGATGCCGGTGGCATTGCCACTGAGAATAACAGTGCACTGCCTTCGGTATCGCTGGCCAGTGAAAGCAGGGAGCCGCTGAAAGGGGTGTCTTCATTCATGGCAGCGGAGCCATCCCCAGCAGCCGGCAGATCATTGACGGCGCCCACACCAATGGTTGCTGTTCCCGTGCCGCACAATCCGCCTTCGTCGCAGGCCTGATAGGTGAAACTCACCACCCCGTTATAGTCAGGTGCCGGAGTAAAGACGAATGATCCATTGGGCGCCAGCACGAGGGTGCCTGATGCCGGCAGCAACGTGGAACTGTAGATGAGCGGCTGTCCTTCGGGATCACTGTCATTGGTCGCCACCGATCCACTCAGTACCACATCTTCATTGGTGGAGAACGACTGCCCGTTGACAACGGGAGAATCATTGACCGCCGTCAAATCAATCGTGACCATCGCCGATGCACAGAGTGCTCCGCCATCGCACGCCTGATATTGAAAGGTGACGGTCCCGTTGAAATGGACAGCCGGAGTATAGCTGAACGTGCCGTCTGGGTTGATCACCAGCACGCCCATAGCGGGAGGTGCCAGAACGGAGAATACGATGACGCCGCTTTCCTGATCGGTAACAAGTGATGCAAGCGCGCCAGTTGTCGTGATGTCTTCGGTTCCAGTGATTAGCGATGGCAAGGCTACGGGGGGATCATTCACCGCTGCTACCGTGATGGAAACAACAGCCTGATCACAGGAATTGAAAGGATCACATGCGCTGTAGACAAAGGACACCGTTCCGCTGAACTGGGATGGCGGGATGTAAACAAAAGCACCGGTCTGCTCATTCCAACTCAACGTTCCCTGAGCCGGAGGTGCAACTACATAGAAAGAAAGGTCATCGGTATTGGGATCAGTATCATTGAGAGCTACCTGTCCTGTGAATGTGCCATCCTCATCCATATTGAATGCATCATCGGCTGCGTTGGGACTGATATTGACAGAGACCACGGTGATGGTCAGCAAGGCCTGGTCGCACGCCCCGAACGTATCACATGCCTGATAGGTGATCACATCTGTACCGGCGAAGCTGGCAACCGGCGTGTACACATAGGAACCGTTCACATTCATCGTGATGTTTCCATGCTGAGGCTGAGCAATCACGGAGTATGCGAGTACCTGTCCTTCGGGATCAGAGTCGTTGACAGCCACACTAAGTGACAAGGAGGCATTCATACTGGTCACCTCACTGTCATCCTGAGCCGTGGGCGACTGATTATTCTGCACCACGAAAGTGGCTACCCCGATATCGCATACCACGCAGGGATCGCAGCCCTGATATACGAGGGTAATGGTGCCGGTGAACCCAGGATTGGGTGTGAAGGATACGATTCCAAGTGCTGATAGCTGAAAGCCCGTCACATGAGCAGGAGCCACCAGTACATTGTAGAAGATCGGCTCAATATCAATGTCGAAGTCATTAACTGCGATGCTACCGGTAAAGGGCGTATTGGCCACCAGAAAAAAGGTCTCATCCACGATCGCCGGCGGATCATTCACGAACAACACGGCAATCTCGAGAATGGCCGAAGCACAGGCACCATGAGGGTCGCAGACCTGATACGTTACATAGTCAAACCCATAGTAAAGGAAATCGGGCAAGTATGTGAACTGCCCATTGGGCTGCATCGTAATCGTTCCGTGATCGGGCTGAGCAATCACCGAGTAGGTAAGTACATCGCCATTCGGATCCGTATCATTGAGGCCTACACTTCCAGTCTGAATTTCATTTTCGTATGCATAGCTCTCATCGGCCACAGCGACCGGCGCAGCATTGCTCCCCGCATATTCTCTGCATGCGATGGCAGGCAAGGCCGTTGACATCAGGACGGCCAGCAGGACAATGGTCACGGATACACCATTCCTCATCTCACGTATTCATCGATTAGGCCTGTTTCTATTTCCCGCTCCGAAGCCCTTTACGCACTCATCTGACAGGAGTTGCAATCAGGCCGTCCGGTATGCGGGTTGTAAAAATAGCCACGTTTGTGGGCAAACACCTGATTTCCAACCGCTATGTTTGCCTGACTATTCTCACCGACACACATGACCTTGAGCGAAGCACAGCACACTGTAGACCAGTGGATTAAAGAATACGGCGTCCGCTATTTCGGAGAGCTCACGAACATGGCCATCCTTACGGAGGAGGTGGGCGAGCTAGCCCGTATTATGGCCCGCAGATATGGGGAACAGTCGGAGAAGGAATCGGACCGCGGCAAAGACCTGGGCGATGAGATGGCAGATGTTCTGTGGGTATTGATTTGCCTTGCCAACCAGACCGGCGTGGATCTCACGGATGCATTCCGCAGGAACATTGAGAAGAAAACCACGCGCGATCATGCGAGGCATCGTGAAAATCCAAAGCTGGGAGGCTGATCAGCACCTGAGTTCAGGGGGGATAATGCACACCGGTATGGGGTCCATCTTGTGCCGGTTTGCATTGTGCATGCGCACAAAAATCCTGATCACTTCAACTTGGCGGTTCGACAGGCCGAGCCCTTCCAGTCCGTCTGTTGCATAGCCCGTACCCTTGCGGGGAAGGTACGCATCAGCATACTCCATCGCCCATTCTAGTTCAGGATAGCTTGCGCCGATCTGATCTTCATCGGTGCGATCATCGCCCCACAGTCCATCGGTAGGCGGAGCAGACAAGATCGAAGGTACAATACCCAACTCAGCGGCGATTGCATACACCTCTGTTTTGGTGAGATCCGCAATCGGCGAAAGATCCACGCCACCATCGCCGTATTTTGTGTAGAATCCGACACCAAAATCCTCCACTTTATTGCCTGTGCCGGCTACGAGAAGGCCGTCCAGTCCGGCGAAATAATAGAGCGTGGCCATGCGCAGTCTGGCGCGTGTATTGGCCAGGGCCAGATTACGGCGATCGTGGTTTCCCGCATCCGGAAGCGCCGACACAAGGGCATCGAATGTCGCGGTGAGCTCCACCTCGGTGCGCGAAGTCCGCGGATACTGAGCCATCAGCCAGCGCATATGCTCTTCTGCCCGGTTCACCTGGGAAGAGGCCTGATAGATCGGCATAGCAACCAGCAGGGTAGGCAGGCCGGTGCGGGCACAGAGTGCGGATGTAAGCGCAGAGTCGATTCCACCACTCACCCCTACCACAAAGCCCCGGGAGCGACTGGCTGCGGCATAGTCCGACAGCCATGAAGTGATATGCGCAATGACAGCCTGTTTATCCATCAAAAATCCCGCCGGCTGGTGCCGGCGGGACAAATGTCGGAAGGTTCATGCTGAATACTCAGAACATGATCCCCAAGCTGAGTTCAAAGAAATTCCCAATTCCCTTGAGCTGGAAAGGAACAGGTTCCTGCTTGTTATTATCCCCTTCCTGAAAGTCCACCTCATCTGCCTCATTAACCTGAAGTCCGTTGTTCCGCAGGATATCGGTAAAGCCGTTATTGAATGTCACGCCTGCAAGAATGGATGTTCCGCCGGATAAATTGTATTCAATACCGGCACCAATAATCAGAGACGCGCGAAACAAGGAGATGTCATCCTTGATGTCCTCGTCCTCAATTACGGATGTTTCCCTGTCTGAACTGATCCATGGATTCGGATCATTGATGGTAGCGTTTTCATTGGTAAACTGATAGTCCAATTCATCATTTGCTGTTGCACGGATGTTGACCCCGAGGCCTAGTCCGAACTGACCCCAGTATGTGATGTAGCCGATTTCATTGGTTCGCAGCTTCAAGGTGAGAGGAACTTCTCCGTACTGCAGCGTGTATGACCGGCTAAGCAGGGCAATCTCCTGCCCGTTGTCACCTTCCCTCAGCGTATGATAAGATACCTCACCGCCCATCTGAAAAATGTTCAACCCGGTGCCGATGGCATAGTTATCGGTGAAATGGATATCCGCCACCAGGCCGAACCCGAAACGAAGAGCATTCCGCTCATGAGAGATGTGCTTGGATTCGGGCTTCACCCAGCCGATATTGGGCGCGATCTTGACACCGATCTTGTACTTGTCTGACTGGGCAAACAAACCGGTGCTCAAGAACAGGGCTGTGGAGAGGATGAAAAGATTTTTCATGTGGTCGGGTTTTAGTGTTCTAACATTGCGGCCAATCAACGGCCAAATCTAATCGTATTCAGCATGATCCCGTTACGGAACCTCGGCAGGGCAGTACTCGTCATCCATCTGGTCTTATTGGCCGCCTGCGATGGTCCTGGCCCTTCATCCCGGGTGGAACTTCCCGATGAACCCGTTCCTTACACCTCTGTGCGCTTTGACCATGCCGTATTCCGGGCCGATTTCAGCGACCCGGCGACCGCAAGGCAACAACTATACCAGCCTGCGGGAATCTTCTATTGCTACTATGTCGAAGACATCCTCCGACTTGGGGCTTGCGACAGTATGGCTACGGTGTCCGAACTTAAGGCCTTTGCTACCTGGCCTGATATGGTCGAGCTCCAGCAGCAGGTGGACACGGTGTATCCGGCATCCCGGGTAGATGGCCTGGATGAGCAGTTCCGGCAGGCCATCGGACGGTGGCACACCCTGTTTCCGGACAGCCTCCTGCCTGTGGTTATTTATATGAATTCGGGACTCAACTTCAGCGCCTTCTCCTCGGATTCCTTTATGGCAGTGGGGCTGGATTATTTTCTGGGGCCCGATAACCCCATTGCTTCGAAGCTTCCGTCTGATTTCTTTCCCACTTATCTCCGTGAAGACATGCTGCCTGAGTACGCAGTGGTAAATACGATCAAGGACTTTTGCCAGCGGGAGGTAGCCCAGTCGGCTCCGCAGAGCGGTCGCCCCGATCTGTTGCACCTGATGGTATACCACGGCAAGGTGATGTATCTTCTGGAACTACTTCTGCCCGACGAAACCGATGCGGTGCGCATGAATTGGACCGATGAGCAACAGCAATGGGCCTTGGCTAACGAATGGAACACCTGGAAGGAACTGGCAAGGCAGGAAGTTATGTTCAATACATCATCCCGCGACAATATCCGCTGGTTCGATTTCGGGCCATTCACCAATGCAGCACAAGTGCCTCAGGAATCTCCGCCCCAACTCGGCATCTGGATGGGATGGAACATGGTGCGCGCTTATATGGCCGATCATCCCGAAACACCTGTGGCCAAGCTCCTGGCCGACATCCCCGACAGGGCCATCCTCAGCGCCTATAAACCCGAGAATTAGCCATTTCATATGAAGACATCCACCATCCGTATTGAAGTCGAACTCGATGAAAACAACGTACCAGAAGGCATCCGATGGAAGGCGAGCGATAACGCCGCTGAGGCCGCAGCTAAGGCCATGATCTTGTCCGTATGGGATAAGACCGAGCGCAATACGCTGAGGATGGATCTCTGGACTAAGGACATGGAGGTTGATGAAATGAAGTACTTCGTTCATCAGACCATCCTCACACTGGCCGACAGCTTTGAGAGGGCCACGGGTGAAGACCGCATGGCTGCTACCATGCGCGACTTTTGCGAGTACTATGCCGAGAAACTTAACCTGCAGGGTCCGGCTCTTTGAGCGGGGGCATTCCTGCCCATTCCCGATTGACCTGATCGATTAGCCGAAGAATCTGGTCCCTGCCCAGGCGTGTTTCCGATGACGTTAAAACAAAACCCGGCATTTCTTCCCAGTCCTGGAGCATCCTCTGTTGATAAGCGTCAAAGTGCACTTCCACTTGACGCTTGCTGAGTTTGTCACTCTTGGTAAAAGCAATCTGAAAAGGAATTCCCTGCTCGCCCAGCCATCCCATAAATTCCAGATCGGCCTCCTGAGGCTCCAGGCGCATGTCCACCAGAACAAAAGTGCATAGCAGATTCTCGCGGTGAGCGAGGTAGTACCGAACAAACCGTTCCCACGATTGGCGCGCCGAACGGGCCGTGCGGGCATATCCGTATCCAGGCAGATCCACGAGATACCAGGGATGTGTGGCACCGTTGATCAGGAAGTGGTTAATCGTCTGTGTCTTTCCGGGTGTGGATGAGGTCTTCGCCAATCCCTTGCGGTTCACCAGCATGTTGATCAGACTGCTCTTCCCAACATTGGACCGGCCTATGAAGGCATACTCGGGCTTGTCGGCCACCGGACACTTGTCCATACGGGTATTGGAACTGATAAATTCGGCGCTGGAGATGTTCATCGGGAGTGCGAAAAATGCGGCCGGAGCCGTTGATGGCAGGTCACTTCAGTCCATGCTCACGGAACCAGTTCTCGAGGATGGAATTAAACAGGTCAGGATGCTCCATCATCGGCGCATGCCCGCATTTGTCAATCCAATAGAGCGAACTATTCGGCATCAGGCGATGGAAATCCTCCGCCACTTCTGGTGGTGTGATAGTATCGTTACGACCCCAGATGAGGCATACGGGCATGGTCATGTGAGGAAGATCCCTGGCCATGTTGTGGCGGATTGCACTCTTGGCGAGGGCCAGAATGCGCAATACACGATTGCGGTCATTTACCACCTGGAAGCACTCATCAACCAGCTCGTCTGTAGCGTGCACGGGATCATAAAAAGTCACAGCCACCTTGCGGCGGATGAACTCTTTATCCTCACGACGCGGAAAACTGGAGCCGAATGCGTTTTCATAAAGTCCGCTGCTCGCTGTCAGTGTGAGTGATCTAACCCGCTCTGGATGCTCCCGCGCATAGATCAGGGCCACGTGTCCTCCAAGTGAATTGCCAAGCAGATCCACCTGTTCCCATCGTTTGTAATGCACGAAATCACGGAGGAAATGTGCAATGGACTTCACACCGGTATTGAGCACCGGCATGGAATAGAGTGGCAACATCGGAATGACCACCTTATGGCTCTGGGAGAAATGGCCTACCACCTCCCTGAAGTTGCTCAACGCTCCAAACAGGCCATGGAGAAGGATCAGGGGCCGACCTTCTCCTTCCTCGATGAACCGGAAACCTCCCTCTTCCCTGATGCTGTAATTCATGTGCAGTTTGATCAAGCGCGAATGTAAAGAATCGTCAGCAAGGCGATACCACCCGTTCACTGATTCCACACCACAGGGACAAATTCATGTTCCCACAATTTACCACCTCCACAATCCGGCCCTGATTACTCCTTTACACTTTGTTTAACAGGTATTTACGCTAATCAATGGCAATTTATTCATTTTACCACTTTTCAACATTTCGGTCAAAACCCTCCTCTAGTGGTAAGAAGTGGTAAACTGTGGCTAAATTCGTCCCGGCTAAGGCCTGAATCCGGATCATGCTCAATCTCCTCGGCGAATACCACTGTAAAGTCGATCCCAAGGGACGGGTGATGTTTCCTGCCCGGTTCAGGAAGCAGCTGGAACAAGTCATTCATCATGGACTAGTCGTCAATCGCGACATCTTTTCGAGGAGTCTGATTCTCTATCCCAAGCCGGAATGGGATCGCGTGAATGAGGAGTTGAGCGGCCTGAGCCGATACAGCGCCAACCACCAGCTATTCCATAAGAAGTTCATGAGGGGCGCCACGCTGATTGAGCTGGATACTACTGGTAGGCTTCTGATTCCCAGGGTGCTTCTGGAACATGCCGAAGTGGACCTGCGCAAAAACAATGAACTCGTCATCACCGGTCTCGGAGAAAAGATGGAACTGTGGAGCACGGCCAACTACCAGCGTGAAGTACTCGACCAGGACATTGACTTCGGGGCACTTGCTGAAGAAGTCAGGAAGGATATCGAAAGAAAGAACACCGCATAAACCGCATTCCGGAAAGCATGAGCGACCACGGCTACCATCGCCCGGTGCTTCTTCAGGAGTCGGTTGACGGATTAGCAATCAAACCCGACGGGGTTTACGTGGATGTCACCTTCGGCGGTGGAGGGCATTCACGGGAAATATTGAAACGACTGGAAAAGGGAAAGCTGATCGCCTTCGATCAGGATCCGGACGCTGCGAGCAACGCTCCGGCTGACCCGCGATTCACTCTTGTGCCACAGAACTTCAGGTTCCTCGCCAACTGGGTGCGTTACGCAGGTCACCGACAGGTGGATGGAATACTGGCCGACCTCGGTGTGAGTTCGCATCAGTTCGATGCCCCCGAACGTGGATTTTCCATTCGGTTCGACTCGCCTCTTGATATGCGTATGGACAAGTCGCGAAAGCGATCAGCCTCGGAAGTGGTTAACGATACGCCAGCCGAACTCCTGGAGTCCATCTTCAGGACCTTCGGCGAAATTCCTCAGGCACGACGACTCGTTCGGCAAATCATCGAAAAACGACCTGTCACCACCACAGGTGAACTCCTGGATGCCATCCGATCCATGGCGCCGAGGGGTAAGGAACACAAGTTCTTCGCTCAGGTTTTTCAGGCCCTGAGGATTGAAGTAAACGACGAACTCGAGGCCCTCGATGAACTGCTCACACAAGCAGCAGGACTGCTGCGGCCCGGGGGCCGACTCGTTGTTATCAGCTACCACTCACTCGAAGACCGGATGGTCAAGGAGTTCATGAGATCGGGTAATACCCGGGGCATCCTGAATAAAGACTTCTATGGCAACCTCATCCGACCGCTCGATCCCCTTTCCGGAAAAGCCATTACACCAAGTGAAGCAGAACAAACTCTGAATAGCAGAGCAAGAAGCGCAAAACTGCGCATAGCCGTAAGAAATAACCAACCTGACGAATGAATCCTCATTCTAATCGTAAGTGACCTGTTAACGACCATAATCGGGATGAATACATTCAAAGAAGAAATAAGAAGTAGCGATGAAGGGGGACGCCGGAAAAAGAAAAAGCGCGTCCTTCAGAAAATCCTTAACGGTGACTTCCTCGCACGAGAAGGATTGATCAATCATCTGCCTTTTATCTCTTTTCTGGCCGCTCTCTTCCTCGCCCATATCGCCCTGATGTACTACTTCGAACAAACGCAGGTGGACATCTCCAGAAAGCAGCAGGAACTGAATGAGGTAAGATCCGCCTACAATACTACGATGAGCGAACTCGAGCGAAGCCGCCAGCAGAGCAGCGTCGCCGAGAGCATCCGGGATATAGGATTACGCGAGCTGCGCACACCTCCACAGGTCATTGATGTGGAACAAGGATTCCTGAGTAACGAGTGAGTCAAAACCAACACATAGCCTCACGCGCATACGTGGTTTCCATTGTTCTGGTGCTGCTCGCCCTGTCCATCGTGGCGAAGGTATTCGTGCTTCAGGTCATACCCGATCCGAAAGCCCTGGAAATAGCCCGCAACTTCACCTACAAGATCAACGAGATCGAGCCGGTGCGCGGACAAATTATTTCGTCAGACGGCAGCCTGCTCGCTACCAGCGTACCGGAATATGAAATCCGCTGGGACAGCAAGGCCAACTACGATATGGAGCTCTACCGCGCCAGTGTAGACTCCATGTGTCTCGTACTCGCACGCACACTGAGCGACCGGCCAGCCGATGCCTACCGCAGTCTGTTTTCCGAGGCAAGGCGCCGAGGTCTCAGATATCAGTTAATCGCTGATCGGGTAGACTACAACCAGCTACAAAAGATCAAGGAAGCCCCATTCATACGGCAAGGAAGGTTCAAAAGCGGATTTGTCTTCATGGAAAAAAGCCGTCGGAAGAAACCCCTCGGCGCACTTGCCGCTCGTACCATCGGCCTGGAGCGCGAAGACCATAAGGTGGGACTTGAGCTCGCCTACGATCAATACCTCGCCGGCAAGAAAGGGAAACAGATGCAGGAACGGATACCGGGCGGTGTGTGGAAACCCATGACGGATGAGTACATCGTAGAGCCCGAACCGGGATATGACCTTGTGGCCACCATAGATGTGCATCTCCAGGATGTTGCACATGCCGCGCTCAAAAGGCAACTGCAGCAACACCATGCCGCTTGGGGATGTGCCGTGCTGATGGAGGTGGAAACCGGCTACGTGAGAGCCAGCGCCAACCTCATGCGCAATGCAGAAACCGGTGAGTATGAAGAACTCCTCAACCTGGCCATCTCGCAGAACATCGAACCCGGATCCACCATGAAACTGGCAAGCCTGATGGCCTGTCTGGAGGAAGGTAAGGTCGACCTCGAAGACTCGATAGCCACCGGCAACGGCATCGCCTTCTTTTATGGCAAGCCCATGAAGGACTCCAACTGGGATGAAGGTGGAAATGGTACCATCACCGTGGAAGAAACCTTCGAGAAGTCATCCAACATCGGAACGGCGATGATCGTCAAACAGTCCTTCGAAAATCGCCCGCAGAAGTTTCTGGAACACCTCCATACGTTCGGGCTGGGAGACGTGCTCGGTGTAGAGCTGGCGGGAGAAGCGATTCCGAGACTCTACAAAAGCACCAACGATCGCGGCTGGAGCGGACTCAGTCTCACACAACTCGCGATCGGGTATGAGTCGCAGTGCACACCTCTGCAAACTCTGGCTTTCTACAACGCCGTTGCCAATGAGGGTACAATGGTGCGTCCGCTCTTCGCCGAAGAACTCCGACGCAATGGCCGAACCGAGAAGCAATTCAAGCCGGTGGTGATCCGTGAAGACTTCTGCAGCTCATCCACTCTCCGGAAGTGCCGGCAAATGATGGAAGGTGTCATGGATCCGGGCGGCACCGCCGACTGGGTATTCAAGGGCTCGCCCTACCGCGTTGCGGGCAAGACGGGCACCTGCTGGCTCAATGAAGACGGCTCCTACCAGGCTAACCGGTACCGGGCTTCATTCGTGGGCTACTTCCCTGCCGATGAACCGCGATACTCATGCATCGTAGTGATCCATGATCCGCGCAGTGGAGTCTATTACGGAAGTGCAGTTGCTGCACCCGTATTCAAAGAGTTGGCTGACAAGATCTACAGTACCAAGATCGAATTCCACGAGCAGGATACTGCTGCTGACTCCACGGCTCTTGCCTCAGCGCGCATTCCGATATCCAAAAACGGCTCTGCACAGCGACTGAATACCGTATTCCGGGCACTCGACATTCCTGTGCAAGGTGCAGTGCGCGCTGACTGGATTACTACCGAATCGCTTCGCGACACGGTGGTAATTGCTGAGCGAAGGATTCCAAAGGGTAAGGTGCCTAATGTGGTGGGCATGGGCCTGCGGGATGCCCTCTTCCTCCTTGAGAGCTGCGGACTGCAGGTACGTGTGAACGGCAACGGGACCGTGCGCAGACAAAGTATTCCTCCCGGTACAAACGCCAGAACCTACTCGGCCATAACGATCGAACTCCTGTGAAGCTGCTGAAGGATATCCTCTACCGCGCCCGGATCAATGATGTCCGGGGTTCAACCCACATCGCTGTGGAACAGGTCACCATGGACAGCAGAAAGGTTCGCTCCATGAGCTTGTTTGTTGCCGTTCCGGGCGCTTCCAGTGATGGACATGCATTCATCAACCAAGCCATCAGTCAGGGTGCAGTAGCTATTGTATGCGAACGGATGCCCGAGTTACTCGATGATAAAGTCACGTATGTGCAAGTCTCCGATTCGGCTCATGCCCTTGGCCTGATTGCCGCCAACTTTTTCGACAATCCTGCTGATAAGCTTCGCATCGTGGCCGTGACCGGCACCAACGGAAAGACAACGGTAGCCACGCTGCTGTTTCGTCTGTTCCAGAAACTACAGTTCCGCTGCGGATTGGTGAGCACCGTCGTCAACCGAATCAACCAGGAAGAAATCCCCAGTACACACACCACTCCAGATGCAGTAGCCCTCCACGGGCTATTCGCCCGCATGGTGGAGGCCGGATGCACCCACTGCTTCATGGAAGCATCATCACACGCTCTTCATCAGCAGAGGCTTGCCGGCATTCCGTGGACCGGCGCGCTGTTTACCAACATCACCCACGACCATCTCGACTACCACGGAACGTTCAACGAATACATCAAAGCGAAGAAAATCCTCTTTGATCAGCTCCCGTCATCCGCATTTGCGCTGATCAATCACGACGATCGCCATTCCGAAGTGATGGTTCAGAATTGCAAGGCTCGCATCAAGCGCTATGCTCTCCAAAGCATGGCTGAGTATCGTGCACGCATCGTTGAAAACAACTTCACCGGACTGCACCTCGCTATTGACCATCAAGACCTCTACACACGACTGATCGGTGGTTTCAATGCCTACAACGTACTCGCCGTCTATGCTGCTGCACTTGAGCTCGGCATGGACCGCATGGATGTGCTCACCACCCTGTCAGAACTCGAAGCACCCGATGGCCGCTTCCAATACCTCCGCACGGCGTCAGAACTAACGGCTATTGTAGACTACGCCCATACCCCAGACGCCCTGAAGAATGTGCTGGAAACCATCAGTCAGGTTCGCTCAGGCAATGAGCAGGTCATTACCGTGGTGGGCTGCGGGGGAGACCGTGACCGTGCAAAACGCCCGATCATGGCCCGAATCGCAGCCGATTCAAGTGACCGCGTGGTTCTGACCAGCGACAATCCGCGATCTGAGGATCCCAACGATATCCTTCAGGAAATGAAAGCCGGGCTGGATCCTACCCACATGCGTAAGGTGGTATCACTCGCCGATCGCCGGGAGGCTATCCGCATCGCTTGTGAACTGGCCAATCCAGGTGATATCATCCTCATTGCCGGGAAGGGCCACGAGAAATACCAGGAAATCCAAGGTGTGCGCCATCCCTTCGATGACTTCGAAGTGGTGGGAGAATTTATTCAAATGCTCGGGAAATAATGCTCTACTACCTCTTCGAATACCTCGACAAGCATTACGATGTGGCAGGAGCCGGATTGTTCCGTTACATCTCCTTCCGCGCCGCCATGAGCGTGATTCTTTCATTGCTCATTTCTCTCGTGTTCGGCAAGAATCTCATCCGAATGCTCCGCAAAAGGCAGGTGGGCGAAACCATCCGAGACCTCGGTCTGCAGGGACAGAACGAAAAGGCCGGCACCCCGACTATGGGCGGCCTTATCATCCTCGCAGCAATCGTCGTGCCTACCCTCCTCTTTGCCGACCTCAGCAACATCTATATCCTCACCATGCTGATTGCCACCGTATGGCTGGGATTTATCGGCTTCCTCGATGACTACATCAAAGTATTCAAGAAGGATAAAAAAGGTCTGGCAGGAACCTCGAAGATCATCGGACAAGTGGGAGTGGGAGTGATTGTGGCGAGCATGCTCTACTGGAATGATCAGGTCACCATCAAGGTACACACCGCCCCGGGCGAAGCGAGCTACAGAACCGAGCAACAGGCCATGTCGCCAGAAAGCTGGAAGGAAGAAAAGTCCCTGAAAACAACCATCCCGTTTGTCAAAGACAACGAATTCAATTATGCCTGGCTGCTGCCCCACACATGGCGCAATGAAACCAGTTTGTGGATCCTGTTCACCCTGGTGGTCGTGATCATCGTTACAGCCGTTTCCAACGGAGCTAATATCACCGATGGTATCGACGGACTTGCTACGGGAACCAGCGCCATCATTGGCGTTACACTAGCCATCCTGGCCTATGTGTCCGGCAATTACATATTCGCCGACTACCTGAATATCATGTACATCCCGCGGAGTGGTGAACTCACCATCTTCATCGCCGCATTTGTAGGTGCCTGCGTGGGATTCCTGTGGTACAACAGCTATCCCGCCCAGGTATTCATGGGAGATACCGGAAGCCTCGCCCTGGGTGGAGTGATTGCCACGTTTGCCATCGCTATCCGGAAAGAACTCTTGATTCCCGTGCTCTGCGGAATATTCCTCATCGAAAATCTGTCGGTGATGATCCAGGTCTCCTGGTTCAAGTACACCAAGCGCAAGTATGGGGAAGGACGAAGAGTCTTCAGGATGTCACCTCTCCATCACCACTACCAGAAGCTCGGCTACCATGAATCCAAGATTGTAAGCCGCTTCTGGATCATCGGCATCATGCTGGCCATCCTTACCGTCATCACCCTCAAGATCCGATAATCCTGAAAAAAACGATCACCATACTCGGCGGAGGCGAAAGCGGAACAGGCGCTGCAATCCTTGCACAAAAGCAGGGGTTTGAGGTGTTTCTGTCGGACCGTGGCACCCTGCGCCACGAATTCCGGGACATCCTGGAACAGCGGGGTATTGCCTACGAAGAAGGCACCCATTCCGAAGAGCGGATTCTCAGCAGTCATGAAGTCATAAAGAGCCCGGGCATACCCGGCACAGCACCCCTTATCCGATCTCTCCGCGAAAAGGATATTCCAGTGATTTCAGAGATCGAGTTTGCCGCGCGGTACACCACAGCCAAAAAAATCTGTATCACCGGTTCTAATGGTAAGACCACCACAACCCTCCTGACCTATCACATCCTGAAAAACGCAGGATTGAACGTGGGGCTGGCAGGAAACGTGGGTAAAAGCTTTGCTCTACAGGTAGCCGAACATTCATTCGATTACTATGTACTCGAGCTCAGCAGCTTTCAGCTCGATGATATGTATGACTTCCGGGCTGAAATAGCTATTCTCACCAACATCACTCCCGACCACCTCGACAGATACGAGTATAAGCTGGACAACTACGTGGACAGCAAGTTTCGCATTCTGCGGAATCAGCAGGCCGAAGACGCCTTCATCTATAACCTCGATGACCCCGAGACAGCCGCGGGTCTTCGGCGGCACACAACGCCCGCTAGGCTCTTCCCCTTTACGATCTCCGGATCCCCCCTTCCGGACGGACATGAGGGCGCATTTGTTCACGACACATTCTTCACCATAAACACTTACCAAAACCCGTTAACAATGAAAATCACTGAACTTGCACTGCAGGGAAAGCACAACCTGGCCAACAGCATGGCCGCCGGAGTAGCCGGCAGAATACTCGATCTCCGCAAAGAGGTAGTGCGGGAAAGCCTTGAGAACTTCGAAAATATTGAGCACCGCCTCGAGCATGTAGCCCGGGTGCATGGAATCACTTTTATAAATGACAGCAAAGCCACCAACGTCAATTCTACCTGGTATGCCCTCGAGAGTATGGATCGTCCGGTGATCTGGATCGCAGGCGGACAGGATAAAGGAAATGATTACAACGAACTAATGGATCTCGTGCGGCTGAAGGTCAAGGCCATTATCTGCATGACCAAGGACAGCTCGAAGATCCGCAATGCGTTTGGAGGAGTTGTAGATACCATCGTAGATACCGGTGGCGCTGAACAAGCTGTTCGAGTCGCCTACGATCTCGGACGCGAGGGCGACATCGTACTGCTCTCCCCTGCATGCGCCAGCTTCGACTTATTTGAAAACTACGAGGACCGGGGCCGTCAGTTCAAGTCAGCAGTCCGCTCTCTCTGATAAGCAGAAAGCACAAGGCATGATCAAACGGGTGCTTAATAAGCTCGAGGGTGACCGGGTCATCTGGATGGCCACCTTCTTTCTCAGTCTCATATCGATCCTCTCGGTGTACAGCGCCATTTCTACCCTGGCTTACAAGGCAGGTGGAAACAGCGTAGGATTTCTTCTCAAGCATTCGCTCATGATTGCCCTGGGATTCGGACTCATATATTACGTTCATCGTGTTCCGCACAAGTACTTCTCCCGATTCTCCCAGCTCCTCATCTGGGTAGCAGCAGGATTGTTGCTCATCACCCTCTTCTTCGGATCCAACATCAACAGTGCTGATCGTTGGATCCGCATACCGGTGATCGGACTCACCTTCCAGACTTCCGACTTTGCCAAGGTCGTGCTGATGGTCTATCTCGCCCGGGTACTGAGTCAGAAGCAAGCTGTGTTGCACGAATTCAGACAGGGTGTATGGCCAGCCTTGATTCCTGTGGGGGTCATCTGCATCCTCATCCTGCCCGCCAACTTCTCTACGGCAGCCATGATCGCACTGGTAAGTGTGGTGGTCATGTACGTTGCCGGTGTTCCTTTCAGGCATCTCGCCAAGCTGGCTGTTGCAGGTATTGCAGGTATCCTGATGATCGTTGCCATTGGAGAGTACGCACCCAAAGGCACTCTGCCCCGCTATGAGACCTGGAAGAACCGGATCCTGAACAGCATGGATGCAGACGCAGACGGAAATTACCAGGCCAATCTGGCCAAGTATGCCATTTATGAGGGTGGACTGGTTCCAAAAGGACCCGGCACAGGATCCTCGCGTAACTTCCTGCCACATCCATATTCCGACATGATATACGCCTTCATCATTGAGGAGTATGGCTCCATCTTCGGCGGGGTGCTGCTGGTCCTTCTCTACCTGATTCTGCTCTTCCGTACGATCCGGTTTTCATCCAGATGCGAAAAGACTTTTGGCTCCCTGGCGGCACTCGGTTTGTCCTTCATGCTCGTGATCCAGGCGCTCATCAATATGGGAGTAGCCGTAAGTCTTTTTCCCACTACCGGTCAGCCTCTTCCCCTGGTGAGCATGGGAGGCACATCCACACTCTTCACCTGTCTCGCCATCGGCATCATCCTCAGCATCAGCAGGAGTACAATGGCCCCATCTCACGAGCCGCAGACAAGTCATCAACCTAAGGCCGAGGGGGCCTGATCCTTCCATATGAAACCCATCCGCATTATCATTTCAGGAGGGGGAACAGGTGGGCATGTTTTCCCCGCTATCGCCATCGCCAATGCGATCAGGACCCTCCAGCCCGATGCCGAAATCCTGTTTGTGGGAGCGCTCGGCAAAATGGAAATGGAAAAAGTACCTCAGGCCGGATACCGCATAGAAGGACTGCCCATTGTGGGAATCCACCGCCGACTCACCTGGAAAAATCTGCTTGTTCCCTTTCAGGTCATAAAAAGTCTGATCCGCTCCCGAAGTATCATTCGGTCTTTCAACCCAGATATTGCCGTTGGGGTTGGTGGGTACGCCAGCGGACCGCTGCTCCGCGCAGCAGCTTCAATTGGGATTCCGACCATCATTCAGGAGCAGAACTCCTTTCCCGGAATTACCAATCGCATACTCGCATCCCGGGCCCGCCTGATCTGTGTGGCTTATGGCGGAATGGAGAAGTGGTTTCCCGCGGACAAGATCATGCTCACCGGTAATCCTGTGCGACAGCAAGTGGCCGATATAGCAGGTAAGCGGGATGAAGCCATCCGGCATTTTCAGCTCGACGTGTCCCGCCCGGTCATCCTTGCGATGGGTGGCAGCCTCGGCGCCCGCACAATGAACGATGCTGTGCAGGCCTTTGCCGACAAATGGATTGAGGCCGGATGCCAGGTGATCTGGCAATCCGGAAAAGGGGGTGCAGAGCAGGCCCGGATCTTCGCTCAGGACCGCAAGCACCTGCTCGCGCAACCGTTTATCGCCGAGATGGATCTGGCCTACGCTGCTGCCGACATTATCCTTTCCCGAGCCGGAGCTATGTCCATTTCCGAACTCTGTCTGGTGGGAAAACCCTGCATTTTCATTCCTTCACCTCACGTTGCTGAGGACCACCAGACCCATAACGCGATGGCGCTTGTACATGAAGGAGCTGCCCTTCTGGTATCCGATCGGGACGCCACCACAGAGCTCGGCCGTCAGGTACTTGACTTGATCACCGATCACTCCCTTCGCGAAGCGCT
Organism: Flavobacteriales bacterium; assembly: GCA_947456965.1. GTDB lineage: Bacteria > Bacteroidota > Bacteroidia > Flavobacteriales_D > Sanyastnellaceae > CANGTU01. Next base: position 97,973 of record CANGTU010000003.1, read on the forward strand.
TTCCACGAAAATCCGAAAACTTGGTCGCCCGGATGCCGCGATCACTATCGCTGGGGAAGTAATGCGGATTGCACACGCGACCCGCAATCAGTAAGCATGATGATGCTGCCCGGCTGTTATGATCAGGGGCTCCTCATACGGGCTAAGGTGATCAGGCCCGTTTCCATTCCGCTACCTTAGCCGCCATGCATGATGCTATGACCCACCGCGCAGTCTATTACTTCATTGGAATAGGAGGTATCGGGATGTCCGCTCTGGCCCGCTATTTCCATCTTCGGGGCGCCTTTGTAGCCGGCTATGACCGCACTTCAACTCCGCTTACCACGGAGATGCAGCTCAGCGGAATGGCCATTCACTTTGATGATTCGGTGGCCGAAATTCCCGCCCTCATATTGCATACCCCTGTGGAAGATGTCCTGATCGTATACACTCCTGCTGTACCTGCTGACCATCGCGAGCTGAACTGGCTTCGCGAGCGCGGTTATACCTGCGTAAAGCGAAGTGTACTGCTCGGTGAAGTAACACGTCACACCCGGTGCATCGGAGTGGCAGGTACGCACGGGAAAACCACTACCAGCGCTCTGACCGCCCACCTACTTGCCTCTGGCGGTGTGGGATGCAATGCCTTCCTCGGTGGTGTCGCCACCAATTACCAGAGTAACCTTTTGCTCGATGCTTCATCTGACCTGACCGTGGTTGAAGCCGATGAGTTTGACCGGAGCTTCCTGACCCTTTCCCCAACCTATGCCGTCATCACCTCTATGGATGCCGATCACCTCGATATCTACGGCGATGCTCACCATGTAGAAGAATCATTCCATCTATTCGGGCGGAGGTTACTTGCCGGCGGAACCCTCCTTATGCGCAGTGGCTTGCCCACCGACCCGACACTCGCTGCTGACCGTCCGGACCTTCACCTGCTGTCCTATGGCTTTGGGGGCAGCGCAGACTACCGCGCGGAAAACATCCGCATCGAGGATGGACGCTACCGGTTCACCTTTTGCGCACCGGACCTCCGGGAAGAGGATCTGGAGCTCGGACTGCCCGGAAGGCACAATGTCGAAAATGCTGTAGCCGCCGGGGCACTGGCACTGCTGGCCGGACTTCCCCCAGATCGCCTGCGCTCCGGATTCGCCTCATTCCGCGGTGTAGCGCGCAGATTTCAGGTCATGGTCTCCAATAACAAGCATATCTATATCGACGACTATGCTCATCACCCCTCCGAGCTGCGTGCGTGCATCCGCTCAGCGCGGGAACTCTATCCGGGGAAAATACTGACAGGCATCTTCCAACCCCACCTCTACACCCGTACCCGCGACTTTGCCGATGGATTTGCCGAAAGTCTGAACGAGCTGGACCACATCATCCTGCTGCCTGTGTATCCCGCACGCGAGCTTCCCATACCCGGCGTGGATTCACAAATGCTCCTTGATAAAATCCCAAATCCATCCAAAAAGCTCATGGAAAAGGAAAGAATATTGAAGGAACTGCGCACCATAGGCCCCGGGGTGATCCTGACCATGGGCGCAGGGGATATTGACACCCTGGCCGAACCCCTCCGAGACCTCCTGAAGTGATTGTCTGGCGAGGGTTTCAGGCCAAATAACAACCATGGAACCCAAGCACGCCGAACAGCCTCGCACCGCTCCTGTCAGGAAGCGCTGGCATCGGATTGCCCTCCAAATTCTCGCGACTTGCGGAGGTATTGGCCTGCTCTCCCTGTTGGGATTTGTGAGCCACCGGCAGTCGGAAGCCCCGGTCCATGCCCTGGAGATTCAGGTGCAGGATGCATCCGGACGTTCATTTCTGGATTCAGCCGCCATTGCCCAGTTGGTGCTGCTCGCTGCTCCAGAACTGATCGGAAGCCCTCGTGCAGCAGTCGACCTCGATTCAATTCACTCGCTCGTATCCACCCACCCTTCCATCCGGGAAGTGCAGGCCTACATCACCGTGGACGGCCGGTGCGTGGTGAAAGCCGCGCAGCGCATCCCCATAGCCCGCATCATCAACCGGGATGGCAGCAGCTTCTACATGGATCAGGATGGCTTTACAATGCCTCTCAGCCGGCATGCTACCGCAGATGTGCCCGTATTTACCGGAAACCTCTCAGAGCGCATGAGCGACCTCCCCATACCTGTGATGCAAAAAGACAGTATCTGGAGCCGGCGTTCACATCTCGATGAGATTCTCATATTTACCCGGTTCCTCGAGAATAATGAATTCATGGATGCACAGGTGGAGCACGTGGTGTTCAACGAGCGGGGTGAAATGGAAGCAGTACCCCGGGTAGGCAACCACCGCATCCTGATCGGCGATGCAACGCATCTCGAAAAGAAATACAGGAAACTCCTCGCCTTCTACGCGCATACCCTGCATACCAGAGACCTTAATCAATACCGACGGATCAACCTGAAATACGATAATCAGGTGGTTTGTGAAAAAAATCAATAACATGACAAGAGACACCATCGCAGGACAAGATTCCGGAACCCAAAAGATGGCCAATGAAATCATCGTCGGGCTCGATATCGGGACCACCAAGATTGCCTGCATCGTGGGCAAGCGCAATGAATTCGGTAAGATCGAAATCCTCGGCATGGGGAAGAGCGAGAGCATCGGCGTGACCCGGGGTGTGGTCTCCAATATCGAAAAAACAGTCAACTCCATCCGGGCGGCCGTAGAACAGGCCGAAGCAGCAAGTCATGTGAAGATCCGTTCGGTGAACGTGGGAATCGCTGGCCAGCATATCAAGAGCCTTCAGTTCACCGGCATGCGCACGCGCAGGAGTCTGGATGAAGAAATCACGCGCCAGGACATAGACGCCCTCATCGACGATATGTTCAAACTGAATATGCTTCCCGGAGAAGAAATTATTCATGCCCTGCCTCAGGAATACACCGTGGATCAGGAAGGAGGCATCAAGGACCCGATCGGTATGTGCGGAGTTCGGTTGCAAGCCAACTTCCACATTATCACCGGACAGGTCACAGCCATCCGGAATATTTACAAGTGTGTGACCAAAGCGGGCCTCGTAGTGGAAGACATTACGCTCGAGCCGTTGGCCAGCTCAGAAGCCGTGCTCAGCAGTGAAGAAAAAGAAGCTGGCATCGCACTCGTGGATATCGGAGGCGGAACAACCGATATCGCCATCTTTCAGGATGGCATCATTCGGCACACAGCCGTAATTCCCTTCGGAGGTAATGTGATCACCGATGATATCCGCCAGGGATGCACCATCATGCGCAACCAGGCCGAACAACTCAAGGTAAAGTTCGGAAGCGCCCTCGCCATGGAAAACAAAGAAACCGACCTGGTGGTGATCCCCGGACTGAGAGGTCGCGAACCCAAGGAAATCTCCCTGCGCACGCTTTCCCATATCATCCAGGCGAGGATGGAGGAAATCCTTGAGCACGTCCAATATGAAATCCGGAACAGCGGATACGAAAAACAACTGATCGGCGGTATCGTTCTCACCGGCGGCGGCGCCCAGCTCAAGCATATGAAACAACTCGTAGAGTATATGACCGGCATGGACTGCCGCATCGGTCAGCCCAACGAACACGTGGGCAAAGCGCCCAACGAGAATATGCTCGTACCCGCTATGAGCACCGGCGTGGGACTTGTCATCTGCGGCCTGCAAAATGCCCCAGGCCAGTCGGCAGCATCAACAGCCTCGCCCAATCAGGAAACACAACCAGAACAGCCCATACAGGAACCGGTTTCACGCGCACGCAACCGTGATGAAAAAGGACCAAGCCGCTTTCTGGCCAAGCTCAAGGAGTTCTTTGAGGCGGAGGACGAATAAGGCCATTTGAAGCCAAAACAAAGGGCCACCCGTTGGCGGCCCTGAGTCACTAAACCTTTAACCAAAACCTACCCCTCTTAGAGAATGGGGAAGATTCATTACCGTTCATTTTAACAGGAAACGCACGACCTGGTTCAATCCGGGTCATTTTTTTTTGAAACCACTCCACCTTCTGACATCACCCACGCGGAACCAGCGCCAGCATAGCACCTCCACCCATGATAACCGCCGCATCGGTTAAAGTTCACGGCGTGAATCCAGCAGAATGGTCACCGGTCCGTCATTCACCAGCTCCACTTGCATCATGGCGCCAAACTCCCCGGTATGAACCGGGCGTCCTGTGAGAACTTCACAACACCTCACAAATTCTTCATAGAGCTGAATCGCCACCGTCGGTTGGGCAGCCCGGATGAAAGAGGGGCGATTACCCTTTCGCGCAGAAGCATGGAGGGTAAACTGACTGACCACGAGCAGCTGGCCACCTGACTGTATCAGATCCCTGTTCATTTTGCCCGCCTCATCGGAGAATATCCGCATCTGACAAATCTTTCCGGACAGCCATTCCCCATCCGATGCACTATCCCCCTCCTCCACCCCAAGGAGGATGAGCAGGCCCATACCGATGGAACCGGTAACCCGGTCGCCTACCCTGACGGTAGCGCTGCTTACTCGCTGAATGACTACTCTCACAGGTCATGTCCCTTTTTACAAAGGACGAATAAATTATACCACGCGCCAACCACCCCACGGCTGCGCGACTCACACTTAATTTAGCCCGGGATGCTCGACAAAGAACTCATCTATGTCAAGGGGGTCGGCCCCCAGCGCGCGGAAGTCCTGAAAGAAGAACTCGGGATCGTCACGCGCGGGCAGCTTCTGGCGCATTACCCATTCCGGTATATTGACCGTTCGGAGATCACCCATGTGCGTGACATACCCGCTGAAGAGACCTGGGTGCAACTCTCCGGCACCATCGTGAATATGCGAGAAGCAGGAACGGGACGGGCCAAGCGGCTCACCGCAACCTTCCGCGATGAAACAGGTGATCTGGAGCTCGTATGGTTCAAGGGTATTCCCTGGATAAGAGACAGCATCAAGCTCCTTTCTCCGTGTATTATCTACGGTAAAACGAACATCTTCAAAGGGCGCCTCTCCATGCCCCATCCTGAGATCGAGCCCCTCGAGCATTCCCGGTTGTTGGCCGGCAACACCCTCAGGCCGGTGTATTCCTCTACCGAGAAACTCGCCCGCAAGGGACTCAACAGCAATGGTATCGCCAAACTAACCCGACAGGTCGCAGAGGAGTGCCGCTCATTCATTACCGAAACCCTTAATGAAGAGCTCCTGCGGCGTTTCCGGCTCATGCCCCGCAGTGAAGCGATCATCCAGCTCCACCTGCCTTCCGCAATGGAAGAACTGGAAAAGGCGCGGCGACGTATGAAATTCGAAGAGCTCTTTTTCATCCAGGTGCAGCTCGGCAGGCAAAAACTCGCACAAACCAAAGAAGAGCGAGGTGTGATATTCGAAAAAGTGGGGGAGCTCTTCCATGATTTCTATTCGCAGCATCTTCCCTTTGAACTCACCGGTGCCCAGAAGCGAGTGGTGAAGGAAATACGCGCCGACGTGGCCCGCGGCTATCATATGAACCGGCTCATCCAGGGCGATGTAGGCAGCGGCAAAACAGTTGTGGCCGTTCTCGCCGCCCTGCTGGCTATGGATAATAACTATCAGGCATGCCTCATGGTACCCACGGAGATTCTCGCCCAGCAGCACTTCGAATCCATCTCAGGACTGCTTGCCCGAATGCCTATACAGGTAGCCCTCCTCACAGGCTCCACCCCTCGTCCTGCCCGCCGTGAGATCCTCGAAGCCCTCAAGCAAGGCGATCGCATGCTCATCATCGGAACGCACGCGCTTATCGAGCCATCGGTTCAGTTTCATAACCTCGGACTGGTCATCATCGACGAGCAGCACCGCTTTGGTGTGATGCAGCGCGCAGCACTCTGGCAAAAGGCCGCCGTACCACCGCATATCCTGGTCATGACCGCCACGCCCATTCCGCGAACACTCGCCATGACGCTATACGGAGATCTCGATATCAGCGTGATTGACGAATTGCCGCCCGGCCGCAAACCCATCAGCACGATGTGGCGCTCCGATGCCCGCCGGCTCGAGGTATTTGGTTTTATTGAGGAAGAAATCCGGAAAGGCCGACAGGTGTATGTCGTTTATCCACTCATTGAAGAAAGCGAAGCCATGGATTACAAGGATCTCCAGGATGGTTTTGAGGCCCTGTCCCGGAGGTTTCCTCTGCCGGCTTACCGCATCAGTGTGGTGCATGGACGCATGAAATCCGAAGATCGCCAGGTGGAGATGGAGCATTTCTCCAAAGGACGAACCCAGATCATGGTAGCCACTACCGTGATTGAAGTAGGCGTGAATGTGCCCAATGCTTCGGTGATGGTGATCGAAAGCGCTGAACGATTCGGGCTGTCCCAGCTCCATCAGCTCCGCGGACGCGTGGGCCGGGGAGCAGAGCAGAGCTATTGCATCCTGATGACTGGCAACAAGGTAAGCGCCGAGGCCCGCACCCGGCTGGAAACCATGTGCAGAACCAATGATGGGTTTGAGATCGCAGAGGTCGACTTGCAATTGCGCGGTCCCGGCGATATCGCCGGTGTGCAGCAGAGCGGCGCCATGAATCTCAAACTCGCTGACCTCGCCAAGGATCAGCAGATCCTGCTCGCAGCCCGGGAAGCCGCTCTTGCGCTGCTCGACAGCGATCCGCACCTCACCCATCCACATAATGCCCCCATTGCACGCTACCTCATTGAGCTATCCAAGGCCCGCGGCGACTGGTCGCGCATCTCATAGCCCACCGTTATCCCCCATCTTTGCAACATGAACCTCGACCTCACCGGAAAAACCGCCGTGGTATGCGGATCCACCCAGGGCATTGGTCTGGCTGCGGCACACGAACTCGCCCGGCTTGGAGCCAATGTGGCACTCGTGGCGCGCGATGAAGAAAAGCTGAGGGAGGCCACTGCTCAGCTCCCAAAGCCCGCAGGCCAGCATCATCACTACCTCGTGGCCGACTTTGCACATCCTCAGCAGGTGCAGGAAGCTATCGCCCGCTTTGCGGAGCAATACACGGCGCATATCCTGGTGAATAATACCGGAGGCCCCAACCCCGGCAAGGCTCTGGATGCCGACATTGACTCCTTCCGCATGGCCTTCAATGCGCACCTTATCAACAATCACATTCTTGTGCAAGCTCTGGTGCCAGGCATGATCCGTGAGAGCTACGGCCGCATCATCAATGTCATTTCTACCTCGGTAAAGCAGCCACTCCCCAATCTGGGTGTGAGCAACACCATCCGGGGTGCAGTGGCCAACTGGGCCAAGACCCTCGCCGGCGAACTCGGCGTATATGCTATCACCGTCAACAACGTATTACCCGGTGCCACCGAAACCGGACGGCTCGAGCAGATCATCCAGAATAAAGCAGCCAAAACCGGAGCTGCCGCGCAGGAAGTCAAGCATGAAATGGAATCCGAAGTACCGATGAAGCGCCTCGCGAAACCGGAAGAAATCGCCGCGGCAATCGCATTCCTCGCCTCACCTGCTGCCTCGTACATCAACGGAATCAATCTGCCGGTGGATGGAGGAAGGACGGGGAGTTTGTAAGGTTAGCGTGAGATACCAGGACCCAGAGATCAGGCCCTGCTCCTATTCCTGCATGCGGTAGCTCACCGCCATACCCTTACCCATTTCTTCATATTCCTCCGGGCCTGCCGGTGCTGTGCCCAGACCGTCCACATAGCGGTTGAACATACAGAAGGCCGCAGCGATCAGCACTGTATCGTGGATCTCCTCATCCGTGGCCCCACATTCACGGCACGCATCGACATCCTCTTGCCTGACGGCCTTTCCCCCAAGGCGCACTTTGGCGGCGAGCCCCAAAAGCAGCTTCATCTTTTCAGAGATATCAGCGGTAGCCGGATCGCGAATGATGCACGCAATGGTGTGCCCGTTATCACCGAGGTGAGCGTTGGCGGCGGCGGCATGTGAGAGGTGACAAAAGGGGCAGTCATTCAGCCAGGAAACGTAAGAAGCGATCAGTTCACGCTCACCTGAGGAAAGTGCGGAATCGCCAAGCAGGAGGGTATGCGCCAGTTCTGTGAGTGCCCGCCCGGTGCTCGTTTTGTACTCCAGTAGTTCAACGATACCCGGATGCCGGTTGCCGGTGTGGATGTAAGCCATGATTTTTTCTTACAAGAATAAGCCAATGCGGTCCGGAATCAGAATACCGGCGTCACCACCAATCGTCATAGCGTAAGAATGTCTTCACCAGACGCCGCATAAGTTATGGTTGCGGCGCATACGATTTGACTTCCCTCTAACCCATTCCAAAAAATACATTCGTCCCGGCCATAAGCGATTGAATGGCTTCCAGAAATCAATCGCGAAACCTCTATTCATTCAAACTAAAAACTAAAACAACCATGAAAACGAAATTCACCTCCCGGCCTGGGCGCCTCCGTTCAGGCTGGGGGATCACCATCAGGCAATTCGTTTCAGCCCTTGCGTTACTCATGATCTGCTGGATCATGAACCACGCATCTGCGCAAACCTATTGTACCACACCGGCAAATACAGCAAATGCATTCTTTGACTGGAACAGTGCCATGCGCTCTTCTCAAAACAATCAGCACTACTGCCTTCGGGTATACATGCATGTTATCCGGATGAGCAACGGTACAGGCGGACAATCAGTGCCGGCCGTCAATCAGGCCTTTCAGATCCTGCAACAGGATTTTCAACCGCACCAGATCTACTTTCAATGGGATGGCACCATCGATTATATCGATAATGATTCCTATTACAACAACAGCGGCCCGTACATCTTCAGCATCAACAACCATTCCGATGGGATCGACATCTACCTCTACCATGATCAGGCCTCTCCGGGAGGAATGGCCAACGGAATCGGCAACTCCTCGGAATTCTACGTTTCTGGCTCATTCTGGGACCCGCCATATGATGGACTGGTCACGTCCCACGTGATCAGTCATGAAATGGGACACGTGCTATTCCTGTGGCACACGCACCACGGAACTTTCAGTCAGAACACACCCAGCGAATGTCCGGAACTTGTGAATGGAAGCAATGGCCTGTATTGTGGTGACCTCGTTCCGGACACACCCGCGGACCCCCACCTGTTGTTCAATGTCAATCCGGTAACCTGCAACTGGATATACAGTGAAGTGGATGCTAACGGCGATTTTTATAACCCCGATGAGCACAACATCATGTCCTATTCCCATCCCGATTGTATGGACTATTTCAGCCCCATGCAGGGTGAACGCATGCGAAATGCCATTGAAGCCCTTCCCTTTCTCCAGGCTTGTATAGTCAGTAATTGTCCAAACTGCAACTCGTCTGCTACAGCAGACCTCATGATTAAAGATTCTCAGAATGATCTGGGCGATGAACCCAATATGCTCACTACCTATATGTGGACCAGCGAGGATATTTGGGTTCGGCATCAGGAAGATGATGAACCTGAACACCAGAATCCCGAGTATCACCCCAGCGATCCCAATCAGGTATATGTGCGTGTTGTCAATCGGAGCTGCGCGGCCTCTGAGGGCACGGAAGAACTTCATCTGTACTGGGCAAAGGCAGCAACTTCGCTGGCATGGGATTACCACTGGGCCGGTAACGCATTTCCGGGGACAAATACCCTGATGGGCAACATCATCGGATCAGTCACAATTCCCGTTATCGGACCCGGAGATGAAGTCATCCTGAACCTGCCGTGGCTTGTTCCCGATCCGGCCGAATACTCCAGCATCAATGCCGAGCCCTGGCACTTTTGTCTCTTAGCCCGCATTGTATCGGGCGATGACCCGATGACCACCCCTGAAACGGCTGATCTGAACATCAACACCCGCAATAACAATAACATCGCATGGAAGAACATTACCGTGCTGGATGTCCAGTCCAACTCAGGCATAGACGCGGCCATTGGCGTGTACAATTTCTCCGGGCAAGAGCAAGTCTTTCGTCTTGACTTTGAGCCGGAGTTTCAAGAATCCGGACAAAAACTATTCGAAGAAGCAGAAATCACCGTTATCTTGGATAATGTATTGATGAACGCTTGGGAATCAGGCGGCAAGACTATGCAAAACATCAGAAGCCTGGGTAATAATGAACTTCTGGTCACGGGCCAAGCCGCCGGCATCGGCAATCTGTATATGCAGCCCGGCCAAGCAGGCAGCCTTGTCGTGAAGGTAAACTTCCTGACAAAAGAGGCCTCTGAAAAGACTCA
>CANGTU010000004.1 GCA_947456965.1 Flavobacteriales bacterium
CGTTTTCCGGAGGATTTCATGTTTGAGTTAACGCCGGAAGAGTTCGAATACTTGAGGTCACATTTTGTGACCTCAAGTTGGGGAGGCAGACGCTACCTCCCGAAAGCGTTTACCGCATCCCGATTCCCGCATCCCGCGTCCCGCGTCCCGAGTCCCGATTCCCGCATCCCGCATCCCGCATCCCGAGTCCCGAGTCCCGCCTCCCGAGTCCCGCCTCCCGCGTCCCGCCTCCCGCGTCCCGCGTCCCGCCTCCCGAGTCCCGAGTCCCGAGTCTAATACAGTCTTTCCTGCGCATTATCCACGGCGAATACTTCCTGGTTGTAGAAGTTGAACACCTTGGCCGCCTTAGGCAGATGGGGAAGGAGCGAGGAGAAGCCTTTTTTACATACCACCACGAGTTCTGCACCAGCAAAGGCCTTCGAAGGGTCGGTGACGATATATTTTACCACATTTGGCTGCTCAATGCGCAGCGTGGTAAGGTTGATGTCGGCGTCATACACAGTCAGCGCAACACCCCGCACTCCCAGGGAAGATGCGAGGAAGAGCATCGGGCTTTCGCGCACGTCATCGGTACCGCTTTTAAAGGTGAGTCCAAACATCGCCACGCGCTTCGCTCCGCTTTGGATGATCCGCTCTTCGAGTCGCTTGAGTTGATCGGAGTTGGTTTGCAAAATGCCGCGCATGACGGGCAGGTCAAGCCCTTTCTGCTGGGCAAGGTGATTGATCGCGCGCATGTCTTTCGGCAGGCATGATCCTCCAAACGGCAGGCCGGGGCGCAAATACGTCTCGGCGACATTGAGGTGCTTGTCCATCAGAAAAATCCTATTGGCTGTCTGCACATCCACGCCGTACGCGGAACCAATCGTGTACGCCTCATTCACAAAAGCAATTTTCATTGCATGAAAGGCATTGTCCACGTATTTCACGAATTCTGCTGTGCGATAGTCAGTATAGACAATCGGGATTTCGGCGCTGTATGACATGAGCTCATGCAGGAGCTCATCGCGCTCACCGGCCGCTCCAATGACGATGCGCGAGCAGTGGAAGAAGTCATTCACTGCACTGCCTTCCCTCAGAAATTCCGGGAGAAATGCCACACGGACGCGGGCCATGTCCTCACCGAGCACGCGCTCGAGTACAGGTAAAATGTGTTGTTCAATGGTGCCCGGCGGAATGGTGCTCCGGTATACAATGGTGTAACGGGCATCACTGACCTTGAGGTGGCCCGCAAGCTCCAGCGTGGTATTGATGGTGAAATCGAGGTTGACGGTGCCGTCGGCCTGACTGGGCGTGCCAACGCAAACGAGCGCAAGGTCTGTAGCCATTACCACCTGCGCTGCATCTGTGGTAGCGTGAATGCTTCCGCTTTTGATGCCGGCTGAAAGAAGTTCATCTACACCGGGCTCGTAAATGGGGCTTTTACCCGCACGAATCGCATCCACCTTCTGGCTCTTGATGTCGCAGCCCCATACCGTGTGCCCGAGTTTCGAGAAGCACGCCATGTTTACCACGCCTACGTAGCCCAATCCGAAAACCGCAATATTCATTTCGTCAATGCCATTTGGTACACCTCCATCGTGCGCCGGGCTATTGCTTCCCAGTCAAACGCCGATGCGGCCGCGAAGGTAGTGGCTTTCAGCGCTGCATACTCTTCTTCAGGCAGGTCCATTACCTCTCCGAGTTTTTGAATTGCAGAGGAAAGATCATCACGCTCATACAATCGCACTGCGGGTTCAGGGATCATGAACTTTCCACCGAACACATCGGTCATCACTACAGGCAATCCCATCGCCATGGCTTCAAGCAGCGCATTGTTGCCCGAGGCCGAGGTAACCGGGATGTAGAGCACGCGTGCCGTGAAGAGGCGTTGCATCAGCGCATCATCTGATAAGGCTTCATGCAGGGTCACATTGCCCAGCGGTGCAAGCAGCTCTTTTACGTGCGTATCAAACCCGCGGTTCACCACGTGAAAGTGCCAGTGCGGATGTGCTGTGGCAGCGCGCAGGGCTGTGTCGCGCAAAAACTCCCAGTCGCGCAGCCAGTTGCCCACAGTCAGAATGGCCATGCCATCTGTTTTTCGTTGTTCCTGCTGAAAGCGCTGATATGCTTCGCGAAACCGTCCGAGATGCACACCGAGCGGAATCACATGGATGCGCTCCGCAGGCATCACCTTGCTCAGCACTCGCTTCTGATTCTCTTCGGTGACAATAGCCGCAGCGAGCCGTGAAAAGCGGTTTTGGGTAATTAAATGAGTCAGCCGTCCGATGCGGCCGCGCAGATCGCCGCGCATGATTTCCCGCTCCAGCATCTCTGCCGGCTGATGAAATGTGGCCACTATGGGCAAATCGCCCAGCAGCCAGGGGCTGAATCTGAAGTAGTCCTCGCCATACAGGATGTGCACGAGGTCCACCTGATGCCGGTGCTTACGGGCATCCCATTCAAATATCCATTGGTACCTGGCGCGCAAATCGGAAAGGTGCAGGCCAGATTGTTCATCCCGTCCGAGGGTTACCGAAGGACGAACAAACTTCAGGATCTGCTTGTAGCCCGCATGTTCGCCGTGGTGGATGAAATCCGTTCGGATAGCGAGAACGCGCATGGTATGATCAGCTCCACTGACAAATTACACCACCCATGAGGGAGAGGGCCACGATCCAGTAAAGCGTATGAATGGCCAGGTATCTGAAACCCTTACGTTCGAACAAGGTTTGGATGCCCAGTACTGGCAGCACGAAGAACAGGGCTGACAATACGCCGTGAAAGGCGCCATGGCGGAAGGTACGGAATTCGAGGCCGTATTTCTGCTTGAACGACTGGAGCTCATTCATCACGTCAGAGCCGTCTTGACCATAGCCTTTTACGCCCATCACAATGGAGTCGAGGTGGGCCTGGTGGATCACGAGGTAGTTCACCTGTATGCCCAGCATAAAACTAAGGAGGAGGGAAAGAGCGAAGATGAGCGCCAGATTGGATCTCCGAAGTTTTTCTTCAGTCAGGTCGGCTGCTTTTATCCAGGCCTTTCCAAGCACAGCAGGGTGATACCAGATAAACGCAATTGCGGGCGGAATGGCCGCCGCGATGATGTTGACGAGGAGACTCATGGCGGATAGAGGGTTTTGTGAGGATGAGGTCTAAGGGATGCAATCTGATTTTATTCCGATCCATAACGCCTGTTAGAATTAACCTGGCCTGAATGACCGGGCTCTTGTCTTCCTGGCATGTTGAATCAACTGTGCGAAACCGACTGCATCATTCCGCACAATCCAGGATCAAACATACGAATGAGCGCTGGCCCACCGGACGAGCCGGAATGCAGAAGGCAGATTCAGGGACAGGCCCGGTAAATTCGTCTGCCGGCCGTAAGCTGGAATTTCACGAAACGCACCGCTAGCCTCCCGAGAACCAATACATATCAATTTCCCCCTTGTTCTTGGCAGAAACCTTCCCCCTGTGCGAGCAGTACTCCGGATTTCCAAGATGCCTGAAGGTAGCGCCTGACAGGTTGATCTTTCCCGCCTCGCTGTGCTGCTCCATGCGCGCCGCTGTGTTGACTGTATCGCCCCAGATGTCGTAGGCGAACTTCCGCGTTCCCACCACACCGGCAATCACCGGTCCGGTATGCATACCGATGCGCAACTCAAAGCACACCTTGGAAGCGCGCTGCCTCTCGGTATTGAGTTTTTCCATCTCCCTCAGGAAGGTTTTGGCTACATCCAACATCAGTTCCGCACTGTTATGGGCAGGAATTGGAACGCCGGAAACACAGATGTAGCAATCGCCGACTGTTTTGATTTTTTCTACACCGGCCTGGGTTACGATCTGATCGAACAGTTTGTAGTACTCATCAATCGTGGAAACCAGGTCTTCCGGTGAAAGGAGCTCGGCGGCAGCAGTAAAGTTTTTGAAATCAGCGAACATGACGGTGGCATCATCAAACTTCCGGGCCTTCGCCTTACCGGATGCTTTTAACTCATCCGCCACGTCTTGCGGCAGAATGTTCAGCAACAGATCGTCGGCTTTCTTTTTTTCCTCAGCCAGTTCTGCTGTCCGCTCTTTTACCTTTTGCTCCAGGTTATTGTAAAGTATTGCATGATCGAGTGAAATAGCAATCTGGCCCGAGAGAATATTCAGCACCTCCACCCGGCTGCTTGTGAAGGCTCTATCCAGCAAGTCATTGCGCAATAGTACCACGCCTGTTACTTTGCCCTGATTGATAAAGGGAATACAAGCCAGAGAGCGAGGAGTGTTGTTGCGGAACCAGGGATCATGGGCAAAGCGCTGCCGGTCCGCGCTTTCCTGAATCAGCACCAGTTGTTGCGTGGCAATCACAAACTCCACCAGTGAGGTGGGAATGAGGTGCTGGTTTTCCAGCGGGGCTGAATTTGGCGATACGCGCTGTGTGCCGTCTGCATGAACCTCAGCTGCGATAACCAGTCCATCGGCTGATGGCAGTATGAAATACCCATTCTGCGCACCGGCATTCTCAATAAGGATATGCATCATCTTACCCAGCAGCTGATCCAGAAGAATCTCTCCGGAAATGGCCTTGACACTTTTTACAATGCTGAGCAAGTCGATTTGATTTGAGGATGTGCCCGTTTGACTTGTTGAGATACTCGACAGCTTTCCGGGTGCACTGAACCACGTCGTGGTCAGGGCATCCACTTTGGAAGAGCAACCCCACTCCATATAGATACGAACGGCATCTTCGGCAGTTCGCCTGGCCTCCTGCACTTTCCCCGCCTGTTGGAGGGCGGTGGCCAGAAACTCAAGGGCCAATCCCTGCTCTATGATGGACCGGCTTTGTTGGGTCAGAGGAATGGCTTCCTGAAACAGTTCAACGGCTGCCTCACAGCGTCCTTCGCACAAGGCCAGCATGCCTTCGGCAAGGCGCAGCCGTGGAAGATGATGCAGGGGCGCGAATTTGGCCCACCTGCGCATCTGGCCGAGAGCACTTTGAATACTCTTTTTCTCGGACGAGGTTAGTGCTTTGTTCTCTGCAATCGCCCGCCCGAGCATGTAGCTGCTTGATATCAGTGGAATCAGTGCTGCATGGGCCGTGCCGAGGATGCTCTCCTGGTTTGCCACCAGATCGGTTATCAAGGCATCTGTTTTTTCAAACCGTCCCAGGATCAGGTTTTCCCAAAGCTTGATCCCGGCTAAGCTGGTGAGGCCGATCTTATCGTTCGCCCGGGTAAAGAGTGTTTTAAACTCTTCATAGTAATCTTCCTCATTGTCCGCGATCGGGGCAGACCGGGTCAGGTAACGGAGATGCGCCAGATACATGCGGCAGTAGTTGCGCACCGTTTCCTGGTGAAATTGTGCCGCCAGTTGTTCCGATTCTTCAAAACGCTGCAGGGAGGTTTCCAAGGTCGCATCCTTGTTGTAGATAAAGAAGGACTGGATGTAATGGCAGAACGTTCCGTACATGTAATCTCCTTGCTGCAGGCCGGCGCGGTAGCCTTTTTCCAGTTCTTCTGTGCAGAAGGACCAATCAGCTGACCAGTGCTGCAGGAAGAAGGCGTGAATGAATCGTGCGGCCGCCTCTACCTCCTGCGCTTTCAGCGTTTCGGCCAGGGGCATGAGCTGTTTGCCGATGATCCCGCCGTTTTCGAGCTCTCCGAGTATACCGGACAGGACAATTCCGAATGAACCATACATCAGCACACTTTCCGGGCTGTTGCCGTATTTCACAGAACGCTGCACAGCCGTATTGATGATCAGGGGATAAATGGTGGGCAGCGAACTGAGCACTCCGGGCGCAGCTGCCGTGCATAAGCGCATGATGGCCAGCTGGCGCTGATCCGTCATGGCGGGAAAGCGGGTCAGCGAACTCAGTTTTTTTCCTGGTAACACCATCTTGGTTTTAATCACCGATAATATGATGTTCAATTTCCCGGACTTTTCGGGAAACTTTACCCCCAGATCGCGCAAAGCCTTCAATCCAATTTCGGCAGACCGGCTGTGCTCCTTGCTGTTGAAGTAATGCCGGACGAGATACTCGATGACCGGGGTCTTGTCCAGCACATCCCTGGCATGTGTTTCCACGTGCCGCAAGGCCTGAAGCAGGGCCCCTTCTTCTGAGCATACATAGGCCGCCTCGGCATACTGCTCATAGAGCCGCAATACTTCCTCGTAGTGCTCATCCCAGGCCTGAGTTTCCAGAAGGTCAATGGACTGCTTGTAATAATAGAAGGCCTGCACAAATGCCACAGCTTTCCGGGCTTTTTTTCCGGCCTCCTGATTCAATTGCTGGATCTGCCTGCGTTCAGCAGGCGTGAGCCAGGACTCTCCTTTGTTCAGGTGGTTCACAAGCTCAAAGAGCCAATCTTCATTGGTGACATAACTGCCTTCCTCCTGCAAAAGCCGCCCGATTTGCCGATGCGTGAGTTTGCGGTTGGCCTCCGGCATCAGCCCATAAGCGGCTTGCTGAACCCTGTCATGGGCAAACCGAAAGAATACCTTGGAATGGTCTTCAAAATATCCGGCAATGGGCTTGAATGCCTGATGCTCCGGGACTAACAGCCGGTCCTCCAGGGCTGGCCTTAACAGAGTGACCACCTCCATAGGATTGCGGCGTCCGGAAACAACGCACAGTAAGCCAATCTCAAACCGGTTGCCGATACAGGCGGCCATGGTCAGCATATCGAGGGTCGGCTGCGGGTATCTCCTCAGTTTGTCCTCCATAAACTCGGCTACGTTCTCCGAAATATGGATGGTTTGTATGCCCTCCAGATTGACGGTCCAACCGCCTTTTTCTGATTCGTACCGAATGAATTTTTCCTCGTTGATTTTCTGAAGCAATTGCTTCACAAAAAAGCAATTGCCGCGCGTTTTTTCGAAGATCAGCCGGGTGAACTCCTCCGAAGGATCGGTTTGGAGCGTATCGCTCAGGAGGTTTTTCACATCCGAGACAAGCAAGCTCTCAATCCGGATTTCCGCAGCAGGCTCCAACCTCAGATTCACCAGCTCTTGCCTGGCCTGAATAAATGGATGCACGCCTTCCGTTTTCTGATCGCGCACGGCGCAAATCATCAAGAGACCCTTCAGTGTGGTGCGGGTCATGAGGTTCTTCCAAAGGTCAATACTCGCCTCATCAGCCCACTGCCAGTCATCGATAAATACCACTACTGGCCTGCGCATGGAGCATATTCCTTCAATCAGGAGCGAAACGGCGTAAGTGAATCGGTTTTGTTCTTCCAACCCGTATAATCGGGGCAGGGGTTGCTGCCGCCCCAGTAAAATCTCCAACCGCGGAACAAGCGGGATGAGCGCCGCTCCCAGAGGACCAAGCAGCTCTGCCAGATGCTTGCCCAATTGATCCCGCTTCGAGGACTGCGCGGAAAGCAACTGATCAACCATGTCATCCAGTACTTTTTTCCAGCCATGAAAAGGCGTGTTTCGCTGAAGCTGGTCAAACTTGGAAGAAACAAAAATTCCCTGATTCAACGCAACTGTGGTGATGAGCTCGTTCACCAGGCTCGTTTTTCCTACGCCGCTTTTGCCGGATAAGTACACGAGATGTTGCTTGCCTTCGCCACACTCATTCAGCATCCTTTGCAGTTCGGTCAGCTCCTTTTCCCGCCCGTACAATTTTTCCGGGATGAGCAGTTGCTGCTTGAGATCCCGGGTTCCAGGGGGGAAAGGCGAGATCGCCCCCTCCATTTTCAGCGACAATTGGCAACGCTCCAGATCGTGAATCAGCCCGTCTATACTCTGGTAGCGTTTATCTGGCTCCTTTTCCAGCAGCATGGCCAATATGGCGGAAATCTGTTGAGGAACATCAGGGTTGACCGTATGCGCATCATCGGGAATCACGGCCAGATGAGCATGAATCTGAGACAGCACATCTGATCCTTCAAACACCGTCCTGCCCGTGAACAGCTCAAACATGGTGGCTCCCAGACTGTATAAGTCGCTGCGGTGATCAAGTGTCCTGCTTACTCGCCCTGTCTGCTCCGGTGAGAGGTAAGGGACGGTTCCCTCCACGGAATTCCCTCCCTGAAGCATCCGGTTGGGCAAGGACAGATCGGTACTCAGTTCAAAGTCAATCCACCCCACCTGGCCAGGGTCAGAGGATACGATGAGGTTTCCAGGACTGATGTCCTTGTGGACCAGTTGAAGGGCATGCATGGGCCGGAGTTCCCGGCACGCAGCAATAAACAGGGTGAGTTTTTGCTCCAGCGTGAGTCTGTTCTCACGGATGATTGTGTCCAGACTTCGGCCCGGATAATAACGCCTGACCAGCAGCCGGCGGCCGTTCTCCATAAAGGCTCCCGAATCATCCTCTCCCGTGAGTATAGTCTGAACACGCGCTTCATTATGAAATCGGGTAGAAACACCTAAGGAACTTTCGTCTTCCTGGAATTGCTTGACAATCCATTCTCCCCGGTCCGGATGAGTGCCTCGTGAAATAATGGTCCGCTCACTGCGGTAAATCTCTTCTTTGATTTCCGGCAAACTCTTCATCATGCGCGAGGTGGAAAATGGGGATAAACATTCTTTTTAAAGAACTCGGTGAATAGTTTTTGCTCGAGTGAGCTGGGCATTTTCGCAATCTGGGCAGTGTAATCCTCCTGCACGGGTATGAAGTATGGGGAGTCGTATGCATCTACCCGATCCATCCAGGCTGAATGGAGGGAAAAGCAAAACTGCATATCGGGATTCACGAGTTTGCAAACCGGTCCAGCAGAGATTTTCGCGGCATCAAATACCCAGACTTCATTGTGATAATCGGCGGTTTCCTCGTCAGTTCCAATACCTGCTTCCAGGGTGCATACAATGTAACCGTCGGTGTAGTACGAAGGGTCTGAAGGTGTAAGTGAACCGGGTCGGGGTACGAATTGCAGAGAGCGGATATACTCAAGTTTGCCCAGCTGAAAGTGGTCGTCAATCTTCATGGTCTCAGTATTCAACCGGTTCAACGAAAAGTTGATATCCTGCCTGGTTACTTTCAGAACCTCCTCAACAGGAATGATGCGATTGGGGTAATGGTCATACAGGTTATAAATAAACTGAGTCAGCATTTCGGGATCGGGACCATTGCTCATAAACCACATGTATGGAATGGACGAGTTGGGCGTGGTATGTGAAATGATGTCGCGGAAGGTGTATAAGGCAATTCCCCAGGTGTTGGGGCCTACTTCGGGTGAATCGGTATTTCCCTTTTCGTACATAATAGTTTGTTCCTTCATAAGCCCGGTTTCCCCATCGATCGTGTATTTTCCGAGACGCGAAATATCCATATCGCCAATGCTGAACATGCCCGTCAGGTATTCCGGCGATGGCTGACCGGTGAGCTGGTTGATGTCATAAGGACGTATCCACTCACTCATGCACACCGCTGAGTTGTGCACCATCAGCAGAGTGATCTGATTATCTGGATTTTCATACTCAGCACTGAAGTGCACGGTTTCCAGAGGAATGGGAGCGGGCATTTTGATGCACGGAACCGTTGTGGAACCGGCCTTCAGGTCGCTTCTCCGAACCAGGTAGCAGGTGGAGTAGGGCAGCATAGGCTTGGCGGTCAGTTCACGCAGCAAGCGGTCAATGGTGTAGTTATGCGGAAACGGATTGTTGATGAGAAGATCCAATGAGAATTTGAACGAAGTATCCACGAGCACCACATAGTCGCGCGTGATGGCGGTTTGATGGATGCATTGGTCGATGCGGATCGACGTGCCGGTTTGATCCTGTAACTCCCAGGTCTGGAAGTTCTCGCCATCGAAACGCACCAGATGAACCCGATTGGGAATGGACATCTTGTCCTTTTCTTTTTGAATCAACCCCTTTGCTTTCCGGATGGGCCAGCTGATGATGCTCCACAGTTTGCTGATCATCGGAAGGCCAACGATTTGCCGGAAGACGTGCGAGCCAGCCCGAAAAGGCCACGTGATCACCTTCTTCAGAGTTTTCAGCGGGGAAGGAGTTTGTTCCAACTTCTGGCTGTATCCGAGGAACAGATCATGGATCTTTTGAACCACCACCTTGGGGTCGGGATTGCCTTTTTCACTGTCCAGAAGCTTGTGCAAGGCGGCTTCCGCCTCAGTGGCCAAATGGCTTTTCAACACGGCCATCATGTTGTCGGAATGGGAAGAAGCAACCAGTGAGCGGGTATAGTTCACGGAGAATAACTCTTTGGTTACCGGGTCAAAACTGGGGTGAGCAGTGGTTTGAACCATAGGAAAAGGCTGCACCATCGCCGGTGGTGTACCGGGTATCCAGTCGTTGTTGGAGCCAATCGGTGTGACCAGCTCCATGGATTGGGTATCGAGGGCATAATGGCGCCCTACATCATAGGTCAGCAGGCCGTAAGGCGCTCCGGCATTCTTGAACCAGGTCGGCACAAAGGCGGTATTGAGTTCATTGCGAAAGCCCATAAGGAGATTCATTCGGCTGATGCCGAAGCTGGAAAAGCCCGCAATTCCATTCCAGGTAGTGCCTCGCGCAAGGGCAAGATCTGCATAGAAGCAAGGGGGCTTCATGAGCCGGGTTGTCAGTTCAACCTTCCCGGGAGTGCTGAAGTCAAACCGGTACAGCATCCCATCACCGTTCATCAGTGGGGTGCCGAATTCGGGATTGATCGACCCATCCGGTAAGTATTTGGGTATGGGCAGCTCGTTGTTTACGGATCCGGCCTGAACGAGCGCAAAAACATAACCGGTCAGATCTTTCGGTAATTCTCCCTCGGTCACTAACAGAGTAAGCTTCTGTTCCTCCCGCGTAGTGCACATCAAGGGTCTTGGCGTAATCTTCTTCGGCATAGTCAAGGTTAAAATCTGGCTAAAACTAAGGTGTTTTAGGCCTGTTCTATTTTAATATTTTTCAGCTCCTGGCAGGTTCCTTCCGCCGCAAATTGCCCGGCCTGGGTCGCTTCTTTACCCGATTCAGGTATCCGGGCTGGTATCACTCTTTATCAGGCGGTAACAGCCGGATACGGGGGAAAGGAGGATGTCTTGCGCTGCAGGAAATCCGACCTGGTCGACGAGCTCGATCCCGAGAAGGTTTTCAGGTCAACCGCGGAGGGATTGTCAGCCTGGACCTCATTGAGCCCTGCTGCGGAGACGGGCTGCCTGTCCGCCTATGCCGGAATCCGTTGGTCTTAGTTACCAGTGCTGCACTGAATCACTCATTCAGGCAGTGTATCAAGGGCTGAGTAGCAGCGTGTATTTGATGCTCGTCGTTCAGCTCTCATTTCCCGTTCATCATGGGGGGTTAGCCATTCAGACTGCCAGTGAAGCCGGTCATGGCGATTTCGCACTACTCAGGTGAGACTGCTTTGTTGATTCGCATGCACAGGACTGCTTCACGAATGGCCCCGGGATGATCCAACAGGTTGTGGGCATGCGAATCGGAATCACCAGATCGGAGGCATCACAACAGCCAATTTCATGATCTGGAAATACAAACCATCCGACTTACGCGGTCATTTTGGAAGAAGCAGGTACTTCGAAGGATGGTTTCAGAAGGTCTATTCACGGGAATACGGTGTTTCCTTTATCCTTATTTACGGTTATGCCACCCGGAATACCGAGGAGCGTTTCGGATTTATTCAAATCGTATCACCTGATTCCGAAGCACTCATGTTATGCTTTCCCGAAGCAGAACTCTCCTGTGATCGAGCTCGGCATATCATGTGGATGGGAAGCAATACACTCTCCACGGACAGAATTGAAGTTCATTCTGAGGATATCCTGATTCGGATGAATCTCACAGGTAATCATCCTGTTCAGTCTTACAAGAATTCGATGGGATACACCTATTTCGTCCCAGGTCTTCCGTGCTATCACTCGGTTGTGAACACATCTCATCTGGTCTCAGGTGTAGTGCAATACAGAGGCAAGGAGTATGCACTGGATGATGAAATGGGCTATCTGGAGAAGAACTGGGGGAGTTCTTTTCCCGATCGCTATTTCTGGCTTCATGCCTTAGATCCGGGAGATTCTGAAGTGGGAATTCTCTTCTCTCAGGCTGAAATCCGATGGCTCGGAAGGCGGTTTGTAAGACATGTAGGGCATGTCAGGTTTGATGGAAAGCTGATTGACTTTCGGGATTTGGCCAATGTGAGGATAGAGATATTCTCGCCGGCCCCGGATATGCTGATGGTTCGCATGAACAGTAAAACCCTGAAAGTGGAGATAGCCATCGCGCAAGGGAAGAGGGTCCTGTTTAAAGGCCCGAGAAATGGGCAGTTGTCGCGGGATATTCCTCATCATACCGATGCCATTATGCACCTTACCTTGAGTATGCGGGGGATTATCCGCTGTTTTGACCTTGTGGGCAATTATGAAAACATGGACCCGAGCAGGCCATAGCTCATACCGGCAAAATGTTCATTTCAGCGGATTCCATCCACCTGCGGTGGATTGCATTTCAAGCCGGTTTTTTTTCCATTCAGCCAGAAGCACCCCGACCAAAGCAATGGGACAAGGTTAATTCGCATCAAAAGAGGCTTCCAGTGAAACATCCCACCAAAGGCGTATCCTCGGACTTGCCCGGAGTCCAATCCCAAATGGGTGATGAGGCGTGTATTCGATGGCCCGCATTTTTCCCGGCTCCGTTGCTGGCACTTGGGGCCCGCATTTTTCCCGGATTTCGTCGTTTAGCTGCCGTTTTTTTGATGGTGGCGCTGGCTCTATCCGTTCCTGCGCAGCAAAGTCTGGATGGATATATCGAGCAGGGCTTGTCCAATAATCTGGTGCTGAGGGAGCGCGTCTTATCCCTCGCGCAGGCTCAGTCTCTGCTGCAGGATGCGAAATCACTTTTTCTGCCGTCACTGAACCTTAGTAGCAGCTATACCAGTGGTCAAGGGGGGCGCTATTTCAATTTCCCCGTGGGCGACATTGTCAATCCGGTATATACGGCACTCAATCAGCTTATGGAATCGAACGCTTTCCAGCAGATTGAGAATTCACAGTCGTATTTAAATCCAAGAAATCTATACGACGTTCATGTGCGCACGAGCATGCCGTTGGTGAATACAGACCTGATTTACAATCGCCGTATGCAGGAGGAGCAGGTCAGCATGAAGGAGTACGAGGCGGACATCTTTCGCCGTGACCTGGTGCGGGATATCAAGAGCGCCTATTTCAACTACCTCAGCTCACTGGAAGCGGTAGAGATTTATGCGAATGCAGCGGATTTGCTGGAAGAAAGTGTTCGGGTCAATCAATCTCTACGGGAAAATGGGAAAGCGCTTCCGGCGAATGTGATACGAGCGGAGAATGAATTGAGAAGCATGGAATCCCAGATATCGGCCGCACAAAATCAAGTGAATAAGGCTGCTCAGTACTTCAATTTTTTGTTGAACCGGCCATTGGATAGTCCCATTGATACCGGATACGCAATATCCGCTGGTATAGAGCATGCGCAGCGGGAGTCAGCATTCGCGGAAACTGGTGCCCGGGAGGAATTGAAACTGATGGAGTCATCAGTGAATATGAGCAACTATGCTGTCAGGATGAGAGAATGGGCCTTTGCGCCGAAGATTCATGCATTTGTGGACCTGGGATCTCAGGCTGAGGATTGGGTTGTTGATGATTTGTCGCGATACTATTTGTTCGGTTTGTCTTTGGACGTTCCCGTGTTCCATGGTGGCCGTAATTCAAGAGCTCTGGACAGGGCCAGACTTGATCTTGATTTATCACGCAACAGGTTGCAGTTGATGAACCGTCAACTTGAATTGTCTGAAAATGCCTCACGGGATAACCTGAGCGCGGCGATTCAGCAAATGCAAAGCGCCAGAACACAGCTGTCTTCCGCTGAGGCGTACTTCCGTCTGATTGATAACGGATATCGTCAAGGAGTGAATACGTTTATCGAGTTTCTGGATGCGCGCAGCCAGCTCACGTCTTCCAGATTGTCACTCAACGTGCGCATACTCGAAGTGCTATCGGCTCATGCATCGCTGGAGCGGGAAACCGCCTCTTTCACTCTGCCTCAAACTGCTTTGAAATAATGTTGCCATGAACAAGTATTTGTGTGTATTTCTTTTTGTCTCGGGTGCTTTACTCGTCTCGTGCGGGGGGTCTGAGCCTGTGACCAATTCAGATGATCCGAACACGAAGGCGATTCCCGTCCGGGTAATGGCGTTGGTTGAGGGGGCAGTGTATACACCTGTTGTGGTTTCAGGATTATTCACGACAAACGAGGAAACCACTCTGTCTTTTAAAACAGGCGGTGTACTGTCTTCTATACTGGTGAGGGAGGGAGATATCGTGAGCCAGGGACAATTGCTGGCCACTCTGGATATGACCGAAATCACTGCTCAGGCCCAACAAGCGAGTATTGCACTGGAAAAGTCTGAACGGGATTTCAAGCGGGTGTCGAAGTTGTATTCTGATAGTGTGACCACTTTGGAACAATGGGAGAATGCAAAAACAGGCCGGGATATCGCCCGCGAGCAACTGAATCAGGCGCGTTTCAATGAACGGTTTTCCGAGATCCGGGCGCCACAGGGTGGAGCAATTCTGAGTAAACTGGCGGGAGTGGGTCAGGTGGTCAGCCCGGGCACACCAGTGCTCCGGATGAATGGCGGTGATTCAGGTGACTGGGTGCTGAAGGTATCTGTGAGCGATAAAGAATGGTCTTTAATATCGGAAGGTGACCAGGCTGTGGTGACCAGCGATGCATTCTCTGGCAGGCAGATTCAGGCTACTGTTCATTCCAAAGCTCAGGGTGTGGACGCGGGAACCGGTACGTTCAGCATTGATTTGAAGCTTGTTTCGGATCGGGATTTGCCGCTGGCCTCCGGATTATTCGGAAAGGCAGTGATTTCACCAGCACAAACTGTAAAGGTTTGGCGTGTCCCATATTCGGCGGTTATGGACGGTCACGGCAATCAGGCTTTCGTCTTTGCCACACGGGATGAAACTCATGCCGTGAAGGTGCCTGTTCATATTTCTTCACTCGGTCATGATGAGGTTTATATCGATCAAGGATTGGATGGATTTGAACAGGTTATCGTCAGCGGAAGCGCCTACCTGAACGATCAATCGCTTATTCAAATCGTTCGCTGAGTTATGAAATTATCAGATTTTGCAGTCAGAAATTACCAGTTTACTCTGGTGATTTTTTTTATGGCTATTGCCTTGGGAACGGTTACTCTGCTGACCATGCCCAGGGCGGAGGACCCGGAGATAGATGCGCCGCAGTTTCCCATCATTGTAGTCTATCCAGGAACCAGCCCGAAGGATATGGAGGAACTGGTGGTGGACAAGATTGAAAAGCGCATCACCGAGTTGGATGATATCAAGAGGGTCAAATCATCAATCAAGGACGGAGTGGCCGTGATTGATGTGGATTATAAGTATGAAAGCAACGTAGAAGATAAATACCAGGAACTGGTCCGTGAAGTCAATTCTATCCGGAGTGAGCTGCCCGATGAAATTGTACGACTTGAAGTGGAGCGGATACTCCCGTCCAATGTGAATATCCTGCAGTTGTCGCTGATGTCGGAGAATGCTTCCCGGGATGTACTGGATAAATATGCCGAAGAACTGAAGGATGAACTTGAGAAAAACAAAGCCCTGAAGAAGGTAGAAGTTCACGGACTTCCTGAGAAACAGTTGAGAATCAATCTGCGCCTGGAAAAGATAGCCCAGATGGGTATTCCACTCGAGGCCATCCAGGGGGCATTGCGCAGTGAGATGGCCAATATTCCCGGGGGCAGTGTGGAGGCAGGGGATAAGGCGTTTAATATCAAAACAAGCGGGAATTTCCAATCAGCGGATGAGGTGGAAAAGACCATCATATACAGTCGCAATGGTAAAAATGTCTTGCTTCGGGATGTGGCCGACGTCTATCTGGATTTCGAGGAGACGAAGCACATCACAAGGATCAATGGCCACCGCTGTGTGCTGATTACCGCCGCACTGAAGCCCGGAAACAATATTTCTCAGATCCAGTCGGGGTATTTGCCGGTCATTGAAAAATTCAGGAAAAAAATGCCACCCAATGTGGAGCTGATCAGCAATTTTGATCAGGCTGAAATCGTGAATAGCCGCCTGAGTGGCCTCGGAATGGACTTCGTCCTGGCTATCCTGCTCGTCGCCATCACCTTGCTCCCGCTGGGCTTCAGAGCTGCTGTAGTGGTGATGATTTCCATCCCGCTTTCGCTGGCAATCGGTTTGTTCTTGCTCAATTCTCTTGGTTTTCACCTGAATCAGTTGAGCATTGTCGGTCTGGTAGTAGCCCTGGGCTTGCTCGTGGACGATAGTATAGTGGTGGTGGAAAATATCGAACGATGGTTGCGACAGGGGCACTCGCGCATGGAAGCCACACGGAAGGCCACGTCTCAGATCGGCCTCGCTGTGGTGGGCTGCACAGCCACGCTGATCATTGCGTTTATGCCACTGGTCTTTCTGCCGGAAGGTGCCGGAGATTTCATCCGAAGTCTTCCCATGGCCGTGATCATGTGTGTGCTTGCCTCCATGCTTGTATCACTGACTATCATCCCGTTCCTCAGCAGCCGGTTGTTGAAGCAACATGCAGGTGAAGCGAATGGCAATCTCTTCCTGCGCAGCTTGCAGAAGGTGATTCACAGCACCTACGCGCCTGTGCTGAATCGCGCCCTGAATCGTCCGGTAATCACGTTGATTTTATCGGGAATTATCTTCATCGGTTCCCTGCAATTGATGCCGGTCATCGGGTTTAGTCTGTTTCCGGCGTCCGAAAAGCCGCAATTCCTCGTTAATGTTATTTCTCCTATGCAGTCCAGCCTGACCGCATCGGACAGCATTGCGAAGCAGGTGGAACAGGTGCTGCAGAAGGTCCCCGAGATTCAGTATTACACCACCAATGTGGGCAAGGGCAATCCTCGGATTTACTACAATGAAATTCCTGAAAATGAGCGCTCTGATTTTGCCCAGTTGTTTATCCAGCTCTTTGACCAGACAACACCACAGCGCAAGCTGGAACTGATTGAGGAGCTCCGGACGACGTTCAGTTCAATGGCCGGTGCCCGAATCGAGGTCAGGAACTTTGAACAAGGTCCCCCCGTTGTCGCCCCCATTGAAGTCCGGGTCATGGGATCTCATCTGGATTCACTCAGGGTTATTGCAGGTGAGGTTGAAAAGATACTCCGGAATACCGAGGGTACTATCTATGTAAATAATCCGGTAAGCCACTTGAAAACGGATATTCACATCAATATCGATCGGGCCAAGGCGGGCGCACTGGGTATTCCTACGGTCAATATCGACAGGACCGTGCGCCTCGCAGTAGCGGGGCTGGAGTTGGGTGCCTACACCGATGCGGCCGGTGACGATATCAGCATTCTGCTGACTTCACCTCGCGGAAATAAAGCTACAATGGACGTCTTCGATGCCCTCTATGTGAATAGCACACAAGGGTTGTCTTATCCGCTATCGCAGGTAGCCAGCATTGAAATGGAGGCTTCTCCGGTGACCATTAACCACTACGACAAGAACAGAACCATCAGCGTCAGTGCATTCGTGGAGAAGGGCAAACTGACCGATGATGTGATTAACGATGTGATGGAACAAATGGATCACATGAGACTACCGGAGGGTTATACCTACCAAATGGGGGGTGAGTACGAATCACGTCAGGAGAGTTTTGGTGGATTTGGCACCATTATCCTCCTCACGGTGTTCTTGTTTATTGCCGTTTTGATTCTGGAGTTCAAGACCTTTAAATCGACACTTATTGTGCTATCGGTTATTCCGCTCGGCATGGTGGGTGCTCTTCTGGCTTTGTGGATGACGGGTAATTCCCTGTCGTTCGTGGCTATTATCGGGCTTATCGCTCTCGCTGGTATCGAAGTCAAGAACTCCATCCTGCTGGTGGACTTTACCAACCAGTTGAGGGCTGAAGGCAAAAGCCTGGATGAGGCCATCCGTGAGGCTGGTGAGGTGCGTTTCCTGCCGATTATCCTGACTTCACTGACGGCGATCGGAGGACTGATCCCCATAGCAATCAGCACCAATCCGCTGATTGCACCCCTGGCCATCGTGCTTATCGGTGGATTGATTTCCAGTACCTTGTTATCCCGTGTGGTGACCCCCGTTGTCTATCGGCTGATTCCTCCGCGGCTCGAAGGGCCGAAGGATGAGGCGTAATCCATGGGTACAGCGGCATCCGCTCGGACCAGAATCGTGATTTTCAAGGTCATGAATGAACTATTCCCCGGTGTGGAAAATCCTGATCTTCAAGCCTGCCGGTGATGAGTTGATCTTCCAGCGGAGTTCAAAAGGATGTGTTTTTATAGCTCGCGCGCGGATTGTGGGGGGCTAAAGCAACCAAAAGCCACATACGCTTGTCTCAAAGTCGGTCAGAAAGTGGTCGATCTGGAATTCCTTACGAAATTTGATTTTTTTTTGACTCACACTTTCTATGTTGCAAACGATGAACCGGCCATTTGGGTTGATGATTGTCTTAGCCATTTGGTGCTCACCTGTGGATGCTCAACTTCAAAACAACCAGTGGAGATTTGGCTTTAACTCAGCCATAGATTTCAATACCAATCCTCCCGGTTTTCCGACTGGAACCGCTTTGCCTACCATTCAGCCGCCACTCATTACTGGGGACCAGATTGAGGGCAGCGCATCCATCGCGAACAGAAACACAGGTGAACTCTTATTCTATACGGATGGTGTGACTATCTGGAATGCGCTGGATCAGCCCATGCCCAATGGCTCCGATCTAGGAGGAAGTGATGTCCTTTCTGCTTTTATGGCCGCAGTCATTATCGCCGTTCCTGGATCGTGCACGAAGTATTATGTCTTCTGCATCGACGACTACGAGGAGGGATGCACGGGTGTAACCTACTCCGTGGTGGATATGTCACTCGATAACGGTCTCGGGGATGTCGTGGCCGGTCAGAAGTCTGTTCCACTCTATGATAACGAAACGGAACTCCTGCTGGCTTATCCGAACAGTTCGGGTGATGGGTATTGGGTACTGACTAACGGGGAGGACCCTTTCACTCCAACAATTGCCGCCTTCGAAGTGACCGAAGCGGGTGTTAATCCTGATCCTGTCCTGAGCCCAGTGACCATGGGTGGCTCAGGAAGGCTGAATTATCAGGGGACCAGATTTGTTTGCACAGGCCAGTATGACTCCGATAGCGGTAGCTTTCTGGGGTTCGATCTGTTTGATTTCAATGCAGAAACTGGCCAGCTTTCCAATCCGGTTTCTATTCCGTTCTTTTCTCCTAATGACGTGCTCCAGTACTTTGAGTTTACGTTCGACGGGGATTATCTCTACGCTGGAGCCGTGTACAACATTTACCAGTTCGACCTTTCTTCAGGGGATCCGGCGACTATACTGGCTTCCGCAACACTGACGCCAATCGGCAATCAGTTTGAAGCCAACGGAACCATTCAAATGGGACCGGATGGTAATCTCTACAGCGTTCTCGCTAATAGCGTCCTGCGTATTGAGAACCCCGACAATCCGGCTGCGCTGATCGGCCCAATAACAGAATTGCCTGAGACAGTGTTCGCATCAATAGGCCTGCCGCAATGGATTCACCTCCTCGATGAAGAGGTGCCCGAAGGGGTTGTTGTGAAGACAGGGGACTCGTGTGTTTTTTCGGAACAGGAGTTCACGTTCAGCGAGTCTGAGTCGGTAGAAAGCATCCAATGGAACTTCGGTGACCCGGACAGTGGCGCTGAGAATACCTCAACGGATCTTACGCCTGCCCACACGTTTTCCCAGCCGGGTACATACACCATCACAGCGATTGTGATCTTCCCATGCGGTGCGGATACTGTTCAGCTGGCCGTCGATATCGTAGCTTGCGAACTCCCTTGTGAAGCATCCATCATCCTCAGCGGAGATTCCTGCCTGGAATCTCCCGTTTTGTTTTCGCTGGAGGCTGAAGTGGCCATCAGCGCCGCCGTTTGGAACTTTGGTGATCTGAACAGCGGACCGGATAATACCTCAACGCTCCTGAATCCTGCGCATCTCTTCTCTGAGGCTGGTGTCTACGAAGTCGGGGTTGTCGTGTCGCTGGCATGCGGAGTGGATACGCTTTCAGCAAGTTTCAATGTAGTAAGCTGCGAAGACATTGCGGATGATTGCGATATTTTCCTGCCGAACACGTTCTCACCCAATTTCGATGGGCTTAATGATGCCTTCTTCCCGGTCACAGAATGCCCGCTGGAGGACTATGATTTTGCCATCTTCAATCGCTGGGGACAGCAGGTTTTTCGCTCGTCTGACTCGGAGCGAAAGTGGTTCGGTCAATGCAGCAATACGATGTGCTCGGATGGCGTCTATTACTATGTCTTTACCTGCACCCTGCCTTCTCAGTTTGTGCGACGGATCAGCGGACATGTAATCCTGCTGCGATAGGGCTTCGGCTTACCGCACTTCGCCATTGGTTTTCTGGACGACTCTCAAAGGGTGCAACATTCGGGTTCCTTTCAGAACAGGGATTTTGTGTTTCCTTCGCATTTGCCCGAAGGATGCATTTCTTGACGACAGATAAGAAATGGAAGCTACATGGCGTCGCAGTTTTGGCAAAATGGCAATCCACAGGATGTTGGCAAGGAGGCAGCAGCTCGTCTGGGTATTCGCAGAGGCGATGAGGAATACCCGGTCGAGCTTCACCTTTTGCACACCACAGATGGCCTGAGTCGATTGAAACCTATAAAATCTTCAGATTAATTCACATGAAAAGGAGTGTTCTTCTGTATTTGGTGCTCTTGATGTTGGCTATGCCATCAATGGCACAGGACTCTGCAAAGTCATCTGTAGTTCGTGATTCGAGCGGCTTTACCTATGGTGAATTCAAGGCCGGTTACGGTGTCACACAATTTGGTTCCGGCCTGGAACAGAGGTTTGAGCAGGGTAACTTCAGTACAAGCGGTGGTGGCCTGTTTTCGATAGCGGCCTACCGGAAGTTCAAGGGTATTAACAACCTGCACTTCGGCTTGAAGTTTAAAGGTTTGGGTGCTGGACCAGCGCAAGGAGATGGGGATCAGGAAATGTTCTTCAACTTCTGGGGCACGTCTTTTTCAGCGAAGTTCTTTCCTGCTTCAAAGTCTGGGCAAAAGGGGATTTATCTGCAAGGTGATTTCAATTTTGTCACTCAGTTCACCCAGAAATACAGAGACACAGAAGCACTGGTATTCGACCATCAGTTTGCAATTGGCAATTCGTTCACTGCGGGCCTGGGATATCAGTATCCCTTGAGTAACCGCTACGCCCTGGTGGCTTCATTTGAATATGATTGGGCTACTCGTCAGGGGGAGGTGCAGGGTGTCGGTGATGTGCAGTTCAGAAACAGCAACATGGCTTTCCAAATCGGACTTGTGTTCTGACTTTTGCTGCTGCTTCAGATCTTTTTCCTGAATTTCTCGTTAGCCCGGATGGTCATCCCTGTCGGGAATGCACAGCGCACGGTGTATGTTTACCTTTGAAAAAAGAAAACAGGATCCGCTATGCGGTCCCGGGTATTCCACCTGAGGTAATTAAAACGGCATCAGATGATCAGGACTTACGGGAGTTGGTGTGCGGTGCTTTGCTCGCTGCTTGTCGGAATGAGCGCACAGGCCTGCACCGGAATTACCCTCCGGGCAGCAGATGGCGCAGTGGTTGTGGCGCGCACAGTAGAATGGGCTCTCAACGATGCTCAGCACAACAAAATCCTCGTAGTTCCTCGCAATAAATCCTTCACCGGACAGACGCCCGAGGGCTACACGGGTATGAAATGGACCGGCCGCTATGGTTTTGTTACCCTCACGGCTTATGGGCAACCCTACGGTCCCGATGGACTCAATGAAGAAGGCCTGTATGTGGGAGTGTACTACCTGCCCGACTTTGCGGAATACGCCGTGTATGACAGCAAACTGGCCGACCGATCCATGAGCGTGGGCGATCTGATGCAGTGGATGCTTTCATCTTTCCGCACAGTGGATGAAATCACATCGGCTCTGCATCGCGTAGTGGTGGTGAATGTGGAAAACAAAGACTTCGGTGGCGCTGCACTGCCATTCCACTTTAAGGTCGTGGATCCATCCGGCAACAGCAAGATTATCGAAATCGTGAACAAAGGTGAGGTCAAGATATATGATCCCTACCTCGGTGTCATCACCAACTCACCGACTTATGACTGGCACCTGATCAACCAGCGCAACTACCTGAATCTGTCCACTTCTCCAAACAGCCCCCGCAATATGGAAGGATATTACCTCAAGCCGCTCGGCGGAGGATCCGGACTGATGGGGCTGCCGGGTGATTTTACCCCACCATCCCGCTTCGTCAGGGCAGCCGCCTTCACGGCATCCTGCAGGCCGCTAGCTACTGCAGAAGAGGCCGTGTTTGAATCTTTCCGTATCCTCGACAATTTCAATATTCCCCTCGGGGCCCAGGTTCCGGCTGATCATCTGCCCACCGATATCGTGAGCGCAACACAGATCACGTCCTCATCTGACCTGAAAAACAAAGTGTATTACTACCATACGATGTGGAACAGACAAGTGCGGAAAATCAATCTGGCTGCCATCGACTTCAGTACCATCAAAGAGTATATAATTGATGATGATGCACCCCGGATGAACTCCGTGAAGGATGTAACTCCGGTTGCTCCGAAAGGAAAGAACTAGTCATTGCTGTGGAAGATCCAATTTGCGGGATGATATGTGGATCAGAAGAGTCTCCCTTGTACTGATCGCAGCTCTGGTGGTGCTGACCACCAGTTCAGGCGTAGGATGGCTACCGTCCGCCTATGATCCAAATGATTTCGGAAGCAATCAGTCCACAGGTATTCCCGGACTTGAAATTCCATTCACGGGTGCTCCCGGATCCATCATCCGGCACGCGGGCTTTTCATTGCTTTATAACGAGGCACATGAGCAGGCCAGTTGGGTCGCTTATGAATTGACGAGCGGTGAAACTCAAAAGCGCTTTGAGCGAACAGATCGCTTCGTGCCGGATATGAAGGTAAGCGAGGGATCATCCACAGGCGCCGATTACGCCAGATCGGGATACGACCGCGGACATCTGGCACCTGCCGGTGATATGGCCTGGTCGGCCACTGCCATGGCCGAGAGCTTTTATTTCAGCAATATCAGTCCGCAGTTGCCGGGTTTCAACCGGGGTATCTGGAAACGCCTGGAAGAGCAGGTGAGGACATGGGCAGTAGAGTATCAGTCGGTGTATATCGTGACCGGGCCAGTGCTTAATCCGGGACTGCCGGCCATTGGCCCCAATCGTGTATCTGTTCCGTCTCACTTCTATAAAGTGATCCTGGATTATACTGGTCCGGATTTCCGGGCCATCGGCTTCATCATGCCGAATGCAGCTTCGGGTGATCCGCTCAAGGAGTTTGCGGTCTCTATTGATGAGGTGGAGCGTATCACAGGCCTGAATTTTTTTCCACTTCTCCCCGACGACGAGGAGGAACAAATCGAAAGCGAACTCTGCACAGCATGCTGGGCCTGGGAAATCGGGTCAGCGGGGGCTCCGGGTGTGATTCAGCGAGCGGGCGGCTCCGCTCAGTGCACAGGTACAACCGCCTCCGGCAAGAGATGCAGGCGCATGACGTCCAACCCCAACCAGCGCTGCTATCAGCACGGCGGCAAATAATTCAACTGCATTGGCGAATCTCGCGGGCCCGGCAATGTGCCTCAGGTTTGCCTCCTGACTGAAGGCTGATCGTGCTTAACGGCGTCTGCTTCAGCCGGGTTAAAGAAATGCTGATCTTCAGCCACTCGGTTTTTCGACACATAGGTTTGTGCAGAGCAATTGATCTTAAGTGCACATCCTCTGCAGCTCATACCGGCGCCGGGTGAGGCTTGAGTTCCTTACGGGTAATGTGAGGTCTCAGGTCTGTCAATGGGTAGAAGCAAGACCAATAGGTTGAAGATATGGAATGGAAAATGGGTTCTCCGTCGCGGTATAGCTGAGCGTCCGCGGCTCTGTGCGCACTGCTTGCAGCCGTTGCGCAGCCGAATGTGAGTGAGTGCAGGCAGGTGGATAAGGGCATTCACGTCATCTGGCTCTATAGCTACGCCAATAAGGCCGTGGTGGGTGAATTCAAGGATTTTATTGTGCTCATGGAATTTCCTCAGAGCGACACGGTGACCAATGAGATGATGGACTTTCTCTCGAAACAGTTTACTGAAATGCCCTTCCGCGAGATCGAAGGGGTTATCTCAAGGTTCATCCATTAGAATCAGGCATAATCTTCCACGAAAGCAGGGATCGGTGATAACGGGACCCTCGCCTTCCCCGACTTGAGCGGTGTATGGTGATGAAGCGCTTCGTGTTGAGGGTTTCCCGACATGCCTGCATACTGTAAACCTGAGCTATTTTAGCGGACTCAAATCAGAATCCGATTGATATGTCAGCAATAGCAAAAGTACAAGCCCGTCAAATCCTCGATTCACGGGGCAATCCAACCATTGAAGTGGAAGTAATCACCGATCAGGGAGTGATTGGAAGGGCTGCCGTGCCTTCAGGTGCTTCCACAGGCATGCATGAAGCAGTGGAACTCCGCGATGGCGATAAGAGTCTCTACCTGGGAAAAGGTGTGCTCAAGGCTGTGCAGAACGTGAATGAAACACTGAACGAGAATCTTGCAGGTGCTTCGGTATTCGAACAAAATCTCATCGACCGGGCAATGGCGGGCATTGATGGGACGGATAACAAAGGTGTACTCGGAGCGAATGCAATTCTGGGGGTATCCCTCGCAGTAGCTCACGCTGCGGCGCAGTCCAGCGGTATGTCGCTCTTCCGCTACGTAGGCGGTGTTAATGCGAATACGCTTCCCGTGCCTATGATGAACATCGTGAACGGCGGTGCGCACGGCGACAATAAAGTGGATGTGCAGGAATTTATGATCATGCCGGTAGGCGCTGAATCATTCAGCGATGGACTGCGCATGGGCGTGGAAGTATTTCACCACCTGAAATCCGTGCTCAAAAAACAGGGGCTCTCTACCAATGTGGGTGATGAAGGCGGATTTGCTCCCAATCTCGCAAGCAACGAGGATGCTCTCAAACTCGTGATGCAGGCTATTGAATCTGCAGGCTATAAGCCCGGCGACGATATCTGCATTGCACTGGACTGTGCAAGCACGGAGTTCTACAACGCGGAGAAAAAAATGTACCATCTGGAAAGCACTGGCGAATCATTGACCAGCGCACAGATGGTGGATATGTGGGCCGACTGGGCGAAGCGCTATCCGATTGTTTCCATCGAAGATGGTTGCGCAGAAGATGACTGGGATGGATGGAAGCTCATGTCAGAAAAGCTCGGAGACACCATTCAGCTCGTGGGAGATGATCTCTTCGTGACCAATGTAAATCGCCTCGCAAAGGGCATTCAGGAAGGCATTGCGAATTCCATTCTCGTAAAGGTGAACCAGATCGGTACACTTACCGAAACGATAGACGCCGTTAACATGGCACACCGCGCCGGATACACCAGCGTGATGAGCCACCGCTCCGGCGAAACGGAAGATACTACTATTGCTGACCTCGCTGTGGCGCTTAACACCGGACAGATTAAAACCGGTTCGGCATCGCGCAGCGACAGGATCGCGAAGTACAATCAATTGCTCCGCATCGAGGAAGAGCTCGGCAAAATGGCCTATTACCCTGGTCGCAATTTTCCTTACATGCGATAATCAGCGAAGTAGTAAACGGTTCGCTCAGCGCTGCTCCGCAAGCTGATGCACGATGGTTTTGACTTCGTTCTGCACCGGCTTCAACGTCTGGATGTAGCGGTAAATCGCTTTCAGGTCATTATGTGACATGCGCTGAAACTGCTCCCAGGGCATCTCACTGGAGGGAATAATTCTGCCTGCGCGAAAGCGCTCAATAAACTGCACTTCACTCCAGTCAGCAATATGTCCGGTTTCAGGATCCGGAGTAAGATTGGGGGTCATGCAAGCCATGCCGGGATGCACAGCGGATGGCATAAGGAATCCACCGGAATAGTATTCACCGATGTAGGCTCCTGTTTTCAGATCGCGGTTGGTGTGACAGCCCCTGCAGTTGGCCACGAAGTTTGCCAGGTATTCGCCGTAGGCAGCAGTTGTATCCGGTGTGACTGAATGAGCCACTTCGCCGTTGCCTTCTGGCCCAACGGGTTTGATGACAAATGCAAACACGGCTTTGCCCATGAAGTTGGGTTCGTTTTTCGGAGTGGCGCGCTCAACGGGAGGTTGAGTCCGGAGAAATGAGATTACTGCAGTGAGATCTTCTTCACTCAGGTTGTGAAAGGGCATGATGTCAATGAGGGGCCGGCCGTCATGTCCGACACCATGGCGCAAGGCACGCGCAATTTCAGGATCGGTCATTTTGCCAATACCTGTTTCGTGCGGCGTGAGGTTGGCGGGATAGAAGTTGCCCACCGGCAACGCAAAAGCAAATCCGCCTTCGAGTGGCAACTCTTCTCCGGCCGCTATTCGCTCCCAGTTGGACAGTGGACTGTGGCAACCGCTGCAGTGCGCAGGACCGTAGGCCAGATACCGTCCTCGCGCTATTACTGCGCTGTCGGTGGAGGCGTGAATGTCAGGATAAGGGGCTTCGTAGGTTTTGTCGTGTGTAGACAGGATCGTGATGACCAGTCCGGCTACCAGCAATACCAGAATAATCCCGACCCACTTCATGAATTTCAGAAGTGTGCGCATGATGCAGTGATTAAGGTTTAGCGGTCAAACCTAATCAATTTTCAATTTCCCGCATATTCTGATCTCCTGATGAGCAGTGGTGCGTTCACTGCGCGGGGGCATTCGCTAAG
This sequence comes from Flavobacteriales bacterium, assembly GCA_947456965.1. Lineage (GTDB taxonomy): Bacteria > Bacteroidota > Bacteroidia > Flavobacteriales_D > Sanyastnellaceae > CANGTU01. The sequence continues at coordinate 26,719 of CANGTU010000004.1, forward strand.
TATCGTCGCACTGCCCAGTGCCCGAGATAGATGAGTGGTGTAAGTGCGATTGCGATCAGCAACTTGAGCACATAGTTGGTCGGGCCAATTTCGGCAAACGTGCTCCAGCTCATATTGCCCGGAAGTACGAATCCGATGTACAGCACGATAAAGCTGTCAATCAACTGTGAAATCACCGTGCTTCCTGTGCTTCGCAGCCAAATCATTTTATTGCCCGTGCGTGATTTGATCCATTGAAACAAAGTCGCGTCCAGCAACTGTGAAACGAGAAATGCGGCGATACTTCCTACAATGATCCAGGGCGCCTGTCCGAATACTTTTTTGAACTCCGCATCCGTCGCCAGTCCATCCACTTCATATGCAGGGATATTAAGTGCGAGCACAACAATCACAAAACAATATGCAATGAGTGCCGCCGTAATCCACGAAAGGCGGCGTACGGCTTGTTTGCCATAAAACTCATTCAGCAGATCCGTCAGCAGAAAAACCACGGGCCATGGAATGATTCCGATAATGGTGTGAAAGGGACCGACTTTCCAGCCGAACAGATCAAACGCGAGTGGAATCTCCACCAGCTTGTTGGATATGAGTTCTGCAGTGACGGCATTGGTCACAAAGAGTCCGGAGAGAAATACAAAGAGCCATTCACGGCGGGAGGAGGCGAGCATCCAGTGGAGATTAGGGAATAATGCAGCGAACGGTCTGGCGGCCTTGTGAAAGGAAATATACCCCGGCGCTCCACGCCTGGGTGGGCAACTCGAGCAATCCGCGGGTAAAGTACTCACCCATGCGTTTTCCGGCCGCATCGTGCACCATCACCATGCCTTCTGCTGAACGCACCGTGATGCGCTCGGATCCCACTGCAGCAGAAAGGGCTGTTCCTTCCGCACCATTCACTGCCACACCTATAGTACCCGTGCGAATAGCCCAGGTGTAGTGTCCGGGACGTATCCCCTGGATCAATATGCGTCCAACCCAGTTGGTTTCACTACCCTGATCGTTGACTTCGAAGGTGGGCCATTCTGACCAGGCTGTCTGGGCATCCGGACGGTACAGAATGATCAGGTTGTTTTCTGTCACACCGTAAGCCTCAGCCTCCGAAAAGAAGAGGGGATCATAATAGTTGTTCTGGTTGGGATCTCCCCAGTACCGGATAGTGGCATTCACTATTGCATCGCTGGGCATATCGCTTTGGATATTCCACCACCTGTCAGTGGATACGAAGTAGTCAGTAAAAGGAATCAGGGCCGGTTCTTGTGCCGCAGCCCAGTGGTTTTCGGCTCGGAGCCAGAAGGATGTTGCGCTGCCGAGTGTCTCCACGCTGAAGTCGGTTTCGGCGTATGGCAGGTTTTGATTACCAGTGTTGTCAATGATCTGCTCATCAGCTAGCACCGCGTAGTTGATCCGCTGGCTGCGGTTGAGGATGATGTGTTCAGGCTCAACGGTGGTTGTGAGCGTGGTGTCCGTGTATGCTCCCTGAATCAGCACAGTGTGCGTTTCGGTCTGGTAGGCCGCGTCCATGATGGTCACCTCCACAGGCATAGCAGTATAGTACTCAGGTGCGTGATGGAGGTACTGACGAAGGGTGAGATCCACGCTCCAGCCAGTGCCGGATGTGGCGGAACTCTCCGCCTCCAGACGCACTTCAGGGAATCCCGGACTGAATACCCAGTTGGAGAAGAAGGCGGTGAGATCTGCGGTGGTAAAGGACTGGAAATGGTCCCTGAGGTCAATGCTCGAAGCATCGCTGAACTGAAAGGCCTCAAGGTAGCTCTGGCAGGCTTCGAAAAAGGCATCATCACCCATCACGCCGCGCAGGTTGTGCACAATATCAGCTCCTTTGCTGTATACGGTTCCACTGTACGTCAGCTCATGCGGGACGCCGCTTACAGGAAAATAACCGCCATCATCATTGGGCACATCAGTTAGCACATCCTTGTGGTTGGAGGCAACGTAGTCAGCATAGGCTTCAACTCCATAAATAATTTCCTCAAACAGGGCTTCGCAGTATGAGGCCCATCCTTCGTTGAGCCACATATCCTCTGCCGTGCGGCAAGTCACCAGATCGCCCCACCAGTGATGGCTCAGCTCATGGGCGATAAGTGTTTCAAAGGTGAGGTTTCCATTGATGGCGAATGAAGGATAAGCAATGTTGGTGGCATGCTCCATCGCTCCCGCATTGAAGGGAACGCTGACAAATCCCACACGCGGCCAGCGGTAGGGACCATAGTGCTCTTCGAAGCCCGAAAGGCAGCCGATCAGGTTCAGAAAACTGTTCTTCATCGCCGTTGTGTCCTGCGGGCGCGCCGTAAGCCACACAGGAATGGTTTCTCCCAGAGCAGTTGTATAGCTGTCATCCACATGGGTATAGTTGGCTACGGCAACGGATGCGAGATAGGAGGGAATGGGGTGATCGGCCAGAAGCCAGCGGGTGTACAGAGAGTCGGTGCCTACGGTGTCCACGCTGAGCCGGACTCCTCCGCAGTAAGCCGTGCGGCCATTCGCCGTAAGAACCCGCAGCTCATATTCACTTCGCTCCACGAAATTGTCGAAGCACGGAAACCACACTCTGCCGAAATTATGTGGATCGGCATCAAAGCCTACCCCAATGTTGTATGCAAAGCCTGTTGAGGTAGTGTAGAATCCTCCCCAGCTTGCATCAGGCACTGGATCTCCACCGTAGTAAACAGTTATGGTATAAGATTCTCCCTCCCCAAGGGCTGAGGGGAGCTGGATGTACAAATCATCACCGGTATGGGTAAACTGGAGCAAACCTTCGGGTGAGCTGACGCTGTCCACGCTGAGCGCAAGCAGATCGAGGTGAAGCACATCGATATTATCCATCAGACTTGTAAAGTCTACCTGACATGCCCCGAAGATCAAATTCTGCCCCATCCGGGTCATGTCGAGGTCAATGGTGTAGCGGATGACATCTATGGTGTCGCTGCGCAGATTCTCTGGTGATTCATATTCATTCCGCAGCCCTGATCTGCAGGAGTGGAAGTGACTGCAGGGTATACGGGGCTTCTGGCAAAGGGACACGGTTGTCCCGAGGGTGATGGTCAGCAAGGATATAATGAGGTAACGCATGGATCAGCGGAATATCGGTCCCGAAAGTTAACGGAAAGCAGGAATGTCTGGCCGGTAGGGTTATGATCTTCCGGTTTGTACAAAGAGGATTGGATTCCTACCTGTGCCGAAGTTACCTCGTGGGCTTCCCGGCACTGGTTTGATCCGTGATACCTTCCCCAGCCTGCCATGAAACCGAGTAACGAGCTGTTCGACCTGATCAAGTCCCTGTCCAAAAGCGAAAAACGCTTTTTTAAGTTGCAGAGCGCGCTGCAGAGCGGTGACAAAAACTACGTGCGCCTCTTCGATACCATCGACAGAATGGTAGAATACAACGAGGAGCATGTGAAGCAGGTGTTCAAAGGGGAGAAGTTCATCAGGCACCTGCCGAGCGAGAAGAACCATCTCTACAAACTTATCCTCAAGGCACTCAGAAGCTACTACGGCGATACGAGTATCTCCAGCATCCTGAAGCAGGAGATCAAGAACATCGAGATTCTCTATAACAGGGCACTTTTCGACGAATGCAACAAGTTCCTGATTCGGGCTAAGAAGCTGGCCGTGCAATATGAGAAGTTCTACTACCTCTTTGAACTGATCAACTGGGAGAAGACTTTGCTCGAAGAGGCCTTCGAGGACGGGCAGTTTACGAAAGACCTCGATCTGCTCATCCGGGAGGAGCAGGAAGTGATTGATAAGCTGCGGAACCTGGCGGCTTATCATGTGCTCTACTCAAAAATAAACTACGTATTCCGCAGCGGTGGCTATGCCCGCACGGAAGAGAACAGAGCAATCGTGGAAGAAATAGTGAATCACCCGCTGATTAAGGGAAAGAACACCGCACTTTCACGCCGAGCTGCGAGCATCTGCTACTACACACAGGCCTTTTGCAATATGGCCAATGGTGACTTTGCCACGGCTATCACGAAGTTCAGTCGCGTCCGGGATATCCTCGATGAGCATCAGCACCTTAGGGTGGACCTTGCCAAGCGGTACATCCGCACATTGGCCAATCTGATCCAGTGCCAGATTACCCTCGGTCAACACGATCAGGCACGGGAGAATATCTTCCGGATGCGGGCTATGGACGGTCAGGATGGTTTCAACCACACCGATGTGCAGGTGAGTATTTTCAGACATGCCGGACTGGCGGAGCTCGAGATATCCCGCCTTACCGGGGATTATGTGAAAGGCATCCACGATGCAGAGGAGCTGATGAAGCTGCTTTCAGAGTATGAAGGGCGGCTGCACAAGGAAGCCGGCCTGCATTTCTACTACCAGTTTGCCTGTGTATATTTCGGAGCGGGACAGTATAACAAGGCCTTATACTGGATCAACAAGGTGTTGAATGACAATGAAAACACCCTGCGCCAGGATCTGTACAGCTACGCTCGCCTCTTCAACCTGGCCATTCACTACGAGCTGGGTAATTTTGACTTGCTGGAGTACACCATCAAGTCCACGCTCCGATACCTCCAGAAGAGAGAGCGCGACTTCCCGCTCGAAAAGACGATTATTGACTACTTCAAAAAACTGATCCGCACACCTCAGCAAGATCGGGCCCCGATTTTTCGCTCTTTTCGCAAGGAGATGGAGCACCTGAGCAAGTCACCCGAGAACGAGGTCGTACTGCGTTACTTCGATCTGGTTAAGTGGATCGACTTCAAACTCGAAAAGGTCTCAGCGGTGAAGTGATTCCGGTTTTTTCTGTACCCCGCAGGAGGGTCATAAGTCAGCTGAAGGGAATGGGGTTCAGCCCTCACGACGCAGGTGGTGTCGTGTATGTGATTCAATAAAAGCGCCCACCAATAGGAGGGTGCGCACCAGTTTCAGGCGCGGAAGCGTAGTCACCCCCCCCCACCACCAGTTCGGCCACACTTGTGCTGATCATCCAGTGTATCGTGTCCTTACTGTGAAAAAGAAAAAGCCGCCCCGGAAAGGACGGCTATCTCATCAAAAAGAAGTCCGGTCATTTATTCAACTCCTGCTGAAGCAGTGCCTCAATCTTCGCCTGCTCTTCGCGCGCCAGGTCACCATCAACCAGAATTCTTCCGCTGTGCTCATCTACAATAACCTTTTTGCGGGCCGCTACATCCATCTGCTTCTGGGGAGGAATCTGAATGAATGAACCAGCCGAGGCTTCGCGTTCAATGGGAACCACGGCAAGGCCGTTGGGCGCACCGGTGCGGATGCGCTCATAGGCATCGAGCAGGCGGGTATCAATCAGCTTCTTGGCCTCATCGCTCTTCTTGCGCAGAATCTCCTCTTCCTTCTTCGTCTCGTTGATGATCTCATTCAACTCATTCTGCTTCACCTGAAGGTCATTCTCTCGCTCAGTCAACTTCACTCGGGCAGCCTGCATCAACTCATCCTTGGCTCCTTTCTGAGCCTCCGATTCGCGAATACGTTTCTTGTTCAACTCAATCTCGAGCTCCTGGAATTCGATTTCCTTGTTCAAGGATTCGAACTCGCGGTTGTTCTTCACGTTGTTGAGCTGCTCTTTGTATTTCTTAATGAGCGTTTCAGATTCTTTGATGGCCTGCTTCCGACCATTAATCTCAGCATCTACACCGGCCATTTCTTCCTCCAGACGTGTCATGCGGCTCTGTAGTCCGGCTACTTCATCACCAAGGTCTTCCACCTCAAGCGGCAGCTCACCGCGCATGGCCCGGATCTTATCGATCCGTGAGTCAATCAACTGGATGTCGTAAAGGGCGCGCAACTTGTCTTCAACGGTTACACCCTTCTTCGATTCGTCGCCTTCCATAAAGGCGAAACGGGGGGAAGTTTTCATATCTTCTGTGGTCTCCTTAGAGGTTCTGTCTTTTTCGATTGGACGATCAATAACGGCAATCGGTGCAAACTTAATTCCTGGCTTGCCGTCCGGTCCGGGTGGAACATAAATCGGATTAGCTACCGGCTTGGGCTCCTGTTTCACTTGAACGGGCGGAGACGTGGGCCTGCGCGGCAACTCGGGCTTTACTTCCGGAAGGGTGTATGCCGGTACGTATAATTCCTCCTTCTTGCCTGATTTGCCAACAGCAGGCTTGGCAGCAGGCTTGGCCTCAGGGGCTGATTTTCCCGGTGAAGGCGCAACAGCTTTCGGCACGCTCTTCTCCGCAGGCTTGACTGCAGGCTGAGCCACCGGAGGGGTTGGCACCGACGCTGCTTTCTTATCGGAAGCGGGTTTTACTGGCTTCACCGCTGCCGGCTTCACCGCTGCCGGCTTGGCGATTACCGTTTTCTTCGGTTGTGATTTCTGATCAATAGCTTTCGGTGCAGCTGGCTTTGGTGCCGCTTTCTTCGCAATAACCTTTTTCGGCGCAGGCTGGGGAGCCGGCTTCTTGGACACAGCCTTTTTCGGTGCCGGCTTCTGAGGTGCTGCCTTTTTCGGTGTGACCTTCTTCAGTGCTCCTTTCTTCGGTACGACTTTCACTGCCGTTCCTTTTTTCACCACCGGTTTTTTCGGCGCGACTTGCTTAGGAGCCGGTTTCTTCAGAATGACCTTCTTGGGCGCTGTGTTCTTGGACGCAGGCTTCTTGGGGGCTACCTGCCCCGGCGCCGGTTTCTTGGATACCGGTTTCTTGGATACCGCTTTTTGTATGGATTTCCTGGCTGCCGGTGTCTTAACGGCGGCCTTTGGCGCTGACTTCGCAGCCGGCGTGGCTTTCTTCTTTGTCGTTGGCTTCACGGGTTTCTTAGGTGCGGCCTTACCGGCAGCTGCTCTTGCCGACGAGGCCTTTCCTTTTGCGGGCTTCGATTTGGGAACAGGCTTGCTTGCTTTCACCGCTTTGGCTTTTTTGACCACTTTCACAGCCTTCCCTGTCTTCGCGGCGCTTTTCACCACCTTGCCCTTCGGTGCGGGCTTAGCGGCTTTATTGCTTTTTTTCGCCATGATTCAGAGATAGTTGACGGGATTGGTAACCACCCCGGTTTTATGGGTCGCGAATGTACGGAATTTTTCGCTCAACCATCCGGCCAGCAGGTCAATCGTATAGCGCTCGCTTTCATAATGCCCGATATCCGCCACAATGATCCTTCCGTCGGCATCAAAGAACTGATGGTACCTGAAGTCAGCGCTCACCAACACATCCGCGCCCTGACTTATGGCCTTGCCCAATAAAAAGCTCCCGCTCCCCCCGCACACCGCAATGCGCCTGACTTCCTCACGACAAAGCCGGGTATGCCGAACCACCTGAGCGCCCATGCACTGCTTGAGATGATGCAAAAAGGCCTCGGCCCGCATCGGCACAGGAAGCTCCCCGATCATGCCGGCTCCCACCTCCTGATGGACGTTCTCCAGCGGATAGATGTCGTAAGCCATCTCGTCGTAGGAATGAGACGCCCGGGCTGAAGCAAGCACTTCAGCGACCTTCCAGCGGGGCACCAGCACCTCAAGCCGGTATTCATCCGGCTCCGCGCGCTCTCCTCGCGCGCCGATCACGGGATGGGCTTCCTCCGATGCCCGGAAACTTCCCTTGCCGGGATGCATGAAACTGCACTCATCGTAAGCGCCGATCTGCCCGCCGCCAGCGAGAAAGATGGCCTCCCGCACGGGCTGAATGACATCACGGGGGCCGTAGACCACAAACTTGCACAACTGTCCGGTGCGGGGCTCCAGAATGCGGATACCCCCCAGACCTATCTGCTCGGCTATCCTGCGATTGACGCCGGTATGTACATGGTCCAGATTGGTGTGTATGGCGTACAGGGCAATGCCCTCACGAATGGCGCGGAGCACCGTGCGCTCCACGTAGTTCTTTCCCGTAATTCGCTTCAGTCCGCCAAACACAATGGGGTGGTGAGCCACCACCACATTGCAGCCCAGTCGAACCGCCTCTTCCACAATTTCTTCCGTGCTGTCCAGACAAACGAGAATGCCCTGAACATCCATCTCCGGACTGCCCGTGAGAAGCCCGCTGTTGTCATAATCCTCCTGAAGCGAAGGCGGCGCCTTCGACTCCAAAAAGGCAATCACTTCATTGAGTTGCATCTTTCCGACCTTTGGAACCCCGCAAATTACAGGAATGCGCGCCCTCCGACTGCTGCTGATCCCTTTTTCCTTGTTATACGCGGCGGTCATCCGCCTGCGACACTGCCTCTATGACCGGGGATGCCTGAGTTCTTCCCGGGGCGCACTGCCCGCCATCGTGGTGGGCAACCTGTCCACCGGAGGAACCGGCAAAACACCATTCACCATGTTCCTGACCAAGCGGCTGCTGGCACTCGGTATTCGACCAGCTATCCTCAGCCGGGGCTACCGCCGATTGACTTCCGGCTTCATCCTGGCATCGACCGGAAATGGGGCACAGATGCTCGGGGATGAGCCTGCCCTGATGAAACGCATGCTCCCGGATGTTCCTCTCGCAGTCTGCGAAGACCGGCTCGAAGGAATACGCCGCCTCGCCTCATGCAATCCCCCGGCCGATGTGGTTGTGCTGGATGACGCATTCCAGCACCGACGGCTGCGCGCTCAACTCTATATCGTACTCATGCCGTGGGACCAGCCGTGGTGGTATGACCTGCCCCTGCCAGCTGGCAACCTGAGGGATATTCGCCGCTCGGCCCGCCGGGCCCAGGCTATCGTGGTCACCCGATGCCCCGCCGAAATAAGGGAGGAGGACAAATCAGCCTTCCGGTCGCGTATCAACCCGCAGCCCGGACAATCCGTATTTTTCGCATCCGTGCGCTATGGAACGCCCACCGACCTGGAGGGCAAACCGGTAGAGCTGAGCCCGGATACGCCCATCCTGGGTTTTTGCGGAATCGCTGCACCGGAGCCGTTCCGGGATTTCCTGGCCTCAGCGTTTGCTCTTAAAAAATTCAAATCCTACCCGGATCACCATGGTTTCACGGCCTCTGATCTCCAAAGTCTGGGGACCGAATTGGCTACCTTTGCCACCCCGACGGCTCGCCTGGTAACCACCGCCAAGGACGCGGAGCGCCTGCTGCTCCTCAAGGGCCCTTGGCGAGAACGAATCTGCATCATTCCCATTGAGACCTACCTGGCAGATGGGGAAGATGACTTCAATCGCCTGATCAGCCAGGCCGCGGGACATTGAATCATGGATACGGTATACGATAAATACGAGCTGGTCGTGGGACTCGAGGTGCACATGCAACTCCTCACTGAGTCAAAGGCCTACAGCAGTGACCCTAACCGGTTTGGCGAACTGCCCAATACGCTCGTGAGCCCCATTACCCTGGGACACCCCGGAACTCTGCCACGAGTCAACCGGAAAAGTGTCGATTATGCGATCAGGCTCGGACTGGCATGCCACATGGAAATTCATCCATGGGTGCACTTCGCCCGAAAGAATTATTTCTACGCCGACCTGCCCAAAGGCTATCAGATTACGCAAGACAAGACGCCCATCTGCACCGGAGGCTTTATCATGATCCGCGATGAGGAGGGTAGGGAGAAACGCATTGGTATAACCCGGGCTCACCTGGAAGAGGATGCGGGCAAAAGCATGCACGATCAGGATCCCTTTGATACGCTCGTTGACCTGAACCGCGCCGGCGTGCCTCTTATCGAGGTGGTGAGCGAGCCGGACATCCGATCATCCCGTGAGGCCTACAACTACCTCACTGAGCTGCGAAAACTGATCCGATACCTGGGTATTTGTGATGGAAATATGGAAGAAGGATCCATGCGCTGCGATGCAAATGTGAGCGTGCGACTCAAAGGTGCCGATAAGTTCGGGACGCGTTGCGAAGTGAAAAATATGAACTCCATCCGCAACGTACAACGCGCCATCGATTATGAAATGAAGCGGCAGGTGGATCTCATCGAAAAAGGTGAAGTGATCCTGCAGGAAACCCGCAGCTTCGATGCCGCGGCAGGCACAACTTTCTCCCTGCGCAGCAAGGAACTCGCCCACGACTACCGATATTTTCCGGAGCCAGATCTACAGCCAGTCAGGATCCTGAAAGAGGATGTGGAACGGGTGCGACGCAATATGCCAGCTCTCCCCTCAGAGTTGCTCGAAAAGTATACCACCCAGCTCGGCCTCTCTGAGTACGACGCTCATGTACTCATCAACGAGAAGGAAATGGCCATGTGGTTCGAGGAGCTCATTATACTCACGTCCAACTACAAATCAGCATGCAACTGGCTTACCGGGCCGGTGCGGGCGGTGATCAATGAGCGCGGTCTGCACATCTCCCAGCTGCCTCTCACACCAGCACACATTGCAGATATCATCGCACTGGTGGACGCCGGGAAGCTGAGTGCATCCGCAGCAGCCGAAAAACTGCTGCCTGCTATGATGGACGAACCCGGAGAAACAGCAGCGAGCCTGGCCGAAAAACTGAACCTCGCACAAGATGCCGGTGAAGATACTATCCGCAACGCAGCAGCCGAAGTGCTGGCTGCCTGGCCAGAAAAGGTGGAAAACTACCGAAAGGGAAACAAGGGCATGCTGGGCCTGTTTATGGGTGAATTGATGAAAAAGACCGGAGGCAAGGCAAATCCCAGGACCGCCTCTGCAATTATCCAGGAGTTATTGGAAAAGGTATGAAGATGAAACCAGTCGTTTTCTTATGTGCTTCCTATGCACTGATAGCCGGTTGCTCAGGCGACGGACAGAAGTCGGCCATCAGTGGCAATATCGCAGATGCTGGTGGACAAACCATCTACCTCGAACGATACGTGAACAACCGGGGTGTCATCACGGACTCCACGGTCATCGCCAGTGATGGCAGTTTCGTGATCAAGCCCGCCCAGCCTCTCGAGAAGGACTTTTACCGGGTTTTGCTGAATGACCGTGACTATGTGGTCCTCATCGCCGATAGCACCCAGACCATCCGGATCGAAGCACAGGCGGGTAAAATCGGAGAAACAGCCTGCGTCAAAGGATCCGATGACACCGCCCTGCTGCAGGAATTTGAAGAGGCCTACAACGAGCTGGCGAGCAAGATTGAAGCGCCCACTGCCCGGCTCCGGGAGCCCGGACTTAGCGATGCTGATGTGCTCCGGATGAAAGAAGAGGTGGTCAAAGCCCGCAAACAACTCGCTGACTACGTGCGGCACTGGCTGGAGTCCAATTCGTCCACGCCTGCCGCTATCGCAGCTGTGCAAGCCCTGGATATGCGCACTGATCTTCCGCAATACCAAAGAGTGGTGAAGGACCTGTCGCAGAGCTTCGGCCATACCGTACACTACCGCCAGCTCAAGCAAAAAGTAGAGTTCGCATCAACCGGTGGTCTTCAGCAGGGTCAGGAAATACTCGACCCCCGATCCATGCCCCAGCAGCGAGTGGAAGGGGTCCTGATTGCTCTCGGCAAAGAGGCGCCAGAAATTGCACTGCCCGATCCATCTGGGACCACGCGCAAACTATCCGACCTCCGCGGTAAAGTGGTGCTCCTCGACTTTTGGGCATCCTGGTGCGGACCTTGCCGCCGTGAGAATCCCGCAGTGGTAAAGGCTTATGATGAATACAATAAGGACGGCTTCGAAGTATTCTCGGTTTCTCTCGATAAGGAAAAAACCAAATGGATTGAAGCTATCGCTCAGGATGGTCTTGGCTGGCCCAACCACGTCAGCGATCTCCGGGGATGGGAAAGCAAACCCGCTGCTGACTTCGGTGTGCACAGCATCCCGTTTCCTGTGCTGATCGATCGCGATGGTAAGGTGATTGCCTACGGCCCCAATGTGCGGGGCCCGATGCTGGAAGCTCACCTCAAACAGGTTTTCGGCCGCTAGCCGGCCGTTTTAGTAACAGTTGATTGGGCTGCGCCGCTCGAAAGGGTGGCGCAGTTCTTTTTGATATGCCATGTAACTTGTAACTCAGCTTTGCGTCGTAATACCATGAAAAAATTCGCCGCTTTTTGTATGCTCTTTACGGCGTTTTATGCCGCCGCTCAGGAAAAGCCATACTTCCAGCAAGAGGTCAACTACACCATTCAGGTATCCCTCGATGACAGGCAGCATATGCTCCATGGTTCAGAGTCATTTGAATACATCAACAACAGTCCTGATGTCCTCGATGTGCTCTACATCCACCTCTGGCCCAATGCATATAAGAACAAGTCCACGGCCCTGGCAAGGCAGCTGGCGCGGGATGGCAATTACGTGTTGTACTATGCGCTGAAGGATGACAAGGGATTCATCGATTCACTTGACTTTCAGGTGAACGGTGTGAGGGCGCAATGGAGTTTTGACGACGGAAATATTGATATCGCCCGGATCACCCTGCCCAAACCACTGCCTCCGGGAGGCAGAATAACCGTGACCACTCCTTTCCGGGTCAAAATCCCCAGCGGAAGTATTTCCCGCCTCGGACACGTGGGTGAAAGCTACCAGGTAACCCAGTGGTATCCCAAACCAGCCGTGTATGATCGCAACGGATGGCATCCGATGCCCTACCTCACGCAAGGTGAATTCTACAGCGAATTCGGGAGTTTCGATGTGTCCATTACCCTGCCAGCCAACTACGTAGTCGGAGCTACAGGGGATCTGCAGTCACCATCCGAAGTAGCATTCATGGATAGTCTCGCAGCTCTCGGCCTCCAACGCCCAGATCTGGAAAATTTAAACGCCGACTTCCCACCTTCTTCTCCGCGAATGAAAACAATTCGCTTCGTGCAATCACGTGTGCATGATTTCGGCTGGTTTGCAGATAAGCGTTGGATGGTTCTCAAAGGTCAGGTGACCACACCGCACACCAGTAACGTGGTCACCACATGGGCCCTCTTTACACCAACAGAAAAAGAACTCTGGGCCAAAGCCCCGGAGTACCTCCACGATGCGACTTACTACTACTCGCTCTGGAATGGCGATTATCCCTATAAGCAAGTCACCGCAGTGGATGGCACCATCAGCGCAGGGGGAGGTATGGAATATCCCAATGTGACCGTGATCGGACGGGCCGGAAATGCCTGGGTCCTCGAAACGGTCATCATGCACGAGGTCGGACATAATTGGTTCTACGGCATCCTGGGCAGCAACGAAAGAATCCACGCCTGGATGGATGAGGGGATCAACTCATTCAATGAGGACCGCTACATGGTCAGGAAATATCCCGATGCGACTTTGGGCGATGCTCTGAATCTGGTCGGAGCCATCGGAAAGATTATTGACCTTTCTGATTTTTCGCAACGAACGCTTACGGATGTGATGTACCGGATAAATGCGAGCCGAGCACTGGACCAGCCTCTCAATTGTGCATCGGATCATTTTACATCAATGAACTATGGCGGTATGGTTTATAAGAAAACGGCATTGCTATTCAATTATCTTCAGGCGTATCTCGGCGAGGAGAGATTCGATAAGGCCATGCAGGCCTACTTCGAAGAGTGGAAGTTCAAACATCCCACACCCGCTGATCTCAGGCGTTCAATCGAGCAATCTGCCGGTGAAGATCTTTCCTGGTTTTTCAATGAGCTGATCAATACATCTGAAAAAATTGACTTCAGCATCCGAAGCGCTAAGGTGCAACAGGACGGTTCAGTGCGCGTGCACATTCGCAATACGGGACAAACCACCGGACCAGCAGTGGTCTCAACAGTGCGCGTGGATGAGAAAGGAAAGGAAACAGAACTGCGCTCAGCTTCCTCACCGGTCATCACGCCAGGTCAACGCGCAGAGGTAGTCATTCCCGCAGGTCAGGATGCCCCGGACCGCATCGTGATTGATCCCGGGCGCAATATTCCCCAGATCAATCTCCAAAACGATCGCATGCGTGCTCACGGTATTTTCAGGAAAATCGAACCCATCAGTTTCCGCCCGATTTCGGGGCTGGAGAATCCACGGAAATCACAAGTCTTCTTCCTGCCTGTCGTAGGTTGGAATGAATACGATAACTGGATGCCGGGATTGTGGCTCCATAACCGAACAATCACCCGAAAGGCTTTCGAATGGTCGGCCAGCCCGCTCTACAGCTTCACAACCGAACAGGTGAATGGCTTCGCCCGAATGATTTACAACATAGGTCGCTTCTCAGCAGGAATCCGTGGGCAGCGATTCTCTATTGTGAATGAGCAGTCAGCATTGACTACCGTGAACACGCGCTACGAAATGGCCGAGCCTTATTTATCCTATTCAATCCGGCCAGCATTGAGTGATCCCAATGACCGGATGAGGATTGATCTTGAAGCTTCCTACCAGGCACTCTTCCGCACCGCTGAATTCCAGCCAGAAGGTGAACCCGCCGGTACCATCGCCCAGGATCAGGAAGCCCTGCGACTGCAAGCGTCAGCCCGCCTCAGAAAGGGCTTGTTCAATACTTATCAGGCCAGGCTCAGCCTGGCGCAGGAGGCCAATCTGTTCAACTCCGATGGTCGTGAGAACTTTGACGTGGGCCATGTAGTAAGCGGAGAGGTCAGCTATTCACGCCGCTATAATTTGCGAAAGAGTAAGGATATCAGCTTCCGCGCATTCTACGGATTTACCGGTGGATCGGATTCGGGTTGGAATCTATTCCAGCCATCGGGGGTGACCGGACAAGCGGATGCTTTTACGGATAACCTCTACCTAGGTCGCCTGGAAGCCGATGGTCTGGCCGCACGCCAGATGGTGAACGGTATGGGAATGCTCCGCACGTTCGTGCCTGCCTACTTCACCGAAATGGTGGCCGTGAATGCAGAGATTGAACTCCCCGTCAAGTTCCCACTGCTCGTTTCATTCAACGCCGTGGCCTCTGGCTTCAATGAACTGGTGGATTCCGACCGTGTATTCGGCTCAGCTGTGGTCACTATTCCCTTCCTGAGCGATGTATTGGAAGTGCACCTTCCGGTGTTGGTTACCTCACGCATCGACCAGTTCTATGATACAGCGGATTATACGTACTTTGACCGCATCATGTTCACCCTGAACCTCAACGCCCTCGCACCATTCAATACCATCCGAAATATCGAGCCTTGATTGGAAAGCAGTAAGCGCATATACTTTGCCTCTGACTTCCATTTGGGAGTGCCCAGCTTCGAGGAGAGCCTGAACAGGGAAAAGGAAGTGGTCCGGTGGCTCAACCAATGCCGCCGCGATGCATCTGAGATCTTTCTGGTGGGTGATGTATTCGATTTCTGGTTTGAATACCGACGAGCAGTTCCCCGAGGATTCACCCGACTGCTCGGTACGATCTCCGATATCACGGACTCCGGTATCCCGGTACATTGGTTCACCGGCAACCACGATATGTGGATATTCGACTACCTGCCTAGCGAGTGTGGGATCACCTTGCACCGAGATCCGGTAATAAGAGAATGGGACGGAAAGAAATACATGATTGGACACGGCGATGGCCTGGGGCCCGGTGACCGGGGTTATAAGTTTATCAAAAAGGTCTTCGCCAGCCGACTGTGCCAATGGCTTTTTGCCCGCCTTCACCCCAATTTCGGAATTGGTCTGGCCCAGTTGTCTTCGGGCTACAGCCGCACAACCTCGGCGTCAAGCGATCGGATTTTTCTGGGGGAGGATCAGGAATGGCTGGTGGTATATGCCCGGGAAATCCTTAAGCACGAACACTTCGATGGGTTTATCTTCGGACATCGTCATCTGCCCCTCGAGATCCGGCTGAATGATCGCTCGACTTACTTCAATCTGGGGGATTGGATCCACCATTACACCTATGGTGTGCTGGACAATGGGCGCTTTGAGCTACGCACCTGGGATCATTGACCGGCCAGCCGGCAGGCTTCTTCAAATACAGGCTTCCAGCCTTTCCACTCACCGTGGCCAGATACGCTTTCATTATGCCAAAGCACGCGAAAGTGTCCGCCCGTGGCGCGCACCAGCTGGTGAAGCTCCCCGAGTCTCTCACACGCTGCAGCAGGTGTCATCCGCTGGTATTTCCGAAGCGATGTATCCATCGCGCAAAAGGGCACCAGCAATAAATCGCTCATGCGCTCAGCATCTGCATCATACCATCGCACAGGCCATGTAGTGCCCAGTCTGAAACCGGTATCGAAGGCATAACCCATGCTGTGGTCGGCCCTGATGCCCAGTGCCTCAAGCCGCCGATAGGTGAGCGGTAACTCAAGGCGCAGATAGTGCTGCCTGCTATCGGTTACCGCCATACCGGTAATTTCTTGCAACCGGCCGATCTCCGTTTCAAGCTTCACCCGAGAGGTATGTGATCCCATTCCCGGATGGATCCCCACCGGAGATTCGCCAGTGAGTGTGCGTATCAATGTGCGTAAGGCCGGCCGACGGTACGACAGGTTCTTGTCGTGCGCACCGAAATCAGCCAACAGAAAAAACCACCGCAGCGAAACCCCATGCCTGCGGCAGGTTTCCCGGATATAGGCATAGGTATCATAAGGATCCTGAGCCTTGCCCGTGAGGGCTGCCATGCGCTCGCCCAGTGTCTTCCGGTTACCGCATATGAGGTCACGCACCAAGGCTCCGGCCGTGCGGTACACGCCCTTATGCCGGTAAGCAAAGGCACTGTCTACATCCACCGTGACTTCGCCGCCGCCTGAGGGCAGCTTCGGACACTGGCCTGGAAAACGTTCAGCGAGCAGAGCCAGCAGATGGTTGCGCCATTCGTCTATCAGGGGCCTGTTATGCCATCCGTGCCGCACAGTGAGGGATTGACTGTCATCATAGCGCCCCAGGTTATCCCGGATCACTGATCCGTATTCCTCCATGCGGCTAGAGAGCCAGAACACAGCTCCGGGCAGATCAAAGCCACATTCCCCGAGCCCATGGTGGAACAGGGTAGGTACATCGTGCCAACGACCGCAGGGCAGGTGGGCCGGGGCAATGGCACCATCGCGGAGTATTCCCGATGGCATGATGTTCAGAACTCCAGGTGGGGAAGCGTTTCCATAACAGATCTTGATCCCATCACTGGCCATGAATGCGGCTTCATCATGGATGATCTGATAGGGAAGGCCCACAGCTCCGAACAGCACATGCAGCGCGTACTCAATACGATTGCCCGGAAAGGCCGTGTAAACACAGATCATGGAAGGGCTTCAAGCAGGGTGGTGCAAATGAAATGCGCAGCCCGGCCATCGCCAAAAAGAGGGGGCCACGTGAACGCAGGACCGGATTGGAAGTGATGGTAGGCACGCACCATCGCGTCTGGGTCAGCATCGGCAAGCACGGCGTGTCCGCTTTCTGCAATCTCAATCCACTCCGTGTGTGGCCGCAAAACGATGCCCGGCTTCCTGAGGAAAAAGGCCTCTTTCTGCACGCCACCCGAATCCGTAATGACCATGGTGCAGGCGCGCTCCAGCGCAATCATTTCCAGAAAAGATGCCGGTGGTATGCGCATGATCCGTTCGTGGTGAAGCAATCGGAATACGTCGGGGTGTTCAGCATGTCGTTCGAGGGCTTGCCTGGTGCGCGGATGCACCGGGAAAACCACCGAAGTGTGCCCAGCGATCCTGCACAGGCCTTCGCAGATGCCGGACAGGCGCGTGAGGTCATCGGTATTGCTGTCGCGATGAACGGTGGTCAGTAAAAAGGCTGTACCATCCAGCCCCAGAGAGCGCAGGAAATCGCCCTCCGGATCAGCCTGCTCGGCGAAGTGAAGGGTGTTGTCCAGCATAATGTCTCCGCAATGGAAGACCCCCGGATGGTTGATGTTCCAGGGTCGGGTACAGGCCGGGTCAAAACCTTCGTTGGCCAGATTAGTTAAGCCTGCAGCGGTGGGGGTGAAGAGCAGAGTGCTCACATGGTCACAGGTAATGCGGTTGATTTCCTCAGGCATCCGCTTGTCGAAAGAACGAAGTCCGGCCTCAACATGTACCACGGGAGTGTGAAGCTTGGCTGCGGCCAGTGCCGCCGCGAGCGTGGAGTTGGTGTCACCGTACACGAGCACCGCATCAGGTGTGTATTCGGTGATGGCCGACTCAATGCCTTCCAGCATCCGGGCTGTCTGGACAGCATGACTGCCGGATCCCACTTCCAGATGGATGTGTGGCGCTGGAATGTCCATTTCCCGAAAGAATACCTCTGACATGTTCAAGTCATAATGCTGACCAGTATGGAGGATAATCTCCTCCAACCGGCCCGTGAATGATTCCCGGATAGCCCTGCTGATGGCTGAGGCTTTGATGATCTGGGGCCGGGCGCCCACAACGGTCAGGATGCGTTTCATTCGCCGCCTAAGATACCTTCATCTGCGAAACTGTAGTAGCCGGCCGATGTCACAATAATGTGATCGAGCACCGGCAAATCGAGATTCTTGCCTGTGGCTACCAGCTTGCGGGTGATGCGGATGTCTTCATTGCTCGGACTGAGATTTCCGCTGGGGTGATTGTGGGCCACAATAAGGCAGGAGGCGTGGTGATGGAGAGCCCGCACAAAGAGTTTCTTGGGATCCACAACCGTGGAGTTGAACCCGCCTTCACCGAGTTTATCGGCCAGGATAATCTGGTTGCTTCGGGTCAGATACAAAGCCCAGAACTCTTCATAGTTGAGGTCACCAATCTTCTCGCAGAAGAAGTCGAACACATCCTTCGAACTGCGGATGTTCTGCCTCTCCCGCACTTCTGCCATGCGGCGCCTGCGGCTAAGTTCAAGGGCGGCGAGAAGGTTGACGGACTTTGCCTCTCCCATGCCCTTGAACTGGGTCAGCTCAGCCAGGGTGAGCTTGCCCAGTTCAGCAAGACTGTGGTTGGCCTTGCCGAGAATACGGCGGGCGAGATCCACAGCACTTTCCTCCCGCGAGCCTGAACCGATCAGGATAGCGATCAGCTCGGCATCACTCAAGGCAGAAGCTCCCTTGGCCATGAGCCTTTCCCGGGGCCGGTCATCCGGAGCCCAATGCCGCATCGTCAGAGTGGTTGATCCATTAGTATCCATGCTCCGAAACTCAATTCGGGCAAAGGTCAAGTGCCGGACCGGGTGTCCGCCGGCATAAATTATCCGGATTTATGCGGCAGGAAACCCCTGGCAAACCAGAAATAAAAAAAGCCGCCCTAAGGCAGCTTTTGAATTGGTCTTGTGAAAGATTACTTGAGCTTGTTGACGAAAACCGTCAGGCTGCTCTTGAGGTTGGAGGCCTTGTTGACGTGAATGACGTCGTTCTTGGCCAGTTTGTCCAGCATGGACACCACACGGGGCAGCATTTCAGCAGCTTCTTTCCGGCTGGTCAGGGAGCGCAATTTGCGCACCGCGTTGCGGGTGGTCTTATGGTAATAACGGTTGCGCAAACGCTTGGCGTCGTTGCTGCGGATGCGCTTGAGGGCTGACTTGTGATTGGCCATATCTTTTGAAAACGGGCTGCAAATATACACCGGGTTCGTATCCCGGCAAGTGTATGGCTGAAATTTCCCACTATAACCTTTTCCAGAGCCTATCCGTAGGACAGGGTAATTGTCATTCTTATCCATCGTGTCCAGTCGTTTGAAAACCCAGATTCTCTTGCTCGCTGCTCTGGCAGCTTGCGGTCCGGCGATGGCCCAGAATCTGAAGAGAATCAATGGGTTGGTGGCCATTATGGACAGGGGTTGCTCCGATTCGATGATGGTGAGGCTCAATCTGGAGGTGGCGGATGAGTTCATCTTCAACAACCCCGATACGGCTCGTTATTATTCTTTACGGGCGCTGGAGCTGGCCACCCGCATAGGAGATACCAGCCGGATGGCAAAGGCCTCCAACTACCTCGGCATTACCCATTTCAGCCAGGGGCAGTTCGTGAGCGCCCTGGAGTTCTACCAGAACGCCCAAACGCTCAGCCGCCAGGTAAATGACCGCGCCGGGGCGCTGAAGGCCATGAATAACATCGGGATTGTGTACACCAATTTAGGTGACTACCGCAAAGCCATCGAAACCCAGGCCGCAGCCTATGAAGAGAACATGGCCATCGGCAACGCCACACACGCCGCTTACAATCTGTATAATATAGCCTCCGGTTACCTGTCGCTGAGGGATATTCCCAAAGCCAGAGCGATGGTGAACCGGATAGATGAACTCCAGAAACTCGATGCTTCGGTCGCCATGGATCTTTCCTCTATCATGGGTGAAATCTACCTGGAGGAAAATAAACCCGACTCAGCGGTCATGGCATTGTCCAAAGCCCTTGAGGTCAGCCGGAGTGAGGGCGACGAGTACTTCATGACCAGCCTTCACCTCAGCCAGGCCCGAGCCTATCTGCAACAGCGAAACTTCGAGGAGGCGAGCATTCAGCTGGAGGAGGCTGGCCTCCTGATATGGAAGAACGGGTTTGACAACCAGCGGCTGACGCACCTGCAGCTTGAAGCTGAATGGCTGTCGGAGAAGGGACTCCACATAGAAGCATTCAGGAAGCAGAAGCGATATACCATACTCAAGGATAGTCTGGATCGGGTGAACAACCTCAACCGGATTTCAGAGCTCAGCGCCCGCTACGAATCGGAAAGACAGGCCTCCCGCATTGCCCGGCAGGATCAGGAACTTTTGGAAAAGTCATCCCAGTTCCGGCTGGCCATAATGGGAGGAGGTGCTTTCTGTCTGCTTGCCGCGCTGGTCTTTGTGAACCTGCTCCGAAAGCGCCGAATGAATGCACTGCTCCGCATCCAGAATAAGGAGATCAAATCCCAACGGCAGAAAATCATTTCATCACTGGATTACGCGCGACGCATCCAGACAGCCATCCTGCCTAACGACCAGCAGCTGGCCGGCAGTTTTCACGAGTGGTTTATCTTTTTCCGTCCGCGGGATATTGTCAGCGGTGATATCTACTGGTGCCGGGAGATGAATGGTGTCATCTACCTCGCAGTAATCGACTGTACCGGCCATGGAGTGCCCGGGGCGTTTATGTCCCTGATCGCCTATTCAAAACTGAATAAGGTCATCGGAACGGGCGACAGGTCTTGTCATGAAATCATGTGGGACCTGCATAAGGAGGTGGTGTCCACGCTCAATCAGGGAACTGCTGATGCAGCACCCGACGGAATGGATATGAGTCTATGCCGGATTGACCGGGCTTCCGCAACCCTGGAGTATTGCGGAGCAAATCATGCCATACACGTGTATTCAGGGAGTGAACTGACCGAGTACCGCTCTAATCCGCATAGCCTGGGCGGAACATGGTTCGAACGGCGCTATGGCGAAGGCAACAATCCCTTTACATCAATACGGATTCATTATGAGCAGGGCGATGCCTTATTCATGCATAGCGACGGTATGATGGATCAGATCGGGGGGCCCAGCCGGCGAAAACTGAACAAGTCGAGGTTTCGCGATCTCCTCACAGCTATCGCCGAAGCCCCCATGAAGCGAGGCGAGGAGACGTGCTCTGAAGCTTTGCTGGGATGGAGGCGTTCAGCTCCTCAAACGGATGATATTCTCGTATTGGGAGTCAGGTTGTAAGTGAGAATTCCGTAAACAACCTGATGCGAAACGATCGAAGGGAGAGACGAACTACTGGATGACTATCCGGAACGGAATTTCGAGCAGGCCCTTTAGCTCTTGTCCTTTTTCAATCATCAGTTCATCATCATGGTCAACGTGCCAGTTGACCTGAACCTTGCTCTTGTCCCCTGCGCGGTTCTCCAGAATGGTCAGAAGTTCAAACAAAAACCGCCCTGAGGAGGAATTGAAGTAATCCAGCTTCAATTCGAGTAAGGTTTCCTGAGCAGAGGCCGCGCAATAGGCACGGGTCCAGTCGATAAGAGGCTGGTAGAATTGCCAGGCATTCTCGGGCAGAGATCTCCCGCTGATCACCAGCAAACCATCAGCAGCACTGAAACGGACCTCGGGGGTGTCTTCTGTAGCTTTTAGTTCAATGGGCTGGAGGTGGATCATAGGAGCGTTGCTGCCGGGGTTAAATGCTCACCTGTATCGTGAAAAGACACCTATTGTCGACGGAGGGATTGAATTCAAAGTTAAAAGGTATGGTACTGGCCTGAGCAATTTCAATCAAACCGAGCCCCGATTTCATCTTGTTTTCGAACTTAAGGCTGGCCTTGAGAGCAGTCCGGTGCAGGTCTTTCAGCTCTTCGTGATTCAACTGGCGCAAATACACCAGCTTTTCGGTCAGGAATTCCTTTTCTGTTTCTGAAACGACATTGCCTGCCTGAAGCAGGATTTGCCCGTTATACATACCAATGGTTACGATACCTTCTGCACGACCCTGTTTGTCGCCGCCGTGCTTGGCTATGTTCTGGAGAATCTCGACAAGCACGTGTCCGGCTTTCCTGCCCTGAGCGCCGGCCTCCGAAGAGCTGGCCATGTGGTGTTCAACCATCTCGAGAATAGGAATGATGGCTTTCTGAGAAAAATCGCCTTTGTAATAGAGGAGGGTGTGCTCTCCGTTCATCTGGTCATAAAGAGCGCGGATCTCATCAATCCGGTTCACTATTTCCCAACGTTCCTTCCCGGGGCAGAAAGTTACCTGTTGATGGAAGAAAACAAGCCCTCCGGGAGCGTCTTCAAAAAGGTAGAGCACTTGTTGTCCTGATTTCCGGGCGAGCTCAATCAGCCCAAGTCCGGCACCTCCTTTGTCGCTCAGGGCTGAATTTGCCAACTGCTTCAGATAAAGGGCTTTGAGGTCTTGAGGTTCGTAGCTGTTGATCTCTTCCATCATGCTCCTAAGCCCGTTTGCTTCTTCGGGCTGGACCATGTTAATGGAATTGATAATGAATGAGCTACCTTGAATCCGGAAACTGAACAAGCCGTCGTCACGAAAACCGGGATCAGATCCGGCTACTACTTCACCATGCTTGAGTATATTCTGGAAACACTCGACCAAAAGGAATGAAACCTTTCTGTTGATAGTCGGGATGACCTGTTGCGCCGTTATGCTACCCTGGAAGATTTCGAGAATGGTATTCGTGAAATACTCCATGAAGGGGCCTCTGTAGCTGAATACTACAGGCTGATCGATCGTCTCATAATGCAATTTCACAAGAGATTTCAGTCGATGCGGCATATTGTTATCAGGTCAGCGAGATGCATGCCAGCAGCCCCGGCGCCATCCACCAGATGGGGTTTACGTAATACATAATAGTCAGGTTTCAAGGATGCGTCGCAAAGTAAACAATCATTGGCCATTTTCATACAATCAGCGAGCTACTGGTTCTCCGGAAGGTATTGTTGCTGGGGGGTGTTTTGAAAAGCAATAAGGTGAGGTCTTGCAACCTGATGACGAGCGCCGCCGGCTATCCCCCATGCCCCGCGAGAAGAGAACAAAAAAAACCCTTTGTTTCCAAAGGGTTTCTCCAAACTTTCGTAGCCCGTAGGGGAATCGAACCCCTGTTCCAAGAATGAAAATCTTGTGTCCTGACCCCTAGACGAACGGGCCGTGGGTCTAAAGCGGGTGCAAAAATAGCAGGATTTAGCCATCAGTCAAGCGGCAACCGGATTTTCCTTGAAAATTATGCAGACGGCTATTTCTCGATTCCAAACTGGAAGCCCAGCCGCTTGCCCGTGGCAAGTACCTGACTGTGGCCCATACTCTGGATTTCTTCAACCGAAAGAATCTGCATATTCTCATAGGGCGGAGTCAGCAGGTCAAAGTCGAGTGTATAAAGCAATGCCGCCTCCACAATCTGCGTAAGGGCCGCATGGTCGAGCTTCGCATTCACAAAATCATTGAACTGATAGCCCATCTGCCTCTTGCCCTGAACCAGAAAGTGATCCTCCCGGTTCACGAAGATCCGGCCAATAAGGTAACCCACATCGGTGAGGCGCTGGTATTTGAAGCTGTCCGCGAGAAAATTGTAGATATTGATGATGCCCACATAGCTGTTTTCAGGCTGTTCCCGAAGGTATCCGCTCTTCCAGAGACTATGCGACTGGTCGAACTGGAATACGTTGGTGTGCATCTGGAATACGAGCACGTCACCAGCCACCTTCATCTCTGTCTGAAAATCGCCCTTATCGCTCAGGTTGAATGTGACCCGGGAGTCGGCGTGGGCAAACTGCTTTTCAATATCCCCGAGCACTTCCCTGAGCACAAGCCTGAGATCCTGAAAAACCTGCTGTGTGTTCTGGAACACGTCCTGCTTGAGGATTCCTTTGTCGCGGATCACGCGATGGATGTTTTCTCTGGCTTCGCTCATGATGATCTGAATATGGATTTGGAGGTCAGTAAGCTCGTGCAAACAGCACCCGACGGGCCGATGGCCTGCCGGTGACCATGCACGATCCGGATTCTCCCGGTTGTTCTATTGGAATACACCGAATGGTCGCCTTTGTTTCCGCCTTCACCCGCTCTTCCGTCTCAGGTGTGCCATCCCAGTGGGCCAGAAAGAAGCCTCCTTTCTCGTCGAGCAGGCGCTTGAATTCTTCATAGCTGTCCACTTGAGTGTAATAGGACCGGCGCATCGCCAGGGCTTCCTCGTAAAGATTGCGCTGGATGTCTTCAAGCAGGGCCTCAATTGCCGCTGCCGCATCCTGCATGGGAATGCCCGCCTTGGTTCCGGTATCACGACGCGCTACTTCAACGGTGCCCTGCTCGAGATCTTTTGGCCCCACAGCGATCCGCACAGGTACGCCTTTAAGCTCGTATTCCGCAAACTTCCAGCCGGAGCGCTTGGTGTCATCATCATCCAACTTCACCACAATGCCTCTGGAGCGCAAATCCCGGATCAGGGGTTCAACGGCTTCCACAACCTGAGCCAGCTGCTCTGGTCCTTTGTAGATCGGCACCACCACCACATGAATGGGAGCCAGCTTCGGGGGAAGACGCAGCCCCTTGTCATCGCTGTGTGTCATGATCAGGGCTCCCATCAACCGTGTGGATACACCCCAGGATGTTGCCCACACGTAGTCCAGCACGCCCTCTTTGGAGGTGAACTTGACGTCAAAGGCCTTGGCGAAGTTCTGACCAAGGAAATGGGAGGTGCCCGCCTGCAGGGCCTTGCCGTCCTGCATCATGGCTTCGATACACAGCGTATCCACCGCACCGGCAAAGCGCTCACTCTCGGTTTTACGCCCCTTCACCACCGGCATGGCCATGAATTGTTCTGCAAATACGGCGTAGACATCGAGCATCCGTTCGGTTTCTTCAACCGCCTCCGCAGATGTGCTGTGCGCAGTGTGGCCTTCCTGCCAGAGAAATTCGGATGTGCGGAGGAATAGTCGCGTGCGCATTTCCCAGCGCACCACATTGGCCCATTGATTAATGAGGATGGGCAAGTCGCGGTAACTCTGGATCCAGCCCTTGTATGTATTCCAGATTATGGTCTCAGACGTGGGCCGGACGATCAGCTCTTCGTCGAGCTTGGCATCGGGATCCACTACTACTCCACCGTCCTGGGCCTTGAGCCTGTAGTGAGTCACCACAGCACATTCTTTGGCAAAGCCCTCCACGTGGGCGGCTTCCTTGCTCAGATAGGACTTGGGAATAAATAGCGGAAAATAAGCGTTCTGGTGTCCGGTGTCCTTAAACATCTTGTCGAGGGCATCGCGCATTTTTTCCCAGATGGCATAACCATAAGGCTTAATCACCATGCACCCTTTCACATCACTATGCTGTGCCAGATCGGCCATCACTACCAGCTCATTGTACCACCTCGAATAGTCTTCAGCGCGTGAAGTCAACTTTTCCGCCATCTCTTGGTATGATTATTGGGTATAAAAAACAAGCCAAAAGTAGGGAAATAAATGCCCTATCTTTGGAGAAGAGCCTCATTGAATTTCTTAATACCATAGCCCATGATGACAACCAGGATTCTATTCTTTGCACTCGCCACTTCCTTCATGTTGGTTTCGTGCTCAGGCACCAGGCAAATGGCTTCTGCCGGCTATGAGGACGATGAAATATACTACCGCAAAGGGGATACTTTTATCACCGAGGTGCCAGCTCCTTCAGAGCGCCCGACCAATAATGCGGAAATTGCAGAAGATGATTACTATGTGCCGGGTCAGGATATCGATGTGACCAACACATATTACGGAGACGCCTATACCACGAACGGCTTCCAGAATGAGTTTGACCTGTTCGCCAACCGGCCGATGTGGGTCATGAACTGGGATCCTTTTTTGGGGTGGTATTTCACATACAATTTTGGCTGTAACCAATGGAACTGCCCGGATGCTTTTATTGTCCATGCCACACTGCCTGGTTGGGGCCCGTCAAGCTGGAATTCATGGAACGGTCGGTTTTGGGGTGATCCTTTTCTCCGGCCCATGGGCGCGACTCTATGGAACACGGGTTACTTCTGGAACGGCAGTGGCTTCGGTTTTGGACTAGGACCCTGGGGCAATGGGTATTGGGCAGATGCTCCTGTGCCGGGTCAGGTGAACTTCGGTCACCGATCCCCCCTTGCTGCAAACAGTGTATTCAGTTCGGTTTACAATGATCAGTTGACGTCCACTGACCGCATCGGAAAGCCCTTCCCGAATGTCGATCAGCCCGTAAGCAGCGATGAGAATGCGGTTCGCACGCCCTCACGCGGACGGTCCAATGCGTCGCGCTTCCCTTATGTCCAGACTGATCGCCCCTCAAATAACACAGATGACCGCAATGTTCGCCGACCGGCAGGTCAGGATGACTACTTCACTCCGCGTCCGTTCAACACACCCCATCCGGTGGAGGTGAAAAGCCCTGATGTGCGCAAGCCTGCTTCCGACAACAGTTCCCCGGGCACCGGCAGAAGGCCATCTGCCTCACCCGGAGGACGTGATTCGGAACGCCGTCCTTCATCGGGCTTCAGCAGCCCGTCTTCAGGTGGTAGCGGCCGATCAGGGTCCGGATCTTCCTCTCCCTCTCCTTCGCGGTCCGGCGGCGGCGGAGGAACGACCCGAAGGAGGTAACCCTTATGCAATCCATCCATGCGACCGTGAAAGAGTTAATCGTCGCACTGCTGACCTTCTGCTTGTTCTTGCCGGCAGGTATCGCCCAAAATGAGGTTGATGCACTCCGTTTCTCCAACACGCAAGTGCCAGGTACTGCACGATCACTCGGAATGGGCGGTGCGTTTGGTGCTCTCGGTGCGGATGGTAGCGCCTACTGGATCAATCCCGGCGGATTGGGTGCCTATCGAAGGAGCAGTGTAGAGATGACACTCAACGTTAATGACTTTCATGCACTTGCGGCCTACGAAGGGAATGAAGCCGCTGACGGTCGCACCAACCTGACGATTCAGAGTTTTTCTCTGAACAGTACCCGCGCTATAGACAACTCCCGCTGGAAAAGCTATACACTCGGATTTGGTTATGGGAAGTCAAACAACTTCCACCAGCAGATCCGCATTGATGGTGAGGCAGCTAACACCACCCTGCTGGATGTGTTCGCAGCGCAGGCCAACGGCACATCATCGGCAGAGTTGATGGACAAGTATCCCTTTGGCGCAGGACTGGCCTGGGAGTCCTTTGTCATTGATCCGCTGAATGAAGATGACCTGACCTACGTGCCTGCCGCCAGCGGAGGTGCTGTCAGGCAATCGCAATCCATCGAGCGGGAGGGTTCCATGTCCGAAACTTCATTTGGATTCGGAGCCAACTATGCAGATTGGCTTTACATCGGTGGCACACTCAGCTTTCACGGGATCAACTTTTCTGAGGTCTCGCGATACCAGGAAGATTTTCGCGAAACAGATGACCTGAAATCCTATCAGTACAGGCAGGACCTCCGGGCAAGCGGAGCGGGTATCGGAATGAAACTCGGCGCTATTGCCTGTCCCACAGCCTGGCTTCGACTTGGCGCTGCGTGGCATAGCGGCGTCCGCTATGGAATTTCGGACACGTACAGCGCGGAGATTTCATCGCAGTTTCTGGACGGAGGATCGGAAGGTTTTGGGTCGCCTGTCAATGTGTTTGAGTATGTGGTGCAGGCCCCTCGACGCATCCATGGATCAGTGGCTTTTGTGCTGGGTGATGGTGGTGTGGTTTCGGCAGATTATGAGCGCACGAACTATGGTGCAATCCGGATGGAGTCCACGGAGAGCGACTATTCTTTTAATGCCGAAAACCAGGCTATTGGAATGCTCTACCGGACTGCACATCGGGTGCGTGCGGGTGCTGAGTTGCGCCTGGCTGAAGCCTGGCGTGCTCGCTTCGGTGCGCAATACATGCAGAGCCCGTTTGTGTTGGGTGCGAATTCAAATTCTGCTCAGATTGGCCTTTCGGCAGGCGGAGGATTTCGCCGGGATGCACTTTTTGCTGACCTCGCAGCGATGTTCAGCCGCCGCAGGGAGGATTACTACATGTACAATCCTCAATTGGTCAATCCTGCTTCCATTGCTATGAGTCAGCTTGCCGTGATGCTTTCTCTAGGTCTGAGATTCTGATACCCGGTCAGTTGCGCTTTTTCCTATCCGTTACAATAAACTCAGTGCGGCGGTTTTCCTGGTGCTGCGCTTCGGTGCACGTTTCTCCTTCTTCACAATCGCAGCCATTCAGCAATTCCTTTTTCCCCATTCCCCGACTGTTGATAATATGGCGGGGTACACCGCGGGAAATGAGGTACTTCATTACTGCCTCGGCACGCCTGGAGCTGAGGTCTTCATTGAAGCCCTCGGACCCTCTGCAGTCGCAGTGGCTGCGAATCTCAAACCGGTAATCTTGATTTTCGCTGAAGAGCTTGACAATATCCTCCAGATAGGGTATGGCATCAGGACGTAATCTGGAATCGTTGAAGTCCCAGTATATATTGGGGATGGGGTAAACGGATTTGTTGTTGCCTTTACCTCCATTTTTTCCATCGCCCTTGTTATCGCCGGTGGTCGTGCCATCGCCGGTTTCACTGCCGTCTTTCTGATCCTTTCCATCACCACCATCAGCGGTGTCTTTTCCGTCGTCAGTGGCTCCGTCGCTGTCTTCACTGCCATCATCATCTTTCTTGTCTCCGGTAATATAGACCTCGCTCAGTTCGGTGACCCGGCGTATTCTCTGGTCTGCTGTGATGCCGCTGGTCGTGAAGTCTTCCGTGGTGGTGAAAAAACCATCCCGTTCAATCTTCACTTTGTAATCCTTATCCATCAGTAGTCTTGCCTGATAAATGCCATCCGGACCCGCAAATGTGATCTTCTCTGTTCCATCAGTCATGTTGATGATGGTTACCCGTGTGCCGCCCACGGGAATGCCTCCGTCCTTGGCCATGATCAGTCCTTCGAGGGAAATGATCGGGCTTACTTCACTGAAGAAATAAATGCGATCGGCCCCAGTACGATCGCTGCTGAAATAGCCGGTTTTGCCATCGCTGTTCCATGCAATACTAAAATCGTCACAAGACGAATTGAGCGGGTAGCTCATATGGCGGGGAGCCTGCCAGGAACCATCGCGGGACTCCGAGAACAGCACGTCCAGTCCACCGATGGTAGTGTGACCGTCACTGGAGAAGTAAAGCCGGCCATCCTGGCGAACGGAAGGGAACACTTCGTTACCGGCAGTATTGACCCCAGTTCCGATGTTTTGGGGAACTCCCCACACGCCTTCACTTTGCTTGACCATGAAAATATCCATCTGGCCACTTCCACTCATGTTGCTCGAGAAGTACATGGTGGTTCCGTCAGCGGTGAATGTGGGGTGTGCAAACATGAATTTGTGGGTGCAGAAGGGCATAAGTTCAGGCTTTTGCCAGGTTCCGTCAGGAAGTCGGCGACTCATATAGAGCTGCGTGTTGCTCACATTTTTGTCGTCGCTTCCGAGCGAACGCGCGCCGAGCTGGAAGTTGCGGGTGAACACCATCAGCTGCCCGTTTGGGCTTACGGCTGCTACGGCATCATGGTAGGGGCCGTTCACATCGGTCAGGGCCTGAGGAGCTGTCCAGGAGGCCCCGTTTTTTCGGGAGACATAGAGGTCCGTAAAAGCCTTGTTGGTATAGGGATCATCATCACCGCGGAATGCCGGTGAGGTGATGATCAATCCATCCTGATAAGGAAAGGCTGAGTATACCGGCGCTTCTGTAGGGATGTTGACATTAGCGATCTGAATGAAGAGTGAGTCACGCTTCATTTCCGTCATCTTCTTGCAACTCTGGGAGAGGGACGCAGCGAGCTTATTGCCTGGGTCGCGCGTAAGTATGCCATCGAAGATTTCGCGGGCTTCGGTGTACCTGCCATTGGCCATCAGGGCCTGCCCCTGAAGCACCCGGTCGCGGTCGGTGTTGTCGGAATAGAGGGCCACTTTGCCATACTCTTCGTTGGCTTTGGTAAATTCATTGACCATCATATAGGACTCAGCAAGCAGACGGCGTGCTTCTGGATTATCTTGTCGGGCAAGGCCTTTCTCCAGGCTCCAGATGGCGTCCTGGTACTGCAGGTCTTCATATGACTGCTTACCTGAGCGGATGTACTGGGAAGCACATCCGCCGAGTGCCAGCGAGGCGATGGTAAGTGCAACCAGCGGGTTTACAGTGATTCGCTTCATATCAATATCGGGTAAGGAGGAATCCGTATTCTTGGTTAGAAGTATCGTGGTGAACGGGCCTTCATTTTTACGTTGCTGCCAAAGTCATAGCCGAGCATGACCTCGTGTGATCCGTTGCTGTAATTGGCAATAGTGCTCAGGGTGTAGTCGTAAGCATAGCCCACACGCAGATGATTGGTGATGTTCCATTCCGCCATGACCATCATCGCATCTCCAGAGCGCCATCCTGCACCAAACCAGAATTTCTCAAAAAAGAGGATGTTGCAGTTCAGATCCACCTGAAGGGGTGCGGCATTCTCATACTTGATGAGGAACGACGGCTTGATGGCCATCACGGGGTTGACTTCGTACACCATACCGGCGTTGATGTAGTAATGGTTTTCGAAAAAGCGGTTGATGTCGGAGTTCTCCGGCAGGATGTTCTGGTCAGATGAGAACAGTGTAGGTACACTTACACCAGCAAACCAATTCCGCTCGAAATAGTACACGCCGAAACCTGCTTTGTAAGCAAACTCATTGCTGAGGTTGTTGGCGTAAACCACATCATCAGTGTCCCAGATAACCACATCAGTGAGGTTGGCCGAGTAATTGGCTCCGGCGAGGCGCAAACCAGCGGAGAGGTAACCTCTCGAGAGGTCAAGCCGATAGGCAGCGTTGAGCGCAAACTCTTGCTGACGGGTAACCCCGAGCTGGTCATTGGTAGCCGTGAGTCCGACACCTAGCTTCTTGCCGAAAAGAGGGCCGTCAATACAGAATGTCTGCGTGGTAGGTGCATTTTCAAAATTGACCCATTGGCTGCGGTGCAGGACGCTCGCACTCCAGTAGGGATGTGAGCCGGCATAAGCAGGGTTCAGCACCAGTCCGTTGAACATGTACTGGCTGATCATCAGCTCCTGTTGGGCGGTTGCTGCGGCAGCCGAGGCAAGGGTGAAGATCAGAAGAAGTATCTTTTTCATGGGATTCTTTTCGTTCAGTGTGGAAAGGGTTATCGACGGAGGTCAACGTAGGTGTTGAATTCAAGTCCGCGTGAAACGAAGACCACAAAATAGGTGGCATCGGGGAGCATTTCTCCGCTCTTGCTTTCTCCTCCCCACTCATTGTTGTAATCTGATTTCTCGTAAACGACATTGCCCCATCGGTTGAACACCTTGAACTCGTTATCCGGGAAGGCGTCAATGCCAAGGATGACATAGGTGTCATTCGCTCCGTCACCATTGGGTGATAGTCCGGTGGGCAAGCTGAGTTCACTGGGCTCTGTCAGGAAGATAAGGGTATCTGCCACACAGCCGTTGGCATCGGTGACGGTGAGTTCATACGCGCCTGGCGCCAGATTGATGCCTCCTTCGGTTCCGTCCAGGCTGTTTACAGACCAATTATAGATGTAGCCTGGCGTTCCGCCTTGCACATCGGTTTCGATGGCTCCGTCTGAGGCTCCGAATTCGCTGATGTTGAAACCATTCTCATACATCAGCACATCCGCATTGATCGTGAGGCTGTCCGGCTGGTCGATGATGACCGATGACAATCCAGTGCATCCGTTGGCATCGCTCCAGGTGAGCGTATAGATCCCTGCCGCTGCATTGTCAATCTGGTCTTCTCCTGGATAAGACAATCCGTTGAAGGTCCATGAGTATTGGATGGGCGCCGCGGCGTTGTTAATCGTGACGTCAATGGAGCCGGTACTTTCTCCGAAACAGGCCGGAATGGTGCTGTTAAATGAGACTGTGATCTGATCGCTGCTTTGCACCTGAAACGTCAGGGTAACGCTGCAATCAAATGCATCGGTCACGGTCACCGAATAGGTTCCTGTCGCCAGATCGGATTGCGATAATTCACCCTGTACCACGCCGTTGCCGGTCCATACAAGGCTGAATGGCCCTGTGCCAGAGTCAATGGTCACATCTATGGCTCCGTTGTTTTGTGCACAGGTGGTATTGGTTACTTCGCCTGAAATGACCAGAAGTTCGGGATCAATTACCGTGATGCAGGCCTGTGTTTCGCATCCGTTGCTGTCGGTCACATCTACGCAGTACTCTCCATCATCAGTTGGGGTAATACACCCGGGATCACCGAGTCCATCAGACCAGCCAAAGACGTAGGTTCCCGTGCCTCCTCCCGGATTCACACAAAGGGTGGTGATGCCTGTGTCACAATCGTGACTACTCAGCACGGTCGCCACTACCGGTGTTGGTTCGTCGATGGTGAAGATTTCTGTTTCAATACAGTTTCTCGAGTCGGTTACGAGCACCTCGTAGTCGCCCGGACAAAGACCGGTTTGGGTCTCGCCATCAGGGAAGACGGGATTGATCCATGATACCAGGAAAGGACCATCCTGACCTGAAGGCACGATGGTCATGCTTCCGTTACAAACGCCCGGACAGGTTACGTCAAATCCATTGTATTGAAGGATGTCGGCATCTATCTGAATGGGAGCCGGTGAGATGACGGTGAGCTGAACGAGTTGCTGACAGCCATTGGTATCAGTGACCAGCACTTCCTTCAGTCCTCCGCACAGACCGGTCTGGTCTTGATCGGTGAGGAGTTCACCCGTGCCTGTTTCCCAAAGGAACACATAGGGTGCAACGCCACCACTAACCGTCAGGTCAATAGCACCATCGCAAGCTCCATGGCAGGATAGGTTGTATGCGCCATACTCAAGGAAGTCAGCCGTGATAACGAGCGGTTCAGCGGGCTCAGTCACAAAGAAGCAGTCCGAAGCTTCACAGCTGTTCGCATCGATGATGCTAATGCAATATTCACCGGCCGACAAATTGGACAGAATGGGTTCACTCCCCAGAATTTCACCGTTTCCATCGGTCCATACAATGGTGTAATCTGGCAAGCCGCCTGTCACAGTGGCGAGCAGCGATGCCGTGGTGTCACCGAAGCACTGAAGGGTAAAAACCTGTCCGGGATTCACGCTAAAAGGTTCAATTGTAACCTCGAGAGGCACCACAGGATTGATGGTGCACATTCCGATAGCCGTAC
This sequence comes from Flavobacteriales bacterium, assembly GCA_947456965.1. Lineage (GTDB taxonomy): Bacteria > Bacteroidota > Bacteroidia > Flavobacteriales_D > Sanyastnellaceae > CANGTU01. Next base: position 59,969 of record CANGTU010000004.1, read on the forward strand.
AGCCGTTGGCATCGGTCACGGTAACGTCATACGTACCTGCCTCCAGATTAGTCAGCGTGGTGCCGGTGTATGGTCCGCCCGGTCCGGTTGTGACGTAGGTATAGTCAGGAGTGCCACCTTGTGCATTGAGCGTTGCACTGCCGCCGGTGGTTCCATCACAAAGGGGCTGAACCACGTTGCCCACGGAGATCGTCAGGGGGTCTGGCTCACTGATGCACCACGTGAATTCTTCGGTGCACTGGTTATTGTCTGTTACCACCAGGGTATAACAGCCGGGCCCAAGGTTGGTAAGGGTTGCTGCATTGGGTGCATTGGTGCCGATATCTCCTTGTATCCAGTTGTATTGAATGAAGTTACCACTTCCTCCTGAAAGGTTGGGGCTGATGCTGCCGTCATTGGCTCCGAAGCAGGAAATATTTTCAGTGACTCCATTGCTGGTGACAGGCTGCGGCTCGGTGAGTGTTATGGAGGTCGTGGCAAGGCAGCCGTTGGCATCGAAAACGTCAACGCAGTAAACTCCACCGCCGAGTCCGGTCAGGATATTGGAGTTGGGGTCATTGGGTGCGATGTCAGCACAACTGCTCCAGTCATATTCGTAACAAAAAGGTGCAAACTCGCCGCAGTCGGGTGTTCCACCTGCTACAAAGACGGAGATCTGTCCGTCACCTTCTCCCGCGCAGGAGATGTTGAAGCCACCATTGAACTCGGTGACTTCAACGGAAATGGTCATCACCTGGGGCGCTTCTACGCAAATGGTTTCTGTGGCTTGACAGCCGTTCTGGTCGCTGACGGTGACGGTGTAGCACCCGGCGAATAGTCCGCTCAGGTCTTCATTGGCAGATCCGGTGAAGAAGCTCAGCGGCACAGGTGCCCAGATGGTGCTGAGGTTGCCTGTTCCGCCCGAAACCTCGATGTCGATGCTGCCGGTGTTCTGTCCGAAGCAAACTGGCTCGACGATTTCAAGGATGTCAATATCAATCGGGCCTGGCTCCGTGACGAGAAACTGAAATTCGTCTGCACAGGTGGCAGTGTTAATCATGACGGTATAGTTGCCTGGGCACAGTCCTGTCTGGTCTTCTGTTCCTGGAAGTGAACCTGAGGGTCCTGTCCAGACGTAGGTGTAGCTGCCTGCAGGCGTGACGTTGAGCTGAATATTTCCATTGCAGCTGCCCGCGCAGGTAATCTGGGTAACGGTGGACCCAACGGTGAATGCATCATTGGTTCCCACGGATATGGTAAAGTCTTCTGAGCAGCCAAACTGATCGGTGACAATCACCTGATAGCTCCCGGATACCAGTCCGGCGATGTCTTCATCTGAAGAAGCAAATCCGTTGGGCCCGGTCCAGGCATATGTATAAGTTCCCGGATGTCCACCGCTTGTAGTCAGGATATTGATGGCACCATTCGTATCGTTCGGGGCATTGCAGGGATTAGGTACAGCCTGGCTGGTGATCTGGATGGGAGAGATGCAGCTCAACTCGACCTGCCCGGTAATTACACAGTTATTGCCATCGGTCACCGTGACGCTGTATTCTCCGCATGACAAGTTCAGCAGGTCTTCGCTGGTGGATGAGAAATTGCCGGGACCGTCCCACTCGATCGTGTAAGGCAGAGTTCCTCCGGCAATGGTGATGTCCACGGCACCATCGGAAGCACCCGGACAACTGATGTTGAATCCCCCCGGATATGCGAGAACGAGATCCACGGTCAGTGAAACCGGGTCAATGGGGTCGTTGACGGTGATCTCCACGGATCCTGCATTGCTGCATCCATTCTGGTCTTCTACGCTCACATTATAAATGCCACTGCCCAGATTGAGAGCCAGTGGTCCCTGCAGGTTGGGGTCGTGACTCCAGGTATAGGTGTAGGGGCCGCATCCACCATTGGCATCTACTTCTACTGAGCCGGTTTCCTGTCCTGTGCATAACAGATCCACCACCCCGAGCACGTCAATCGTGAGTGGCTGGGGCTGATCAATAGCATATGAATCGGAGATGATACAGCCATCCGAATCGGCGACGGACAGGGAATAAACACCAGCTCCTGCATCAGACAGGTCTTGCTGATCACTGGTGAATCCATCGGGTCCTGTCCACGAATATGTATAGACGCCCGAACCACCGCTGACCTCTACGTTCACGGAGGCATCCGCTGCTCCAAAGCACGAGATGGGGAAGCAGAGATAGTCCGAAAGTTCTTCCAGGGTGAATTGCAGGACATTCTCCTGGATGATGGTGAAACAGCCGGAAGCTACGCAGCCTGCGGCGTCTGTTACAGTCACACAATACTCGCCGGGAGCAAGTCCGGACAAGTCTTCGGCAGCGCTGGTAAATCCATTGGGACCGGTCCAATCATAGATGAAAGGCGCCAGAGCATTAGATACAGTCAGATCCAAAGAGCCCGTGTTCCCGGTTGCACAATTGTCATTCTGACCATTGATGTTTATACCGATGACAGATACTTCCACAGTCACGCTGGCTTCACTCGAACAGGCTTCGATCTGGGAAGTCAGGGTGTAGGTGGTCGTTTGTGTCGGGCATGCTTCTGTAACGAGTGAGCCGGGGTTGACGATGCCATTCAGGGGTGACCAAACGAATGAGGAAGTTCCTTCTGCAATGGCCGTTCCGGTGAGCGTAATACATTGTCCTGCGCAGATGCTTAGCGCACTTGCGGAGAGGGTAACTTCCAACTGATCCACCAGCGGGAAAGAGACTGAATCTACCAGCAGGGTATCGTTGCATAGCGGATTGCCTGCATAAATGATGATTTCTTCTGGCCCTTCTGGCACTCCGTCATCGATGGTGTTGATGGGTATGGATACACACTGCTCGTTAGCCGGAATGGTGATGATATTCGGGTCCTCTATGGTACCGGTTCCGATCTGGTTGAAGTCAATTCCATTCACTGCCGTGCCACCAAACCAGTAAGCCACATCCAGCGGGCTTGGGGTGATGAATTCACGACAGAAGGTGACTGTGCCGTTGTTGCATCCTTCAATCATGTAATCAATACCTCCGGAGGTAGAGGTAATGGCGATTACCGGGTTGGATTCAATCCGGCGCACGAATACCCCGGAGTCGTAAATGCGGTCGCTGCCGTCAGCAATGACGAGCTTGAGTCTGTATGTCTCGCAGGGAATCAGGTTGCCCACGGACGCGGTCAATCCGACCGTGAGACCATCATATTGAATAAACTGACCGGGCGGAGTGATGTTGTTGTCGAAATAGACTGAGTTGGTGAGGTGATTCACGCTGTTGATGGCTACGGCCTGCGATGTGCCGGGCACAAGGGCAAGGTTGACGTCGGTTCCGATATTCGGACCGGTAATGTAGAATCCAAACACGTCATTGAACGGAGAGTTGACCCATTCGAGGTATTCTTCCGAAGCGAAGGTGTAGTCAAACTTGAGCGAGTCGCCTTGCGGTATAATATCGAACTCGATCATTGTGGCATCAAACGTGACCCGATCCTGTGCCTGATTGAGCAGCGTGCTGCCAGGGAAGTTGTTATTGAAGATGCTGCAGTTGCCGCATGTGCCATTGGGCAGGATGACCGGCAAACCAGAACTATTGTTCGGCCCGATGGCGTTCACGGCCTGCCCAGTGGTGAGCAGAAGCCCCTGACTTGTGCCGATCTCCGTGCCGTTGGAAGTATAATAGCCAAATGAGTTGGGCGCGGCCGTCACTTGCACGTTGAAGATCTGGACTCCCTCTCCGACGAGGTTTTGCACCATCTCTTCAGGCGGCATGGAGGTGTTGACGGTTAGCTGCGCCCGAACCACTCCAGAGCCGAGGAGAAAGATGAAGGCGGCGAATACAAGCTTCTTGAACAGCATATCGGGATGGATCGAGGGGTTGAAGGATCAGTTCAGATTATTGCCCCATTCGGGCATTTCGACACAGTTGCATGAACGTCTCATCAGTTGCATTTTCAATTTGTCCGGGCTGGCTGAAGCCTTTTGTCTGCAGCAGAGCACGCAGCTCCAACCACTCCTGGGCTCCCGGCTGCTCGCCATTGCGAAGGCCGATAACGAGCACTCCTGCTGGCACACAGGCCACGCGTATTGTGTAGCGGGGATGCGCTTCCAATGCCGTGTGCAGCTCTGCATAGTTGGTGGTATTCAGTCCAGGCAGCTGAATATACCACCGCGAGGCAGATGCCTGATCTGCAGGGGTAGTTTGGGCCTTGGAAGTTGCTGCTATCATGAGGAAGATAGCCATAGCGGCAGTATAGATCGTTGACTTCATGTTGGAATAGTTCAGGTCGGGAAGGTGCTCCAGCGCACCCGGCCACGCAAATATGAACAATATCGCGTTAACTCAGCGTATTTATAACCTTCAAAAATCGCGGCTGTTCCAGTGGCCATTCAGGGCCTCAAATATGAGCGTCCACGGCCCATTGGTAGAAGAAGATGCCGGCAGCCACGCTTACGTTCAGGGATGACACCCGGCCCGATAGCGGGATGCGGATGAGGTCATCTGCGATGCGGAGTATTTCATGGGAGACCCCCGTATCCTCGGCACCGAGAACAACACAGAGAGGCCCGCGGAGAGCGGCATGATTCAAGTCTTGCGCTCCTTTTTCCGTGCATGCGGCGATACGAAGGCCAGAATCGCGCAGTTTGCGTAAAGCGGCCACGAGGTCTTTTTCCCGGCATACGGGAAGGGCAAGAAGGGCGCCCGCTGAGGCCTTAACGGCTTCTGCATTGATCTGTGCAGCGCCTTTTTCCGGAATGACCACAGCGTGGACACCGAAGCACTCGGCAGATCTGCATATTGCACCGAAATTGCGCACATCAGTTACATGGTCGAGCATGACAATGCGGGGATCGGTACCTGACTCAAAACACTGCTGCACAACTTCGTCCAGCCGTGCAAAGGTGATCTCCGACAGGAAAGCGACTACGCCCTGATGATGGGCTCTGGTCAGCTGACTGAGCTTGGCAGGTGGTACGAACTGATAGGGAATACCATGCTGCTGAAGCAAAGCACGCAGTGCCTTGGCCAGATCGCCCTGCAGCCCTTTCTGAATAAGTACCTTATCCAGTTCCTTTCCTGCTTCAACGGCTTCGGTGACCGCCCTGAACCCAGCGATGAGTGAGGCTTTGGATGCTGTTTTCCGGTTTCCTTGATGCACGGGGATGGGCTGAATGCCGCCGCGAAGTTAGGGGCAGCCGGCTCAGTCGCTGAACACTCGCCCCTGTCGCCACGCCGTGACCATCTGTTCCCATACCTGCCTGTATTGCAGGTCCCGCTGCATCACAAAGAGATTGTCGCTGAGCGGTGAGCTGATCTTGCGGAATACAAAGGTGAGTGAGGCGGGATTGCCTTCTTCTCCGTAAATCCACGTTTCTTCGCCGGATGTACGTCGGATTTTCGAGGGGTTGCCGAAAATGATGTGAATCATTCCGCGATCGGTCCTCCAGCCTTCAGTATGGGTGGAGAAAAAACGATTACTCTCTTCTACCCGGGAATAATAGGTTCGGATAAGTTCGCGCGCACGATCCCTTGATCCTGCGCATTCAATCCAAAATTCGTCAATGAGTGGTTTGGCAAATGAAGATTTTGCGAACCCGTCAAATTCGGCCTTGGAGGTGATGTATCGCAGCGGCCCGGTGAGTTGGTCCATACCGCGTATTTCAGGAAAGAACGGACTGGTGGCACTGAGCAGCACACCTTGCTTGCCATCGGGATCGGCTGACAGGAATACGGACCCTTTCCCCATGATCCATTGGGCTCTCCTGGACTGGACAATGCGGTAGCTCGCCGAGGCCGTGGTCAGGTCGGGTTGTTCCGGCGCATTCTGGGAAAAGGGCGGAGGGGGTAGTTTGGATATATCATCCAGTTTACGTTCTGCTATTCGCGTTTCGGACTGGATCAGCAGGGCGGATTCAATCCACACTGTATCCCCTTCGGCGGCAAAGGGCGAGAAGAGCGGCAGACCGGTGGTTGCCGATCGCACGAGATAGTGCTGGGGAGAGAATGGTGAGGTGCGGTCAACGGAAATGACATACTCCTGCATGTTTCCCCGATTGACATCCTGAAACTTCACGGACAAGGTCTGCCGGCCGCTGCTGGTGGCAAATGTCTGCTGTCCATAAAGGTAACCCGCAGGATCGCCGCTCCTGCGGTCCGTATCGGTGAGATGCAGACTGTCTGTAATGCTGTTTCCTTCGCCATAGAGGATCAGGTCCAGGCGGATGCTCGCGCCGGGAATGTCCTCCTGCCCCTTGCGCATGTACAGCAACTCCGATGAGCGAACCCGGAAGAAAAGCGTGGAGGAATCCGGATGGTGATGATAGACCCGGAATTCAGGATGAAGCCCGTAACTCTCGAAGTCGTAAAGTGCGGTGTATGTCCCCACGGCTGCAGGTCGGCCTGTTGAGCATGACCAATGGCCGGTGATGACAGCGACTGAGAGCATCCAGATCCACCAGGTTATCTTCATGAATCGCCTCCTCCATTCTCTTCTTCACGGCTTCCTTCCTCGGCGGCTTCCGAGCGCTCGAGCAGCCTGGGATGAATCGTCTTTCCGCTGGTTTTGGATGCGAAGCCGCGTATAAGTTCCATTTTCTTGATCACGTTGCCAGCTCCGCTGACCAGCTTCTTCAGGGATTCTTCATGAGCTTCTTTGGCACTGTCGAGCTTTTTTCCCACTTCGTACAGATCATTGGTGAATCCGGCAAACTTATCGTAGAGTTTGCCTGCCTCTTCGGCGATAAGGTCTGCTGAACGCGAGCGTTTTTCCTGCCTCCAGATATTCTCCACAGTGCGGAGCGTGGCCAGGAGGGTGGTAGGCGACACAATCACGATGCGCCGTTCCCACGCGTAACTGAACAGGTCGGGATCGGCCTGAAGAGCTGCCGAGAATGCGGCCTCCATAGGCAGGAAGAGCATGATGAAATCGGGCGATCTAAGGCCGGAGGCAGACTGGTAATTCTTTTCACCCAGCCCCTTGATATGTGCCTTAACGCTCTCCAGATGCTGCCTCAGGAACGTATTTCGCTGATCATCATCAGCGGCCCCGACCATCTGTGAATAGGCGAGCAGAGATACTTTGGAGTCAATAATCAGGTGCTTGTCATCGGGCAGGAAAATCACTACGTCAGGCCGTATGCGCGCACCTTCAGAATTCGAGGTGCTATGCTGGATGCGATATTCTACGCCTTCTTTAAGCCCGCTTCGCTCGAGTATTTTTTCAAGGATGAGCTCGCCCCAGTTGCCCTGTGTCTTATTGTCACCGCGGAGCGCAGTGGTCAGATTTTCGGCATCCTCGCTGAGTTTCTTATTCAAACTTACGAGGTCTTCGATTTCTTTTTTAAGGCGAATGCGCTCGCCTTTTTCTTCATCGTAGGTCTTCTCAATTTTTTGTTCAAACTCACGGATGCGCTCGCGCAGTGGTGTCAGGATCTGATCAATCTGCTCTTTGTTTTGCTTGCCGTGTTTCTCGGCGTTCTGGTCGAGGATGGTGGTAGCCATGACCTGAAATTCGCGATGGAATTCCTGACGCAGGCGGGTTATTTCTTCGACTTGTCCAGCAAGTTTTTCTTCCTGGGCAATACTCACCTGGCGGGATGAGGCGAGTTCGGCAATCAGCCCTTCTTTTTCCCGCCGGGCTTCGCTCAATTCTGTTTCACGCTGTCTGATAGCGGTTCTGAGTTCGCCGATCAAGGGGTGATCGGCGGGGTCGGGGAGGTCGGCCGGACGTGCACGTGTGATAAGGTAAGTGATCAACGCTCCGATAATTGATCCAACGATGCATCCAATGATAAAGGTGATGATATCCATAGTCACAAAGATAATCTCTGAAGCACTCTGCTCAGGTCAGAACAGACTGCTGAATCCGAAGCTGAGGCGGGCATTGCGAAGGAGCATCGGATTGTCGAACTGGCGCGCAAGCCCATAGTTGAAGGAAAAGATTCCTGCCCGGGTATCGAAGAAAACCCCCGCTCCGAAACCCACGGGATCATCGGTGAGCAGTCCATCTTTGCGATCGGCCTCATACCACGACTGGTCGGCGTACAGATATACGGCTGAGTTCTGATCAAGGAGAAAGCGGTATTCGAGCGAGCCACAGGCCCAGGCTCTTGCGAAGATGCTTTCTTCATCAATACCTCGGATGGTTCTGAGCCCGCCGATCCGGAAGAGTTCATTATCGGAAAGCCCGGGAGCGAACAGGGCGGCACCCTTTCCTGCAATTCTCAGGGTTTGCCTCTGCCAGAGGGGAATGAATGCTTCGGCGGCTGCGGTATATCGATAATTAGCGGTGCGTTCAGTGCGGATTTCATCCGTTCCGCTGACAGGTGTTCGGGATTCTCGGCGGCCCGTTGCCACCTCCAGATCGGCCATCCACCCCCGCCGCGGATTAAACCGGTAGTCGAGCCGCTGGAATGAAACGCCCAGGCCGTAAAGGACTGCGCTGACATCGGCGAAGTTGCCAGTGCCCGTCTCTCGGGAGAGCCGGCTCGTGGAGTTCTGCTCGGCAAACGCCTTCCACGTACCGCCATGTCCCAGGTCAAATACAAGAGCAAGCTGGCCGCGGAACTGGCTGAAGGTAGTGTCGCGGCGGTAAATCCGGATCCAGGCCTCCGTGCCGAAGGGTGTGTTAAACAGGTAAGGGAGGCGCGTGCGGGCGTGGAGTTCTTGTGTCTGCGTCTGAAGCCTCCGCCAGTTGAAGTAGATCTCCTCACCGCGCTGAAGGGTATTCAGCAGCCGGATTTCAATATCTCCTGTGAGCGTGGTGCGTCCGTCTTCTGCGGGCTGTATACCGATGATTCCATTGAAGGTGTTGGCTGGCTTTCGGGATAAGGTGAGAAACAGGTCGGCCTCGCCAGGATGGAACCTGATTTCAGGTGTCTGACGGATCGTGATGAAGGGTATTTCCGTAAGCCTGATGCGCATTCTTCGAATGGCCGCCTCGTTGTAATACTGGCCTTTCTTCCATCCAATGTACCGGCTGATGTAGCGGGCAGGCAGACGATCGTCGGAGCGGATGGCCAGGCTGTCGAGGAGCACCTTGGGCCCCGCATTCAGGCGGTAGGTGAGGTGCCAGGTGCTGTCCTGAACCATCAGATTTTCCAGTTCAAAGGCTGCAAAAGGATAGCCGTGGTTTTCGAGGTAGTCGAGCACGGGATCGGCCTCGCGCTTGAGTAGCCCGGGATCGAGTTGGCCGGTCACCTTCCGGCGGGTTGGCTCAGGCCAGCGGAGAGCAGAGGTCGTGTCGGGCAGCCAGACCAGACTACCCAGGATATGCCTTGGTCCGGAAATGATTCGTGCTTTCAGTACCGCACCGCTCCACTGGGTGTCCAATCGGGCCTCCAGATAACCGGCAGCCTGCAAACCGGTGAGCTCGCGTTGAAGAAGCGCGATGGCGCCCTCTCGTGAAGTGGTTTCTGAAGCCCGCGGAGATTCGCTTCCCGACCATTCTATGATGACCTGGGTAAAGGCCGCATTGCCCGGGCTGGTTAAGGCGAGCAGCAACAGAAAAGTCGAAAGGAAGCGAGGTATGGAGGGCACGATGTTGGCCAGGTGTTGGAAACTTTAACGTATTAAGGGCCTATTTCACTCTACTTTTGATCTTGATCGAATACTGAGGAGCATGAAATTCCGATACGTCTTTTTTCTGCTAGCCGCACTGCTGGTATTGTTTACATCTTCCTGCCGCAAGCAGAAGCAGTCTTGCGCCGCGTATGACAAGGTGCCGGTTGAACAGGTGAAATAGCCCATTTATTTTTCGGGCCAATGCAGTTCCACCTTGATGTCGGGGTGGATACTCCGGGCTACCGGGCACGTTTCTGCCGCATGCCTGATCATGGTGTATTGTTTTTCATCCCACGCTGACACATTCATCGCAAAAGCCAGGCGGACGCCGGTCACCCGACGGGGCGAAGAGCCCATGATTTTCTCAATATCCACCTTCACCTCATCCAGAGGAATATCCTTTTCACGCGCGGTGATGCCTATAAGCGTGAGCATACAGGTTGCAAGCGATGTGCACATCAGGTCGGTAGGTGAGAAGGCTTCACCCCTGCCCTGATTATCCGTAGGGGCATCGGTGGTGAGTCGGTTACCGCTGCGGATATGCGTGCCTTCGCAGCGGAGACCTCCCAGATAAGTCACGGTCATTCCAGGATGGAGGGGCTCGGTAGATTCCATGTTCAAATCTACAATGCACAGCCTTTACGGTTGCAAGCGTGCCTACTTTGGGTGGTACCGAACACGGCAGGGTATGGAAGGTTTTGTATGTACTTTTGGACATCACATGTTAGCACGGCTCTCATATGTATTCCGGCTGATGGTCATGATTGGCTTACCCTCGCTGGCTGAGGCTCAGAATGAGCTCTATGATGAACCTGTTGTGATATACAGCCACCAGGTCTTTGGTGGAGTGAACATGAACTCCTCGGGCTTCGGTGCGAATTTCACCTACGGCAAGAACAAAGGGGCTTACCGCATCCGGCTCTTTTCACTCGATCTCATGTTTGTGAAGCACGAGAAGGAAACCAAGAGCTTTTTTCAGGATCCGAATGCCCGGAGTTATTTCTACGGGAAGGTGAACAACCTCTATACAGTACGGCCTGGGATCGGCACGAAACACATCCTTACCGAAAAACTTCGTCGCAACGGGGTTCAGGTGGGATATAGCTGGACTATCGGTCCGTCCCTCGGATTTACCAAGCCCATATACCTGGAGATCCTGTACCGCGATCCTGGTTTTGCCAATAGTTATTATATTGAGGTCGAGAAGTTTGATCCCGAGAAGCACGAAAATAATATTTACGGCCGGGCGTCCGGTCTCCGGGGATTAGGAGAGCTTCGCTTTCATCCGGGTGCCTTTGCCCGTTTCTCCTGGCTCTTTGAGTACAGCGGCAACAAGGATGGGATTAAGGGAATTGAGGTCGGCGGACAAGTGGAGGTGTTCCCACGCCGCATTGAAATTATGTCAGACGAAATTCTGGAGCAGGATTATGATGGTGCTCGGAATCATCGGGTTTTCCCGTCTTTTTTTATCCATTTTGTATTTGGGAAAAAGTATAATAAGTCATGATGGAAGGCGTCGCAGAGGAGGAAAAGCAAGTCAGGCTGCCGAAGCCCAAGTGGCTGAGGGTGAAGTTGCCAACAGGAGAGAACTACCGGATGGTGCGTTCTCTTGTGGATGAGCATAAGCTGCACACGATCTGCGAAAGCGGCAATTGTCCGAACATGGGCGAATGCTGGGGTGAGGGAACCGCCACGTTCATGATCCTCGGCAATATATGCACGCGTTCTTGCGGCTTTTGCGCCGTAGCCACCGGCAAGCCGCTTGAAGCCGACCCCTTGGAGCCGGCCAGAGTGGCAAGGAGCATCCAGCTTATGAAGGTGAAGCATGCCGTTATCACCTCCGTGGACAGGGATGACCTGCCCGACGGCGGTGCTGAGATCTGGTATCAGACTGTGCAAGCCGTGCGTCGTCTGGCACCCGGAACCACGATGGAGACCCTTATTCCCGATTTTGCAGGCAAGTGGGAAAACGTGCAGCGTATCATCGATGCGGCACCGGAGATTGTATCTCATAATCTGGAGACAGTGCGCCGGCTTACCCGCCAGGTGAGGATTCAGGCCAAGTACGACCGCAGTCTGGAAGTCCTTCGCCGCCTCAAGCGGGCAGGAATGCGCACCAAGAGTGGGGTGATGCTCGGACTCGGGGAAAGCCATGATGAGGTGATCGAGACGATGGAAGACCTGCGTCGGGTAGAAGTGGATATCCTCACTCTTGGGCAATACCTGCAGCCTACACCGAAGCACCTCCCCGTATCGGAATTTGTGACCCCGGAGCGCTTCGCTGAGTACCGGGAAAGAGGGTTGAGCATGGGATTCCGTTACGTGGAGAGCGGCCCGCTGGTGCGCTCCTCCTACCACGCGGAAAAGCATATTTTCTAGAGGCTCAGAAGGGTATAGAAATCTTCTTTTGTATCAAGCACAAAATCGTCTGATCAATGCTTTTGCTATTATCTTGGCGGCCGTTTGACAGACCTTGAAACATAACACTCAGACATCAGAGAAATGAAGCTTACTACGCTATTTGCAGCATCATCATTAGCACTGGCGGGTATTTCCGGTTGGTACCTCTCCTCCGGTGAGGAGCTGAGGGCCGAATACCAGCCCCGCACGAAAAGCCCGGATGGATCTTTTCTTGATGCAGTGGATTACCTGCGCATCCTGAGGGGAAACATCGAGACCGGTAACTTTGAGGTCTCTGACCAGATGGAAATGGCCGCGGCAGTGGCTGATTTTGACCGCCGTCACGAGGGTGAACGCTCTGTGGATATGAGTTGGTGGGAACTGGGGCCGAATAACGTGGGCGGACGCACCCGGGCCATCCTCGCTGTTACAGATCAGCTGATTTTCGCCGGATCTGTGACTGGAGGTCTTTACAAGTCGGTCAACGGCGGGAATAACTGGACTCGTGTCGAAGTCCTCGACTCGTTTGGAAAGACCATGGCAATCTCCTGCATTGACCAAACCGGAGATGGCACGATTTACATCGGCACAGGGTCTCAGTTCGAACAGAATTTCGGCGGTGACGGCGGCAGTGCTGCCCTTGGCGTGGGACTCTTCCGTTCCACCGATCTGGGTGTGACCTGGGAGCTGGTACCTGGTACTGAGCCCACCCCGTTCAACAACGGTGCGAATTGGGCCTATATCAATGAGATGGCTGCTGATCCCAACGTTCCTTCGAGAATCTGGATCGTGGGCACCATGGGCAATGGCTATTATGATCCCAATTCCGGCGGCCTGAACTTCGATGTTGATGGCCTGCCCAACACTGCCGGGCATGATGTGAAGTGGGCCGTAGATGGCTCCTACTGCCTCATTGGTGTGGCTAACGGCAGGGTTTACAAGTCTGTCAATGGTAACAGTTTCTCACAAGTGGGCAGCGGCTTGCTTCAGAATAAGCAGCGTGTGCGTGTGGCTATTTCACCGGATGATGTGAACAAGGCCTATGTCCTCTATGCCCAAGGTGGTTTCATGGGCGGATTGTACTACACGGCTGACGCAGGAAGCAACTGGGAACTCAAGTGGCCCTCCGGTACGGATGACATTTTCAGCGTTTTCGGCACTAACGGACAGGCCTACTATGATCTGGCTCTGATTGTAAAGCCCGGTGATCCCGGTACATGTTGGGTAGGTGGTGTCACTTTGTGGCAGGCCGGCGCCAATAACCAGCCGGAACAGATCGCTTTCAACTTCGATTTCGGTTCTTCTGAACTTTATGTACACTCTGATATTCACACCTTCGAAATTGCTCCGAACGGTGACTGGTACATAGGTTGTGATGGCGGAATCTTTAAGTCCGTGAACAATGGTCAGACTTACACGGCCATGAACCGCGGGTACATCACCACGCAGTATTACGGTATCGGATTCAGTGGTGGCTATTCGGTCATCGGTGGAACGCAGGACAACGGTACGCACATCATCCCCGGAATGACAGATGAGACCAGTTTGGAAACTGATTCGTGGCAGCAGGGTATTCAGATTCAAGGGGGCGATGGTTTCCGCTGCGATCTGTCCAATGTGACTGTGCCTGATGTATCGGCCGGCTTCGCAACGAGCCAGTTTGGTGCTCTATCGCGGTATAATGCACAAGGTTCCGGTGGTCCTTTTTACGATAATGAGATCATTAACGTCGCCGGCGATGATTTCGAAATAGGTCCGTTTTATTCCATTATCCGGCTCTATGAGAATACAGATGATGAAGATTCACAACAGAATGTCATCCTCTTCAATAACCGGAACACGGATCTCTTCAGCTACGAGGAAGATGGTGAAGTGATTTGGCTCGATACTGCGCTGTTCACGCAGAACATGACACTGCCTTTCGCTTATCGTTTCCCACTTGGCGATACCCTCAACTTCTGGCCTGAGCTGGTACGTCCGGATATCTGGTCCACTGAGGAACTGACTGTTGATCCCAACTACCCCTGGCTCGAACCTCAAGATCTGACCTCTACTGTGGATTCCTGCATCACCACCGAGATACTGGTGGGCTTTGAGACGGTCATCGACCAGATTATTGAGGAAACTGTATGGGTATACTGGACCGATAGCGTATTCGTTCCGGAAATTGATGATTATTATGTGTTCAGCGATTCCACCGAGATCGTACTCGATACCGATACCACATATATCGACGTGCCGATCTATGAAACGGAGACGATCTGCACAACGTGGTACTTCTATGCATCAGACGTGCTGAATAATGTGCGTGAGCAGTGGCTTGTACAGGATCCGTTCACTTCCATGCTGGTAGCGGGCTTTACTGGCTCTGAAGGAATCTGGATAACCCGTCAGGCGTTGAATTTCAACGTATCACCCGATTGGTGGAAGATCAACAATGCACCAACAACCAGCGTGCGGGCCTTCGAGTTCTCACGTGATGGCAAAACGCTCTTCTACAGCAGTTGGGGCGGACAGCTTTTCCGGGTGGATAACCTGCACCTGCTCTGGAGTGCAGAGAATGTGGAGGATCTGGTGATTACTCAAATCGCTTCCAATGCGGGATCGGCCATCACGTCCATTGCTCAGGACCCGAATAATCCGAATCACTTGGTCTGTACCGTGGGCGGCTATGGTCAGCTCACCGGAGGAAAGGTGAGAGAATCTTTCAATGCCATGTCTGCATCACCCACGTTCACCAACATCTGGGATTTCTCAGGGGATGATGCGGTGCTTGAACGTATGCCTGTATTTGCCAGTGTGATTGACGTATCAGATCCGAGCGGTAATACGATTGTGGTGGGCACTGAGTTCGGTATCTGGGCCACGAATGATGGGGGCGATTCCTGGAATCACACATCAGGCGTTTCCGATGGTATTCCGAGCTACCCTGAGGCTGGTCCTTCAGCAGGTACACTGAAGTACACTCCGGTGTTTGATCTGCGTCAGCAGCAAACCGGTATTCGTCCATATATGAATCCGACTAACTATGGAACCATCTTCGCCGGCACGCACGGGCGCGGAATATGGAGAAGCGATGATTTCTTCAGCGTGGATGTTGCGGAGAACGACATACCGGAGGTGAATCAGACCAGTTTGCTGATCTATCCGAATCCGACAATGGATGAGGCTTATATCGACATCAAACTGCGGGAGTCTGTGATCCATGCTGATATCCAGATATTCAGTGTGACGGGCCAAATGGTTCGTCAGATACGCACTAACCAGCTCAGCGCCGGAACTCATAAGATTGCCCTTGAAGCACAGGAACTGGCTGCGGGCAACTACGTGGTCCGCTATATCGCCGGCTCTTCATCGGGCTCAGGTAAGCTCGTGAAGCGCTGAGTTCCGCTGAATAAAAAATGCAAAGCACAGGGCCGTCCGAAAAGGGCGGCCCTGTTCGTTTGGCACAGGTCTGCTGCCTGTACTTTTGCCGATATGGCCCGACCCCGTGTTGCAATCAATGGATTTGGAAGGATTGGCAGAACCCTCCTTCGTGAACTGATGCGGAGGGATACTTGCGATATCGTTGCCATCAATGATCTGGCTGACGCTCACACCATGGTGCACCTGTTCCGCTTCGACTCGGTGCACGGCAGATGGGGAGGTCATGCAACGGCAGGTGCGGAAGAAATCTCCCTCGACGGTCGCTCTATTCGCTGGTCACGCCAAGCAAATCCCCAGTCGCTGGCATGGGGAGAACTGAGCGTGGATATCGTAGTGGAATGCACCGGACATGTGAAAACGCGGGAAGGCCTGATGGGTCATCTCCACGCCGGTGCCAGAAAGGTATTACTCTCTGCTCCACCAGATGCGGAGGCCGGAGTGCCGATGGTGATTCCGGGAATCAATGATGAGGCCGGCATCTTTGCGCGTGCCTTGCTCTCGTGCGCATCCTGCACTACGAATAGCGCCGCACCCATGATTCAGCTTATAGATGAGCTCTGCGGTATAGAGAGCTGCTACGTCACCACGGTACATAGTTACACCGGTGATCAGCGGCTGCATGATGCTCCGCATAAAGATTTGCGGAGGGCGCGCGGAGCAGTTCAGTCTATTGTGCCCACCTCAACCGGCGCGGCCAAGGCCCTCACAGATGTGTTTCCTCATCTCGCAGAACGCATCGGAGGATGCGGTATTCGCGTGCCGGTGCCGGATGGCTCGCTCACCGATCTCACAGCCATGGTAAGGGCACCTCTCACTGCAGAGGAAATCAATGAAGCTTTCCGCGCTGCGTCAACTGGTCGCTGGAAGGGAATCCTGGAGGTGGCTGATGCGCCGGTTGTATCCCGCGATATTATCGGCAACCCGCACAGTTGCATCTTCGATACACCTCTCACCTCCGTCATCGGCAACATGGTGAAAATTGTGGGTTGGTATGACAATGAAACAGGATACTCCAATCGCCTTGCGGATGTTCTTCCACGATTTGCTGAAGCGGCGGTGGGTTAATTTTTCCGAACTTCCTGCCGTGTCGTTTACTTCACGCTACCTTTCGAAACGCAACACACTGCCATGATTCACGAGTTAAGCAAAAGCCATTCAATCTTCAGTCATTTCATCCGTGAAATCCGTGAGGTGGGCGTCCAGAATGATCCTATGCGCTTTCGTAAAAATCTGGAGCGCATCGGGGAGGTGATGGCTTATGAGATCTCCAGGACTCTGCTTTATGAGCCGGTACGTGTCACTACTCCGCTCGGTGAAGCCGAAGTGCATGTGCTTCGCGATCAGCCCGTGATATGCGCCATTTTACGTGCAGCTTTACCGATGCATCAAGGATTTCTGAACTTCTTCGACCGCGCTGAGTCGGGCTTTGCAGCAGCATATCGCAGGCACCACAAGGGTGGCGACTTTGAAATAGAAGTGGACTATACCAGTTCGCCGTCGCTCGAGGGCAAGATCCTGATTCTGGTGGATCCCATGCTCGCCACGGGCTCCAGTATTGAAATGGTGTACAAGCGATTGCTCCGCAAGGGCGTTCCGGCAGCGGTGCATGTAGCTTCTGCTATTGCCACGGATTCCGGTATCCAACATGTACGTTCCCGCCTGCCGGAGAATACTACCATTTGGGCCGGGGCAATTGACCACGAGCTCACTGCGCAGGCCTATATCGTTCCTGGATTGGGTGATGCAGGCGATCTGTGCTTCGGGAGGAAAGACTGATGTGGATCTATATCCTGAAGGTGATGGGGTGGTGGGGACTGGCGTGCGTGAAGTTCCTGTTTGTTCCTTTCTTTATGATTCACTCCAGCAAGGAGCATTGGAGCTGGGGAGAGACTGTGCTGATCACCTCCTCAGGCGCGGCGGGCGGCGTGTTCATTTTCTTCCATCTGGGTGAGTACATATTCAATTGGTGGGCCAGGCAATTCGGGCGGAGCAAGCGAGTCATGACCCGGGGCCGCAGAATGATTATTCGGATCAAGTGGAAATGGGGGATCAAAGGGCTCATGCTCCTCAGCGGCCTCATCAGCGTGCCCGTGGCCTCCTTGCTGGCTGCCAAGTTTTACCGCCACAATCCGAATGCACTGCCCATGATGATCATCGCCTTCTTCCTCTGGGCCATTTTGCTCACCTCTGTGGCGTACTCCACCAAGTTGATCTTCACTTGAAATATACCGATATCTTCTTCGATCTCGATGGTACCCTGTGGGACCTGAAGCGCAATACAAGGGTAGCCCTGGAGGCCTTGTTCAACGAGTATGCCGGATATTTCAATGGGGTGTCTTTCGATCATCTGTATGCGCGTTATCACCATCACAATGACCATGTGTGGGCACTTTACAGGGATGGGTTGATCGACAAGGAGGTACTCCGCGTAGTTCGGTTCGAGCGGACTTTTATGGATTGTTCGATGGAAGTGAATCCGGATTTTGCCCGTGTATTTGCCAACCGCTTTCTCGAGGTCTGTCCAAGATTACCCCACCTTGTACCGGGAGCTATGGAACTCCTGCAGCATCTGCACGGGCGTTACGCCATTCACATTATCACCAATGGCTTTCGTGAGGTACAGGGTTTCAAGCTAGCGGCCGGCGGTATCACGGACTTCTTCAGTCAAGTGATATACAGTGAAGTGGCCGGAGTGCGAAAGCCACACCGGGGCATCTTCGAACTGGCCTTCTCTCTTACACATGCCGATCCCTCCCGTTCGCTCATGGTAGGTGACGATTGGGAGGCCGATATTCTCGGAGCTCGTGATGCGGGCATGGATCAGGCATTTCTGACATCCACTGAAGAGTTGCTTCATGAGTTGGGCACGGTCACCACCGATCGGCCGAGGCGTCACAATCATCAGCCCACGTATTCGCTGTCGAACCTCAGCCAGCTGCTCAACGTGCTCTAGGTTGCTCCGGATTACAAGCGATCATTGTCCGCCGCTGCTTACCTTTCGGCCATCATGGAAAACAATAATCCCCAGCCCCAACTGAATATCGAACTCTCCGAGGATGTCGCCCAAGGTGTGTATTCCAACCTGGCTGTGATCACCCATTCACCTGCTGAGTTTGTGCTTGACTTTATCCGGGTTATGCCTGGCATTCCCAAGGCGCGCGTGCAGTCGCGAATCATTCTCACACCTCAGCACGCCAAGCGGCTGATGAAGGCCATGGCCGAAAACATCGCCAAGTTCGAAAGCCAGCATGGGAAAATAACCGATGCACCGGGGCCCGAGAATGTTTTTCCGATTCACTTCGGAGGGCCTCAGGGACAAGCCTGACCTACCAGCTGAATACACGTCCTTTTAGTTCCTTCCCCATTGCGGGGAAGTTCAGGGAGCGGCTTTTCCATGACTCGCGTGTGAATGCAGTGGTGCCCGATGGACTAAATACGGTGAGGTCATCGGAATGTCCTTCTTCCACCACGTTAGCTGAAATGCCGAGGATGGCCGCCGGTCCTGACGAGAGGCAGTTCACAATGGTTTCCAGTTCCACCTTGTCTTCTGCAGCAGTGAGGGCTGTGTGGAACACCCCTTGAATCCCGGATATACCATAGCCGGCATAATCCCATTCGAGCACCTTGTGCTCATGATCTTCTGGTGAGTGGTCGCTGCAAATGGCGTCAATGGTGCCATCCTGCAGACCCTTGATGAGGGCTTTCCGGTCGGCGCTTCCGCGGAGTGGCGGAAGCACTTTCAGGTTGGTATCGAAGGAGTGGAGGTCCTCGTCGAGATAGAAGAGTTGGTGCGCGGCTACTGCGCACGTGACCTGAAGGCCAGAACGTTTGGCTTTGCGGATGAGGTCGACACTTCCCGCCGTGCTTATCAGCGATACGTGCATGCGGCCACCACAGTATCGCAGGATTTCGAGATCACGATGCAATCTGAGTTCCTCTGCCAGGGCAGGAATACCCCGCAGTCCGAGGGCTGTGCTGGATGCACCTTCATGCATCATGGCGCCGGGACTCACGCCGGGATCATGAGGGAAAGTCATGATCAACCCTCCAAAGTCAGCGGTGTACTCCAGCGCGCGCACGAGCAATTCGGTGCCGACAGGTGCCTTATCATCGGTAAATGCCACTGCACCTGCCCGATGCATATCGTACATCCCGGCGAGTTGTTTGCCTTCCAGGCCAGCACTCAATGCGCCGGTGGGGAGCACGCGCACTGGCAAACTTCTGCTGGATGAAAGCAGGTATTCAATGGCCGGCTTGCTATCCACCACGGGTTGAGTGGAAGGCATGAGGACCACGGTCCGAAACCCGCCTGCACGTGCAGCGGCTGCTCCGCTGAGAAGGTTTTCCTTCTGCTCCATACCGGGATCCCGGAAGTTGGCCCTGAGATCAATCCATCCGGGAGATACAAAAAGGTCGTCCTCTTCGATAACGCGCGCACCTGAGACCTTCAGTGAACGGCCGATACCTGCAATCCTTCCGCGTTGCAGGTGAATGTCAACGCGCTTGCCGTGATGAGATGAGGCGGGGTCCAGCACACGGGCAGATCTGATCAGGATGTTCATGGTGCAGGGTGATGAGAGGTGTTCATGGTTGTCAGCGCCAGTACTTGATGAGCAAGACTTCGGCGGCCAGGAAGATCAGGGCCCAGATGACCATGGTCCACCAGTAGGTGCGCCCTTCTTCCAGTTCTGTTGCTTGTGCACCGATAGTCTGGATATCCCCTGTAATCACTGAGGCGTTGAGCCATCCCGCTGACCGCAGAGAGCTCACTAGTTCACCGGGATCGGACATTTCCGTAGAAGACTCCGCCCGGCTGAAGTTGAATCCAGTAGCGCCAAGCAGTTCTTCACCACCTGTGATGGAATAGGCACCGGCAGTACGCATATCACTGTGCACGAAGAGTTGCGTATTTCCGCCGGCATTGCGATGCTCAGGGATAAACTCATAGCCGCTTGCCTCATCCTTCAGCCGGAATGCCGACTCTCCGGACTGGAGCGTATTACGCAGAGTAATCACCCCATCTGATCCGAGTGTGCAGGCAGGTGGAGCAGAAGGAGCGCTGAGCAGGGCCATACGCAGCATGGAGGAAGGAAAGAAGGCATGGCTCGCCAGGTTGGAAAAACCTGGATCAAGGGGTACTGAGAAGAAGTACGCCCTTCCTGCTCCCAGCGTTGATGAGGTGAGAAATGGAAATCCGTTGCGCATGGTCATCACGGCCGATGCCGATGCACTGGCCGGAAGGGACAGGGAATACCAGCCCATAGCCCGCGGGAGGTCAACCCGTTCATTCATTCGTTCGAAGGTCCCTGCAAAAAGCTCATGTGAATAGTCTACCGAGCTCACCTCTGTTGATCCTCCCGTGCGCGCTGTGATGCTGCCCAGCGCGAGTTCTGCCAGCAACTGGTTATAAGAGGCGAAATCAGCATCGGGCGATGGAATGATGCACACGCTCCCACCGTTCGTTGCGAATTTCGCCAGCTCGGCGACCAATCCGGTACTGAATCGATTGAGCTGATTGGCCACAATGAGCTGATTCCTCGGCATGGCTGCATAGTCGAGTTGTCCGGAGGGTTGTGAGGTGTAGCGGAAATAAGGATCGTCACCGAATACTGCCCACACCTGGTCGCGAGTGTTCGTATTTTCCGATATCCCCAGAATGGACAGGGATTCCAGCACCTCGTATCCGAAGTAATAGGTATCGTCAAATGAGATGGGATAGTCAGTGATTTGCACCTGACCGCGGCAAATACCCGCATCGGTATGGGTGAAAGTGAGTTCTGTTTCTGCGGTTCCCCGCGCCGGAACATCAGCCGTGGTTACGGCTTTTTGCCGGCCGTTCACGATCAGCTTCACGGGTACCTGTTCTCTGGGCTCATCGCCGGTATTGGTCAGCCTTACCCGCACTATTTCCTGCTGCTCATATTGCCTCACCGGGGTATCAAACCACAAGGAGTCCACCGATATATTGGCTGTAGGATCACCCGTGGTGGGCACGATGCGGAGAGCGATTGAGGTATCGGCATCCATGGCTTGCACATCGGCCATGCCCTCCTGAAAATCGGAAAACAAGAAGGCGGCCTTGCTGGTTGATGTGGAGGTATTCAGCACATCACGCTGGCGGGCAAAGACTTCTGAAATTTTGCGGGATGAAGGACTGATTTCGACTTCCTGCAGCAGCTCCACGGCTTCATCTCGCGAAATCAGCCGCTGATGTCTGCCCTCAAAGTCATTCGTGAGCACCTGAAATTTATCCGTTGGCTGGAAGGAGTTGACCACCTCGATAGCCTTGTTTCTGGCGATGTCGAAAAGCGGAACACCACCTGACTGGGCTTCCATGCTGAAGCTATTGTCCAGGTATACAGATACTGCGCGATCGCCTTGGCCAGCCAGCGTATTTTCCAGCGGAATGAAAGGTTGGGCAAAGGCCAGCACGATGCAGGTCAAGGCGAGCATTCGCATCAGCAGGATGAGTAAGTGCTTGAGCTTGGACTTGCTTTGGGTCTCTACCTGGATTTCACGCAGGAAAGCCACATTGCTGAAGTAGACCCTCCTGAATTTCCGGAAGTTGAAGAGATGAACCAGAATGGGAATGGAAAGTGCTCCCAGAGCCCACAGTATTTCCGGATGCACAAACCTCATGGCCCGCAAAGGTAAGGGGATGGTGCTTACCCGGAGCGAACGCTGTTGCTTTCTCCCATCTTTGCGCGAAAGTAGAGTTCAATGGTTGCCCCGGGGTCCTCAATTGTTCCTGTAGTGCTCGGAATCATGGCCGATGCTGTTCTGGTGGCCGGGGTGCTGTTTCTGGGCTGGAGTCCTGTGCGCCCGGTTTGTTTTTACTTTCTGGAACTGGTGTCTGTGATCATTGCCTTCATGGTGTTTATGGGATACAGGGAGGGCTTCATCTTCTTTCCATTCAACATCCTGGGCGCTCTGCTCCTCGTATTCGTTTACTCCATGCTCATGAAGCTCATGCTTCTGATAACCGGTGTTCTGCCGGACCCGGAGATGTCGCTTACTGACTTTTACGCGCCCTATTATGACGTTGGGATATACCTGGTGGTCCTCGTGGTCATGCGCGTGGAGGATGTGAGGCAGTACCTCTCTCTTCCCGATGATGGCGGTGTTGTGGCCTTTCGCTTTACCCTGGCAACTGAGCTTTTGCTGATTCCGATGCTCTTGTTTGCGGTGGCCTTTACCCAGTCATTGACCGGGAATCCAGCTCTCGGGCTGGTCATTCCGCTCAGTGTTATGCGCACCTGGATGATCTGGAAGCGAAAAAAGGATATCCGGAAATACGGACACCATGAATGATCCGGGAACTGATTTCAGGCTATGCGGCCATCACGCATGACCAAACGGCGGTCGGCCATGGCAGCGAGCTCCTCGTTGTGGGTCACAATGACGAAGGTCTGGCTGAACTCGCTTCGCAGGCGGAAGAACAATTCGTGAAGCTCGCGGGCATTCGTGGAGTCGAGGTTACCAGAGGGCTCATCGGCGAAGATGACATCTGGCTGGTTGATGAGTGCCCGCGCCACCGCCACGCGCTGCTGCTCGCCTCCGGAAAGTTGTGCGGGCTTGTGTCCGGCCCGGTCAGCCATTCCCAGAAAGTTCAGCAGATCGAGGGCTCGTTCTTCTGCCTGGCGCCTCACCGTGCCTCCGATGAAGGCAGGAATGCATACATTCTCCAGAGCGGTAAATTCGGGAAGCAGATTATGAAACTGAAAAATGAAACCGATATGCCGGTTGCGGAACGCCGCCAGTTCAGAACCGCGCAGAGCAAATACATCCTGCTCATGGATGCGGAGTGAGCCACCATCGGGCCGGTCAAGTGTTCCCAGAATATGCAAGAGAGTACTTTTACCGGCGCCTGATGCTCCTACGATCGATACGACCTCGCCCCGGGCTACCTCCAGATCAACGCCCTTAAGCACTTGAAGCGTGCCGTACTTCCGGGATATGTCTTTTGCTCTGATCAACAGGGCGAAGATACAAGTGGCTGATTATCTTCGCGGCCATGAATATTCACGAGTTCCAGGGCAAGTCTATCCTCGCCCATTACGGTGTGGCCATCCAGCGCGGCTATGTCGCTTCTTCGGCTGAAGAAGCGCGCCATATGGCCCAGCAACTGAAAACGGAAACCGGCACAGGCTGGTTCGTCATCAAAGCACAAATCCATGCGGGTGGTCGTGGAAAGGGAACCATTCAGGAAACCGGATCTCGAGGGGTGGTTCTCGCCAAAAGTCTGGATGAAGTTCCGGAAAAGGCTGCTGCTATTCTCGGCGGACATTTGGTGACTTTGCAGACCCGCGCGGAGGGGAAAAAAGTCAATAAGATTTATATCGCGGAGGATGTGTATGCACCCGGCGCCAGCGAGCCCCGCGAATTCTACATGTCCATCTTGCTGGACCGCAGCGCCGGACGGAATGTGATCGTATATTCACCCGACGGTGGAATGAACATCGAAGAAGTCGCTGAAAAAACCCCAGAGCGTATTTTTAAAGAAACGATTGATCCGCTCACCGGGGTCACCGACTTTCAGTGCCGTCGGATTGCCTTCAACTTCGGCCTTTCGGGCAATGCCTTCAAGGAAATGACTCGTTTTGTGCGGAGCCTTTACAGCGCTTACGTGGGCTGTGACGCATCCCTCTTTGAGATCAATCCCGTTCTCAAGACGTCCGATGACCGCATCATTGCCGTGGATGCCAAGGTCACCCTCGATGGCAATGGCCTTATCCGCCATCCGGATTATGCTGCCATGCGGGACACTACGGAAGAAGATCCCATTGAGGTGGAGGCAGGCGCCGCAGGTCTCAACTATGTCAAGCTGGATGGCAACGTGGGCTGTATGGTGAACGGGGCCGGACTGGCTATGGCCACCATGGATATCATCAAACTCAGCGGCGGTGATCCTGCCAACTTCCTCGATGTGGGAGGCACTGCGGATGCCAAGCGAGTGGAAACGGCCTTCCGGATCATTCTCAAGGACCCTTCGGTGAAGGCGATACTCGTCAACATCTTCGGTGGAATTGTGCGCTGTGACC
This sequence comes from Flavobacteriales bacterium, assembly GCA_947456965.1. Classification (GTDB taxonomy): domain Bacteria; phylum Bacteroidota; class Bacteroidia; order Flavobacteriales_D; family Sanyastnellaceae; genus CANGTU01. The sequence continues at coordinate 84,375 of CANGTU010000004.1, forward strand.
GGGTAGCTCAGGGTATCGTGGACGCCTACAAGAATATTGGAAACATCCAGGTGCCCATCATTGTGCGCCTCCAGGGAACGAACGCAGAAGAGGCCAAGAAACTGATCGATGAATCAGGTCTTGCAGTACATTCTGCGATTACGCTTCAGGAAGCCGCTGACAAGGTGCGGACGTTGATCGGATAATCTGCGTACTTAGTGCACATAGGAATAACCCGCGCTGATTACCGCGGGTTATTCTTTTTCACCCAGCATTTTGAGGTAGCGCACGTGCGATCGCACTGCCTCAGGGAACGTGTCATAAGAATTATAGGTGATGCCATGCTTGGCGCTCACACGCCGAATAATCGGCTGAAGCGAGCGGTAATGCACGTGGCTCACATTCGGAAACAGGTGATGGATCACTTGAAAATTCAGTCCGCCCAGCATCCAGTTAGCCACTGAACTGTTCATGGCAAAATCAGATGTGGTTTCGATCTGGTGAGCAGCCCATTCTTTTTGCACATGCAAATCACCCGTGTTCGCATTTTCAAAATGCGTATTCTGAACCGCATGGGCCAGTTGAAACACCACTGAAAGCGTCACACCGAATACCACATTAGCTACAAGATAGCCTATTAACCATGGTGTGAATCCTACTACCCAAATCGGAATAACTGCGAACAGCGCAACGTAGTAGATTTTAGTTACCCAAAAGATCACGTGCTCACGCACCGGAATTTCACGGATCGGTGTACCCGATATGCTCTTTGTAAAGTACTTCTGTAAATCAGTAAACGCAACCCATAGGATGGTGCTGAGCGCGTACAACAGAAAAGCATAAACATGCTGGTAGGTGTGTACTTTCTTCCAGGGCTGTGACTCACAGTGACGAAGAACAGGCACTTTGATGATGTCATCGTCCACACCGTCCACGTTGGTATAGGTGTGGTGAATCCGGTTGTGCTTGATGATCCAGATGAATTTATTGCTACCCAGAAGGTTCATGGAATACCCCATAAGATCATTAACCCATGGCTTGCTGCTGAAACTTCCGTGACAGGAGTCGTGCATTACATTGAAACCGATCAGCGCAAGAACCAGCCCGAAAACAGCCGATAACCCCAGGGATATCCAACCCGGCGTGAGCCACAAAAGCAGGAAGTACACCCCTGCAAAACTGCTGAGCAGGATGAAGGCTTTCAGATACAGACGGAAATCACCGGTTGGGCGGATTCCTTTAGACTTGAAGTAGTTGTTGACTTCATTGCGCAACTCGTCGTAAAATGGACTGGCGCGTTCGAACGAAACTTTACTCACAGCTATATCACAGGTTTTTCCAAAGGTCGACATGTTTTGAGTTAAACACAAGTCACTTAATGGTAAAATGTCTGGGATCATTGCTCAGAATGGAATCACGAGCCGGCTCAACTCCCACTATGCGCTGGTAATTCCCCAGTCCCCAGGCCTACTTTTGCGCCATGAACTTTCTACCCGCAGAAATTGAACAATACGCCGAGGAACACACGCGTCGTGGTCCGGACTACCTGGCATCGCTTACTCGCGAAACATGGCAAAAAGTGGTGATGCCCCGAATGCTGAGCGGGCATCTGCAAGGCCGTTTCCTCAGTATGGTTTCTCATATGATCAGGCCCCGTCGCATCCTGGAGATCGGCACCTACACTGGTTATTCCGCCCTGTGTCTGGCGGAAGGCCTTGCACCTGGCGGAGAACTGATCACGATTGACATCAATGACGAGCTGCAGTCTATCCAGGATAAATATTTTGCCCAATCTCCTCACGCATCTGCCATCACGCGCATGTTCGGGGATGCCCGGCAGGTCCTTCGTGAGGTTAATCTGGCATTCGATCTGGTGTTTGTAGATGCGGACAAAGAGTCATATCCCGAATACTACCATTATTTGATGGAGCATTTACCTGTGGGGGCATTTATGCTGTTTGACAATGTGCTTTGGAGTGGCAAGGTGTTGAGCGAACCCAAACCATCTGATGCAGAAACTGCAGCGCTGCGTGAGCTCAATGCTGGCATCAGCCGGGATGCCCGGGTGGAAAATGTGCTGCTGCCCTTGCGCGACGGACTGATGCTTGTGCGAAAGCTGAGCCATTGAACACCCCGCCTCTAACCTTCCTACCTTCGCACCATGAACCTGCATGAATGGGCTGACATCCTCAGGGAATGGCTCTATGGACTAGGCCTGGGCGGAAGGAATGGAGCTATCTGGTTCCTCAGTGTGGGACTCGCCACTGTTGCTGCGGTTTGTTTGCTTCTATGGGTTATTTTTCGTCAGGTGCTCATTCGCTTTGTACGCCGGCTGGTTCTGCGCACCCAGGCCACCTGGGACGACAAGCTCTTTGAGCATAAGGTCTTCCGGGGGCTCACCATGATCCTGATTGCGATCCTGATAGCCAAGTCAGTTCACGTCTTGTTCCGCGATTTCCCCAACTGGATCAGGCTGGTATCGGATGTGTCACGGATCTATATCATCCTCTCGGTGATGTTTGCCGTGAATGCGATCCTCAACTCCATCGTCTCCATACTCGAGCATACGGAAACATTTCGCGACAAACCTGTGCGCAGTTACAAGCAGGTAGCGAAGATTGTCTTCTACCTGATCGGTTTCGTGCTCATCCTGGCTATTGTATTGGGTGAATCACCCCTGTATATTCTCGGAGGCTTTGGCGCTGTTACTGCCGTTCTCATCCTCGTTTTCCGAGATCCCATTCTGGGCTTTGTGGCCTCTGTTCAGATGAGTGCCATTGATCTTGTGAGAATCGGCGACTGGATTACCGTGGAGAAATATGGTGCTGATGGTGAGGTGATGGAGATCAATCTCACCACAGTGAAGGTGCGCAACTGGGACATGACCATCACCCTGGTGCCGAGTTACGCGCTGGTCAGCGATTCATTCAAGAACTGGCGGGGTATGCAGGAAAGTGCCGGCCGCCGCATCAAGCGGCACATCCTGATCAACATATCGAGCATTCGCTTCTGCGATGAAGCGTTGTACAACCGGTTGCTTACCCTTGAGCGGATTCGGCCGTATCTCAAGAGCCGCCATGCGGATATTCGCGAGTACAATGAGCAACATCAAATTGATAAGTCGGTGCTGCTCAATGGCCGGCATATGACCAACATCGGCATCTTTCGCCTTTATGCCACCAAGTATATCGAAGAGAATCCGCGCATCAACCTGTCCATGACCTATATGGTAAGGCAGTTGCAGCCCAATGAAAATGGTCTGCCGATCGAAATCTACGTGTTCACCTACGACAAAAAATGGGAGCAGTTTGAGGAGGTTATGTCTGATCTGTTTGACCATCTCCTGGCCGCTGTGCCTTTCTTCGACCTAGAGGTATTCCAGAGCCCGGGAGGAAGCGATATGCGGGGAATACGCCGGACCATTTCACAGGAATCCCCATGAAGCCGCCCCAGCAACTGATCATGCGGTTGGCTTTGGCCACTCTCGCAGGTATGCCGCTCGTGGCTATCGTGATTGACCGCTATACTGAAAAGGTCGATCTGGCCGCGATGCTCGTGGGATACAGCCCCTGGTATAGTCAACTGGCCGGCGGCGCTGCGGTTGGTATTGCGGCAGGATTCGCAGCCCGATGGCTGATCAGCAGGCCATTCATGGATCCGGTGAACCGGAGGTATGTGAAACTGCTCGGGCAGTTCGATCTCACGATGAGTGAAATCCTGTTCATCTCTTTTTGCGCCGGAGTAGGAGAGGAGATGCTCTTCCGCGGAGCACTTCAGCCATTTCTCGGGGTAATTCTCACTGCTGTGGTATTTGTTGCGATCCATGGTTACCTGAATCCGAGGGACTGGAGAATCAGCACATACGGTCTCATGATGACTGGTTTCATCATGGTCATCGGCTTCATGGCAGAATGGCTCGGACTGGCTTCGGCCATGCTCGCCCATACCCTCATTGATGTCATTCTGCTGCACGACCTTCAAGCAACGAATGGCAGCCGTCCTCTGCGAGAAGGCTGGCCGCAATCCGAACACGAACATGAGCAAGAAGAATAACGGTGGTCTGGTGTACTCCACCAATCCTGAGTGGCGTCCTGGAGAAGGCGAACAAGAAGCACAGGCCTTGCCACCCGGGCAGCAGGATTTGCGCGTGTGGCTCGAAAAGAACCACCGTGGAGGCAAACTCGCATCGGTGGTCAGAGGTTTCGTGGGCGAAGCTGAGCAACTTGAAGAACTCGGCCGAACTCTGAAATCGAAGTGCGGCACAGGAGGGTCAGCCAAGGATGGCGAGATCATCATTCAAGGCGATCACCGCGACAAGATCATAGTCATCCTCACCTCGCTCGGATACCGCTGCAAAAAGGCAGGATCCTGACTTTCGCATACCCGTTACCCGATGTTCCGGATATCCGTCAAGACTCTCGCCCATTGTGAAGCGCTGCTGGCTGAAGAACTCCGAACCCTCGGTGCAGGCGACGTCGAAATGGGACTTCGCGTAGTTCACTGCACGGGTGATATGGCCGCCGTATACCGGTTCAACTACCGCCTTCGCACCGCGCTGAGAGTTCTTGTTCAGGTTACATCCTTCCGTGCTCGCCGCCCGGATGATCTCCATAAAAAGGCCATGGAGTTTCCCTGGGAAGAAATGTTCGGCATTGATCAGACCTTTGCTATTGATCCGAATGTACGTTCGGCGCAATACCGCCATCCTCATTTTGCCGCTCTTCGCCTTAAGGATGCCATAGCCGATCGTTTTGCACAGCGTTTTGGCAGCAGGCCCGATGTGGATCCTGCCCGACCGGATATCCTGCTGCATCTGCATGTGGATGAGGAACAGGTGAGTATTTCTCTCGACAGCAGCGGCACATCGCTCAACCAGCGCGGTTACCGGCGATCCGGCGGCACCGCTCCCCTCAATGAGGTGCTCGCGGCAGCTATGCTCCTGCATGCAGGTTATGATGGCTCTCAGGTCCTCTACGATCCCATGTGCGGAAGCGGCACTCTTTCCATCGAAGCCGCTTCAATTGCACTGAACCGGTCGCCCCAGCTCGTGCGTGGTGAATTCGGATTTATGCGCTGGCCCACCTTCGATGAGGCACTCTGGGAGGAAATAGTGTCAGAGTCCAGTAAAGAGAATCGGCCTCTTCGGGCCCCGATTCTGCCCTCTGACGTAGATCATAAGCAGCTCGCGCTTGCCGTGGAGAACATTGCTGCAGCAGGTCTTCAGGATATCCTGAGGCCGGTTCTGGCCGACTTCATGACACTGGAGCCCACCCACTCCGAGGGATGGCTCATCCTGAATCCACCCTACGGTGAACGGATGGACCAGGATCAAGCGGAGCATCTCTATCGCCGCATCGGCGAGCGATTCAAGCACCATTGGCCAGGTTTCAGAGCTTGGGTAATATCCTCCCATACAGAAGCCCTGAAGTCCATTGGGCTCAAGCCCTTCCGTAAGCAGGAACTGTTCAACGGCAAGCTGTCCTGTCGATTTCAGGGATATGAGTTGTATGCCGGGTCCCGCAAAGGCAGATCCTCCTCTCCGGAGCCTTGATCCGGAGGCTGCAGAATATTCACGCAGCAGTAACGCAGGCTTGCCATTTCATCAGCTACTTTTGAGCCATACATGAGCTTTTCACTCAACACCTTATTTCAGTCCCTGGTTCCCAAGGACAAGAAGTTTTTCCCACTGTTCAGGCAGGCATCGTTGAATATGGTGCAGATTGCCGAAACACTCCGGAACGCACTTCACGCTGATAGCGTCACCAGGCTCAATACACACCGTCGCATCACGGAACTTGAGCGGCAGGGCGACGATATTACTCATTTCATCATGCGCGAATCATCTCAGACCTTCCTCACTCCGTTTGACCGGGAAGACATCCAGGAGTTGGCGCACACCCTGGATGATGTGACAGATTATATCCATGCCGTTTCCAAGCGCATTGAGCTTTACAAGATCCATCAATTCAGCCCCGCTGTGCTGGCCATGATGGATGAGATTGTCAAATCCTGCGAAGCCCTTAATGCCCTGATTCACGAAATGCAGGGTCTCCGTATGACATCCAGCGTGAAAGAACACATTGCAGCCATTCGTGAAGCAGAGAAGCGAGTAGATGTACTATTTGACGACGCAGTAGGATCGCTCTTCCGGGATCGGCTGAATGCCGTGGAGATCCTGAAGCAAAAGGAACTGCTTACCGACCTCGCAGCTGCGGCTGACCGGGCCGAGCAGACCTCCAGCGTAGTGGAAGCCGTGCTGCTTAAGTTTTCCTGACGCTACCTACCTTCGCTGACCGATTTCCGAGTCTGTGAAGAATCCCATTGCCCTTGTTACCGGTGCCACGTCCGGCTTCGGCCAAGCCATAGCCCTGCGCCTGGCTGAGGGCGGCTACAGGTTGATCATCACCGGTCGTCGCTCCGACCGACTCCACGCCTTGTCGTCCCACCTCACCTCCATGGGCTGCGACAATCAGTTAAGCTGTTTTGACATACGCGACCGGGAGGCCACGACGCACGCCTGGAACGACCTTCCCGAGTCGTGGAAAGAGGTAGACGTACTGGTGAACAATGCCGGCCTTGCAGCGGGACGCGAGCCCGTGGAGCTTGCCGATCCCGATGACTGGGACCAGATGATTGACACCAATATTCGCGGCATACTGAACATCTCCCGGCTCGTTATTCCCGGGATGAAAGACCGTAAGCGAGGCACCATTATTCACATCGGTTCCATCGCGGGGCGGGAGGGATATCCCGGAGGCAATGTCTATTCCGCCACCAAGTTTGCCGTAGAAGCCCTCACGCGAAGCATGCGTATTGATTTGCTGCCGTTCGGTATACGGGTAGGCCAGATTGCTCCCGGCGCAGCCGACACCGAGTTCAGTACCGTGCGCTTCAAGGGAGATCAGGCCCGGGCTGCCGCCGTTTACCAGGGCTTTGAGCCCCTGCATGCTGCCGACATCGCGGAAGTCCTCTGGTTCATGGTCAGCCGTCCGCCCCACGTTTGCATTCAGGACATCCTGGTCATGCCTACAGCCCAGGCAGGAGCGGCCTGGATTCATCGCACATCAGAATAATCCATTCACCTATGCGCATTTCTCTGGCCCTGCTGGTGGCTTTTTGTCCAGCCCTTTTCTTAGCCTGTGCCTACCAGTCGGAAGAAGCAGACCTCATCATCCACAATGGGCGCGTGTATACCATGAATGAAAACATGGATGTGGTCGAGGCGATAGCCATTCGC
>CANGTU010000005.1 GCA_947456965.1 Flavobacteriales bacterium
CTCGGTATCCGGGGCCTCTGCGAATCCATCTCGAGGTCGGGATCCAGTTATGGTAAGATGCACGATTATCTCCACGTGCTTGACTATCTGCATAACAAGGCCGAAGACCAGGAGAAACAACTCTTCAGGGACTATGTGCACCTGTCGGCAAAGCTCAAACTGGATGAATCGGGTATTGCATTCGCTTCGCGGAATTCACTCCCTCGCGCGACGTCCTCGTTTTTCCTGCTGGCCTTTTTTCCTGTATACTCCGCTGCTCGTCTGCTCTGGCTTCCTTTTCTCTCGCTCGTAGAGTGGCTGATCTCTACCCGCATCCGCGATACTCTGTTCTTCAATTCAATAAGACTCAGTTTCTGGACCTTTCTTGGCCCCTTATGGCTGGGCCTCGTGCCGGCCGTTTCGGCAATCCTGTCGGGAAAGTCCTCTGCTGGCTGGATCACCTTCCTGATCATGTCTTTTGGTGGTATACTTGCCATGCGTTGGAATTCACTGTTTCATCTCGTGCGCAAAAGCCGCCGCTATCGCCTCATGATGAGGTCGCATGGACAAGAAATGGAGACATGGAGAGACCTGCGCCAACAGCTGATACAATCACTCAGGCACTGGAATGAAAAAAGCTCCCGCCCCCGCGATTAACGGACTTCAGCATATCGGACTAGCGGTCCGGAATATGGATCGTTGCCTGGTTTTCTACCGCAAATTTCTCGGGTTGGACATTCCCTTCTTCGATTCAATCGCGCCGGCGCCCCTGATGCGGGTATATACCCGCAACGAGGTAATCACCAAGCGTGCCAGCATGATTATGAACCTAACAGGTGGTTGCGCAATGGAGGTCATCCGGCCCACAAGCTTTGAACCATCACTTCCTTCCTTCGTAGTGCAGGCTGGAGATGTCGGTATTTTCATGGTTCAGGTGAAATGTCCGGACGTACGCGCAGCTCACGCATTCTGCCAGCAACATGCACCGGATTCCACGTCTCTGCTATCCGACGACCCGGTAGGTTCACCGTCTTTTATCCTCAGGGATCCTGACGGGAACTGCTTCCAGTTTGTTCGGGGTAATGGCTGGTTCACCAAGCCAAGAATGCACTCCGGAGGCCTGCGGGGAGCTGTTGTGGGTGTGACAGATATCGAACGGTCATTTGGGCTTTACCGCGATATGCTGGGCTATAATAAAGTGGTGTATGACCGTGAAGGAGTTTTTGCCGACTGGGCCTCTCTTCCAGGGGGAGACCAACGCTACCGCCGAGTTCTCCTGACTCAGTCCAAGCCTCCCGGCGGAGGATTCGCACGAGTAACCGGGAATACAACGATCGAATTGGTGCAAGCGCTCGACCGCCAGCCTGTGCGAATTTTTAAGGGTAGAATCTGGGGAGACTCCGGATTTGTTCATATCGGTCTCGATGTGAAGGGGATGGATGCCCTCGGTGGTTCACTCGCCAGGTCGGGATTTCCGTTCCGATGTGACAGCCGTGAAGTGCTCGATATGGGTAATACCCGCGTGCATTGTACCTACATCGATGATCCGGATGGCGTGCTGATTGAGATGATTGAGGTGTACAAAGTGCCCATCGTAGAAAAGTGGGGAATTTATCTCGACGTGGAAAAAAGAGACCCCACAAGGCCTCTGCCTGACTTCATGCTCAAGGCTCTTCGCTTCAGCCGCATCAAGGATTGACACTGGATCGGCCCCTCGGGGACTGGCGGCGAATCAGGCGGCCAAAGAGCCGAGGAAAGTACCGGTGAATCCAGAGGGCAATCAACTCTTTTCCCCCAACAGCAAACTCCTCATCCCCGGCTAATGCTCGGCGCAAAATGATCCTGGCGCACACCTCGGGAGGCATACCCCGGGCTTGATTCGCATCCATTTCGCCTGTGGGTTGACCCGTCGCATCAGCAGCATGTCGGGAAATATCTGTGGCAATAAACCCGGGGGTCACCATAGAAACACGAAGCCCCGCATCCTCATTCTCGAGTCGCAGCGTTTCGAAAAAGCCGTGCAGGGCATGTTTTGCAGCGGCATAGGCGGATCGCTCATAGAAGCCCCACTTGCCGGCCAGACTGCTCATGACAACCAAGAGGCCCCCGCCGTTTCTGAGCATCTCCGGTACCACCAGCTTGGTGAGTGCTACCGGCCCGAAATAGTTGACCTCCATCAGCTCCCGGTCAAGTGCCAGAGGACTTGAAAGGGCCCGGCTACGCTGGCTGCGTCCTCCATTGTGTATAAGCACATCAGGAGGCCCGGCTTCAGCCAGGACGCGTGATGCCGCAAGCTGAATCGATTCAGTGCTGGTAAGGTCCATTGGAATCAATAGTACACGCGATGGATCCTGACATGAAGCACGCACGCGCTCCAGCGCCGCGGCATTGCGGGCTGAAAGAACCAGACGGGCGCCAGCGGAAGAGCAGGCATATGCCAACTGTTCGCCAATGCCAGAGCTGCCGCCAGTAATCCAAACCAGTTGGTCAGTGAGTGCTTTGGTCATGCAAACTCTTTTCGAACGCCCGTTAAGGTTAAGGTTACATTAACCCGAACTTAACCTGCCGCAAGGTAACTTCGCAACGCCGAATAAAGCTAAATCCAGGGGATTATGCGAAAACAGAAAATTCTCCTCGTCGATGATGAACAGGATATCCTCGACCTGATCGCCTATAACCTGGAACGCGAAGGCTATGAGGTAATGACCGCACCCAACGGGAGAAAGGCACTCCAACTGGCATTATCCAACATACCCGATCTTGTTCTGCTGGATGTCATGATGCCCGAAATGGACGGCATGGAAACGTGTCGGGAAATGCGTGATAATCCGAATCTCCGGAATGTGCGTATCGCTTTCCTCACAGCCCGAAACGAAGACTACAGTCAGATTGCCGGTTTTGATGCCGGAGCTGATGATTACATTTCGAAACCCATCAAACCACGCGTTCTGGTTTCGCGGGTGAAGGCCCTGCTCAGACGGCCATCCGGAAGCGAAGAGGATGGCACAGGGCTGCCGGCCACGGGAATTGTCATTGACAAAGAACGCTATGTAGTATACAAGGACGGTGAGCAACTGTCGCTGCCCAAAAAGGAATTTGAACTGCTGGCGCTGCTTACTTCCGCGCCCGGGCGGGTTTTTACCCGGGAAAATATCTTGTCAAGTGTGTGGGGCAATGATGTTATCGTGGGCGATAGAACCATCGATGTCCATATCCGGAAACTGCGCGAAAAACTCGGGGACGAATACTTCAAGACCGTCAAGGGCGTGGGGTATAAATTTGAACCGTGAAACCGGAACGGACTCCAAGAGGGGTCGCCCTGGCCTCAGCTCTGCTGGTTACCGGCCTGACGGCGATTTCCTACGCCATGACAGTCTACTTCCTGGACCACAATGTGGAGTGGCTGTGGATCGCTGTGCTTATTCTCCTCGGCTTTCCAATTTCCTATTTTACCATCCACTTCTTTATAGAGAAATTCCTTTATCACAAGGTCAAAATTATCTACAAGACCATCCACCAGCTGAAGTCCAGAGGCGAACGAACCCGCATTGAAATGGGGTCCGATGTACTGGGCCAGATCAATGAGGAGGTAGCGGATTGGGCTGAGGAGCGTATCCGGGAAATCAAGGAACTCCAGGCCGCTGACAATTTCAGAAGAGACTTCATCGGAAACCTCGCCCACGAGCTTAAGACTCCTCTCTTCACCATTCAGGGATACCTCGAAACAGTGCTCGATAGTGATATGGGGGATCAGGTTACGGCCCGTCAGTTCCTCGAAAAGGCCAATAAGAGCTGCGATCGTCTGGCCGGACTCATCAAGGACCTCGACCAGATAACGCGCTTCGAAAGCGGAAATGTGCCCCTCGATATTTCGCGTTTTGACGTCGTTGACCTCAGTAGACACTGCACCGAAAGCCTGGAGCAAATGGCCTCAGAGAAAAACATAACCCTCACGCTCCGCAATCCGAACGAACGGCCTATCTATGTGAATGGTGACAAGGGAAAGATCGAACAGGTCATTCTTAACCTCCTGGTGAACAGCATCAACTACGGAAGGGAAAACGGTGAAACCCGTATCCGGTTCTACGATATGGCAGACAATATCCTGATCGAGGTCGCCGACGATGGGATCGGCATGGCCAAGCACCACCTTGCACGGGTATTCGAGCGCTTCTACCGGGTGGATACAAGCCGTTCAAGACACGAGGGAGGATCCGGTCTGGGACTGGCCATATGCAAGCATATTATCGAAAGCCACGGTCAGACCATCACGGTCAGGAGCTCCGAGGGTGTCGGAAGTACATTCGGATTTACCCTGCAAAAGGCTCCTTGATCAGCCGCGGACGAACGGATTGGTGCGCTTCTCCACGCCAATCGTCGTGGCTGGTCCGTGACCGGAATGCACCATGTAATGGTCGGGTAAGGTGTACATCTTTTCGCCTATGCTTCGGAGGAGTTGGGCATGGTCACACATGGGAAGATCCGTCCTCCCAATGCTCCCCTTAAACAGGACATCCCCAGAGAGAATAGTCCCGGTGCCGTGATGAACCAAAGCAATATGGCCCGGGGAATGTCCAGGTACATCCAGAACAGTCCACTGCATAGCCCCCAGAGGAAGGAGATCTCCTTCAGCTATGAACTGGGCGGGGAGAGGAGACTCCCGGTAAGGAACTCCCCACATCAGACTGGCCGAAGCCGCCCGCTCGAGTATAGGCAACTCACCACGGGAGGCTATCAAGGGCAAGCCATAGCGCTCCGCGCATGAGCGATTGCCTAAGATATGATCGAGGTGGCAATGGGTATTGATGATCATAACTGGCCGATAACCCTTCTTATCAATGAAGGAGAATAATTCTTCATCCTCTTCTTCATCCACCATACCGGGGTCAAGGATGAAGCATAACCCCGAAACATCTGCTACGATATAGGTGTTTTCCTGGAACGGATTAAAGGCGAATGCGTGCAACTCCATAGGGCAAAGATCGCTCCTGAGCTGGGGGGAACCCACTGATGAAATGGTATATCGTTTTCAACCCTCCACCCCCGCATTCATATCTCCCGCATGGGTACCGGAGGTTATCTTTACACGTCACTTCACCTGATGCACTTCAGACCGTCCATACTCCTCATGTCTATGCTCCTGTCTGCCGGGGTCTCCGGTCAGTTCTATCAGGGCTCCAATGTGGAATTTGGTAAGAACAGGGTGCAATACAAGGACTTTGAATGGTTTTACTATCCCGGTGAGCATTTTGAAGTGTACTACTACCTGGGTGGTGAACAACTGGCCCAATACACGCTCATTTCAGCCGAGCGTAACCTGGTGGATATTCAGCAATTCTTCGACTTTGCGCTGGAAGACAAGGTGCAGATACTGACCTACCTGAAGCAGTCCGAATTCCGCCAAAGCAATATCGGTATCACCGGAGATGACCAGTTTAATATCGGCGGTGCCGCCCGCATATTGGGCAATAAGATGTTTGTGTTTTACGAAGGGGACCACGCTCGACTGGAAAAACAAGTTCGCGAGAATATCTCCCGTATTGTCTTTTCTCAGATGATGTATGGTGGCGACTGGAAGGATGTCATCAAGAGTTCGACCTTGCTTTCTATTCCGGAATGGTACGAAGAGGGCATTATCCGATATGCGGCAACAGGTCCTACATCGGGTAGCCAGTGGTTTATCCGTGACAAGGCGCAGGAAAAGCGTTTCCGCTCGCTGAACCGCCTATACGGCGAAGAGGCAGGCCTGGCTGGTGAGGCCTTCTGGAACTACATCGCCGAGGTCTACGGGGCATCCGTTATTCCCAATATCCTCTACATGGCGCGGGTGAGCAGAAATATCGAAAGTGGATTCCTATTCGTGCTGGGACAGTCCGTTGATACCCTTACCCGAGACTTTATCCGCTATTATTCCTCGCGCAGTGGCACACCGCGCATGCAGGCAGTGCCTGGCGAACCGATGCCACCCGCCGGCAGCGACCGCCAATCCTTGCGCAACTGGCAACGCCAGTCCAGATTTCTGGGCCAGATGCAGGTGAAGTACCGGAAGAAGTACCGCTACACCCACTTCAGTCTGTCTCCGGAAGGGGAGCATATTGCATACGTCACCAATGAGCTCGGTCAGTACCGCGTTTGGCTGTATGACCGTTCAACGCACCGGTCAAGGTGTATTCTCAAACGTGAATATCGCCTGGACCGGATTCAGGATGAAAGTTTTCCTGTTCTGGCCTGGCATCCATCAGGAGAAATCCTCACCATCGTTTCAGAAAAAAAGGGCAGGGCGTTCATCGGGCAATATGCGCTGACCGACAAGAAGTGGACGGAGAAGGAACTCTTCAGACTGGAGAAGGTGGTGTCCATGGACTACAGCATGGATGGCAAGCGCATCATCATGAGTGGTGTAAACAGGGGCCAGACAGACCTCTACCTCTATCAGGTCATCGGCAATAACTACGAGCAACTGACGAATGACGTGTACGATGATATGAGCCCCCGGTTCATCGGCCGGGGTGAGGCCATCATCTTCTCATCCAACAGGCCTGATGATACATTGCGCAAGGAGGTCTCCATAGACCAGTACCCACTGGCCAAAGATGTTTTTATCCTGGATATAGCGAATCGTTCACGTGTGCTGGAGCGAATTACCTCAACGCCTGATGTGGACGAAGAGCATCCTTCCGGCTATTCCAACAAGCATTATACTTACCTCGCAAAGCAGGGCGGTGTGACCAACCGGTTTATGTCGCGCATTGACAGCACCATAGCTCGCGTGGATACCATCATTCACTACCGGTATTTCACCGTTAGCCAGACGCTCTCCGACTTTCCACGCAGCCCAGGCTTCTATCAGTTTGAAGAGGGAAGCGGTGAATACCTGCTCTCTTTCCGTAAGGGCTCACAGCCTATCATCTTGTTGGGTGAACGCGAAGCCGACAGGCCATTCGGAAATGCACGCTCAAGTGAACCATCAGGTGCACCGCAGCAACAAACGGAGCCGGCTGGCGGTAACCTGGTGCGAATGGATGTTCCACCCCCTCCGGGGGAGGTGGATATCCGCAACTATGTCTTCGAGGATGAGAGAAAAGATTATCAGTACAATAAACAGACAGTTCGGATCACAGAAGTGGGCACAGCCGACTCGACCGCGTCGTCCGGACTAACAAAGACGGTTCAGATTCCGAAGTCGCGCAACTACCGCCTCAATTTCTCCACAGATTATGTGCTCACTCAGGTCGATAATAGCTTTACCAGTGCTTTCTATCAGAATTTTTCAGGACCTACAAGTATCAACCCGGGAATTTCCGGACTGATCAAACTAGGTGTCAGCGATCTGCTCGAGGATTATAAAATAGTAGGGGGATTCCGCCTGAGTGGAGATCTTCAGAACAATGACTACGGACTGAGTTTCGAAAATCTCAAGAGCCGGTGGGACAAGCGAATCATGTTTCAGCGACAGTCGCAGTTCCAGGCCGTTCAGTTCAGCTTCTTTCGAGTCCATACCCACAGTTTTACCTGGCAATGGCGATATCCGTTTTCCGAACTCTCATCGCTGCGCATCACGGGAATCCTCAGGCATGACCGTGTAGTTCTGCTTTCCGTGGATCCACAAAGCCTGATAACCCCAAATGCCAATGAATACAATGCAGGTGCCCGGCTGGAATATGTATTTGACAATACCATTAACCGGGGTCTCAACCTGTTTAATGGAACTCGCTACAAGTTCTGGCTCGAGCGCTACCAACAACCCGACAGCTGGAATGAACGTACTGACTTCAATGTGGCTGGGTTTGATTTCCGTCACTACCGGAGGATACACCGGGAGCTGATCGCGGCAGTGCGTGTGGCTGGGGCAACAACCTTTGGTCGATATCGGCTCGTGCATTACCTCGGAGGTGTCGACAATTGGCTGTTTCAGCGCATCGACAACTCAACACCTATCTCCACAGATCAGGATTACAACTTCCAGAGTTTTGCCGGTCCGATGAGGGGATTCCTGGTGAACGCCCGCAATGGTAACTCGGTAGCCATGAGCAGTGCCGAAATCCGCTGGCCCGTGTTCAAGCATCTGCTCAATAAGCCCATCCGGAGTGATTTTGTAGAAAACTTTCAGGTGGTAACTTTCCTGGATGCCGGCACGGCTTGGACTGGTCGTGACCCCTACTCAGAAGAAAATTCCTTCAACCAAACGGTGGTGGATCAGAATCCCGTTACCGTCACTGTGGACAATAATCGCGAACCTATTATCTACGGCTACGGGTTCGGACTGCGGTCCAGGGTACTGGGCTATTTTATTCGCGCTGACTGGGCCTGGGGTGTGGATGACGGACAAGTGCTGCCCAGGGTATTCTATCTGAGTTTAAACCTCGACTTCTGATCCGCTTCTGGAACTGTTGTCCTGATATGATTTCGGGGAACTCAAATACCCGACCCAAGCGTTGAGAAACAACAGGCCCGCTGGATCAGCTCAACGGGTGTGATAGATCACATGGGTAAGGGTACGTCCTACCGCTTCAACCACCGAAGGGTCAATATTCTCCAGATTATCCTTGTGCGTGTGGTGTGTGCTGCTGAACTCATAGCCCCCAAAACCCATCGTCTTAGTGGATGGCTGCATATCAATGATGTCGATGGAGCGCACCCCTGCCTGATTCATAAAGATGTGATCATCGATAATCTCACCGGTCACTGGATCCTGAAACAACCCGGCATAGCCCAGCTTGGCAGCAGTGGACCACACCCGGTTCACTACATCGGGAGCAACCTGCATACTTATTCCTTCCCGATTAAACCGGGCATTGCGCCCACCCACCATATCGAGCAGGATGCCGAACATAGCCTGATATCCCGGGCGATGGGGATTGTTCTTCCAATGTTGTGATCCAAGGCACCAGTATAGATAGTCCTGGTCAGAACCGCCGTCATCCCATTCCGGTCGCCCGTAGTCTTCCGCGTCGAAGAAGATGATATCCACCCCGACCTTCGGAGGCGCCTGCTGGATAAGCCTGGCTACCTCGAGCAGCACCGCTACTCCGCTCGCGCCGTCATTGGCACCATCAATCGGAAGCTTCCGCATGGATGATTCGGGATCTTTATCCGCATACGGACGAGTATCCCAATGTGCCGCAAGAAGAATACGCTTCCGGGCATCGGGATTAAACTCTGCAATGATATTCCGCATGCGCAATGGAGTGCCATCCCATGCCAAAACAGTGGTCTTCTGTTCAATCGTCCGGCCGCCATAGGCCTGTAGCCGACTCACCAGCCAGTCTCCGGTTTGCACATGTGCACGGGTATTGGGCACACGTGGGCCAAACTCAACCTGAGTGCGAAGGAAGAACATCGCACTGTCCGTAATGAAGGACGGTACCACGATCTGTTCCTTCGGCTTGTCACTGCTTTCTTTTGTGCTTGAATCTCCGCCCCGCCCGGACTTTCTATTTTCGCAGCTCTGGAGGATGAAAACGAGCGCAGCTGCCCCACTGAGGAGAAGCGCAATCAGTCGGGTGCGTTTAGTTGCCATGGGTCCAGGAGGCTCCTTCTTTGGTGTCTTTGACTTGGATATTCATCGCAGCGAGCGAATCCCGGATCTTGTCAGATGTTGCAAAGTCCTTCTTGCTTCGCGCTTCAGCACGAAGCTCTAGCACAAGGGACATGAGCTGATCAGTAACGCTGCGATCAGCCCCTTCCGACTCCTCCATGCGCAGGCCCAGAACGACGGATGCATAATCGTGGAAGAGATGCCGGAGCTCCTTGATCTGGTCTTGGGTGATGCGCTGCAGGCCCTCAGCACATCCGTTGACCAGCCGCACTGCATCAAACAAATGCGCCACGACCATTGGCGTGTTCAGGTCGTCATTCATGGACTGCCGGCAGGCCTCCCGGATGGAGGCCACATCAACCGTGCTGTCTTTAGATGGCGGCAGCCGCTCAATCTGCTGGATGGCGTTCATCATTCTTCGATAGCCCTTCTCCGCGGCTTGCAAGGCTTCATTTGAGAAATCCAAAGTGCTGCGGTAATGGGCCTGAAGCATGAAGAAGCGAACTACCATGGGGGCGTAGCCTTGGTCCAGGAGCTCGTGACTTCCTTCAAATAACTCGTGCGGCAGGAAGGAGTTGCCAAGGGACTTGGACATCTTTTGGCCATTTACTGTCAGCATGTTGCCGTGCAGCCAGTACTTCACCGGGCCATGGCCACAGCATGCCGTATTCTGGGCGATCTCCGATTCATGGTGCGGAAACTTCAGGTCCATCCCTCCGCCGTGTATATCAAAGCGGTCGCCGAGATACTTGGTACTCATGGCCGAGCACTCAAGATGCCATCCCGGAAAGCCATCACCCCACGGAGAGCTCCAACGCATGATGTGCTCTGGAGCAGCTTTCTTCCACAGCGCAAAATCAGCAAAGAACCGCTTCTCTTCCTGCCCCTCTAAATCTCGGGTGTGTTCCAGTAATTCATCGACATTCCTGCCGCTGAGTTCTCCATATGGAAAGCGCTTCATGTATCCCTGTACATCGAAGTAAACGCTGCCATTCACTTCATAAGCGAGCCCTTCTGACAGAATCTTTTTCACCATATCAATCTGCTCGATGATATGACCAGTAGCTGTGGGCTCAATGGATGGTGGCTCCGTGTTGAGTTGCTGCAATACCCAATGGAAGTAGACCGTGTATTTATGAGCAATCTCCATCGGCTCGAGCATCTCCAGCCTGGCTTGCTCACCAATCCGGTCAACACCAGCGTCAAACTCCGTGGTGATATGTCCCACATCAGTGATGTTGCGCACATAACGCACCCTGTAGCCGAGGTACTTCAGGTAGCGGTACAGCACATCGAAGGTGACATAGGTACGGGCATTGCCGAGGTGAGCATAGTTGTAAACGGTAGGGCCGCACACATAGAGCCCCACGAATGGTGGACGAAGGGGCTCGAATACTTCCTTCTGCCGGGTCAGGCTGTTGTACAGGGACAACTCATGTTGCATGATACAAAGAAAAGAAAACCCCGGCGGTAATGCCGGGGTCAGTGTGTCAGTTCAACTTGAAAACTGAAGGAGATGCAGCCTTAAAGATCGGCCTCGGGAATGACTCCGGTGCCCACAAACCTCCCGTTCTTGTACATTTCTATGCGCACCAGTACGCCATTGTTGTTGTACTTGAAGACCTTACCATCCATCAGTCGACCCTTGTGGAATTGTCCGGTCTGGGCAATGTCTCCGTTCTTGTTGTAAAGGGTGTTGAAACCATTGGGCTTGAACACATCAGCAGCATTCGGCTTTTCTACGGCCACAGGGCTGGATTTACCAATCTCTTCATCGTATGGATCAACTGCCGGTATGGCCGCAGGTGCGGGATTTTCCCGATGTATTATCAGACTTCCAGGTACCATCACTCCCTTCGCGAATTCTTTCTCTTCAACCAGCAAACCCTGCTCGTTGTAGCGTTTGCTGACTCCGTTTTCCTGCCCATTGAGCACCGTAAGCTCAAGCTCCGGCTTGCCATTCTCATGAAAGTATCGCTGAATGCCATTGCGCTTCCCGGACTCATTGAACACAAAAGCCTGCTGAGGCTGCCCGTTGGGGTGGAAACGTTTGAATTCTCCTATGTTCTTGTTGTTGACCCAAGTGCCCGTTTCTTCGACCTGGCCGTTTTCGTAAAACGTGGAATAAACTCCATGGGGCTTTCCTGCGAGGTATTGGACCTGGCTCATCAGTTTGCCTCCTGGCCAGTATCTTTTCCAGACGCCTTCTCTCCGGCTGTTATGATAGGTGCCTTCTTCTACCGTCTCATCCGGAGCATAAGCCCGGTCATTGGACATGAAGCCATTGATGACCCAATAGCCCTGGCGCTGCCCGTGTTCATCAATTTGGTTGATTCCTCCATTGTTCCCGGCCAAGGCAGGAACGGTTGCGAGGCCCAGAAAAAGGAGAACGAGGAAATGGTGGTAGAAACTGGTTTTCATGGCGTTTTGACAATGGTTCTCTGCTTTTTACGCCCCGTGGAGTCCGGAAGTTTCGCCAGAGGCTTGTTTTTTTCTTCGTATTTCGACTAACATTTTCTCTGTCAGTCGTGCCAGGTCATATTCTGGCTTCCACCCCCAGTCGTCCCGGGCGGCTGAATCATCAATGCTGTCAGGCCAGGAGTCAGCCAGTGACTGCCTGAAATCGGGTACATAGTCTAATCGAAAGCCCGGCTGGTGCTTGCGGATTTCCTGCCCGATCATCTCCGGAGTAAAGCTCATCCCGGCCAGGTTATAGCTGCTCCTGATCTTGACGGAGCTTGCCGGAGTCTCCATGAGCTCTATGGTGGCCCGAATGGCATCTTCCATCATCATCATGGGAAGCATAGTGCCGGCCGAGAGAAAACAGGTGTAGCTGTCGTTTTCGACGGCTGAATAAAAGATATCCACGGCATAATCTGTCGTGCCCCCTCCGGGTGCAGAGCGATAACCGATGAGCCCCGGATAGCGCAAACTGCGCACATCCACACCGTGCTTCAGGTGATAATACTCGCACCAGCGCTCTCCAGCCTGCTTGGATATGCCATACACACTGGTGGGTTCCATGATGGTGCGCTGTGGTGTCAGCAGCCGGGGAGAGGTTGGGCCAAATACAGCAATGGAACTGGGCCAGAAAAGTTTGCTCACTTTACCGGCTCGACAGAGTTCAAGCAGAATAAAGAGCCCGTTCATATTGAGGTCCCACGCCTTTTCGGGGTGCCGCTCAGCCGTCGCCGAAAGCAACGCCGCAAGCTGATAGACCTCAGTAATCTGATAGTGATCTATGACCGATTCCACCGCAGAACGGTCGAGCGTGTCGAGCTGAATGTAAGGTCCGGAAAGTAGTTCCGGTTGATCCGTTGGTCGCAAATCCGCAGCGATGACCCGCTTATCACCCCACTTCTGACGGAGGGCGGTCACGAGCTCTGTGCCAATCTGGCCAGAAGCTCCGATTACCAAAATAGTTCCTTGCATGGTCCATTCTCCCGGTTCATTGCCGGGTCGGGCCAAATGTACATAGCCGCCCGGATCAAGCTGAACAACCCCTGGGCGGCTTTTTTTGTCAGTTGTTCAGGATATGTTCCGGCCCGGTGCAAAACCGCCCCGGTGAGAAGAGTATCCGGAATTGCCTGTTCTGTCCTCATTTTTACAGCGAAAACCAGCCCGTGATCCTCGCACTGCTAAAACCACCCCCGTCGGAGGACGAACTATCAGCCGCTGAGTTCAGGGCTCTGTTCAATCAGTTCTACAAGCCAATCCGTAATTACATCTATTTCAGGTGTGCGGATGTGGATATGGCCGAAGACCTGGCTCAGGATGTATTTGTCAAGCTCTGGGAAAACCGAGGCCGCATTGAGCGCAAAACGGTCAAGGCCTACCTCTACACCATTGCCCTCCACCTCACCATTAACCAGGTTAAAAGACGTCAGCTTTATTTCAGATACCTGAAGGAACGTCCCGGTGACCGGGATTTCGATACCCCCGAGAAACTGGCAGAGATGGAGGATTATAACCGAAAACTGGTAGGGGTAATCAATAGTTTGCCGGAGGGAGGCCGCGAAGTGTTTCTCATGAATCGCCTGGAAGATCTGACCTACAACGAAATCGCCGACCGGCTCGGACTCAGTGTCAAAGCCGTGGAGAAACGCATGAGCAAGGTGCTCCGCATCTTCCGCGAACAACTCGGCACGGAGATATGAGAAGGATTCTGGCCATGGCCATCTGGCTGGTGGCGGGTATCCACCAGGCAGCTGCGCAAGAGGGTTCGCCAAGAATCCCCGAAGCGCTTGGACCTGCTCCACTCGAACAGATTTTATCAACGCTGAGGAAAGAATACAAGATCCGATTGGCATATGATCCAGATGCAGTCGCCGGGATTGAAAGCGGTTCATCGGGAGCGGGGATGATGGCTACTGAAGCTCTGGATGCTCTCCTGACTGGCACAGGTTTGGGCTGGAAAAGGGTGCGCAATACACTGGTCATTTTTCAGGATACCAGGTCGCCTGGGCTAAAGCCGGCCTCCACCGGTTCTCAGCGCGATGCGTGGTCGGCAATCATCGCGGATAGCGAAACGGGAGAGGGCCTGCCTTATGCACTCGCCCGTGTTTCTGACCGCGAGGTCGGCGTAGTGGCCGATGAATATGGAAAATTAGTGATTGCAGACCTCGCATCGGACTCCTGCGTGGTGACTATCTATTATACAGGATTTCAGCCAAGGTCGTTCCGCCTGAATTCAACTTGGGCATCGCGGAAAGTGATTACACTCGACCCCGCCGAAGTTTCGCTTCCGCGCGCCGAGGTTACCGGATTCCGCACTCCACTGCTGGAGCCGGGTGAGGCAGTGGGTATGCAGTCCTTGCAACCGCAGTCACTGACCGCCATCAGTACGAACGGGGAAACGGATATCCTGCGGGGGGCGCAGCTCTTACCCGGTATCTCCGGTACTACTGAGAGCAGCAGCGGACTGATCATTCGGGGCAGTGATTCGGATCAGGCACTGGTTCAGTTTGATGACTTCACCATTTATCACCTCGATCATTTCTTCGGAAATTTCAGTGCGATCAACCCGGATATGGTCAAGCAGGTGAGAGTAAGCAAGGGTTTCACTGACGCTGCATCTGGCGGAAGGGCCGGTGGCATGGTCCGTATCACAGGGAAGGAAGGGAATCGTATGCGCCCATCTGCTACGCTGAATCTAGGAACGCTTTCTGCCGGATTTATGGCCGAAACTCCTGTCGGAAGCCGGGGTTCATTCATCATAGCCGGGCGACGTTCCTACATGGATCTGGCACCCACTCCGGCCTTCCGTAGTCTGTACACGACGGCCTACAACCAAGCTGGTGCGGCGGCTAAAGAAGAGGATCTCTTCGCCGGTGAGAACCGTCCGGACTTCGCCTATCAGGACCTGACAGCCAAATGGAGCTGGAGGGGAGTGGGTTCGGGACGCCTGAGTGTCAGCGCTTACCTCGGACGGGACAAGCTCAGTCAGTCATACCGGCTGGTCAACGAATCGGGCAGACTGAAAGCGAGTTATGCCGATCAAAGCTTATGGGGCAATACGGGTGTGGGATTGCGCTGGCAACGGGAAAAAAAGGCCGGTGCCCCAGTCCTGATCTCCCTCGGATGGAGCCGCTACCAAAGCAACTTCTTTTCAGCCGATTCCATTGTCTCAGTTACCACAGGCCTGCCCTCTAAGGTATTGCGCGACGAGTCATTCTTGCTGAACGACGCTAATCTCCGTCTGGAAAAGGGCTTCAGGTCGGGCAGGTGGAACATGCGTTCAGGTCTTCACCTGAATGGTACAGCGCTGGAGGGGAGAGATAACGCAAACCTGAAAAGCGGTCAGGGAAGCGCAATCATCTCGTCGTTTTATCTCCAGTCTGAAGGATCATTCGGGAAGCTTGTCCTTCGTCCGGGCCTGCGGTGGAGCCATTATTCTATTCACAACAAAGGGTATCCGGAATGGCGATTATCCTCCTCCTGGAAGGCTACCGGAAATCTCGAGATCAAGGCAGGTATCCATCGCGTGCACCAGTTCATCCATCGGCTGAGACAGCAAAGTCTGGGAATGAATCACTCGGATGTCTGGATATGGTCAGCGTCTGAAACGGTTCCGGTCCTGCGAACAGATCAGGTCAGCGCGGGATTTACTTACCGCAAGGGCCACTGGACGATCGATGCGGAAGGCTACATGAAAAACAACGCAGGCACGTTTGAGTATGTTCCGCAGCTTCTGGATGATTTCGTTCCGGGCGACTCGCTGCTCACAGGCTCTGGAAAGGCAAGGGGCATTGACATGCTCGTGGGATTTCGTGAAAAGGGTCACCACGCCTGGCTCGCCTATTCTTTCATGGTTACTGCCAACCGATTCGCGGAGCTTGGCTCACGCGATCTGCCGGAGTGGTTTG
This sequence comes from Flavobacteriales bacterium, assembly GCA_947456965.1. GTDB lineage: Bacteria > Bacteroidota > Bacteroidia > Flavobacteriales_D > Sanyastnellaceae > CANGTU01. The sequence continues at coordinate 15,883 of CANGTU010000005.1, forward strand.
ACCAACGCCACGAGTGGAAAGGAACTTACCAATGGAATGTGGGCCACTGGGAACTGGCACTTACGGGTGTTTTCGGCACGGGGAGGCCTTATACTCCTTTACTGGGCACATTCATGATCCCTCTTCAGCAAGGTGACATCGCTCAGGGACCGCTGTTCGGCCCTCTCTACGCGGGAAGGCTTCCGGCCTATCATCGCATGGATATGGCCGTTGCGTGGAACCAATGTTCGCGCAGCTCGTGCTATACCATTCGCGCATCTTTGTTCAATCTGTACAACAGGAGAAACATCCGCGATATCCGGTACAGTGGACTGCCCGCCGATCAGGGAATGCTGGTGGTCCTCGCCGAGCAGATCCGCATGACCGGATTTATTCCAAGTCTCCAACTTCAAATCAAATGGTGAGGAAGTCGCTTATATGGCTGGCATGCGGAATCTTGTCATGTAGCAAAGGATCCATGGCGGATTTGCGAGGCGATGTGATCATACTCAAGGCAGTACTCGTAGCCGGGGAGTCCGAACAGGAGGTCATCGTAACCGGTCTCAATCCAGAAACCGGTCTTGAAGAGTTTATTCGAGGCGAGCTACTCGTGGATTATGGTTCGGGTTGGATCAATTACCTGTGGAACGGGAGCACTTATGAATCGCCGCCAGATTCGCCGGATATGCCCTTTGAGGCTTCAGGAAGGGTGATGTTTACCTCGGCTAAGACAGAAGTTTCGGCAAAGTTCGAATCACCCGGTCCACTTAATCTCATCAGCTCGGGAAGCTCTGTGTTCACCGTGACCCCGGACAATCCGGATGAAGTAGTGTTTGAGGCCAGCTGGGCTCCGATATCGGGCTATGAATACGTGGCCGTTTTGGAATTCCTCGGGGGGAGCACTGATCCCATTCCATTTCCCGGAGAATCAGGACTCTTCCCCGTCCGGTTTGCAGGGCCGTTCATCGATCCGGTAATGCTCATCAGAGCCAATGATTTCAGCAGCTTCGGTCCCCACAGACTGCGGATTATTGCCATTAATCCGCTCTATCGTGATCTTCATTTTTATTCTTCTCTTGGTGAGGAAGGGCAGCTGCTGCCCATGCCCTCCAATACGAGCAGCGGGATCGGATTTGCTACAGCAGTTTCCCGACTGGACATCTTGCTGGAGGTTGAACCATGAAAAAAGTGAATAATCAGGTAGGGTAAGCCTCAGAAGCCGTGTAACAATCACCGAACTTATGGAACGCGAGAACGAAAAAGATTGCTATAGCAGACTGCTCAGCGGCATGGAGCCGCCCTTCAGGCACACGGAGGAGCAGGCCTGGGCTTTGCTGGAGAAACGAATTCAAACCGCTGAAAACCGCCGGTGGCGGCCGGTTACTCAATGGGCTGCTGCAGCGGCTGCGATGCTCCTTCTCGCTGTCGGTATCTACTCGGCCGGTCGGCTGGGCCAGGAACCCGAGCAGGTCGTTCACATAACCGGAACCGGTGAAAAGCGCGAAGTGGTCCTTCCAGATCAGTCGGTGGTGACCCTGAATGCAGAATCCTCCATCAGGTGGTCAAAGGACTGGTCCGGTAGAATCGTCAACCTGCAAGGGCAGGCGCACTTCCGGGTGACCAAGGGCAGCCTGTTCACTGTGGAAACGGCTATGGGATCTGTCGAGGTTGTGGGTACCTCCTTTGAGGTGGTCAGCACTCAGGATCACTTCGAGGCGCGCTGTCACACCGGAATGGTGCGGGTTAAAGCACTTGGTCAGGAGTTGGATTTGCTGCCGGGCGAAGGTGTCGGGGTTCAGGAAGGAGTGTTGAGGCCGGTAGAAGTTACTTCCGGAAATCCAGGCTGGATGGAAGAGGAATTGAACTTTGATAATACGCCGGTGGAAGAAGTATGGCTGACCATCGAATCGAAATTCGGTGTGCGGATTGATCGCCGGAATCTGCCTTCAGATAAATCGTTTACGGGCACATTCCGCACCGGATCGCTCGAGGATGCAATGGAAACGGTTTGTCTTTCGCTCGGTCTTTCCTTCGCATCTGATCCCTTAACCGAAGTGGTCGTGGTGAACCGGGCAGAGGAGATACGTTAAGAGGTGTTAAGGCTTGCTTGTCGGAGCAACATTCCAGGCACAGATTAAGTTGAATGAATATTGGCGGCAATGGCCGCACATGAATAAGTAAGTAACCATCCTTGAAGCGTCCGATCTGGACGCATCAGATAGTATAGTTAGTTTTAGTTAAGGTTTAGAAATCAGGGCCGGAAACGTTCGGCCCTGGTTTTTTTGTACTGGTATGCTCGGATTAGCTTCGCGACATGTCACCTCAGGAAATCCATATCAACGACTACGACTATATCCTACCCCAGGAGCGCATTCCCCATCAACCGCTTCCCGAGCGCTCATCCGCCGCGCTGCTCGTATACGAGAAGGGCATCATCCGCAATCAGGTATTCCGCGAATTGCCCGCTCTGCTTGAGGCTGGAGATACGCTTTTTATTAATGATACGCGTGTCATTCCTGCGCGGATGATATTTCATCGGGTGACGGGTGCAAGGATCGAGGTTTTCTGCCTGGAGCCATGGAAATCGGATTACCAACAGGTCATGGAAAGTTCTGGACCTGTGAGGTGGTTATGCATGGTGGGCGGTGCCAGAAAATGGAAAGATAACTGCCTGTCCATGGAACTCCCGGCCACGAATGACCGGCCTGCCGCTCAGCTTCAGGCATTCCGTGAGGAAGATATGGGTGACGGGCAGTTTCTGGTTCGCTTTGAATGGGAGGGCTCGGATGATTCTTTTGCTGCGGTGATGGAACGCGCGGGCAGGATTCCACTTCCTCCCTATTTCAACAGGGAGGTCATGGAGGAAGATGAAGTCCGATACCAAACGGTCTTTGCCCGCTTCGCCGGATCGGTGGCAGCTCCTACAGCGGGCCTGCACTTTACCCCTGAGGTGATGGATGAACTGAATCAAAAAGGAGTCAATATCCAACGCCTGACTCTTCACGTCGGCGCAGGTACATTCAGGCCAGTTGCTTCTGAAAAGCTCCGGGATCATCCCATGCATGGTGAGTGGTTTGAGGTCCGGCGGGAAGTAGTGGAAGCACTGACTGCGCCTACTTCCGGGCGGCGGATTCCTGTGGGAACAACGAGCATGCGTACCCTGGAATCGTTGTATTGGCTCGGGGTAAAGGCTGCTCAGGGAATACTGCCGCACGAGCCTTCACTCGGGCAGTGGGAACCCTATGAATTAGATGGCTCGCTGTCACTCCGCGAAGCCATGTTGGCCTTGTGCGACTGGATGGACAAGCAAGGGGCACCGAGTATCAAGGCTTCCACAAGTCTCTTGATTGGCCCTGGATACTCATTTCATATATGCGATGGCCTGATTACCAATTTTCATATGCCCCGGAGCACGCTGCTGGTGCTGGTGGCAGCGCTTATCGGCGACGACTGGAAACGCGTTTATGCTCATGCGCTCAACCACGATTACAGATTCCTCAGCTACGGAGACAGCTCTCTTCTTCTGCCTTAGATCAAAAAAAAGCCCCGGCAGTGCCGGGGCTTGTGCGTGAACGGAAAAATCCCGTGAATCATTTTGGCTCGTAGCGGTTGTCTTCCACATCCCCGTTTTCCCGGAAGGAATTGAAAACTGACATAGCAGCGCGGGACTGAAGTCCCCGAGCGAGGTTGTCTCGGTCTGTGAGATATCCGTCCTGAGATGAACCTGCAACGATTTCCGAAGTGCGCTGGATCACATACACACCGCCTTCACCTTTGATCGGGGTAGAGATATTGCCGGTGGGAATACCAAAGCATGCTCCAATCAAAGCATGTTCCTGACCGCTTACCCCACTTCCAGGGATATTGGCGCTCCGCAATGTGATGTTGGATCCTTTCTTGACCGAACTGCCAACTGCCGCAGCAATTTCCTGAAGCGTTCCGGTTTTCATCAGTTCGGCGTACTTCTCGGCCTTCTTTTCCTGGATGACCTTCTGCTTCATCTGGTCGTAAACATTCTCCAGCGTAGGTACTCCGCGTTCACGAATAGCAGTGAGTACTGCGACCACCCAATCATCTCCCGCCCTGATCGGTTGGGATACATCCCCTAATTCAGCGGAATAGATCCAGGTGATGATTTCTGTGGCGTCATTCAGACCGGGAATATTCGTGGCATTCGGTCGGATGTTTTCGGCCGGAGTGCGAGGAGTTCCGCCGTTCAGGGTATCAGCTGCCGCGCGGAATGAGGCAGTGTCAGGGAAGAGGATGGTGAAATCATTGACCTGGCTGTACGCGGCTTTTCGCGTCGCACCGCTGGGCACCAGTGGCTTGTCTATAGCAGTGATGTAAGTGACCGGTTTCGGAGCATTCTTCTTGGTTACCTCGACCAGGTGCACACCAAAGTTTGTTTCCACAATCTGAACTTCACCGACTTTTCCATCGAAGCAGGCCTTTTCGAAAGGTGGAACCATGGATCCACGACCAAACATTCCGAGATCGCCTCCGCTGTCTTTGGTTCCATCGGTGCCGTACTTAGCAGCCATTTCTGCAAAATTCTTGCTCTTGAGGATAACCTTCTTCAAAGAGTCGGCCTTGGCCTTTCCTTCGGGTCCTTTTTCCTTCAAGAGGATGTGGCGGGCTTGCACGGAATCAACTTCCGTTGCCCTGCGTGAAATCTTGGCAATTTTCATCGAAGCACCTTCGATAAAAGGTCCAACGACATCACCTACCGTATCGGTCAAAATCTGAATCTCAACCTCAGCTGGTAGAGAACCAATGACGTATGGCCGCGTGGACTGACCTGGGGTTGCGGCATAACCCGCAGCAAAAGCAGAATCGCCGGTGGCGGCCTCAAATTGGGCAACGAGATCGGTCAGACTACTTTTTGTCATAGCCGAGTCAGCAGCAGAGGGCTTCACCGGAAATTTAATGTATTCGATGGAACGGCTCGTCTCCTGACGGTATTCTTTGTCCTTCTTGTGCTTGTTATAGTAGGCACGGATATCTCCCTCCGTCCACGTCACAGAGGAATCAGGGATTTCCTGATAGGTTTTCACGACATAATCTACCTCAACCTTATCGTTCTGTTGTTTGAATGCCCACTTTCCGTCGATATTGTTGGCATAGAGGCCTTTCTTAACCATCACGTCAAATTTCTCGCGCTGGCGCTTGAGGGTAATCAGATTCTTCCAACCGGTGTACATGCGGCTATCCATACCGTCGAAGTTGAGGCGCATCTGCTCCTTCAGCGCCGCTGAGTCCTGGCCGTTATAGATGGTGGACTTGACGTAAGGTGACAGCATTTCACCAAACACAATTTCATCCCACTCTTCCTCCGTAACCAGTAGCCCCAGACGGTCATAGGTTGTGCTCATGAGCCTGGATTCCACGAGGTTGTTCCATGTGTCGTTGGAGAGGCTCGCTTCGTTGCCGCTGTAGTTGAAAAGGATTTTCTGACGCTCGACAGCTTCAGACCATTCCTTCTGACCAACCACTTCGCCGCCGATGCTGCCAATCTCGCCCGATCCCATATTGAGGAGAGCAAACACAGCCTGATAAGGAAAAAGGAAGCCCAGCATCGCAATACCGATGATAGCCACGATGAGCCAGCCCTGCTTCCGGATTTTGGAGATCATTGCCATAGGTCAAATACCCTTGAATTTGGGGGTGCGAATATCGGAAATCCGCGCCATACACAGGCAGAGATGGAAGTGAAAGCTGATTTGATATTGAAAATCAACCAATTAAATGAACGCGAACATGCTCAATGCGCCGGTCACTCACTTTGGTTACCGTAAGGGTCAGCTCGCCGCACGGTACTGAGGTTCCTTCGTCTGGAATATCCTCACGCAAATACAGGAGCAGTCCGCCGAGGGTGTCATACTCAGCATCATCGGCAGGCAAGTTGAGATGGTACTTCTCATTCAGGTAGTCAATTTCAAGGCGAGCGGAAAACTCGAAGGTACGCTCGTCAACCTGCAACTCGAGGTTCTCTTCTTTATCATGCTCATCTTCGATTTCTCCGAAGATCTCCTCGACGATATCCTCCATGGTGACAATCCCCGCAGTGCCACCGAATTCATCCACTACCACGGCCATATTCCGCTTCTTCTTGATGAAGAGCTCGAGAATTTTATTCGCTGCCATGGGCTCGGGAACAATAGATACCGGCCGCAGGATGTGCTGAATATGTCCGGGACGCCTGAACAGCTCAAAGGAGTGAACGTAGCCAATGATGTGATCAATATTCTCGCGGTACACCAGAATTTTGGACAACCGGGTTTCGATGAAAAGCCCGCGAAGATGGTCAATGGACTCCGTGATTTCTATGGCGACGATTTCATTGCGCGGAATCATGCAGTCCCGAGCTTTGACCTTGGAAAAGTCCAGGGCATTCTGGAAAATCTGGATTTCATGATCGAGATTGAGCGTGGTCCCGGGCGCTCCAGTCATCTCCTCCAGGTAATGATGGAGGTCAACACGTCCGAACTCGACCACGGCTGAAGAACTCACCGGCCTGCCGATCAAACGCAGAAATCCATCAGAGAGTGAAGTCACGAACCACGCAAATCCCCAGAGTACTCCATACCAGACCATCAGTGGCAGAGCGAAGAGTCCGAGCCACCGGTTGGGATGGGTAGAAAAGATGGCTTTTGGAATGTACTCACTGAACACCAGCACGATCAGGGTGGAAATGGTGGTTTGGGTAAGCAACATTCCGAAATCACCCGCTGAGGCGGAAAATCCGGGCAGTGACCGCTCAATGAGATACACCAGCATATCACCCATATACAGTCCATATACAACAAGGGCGATGTTATTGCCGACAAGCATGGCAGCAATGAAAAGCTTCGGCCGGCGGGCGAGGTGAGCGATGATCGAGGAACCAAATACGCCCTGCTTGCGATCCAGTTCAATCTTGAGCTTATTGGAGGTGATGTAGGCGATCTCCATTCCACTGGAGAAAGCAGAAGCCAGCAGGCAAAGCAGGATGACAGGTAACCAGGCGGGATCCATCGTGGAGGTTCAGCCCTTCAAAGGTATGGTCCATGCATTGCTCACTCGCCAGAGATGGAGTTGCGCTTCATCCTCCTGTACATGGCGCGTCTGAATAAATACCAGATCAGCACCAGTCCTGCCATGAACAGATTATTCTTCTCACGTTCCCAACCGTTCAGGTAGATGCGGTAGAATGCATAGATGAATGCAGCAAGGGTAGCGGCAAGCCAGAAGTGAACGAAGAAGCGGGTAGTCTTTTCCATGGGTACTAATCTTCCTTAAGGTAAATATCGCCAGTTGGCTTCAGGATGCGATACCGGGTAAAGGATTGATTGCTCTCGAGCCCCTGTCCGTATATGATTCCGGAAGATGTGGTAATGGTCACAAACCGATCTGTGTGAATACCCGTGCTGTCTTGAGAGAAAATGAGCTCCTCCGTTTCCAGTCTTTCTCCCCGCACATTCACTAGTTCAACGCGATCCCAGGCCACCATTTCCTGTGTGTCTTCATCATACCGGCCATTGGTAGCCGTGAGCCGGGCTTCCTCTGTTTCCGTGGAGTCAAAAAAAATCATCGTGAATCCACCAGAGGCCAGCAAGTAGCTGCTCTCTCCCTCATAACGGTCCAGTTGGGCGGCCGACAGCTTGTTGCGCATGCGCCCGTTTTCTGTAAAGGTGAATTCGGCTTTGCGGTTAGTCTGCACGGGCAAACGCTGAGGATCCGTAATGGCTTTGATCTCTGAAATCTCATTATGACAACCCGCTGATAGAATCCAGGTAGCCAGAAAAAGCCATGTCATACGCTCCATGGATCAATCGTATTTGCGCTGGAAGAACCAACGCTCAAACGGATGCAGTGTAAACCCAACCTGCAAAGTGGTGTTGTACTGATCCACTCCGGTATCTCCTCCACGTATTGCCGAATATTCCACCCCGATGTGGAAGCGACTTGCGCTCTTCGATGCAATGAGCGGGATGGAAAGCCCCATAGAAACTCCGTATTGAACAATAGGTACATCCCGCAGGATCAGGTTCAGATTGGTCTGGCGCACTCCTGCACGGTAGGTCATTCGTTTGAAGAAGCCACCGGCCTTGTCCAATCCTTCCGGCAGGAATTCCGCTCCAATGGAAATGTTGCGGTAAGCTCTCAGCACCGCAGGGGTGAGGGCGCTGACTTCTGGTGTTCCGGTGATATTACTCCAGTTCTGCGAGCGGTAGTCGGCAGCGAGTGTAACGCCCCCTCCCCTGCGGTTTTGGTAGTAATACGACAAGCCTGCACTGAGTCTAGCGGGCATATCGAAACCTCCCCTGACATCCTCCCGGAAATAACTGGTGTCAAGCGGAAATTCTACCGTTGTCAGATAGTAGAAGGATTCGCCAAGTTCCGAAAAGCGCGTATTGATGCGGGTGCCAATGGCGACATCCAAACCGGCGTGCAGGAAGTGACCGGAAGTCATCTTTTGATTTTCACTCCGAATCTTCAAGGGAAGCACGTAATGCAATCCTATGTCGAAAAAGAAGTCAGCTACCTTCAGAGTATTGGTGAATCTGGTGTGGTTGAGTGAATTGGTGGAATAGATAATCCTCCTGGAGTGATCCACTGATCCGAAGAGGTAATTGACATTTACGCCAACCGAAAGCCGCTGCACGGCTACGTCGCCTGAGTCCCGCCCCAGCTCAAAGCTTCGGCCTGTTCCCAGTACAAGCCGGTTGGTTCCGCCCTCGCCGGAGTAGCGGTAGCGCGCCGACAAACTGTCAAATACCGCCTGCTCCTCCTCGAATTGATATCCGGTAATACTGAATGGTGTGATACCTGCCACAAAAGCCCAGGGGCTGCCAAGTTTCTTAAAGCCAATCATGACTTCCTGCAAGTTGCCGCTCAGGTAGCGACTGGAGAGTTCTCCGGATTCCACTTGGGTTAAACCTCCTTTGCCGGACACCTGAAAGACCGTTTCAGTGAGGTAGGTATATGTTGCCGGATTGCTGATATTGATGACACTGGGATCGGCCAGCGGGGTGACTACTCCTCCCATAGAGAAGTGCCGGACCGAGCCAGGATCCTGATAAAGCCCAAGACCGAACCGGCTGAAAGGGCTGTTCATGCTTACCTGCCCGGTAATGGAACCAAATGGTAAAGCATACAGGGCAAGCAGAAATAGACGGGTGAGGAGATTATCCAAGGTTGAGTTTCAGGATTTCATGAAGCCCGGACAGCGTCAGGTCAGGGTCGGCAAAAATGGGGGTTTTCAGGAGAGTAGCCAAAAAGGGCGCATCCCCACCAGTTAGGATGACGACGGTATTTGGTGTTCTGCTACACATCCTGGAGATAAAATCGGCGGCCTCTGCAGCTGCGCCAAGGCAGACCCCAGCGTGCATCGATTCTAACGTACTGGATCCCGGGAATTCAGCCCCGGAAGCCGGCTGATCAATCCCCGGAAGCCGGCCTGAATAGGCGTGCAATGCACGGTAGCGCATTCGTATCCCTGGAGCAATAGCCCCACCGGTTAAAATGCCGCGTTCTAAAGCCGTGTAGGTAAGGCACGTGCCTGAATCAATGATCAGGCAGTCAGGCCCGAAGCGCACAAGCGCCCCGGCGGCGTTGGCAAGCCGGTCAGCACCGATGGTTTCCGGGGTGCTGTATGCAATCTGGAAAGGAAACCGAAGGTGCGCCCCTACAGTGAGACACACTCCATCCGGCCTTAGCGCCGGAGGTAAGTTCAGATGACCTTCCCGCACAGTGGAAGAGATGAAGTGGTACGAATCGCCTTTAAGCCAAAGGGAAGGATCGAACGCTTGCCATGAGGCATCATCCAGAATCGCTTTCTGAACCATCTGGCCGCCCTTGTAAAGAGCAAGCTTGATGGTGCTGTTGCCGGCATCGGCTGCGAAGTGGGCAAACATGTTACTGGTCCCGGTTGGACAGCATGACTACCGTGCCGCGGGCCTCATATGGCCGCCCGTTGCCATCTTCCACACTGATAAAATAGGTATAAACGCCTTCCTGCACCAGCTTTCCGTTCATCCGGCCATCCCACGGAGCGTCGATATCGTCCGTCTGGTAAATCACATCCCCCCAGCGGCTGTAAATGATCATTTGATAGTGATCAAAATCAGCGAATGAAATTACCGGCTGAAACGTGGTGTTGAACCCGTCCACTACAAATGCATTCGGCACCCAGATCACAGGGGCTTGTATCAGGCATATGGTGTTGGACTTGGCAGTGAAAGACGTACCGGGAAAAAGGGAAGAGGGGCGCTCCACGGCTTCAATGGTGTAACAGAAGCGACCTGAGGAAAACAGCAGTTCAGCAACATCATCTTCATAAAAGGTAACCGTGCCATTGACTTCCGCCAGCTGATCCACCATGCCGGTCTCCTGATCTTCCCGATATATACGGTAGGCCAGAACACCATTCTCCCACTCCGTGTAAGGTGACCACTGGAGCACATTGATGAGGCGTTCTGTATTGGATAACCCTTCCAGCTTCATGGACCTTCCAACTTGTGTGGTATCGACCCAATCGTTGCATTGGTTGCGAACGAGCACCCGATAGGAGTAGCTGAAGGCTTCCGGATTGACATCAGTATCGAAAAAGGTGACGTCCGTTCCACCGAGCTTAGCCTCTACCGCTAGCTCCTGCCATTCGGTATTAGCGAAAATCCGCCGCTCCAGATGGTAGTAGTGAGTGGTTGCATTGGGAGGGCTTTCAACCGTGATCTCGATCATGCCTTCACCCTCGACAGAAACACTGCTGAGATAATTGTATGCCGGTGATACGGGATACACAATGCTCACCTGCCTCATGTTGGATTGCGCCTCATATCCCTCCGTCGAAACGGCAACTACGTAGTAGGAATAGGTTCCAGGAACAGGATTTCCAAATGCATGTGTGAATGTGGTTTCGCTGCCCGGCACCGCGCCTACTTGTTCCACTATACCGCCATCAACCGAGAGAAAGATCTGATATTCTGAAACACCATTGGACCATCCGGTGTAGGCCGTCCACGACATAGAGATGGACTCTGCGCACAAGGCATAGGCCAAGGGTGAGAGATAGACGGAGCAGTTGCAGATATCGCCCGTCGGACTGGTATTCGGACTGGGTGGGGTTCCACTATAGCAGGTGTCAAATGCCGCTAGGAGATAGCATACCGGGCCGGTTCCGGTAGGAGCGAGCAGATCAGTGAATGTGTCAGATGTCGCCCCAAAAATGGTGTCCAGCAAGGTAACAGTAGAACCCGAACAGCGGTACAGAATATACCCTTGGGTGTCGGGCGCTGCGCTTGGATTCCATTCCACAACGGCATCATTCGTATCATGGTCAATCCAAACGGACGATACTACCGGAATATCAGGTGGTGTGATATCGTAAAACGTTCCACCGGCGATGTCACTCCGGTGCACACAGCCAAAAGGCGTCTCGACAAAAATCTGGAAGTTGAAGTCCACCTCGCACTGAGTGACCTCAAAGGACCAGGTTTCCGTCCCGATTGGAAGAGTAGCCACCTGACTCCAGTTGCCCACAGGAAACTCCTGCCAAACTTCGTAGGAAGCGTTCGCAAAGGGAACACCCGCCGGGTAAGGATTGGTCCATGTAAGAAGAACCTGTCCGGGCGGCGAAATGGACGGTTGAACATCCAGACTGATCGTACATACCGTGGGCGACGGAGCTGAATCAAAAACGTTCATTCCATCCGAAGAAATAACCACCACGTAGTAGCACTCATCACTGAGCAGAGGATTAGCAGTGGTATGCTGATAGCTGGTAGTGGCCGGGTTGGCAATTGAAGTGATCAGGCTGAATACTCCATCAGAGGAGGAGGCATTGAAAATTTCGTAAGAAACGAACTGATTCAAGGGATCAACCGCAGGACTCCATTGCAGGAGCACGTCTCCCGTGGGCTGAACCTGAAGGCACTGCAAAGTAACAGGACCAACCTGCGCATGGAAGGGAACTGCAATAATGAGCAGAAGAATGGTATGAACTAGTTTTTTCAGCACAAGTAAGCAGGCAAAAATACCACAGGCTCAGCCAACGACAGAGCCTTCAACTTATTTCACGCCTGTCAGATCGAAAAGGTTGCACGGAACCGACTCAAAAGGAAAATCCTGACTCGTCCAGCGAGGCCTTCGCGCTGCGGAATTCCGCAAGCATCTGCCGGACAACTTCTGCAGCGGGTATAATGTCCCGGATACCGGCGGAAACTTGTCCGATTTCCAATTCGCCCGACTCAAGGTCCCCTTCAAACATGCCTTTCTTGGCTCGGCCTCTGCCCAGCAAGGCGGCCAATTCCTCCCGATCAGCTCCCCGGCGATAAGCCTCCATGACCTCGTCAAAAAAAGGATTACGCAATAGTCGAACTGGAGTCAACTCCTTGAGCGTAAGAAGGGTGTCTCCTTCCTTGGCCTGGATCACCTGTTTTTTGAATGCCTGATGTGCTGAGGACTCCTCAGTGGCCACAAAACGGCTGCCAACCTGCACGCCCTCCGCCCCAAGGACCATCGCGGCAAGCATGGCCCGGCCGCTTCCTATGCCACCGGCAGCAATCACTGGGATGCCCACCGCCCGACTCACAAGCGGAATCAGGCACATCGTAGTGGTTTCCTCCCGCCCATTATGACCTCCTGCCTCAAATCCTTCGGCCACCACCGCATCGCAGCCGGCTTCTTCTGCCTTACGGGCAAAAGTGCTGCTTGAAACCACATGCACTACTCTTATACCCGCATCCTTCAGCTTCGGTGTCCAGGTCTTGGGATTGCCCGCCGAAGTGAACACAATGGGTACTCGGAACTCAAGCACAAGTTCCATGAGCTTTTCCACTTCGGGGTAAAGGAGGGGAATGTTGACGCCAAACGGCTTGTCCGTAGCTTCCCGACACTTCTGTAGCTGCTGACGCAGGATATCGGGATACATCGATCCTGCGCCTATCAGGCCGAGGCCACCGGCGTTGCTGACAGCCGAAGCTAACTCCCAGCCAGAGCACCAGATCATGCCCGCCTGGACCAGCGGATACTGAATGCCGAAAAGGGTATTGATTCGATTCATCTGGCCAAAATTGGATGATTTGGCCCCAGACTGCCAAAAACTTCATACCAGGATTTTCCGGTTTGACATTTCCATTCTATTTTAGCCCGGCTTTCCCAGATGTGTTGGCTATTTCGACCTTATGCTATGAACAGACTTTTGCTCATCGGATTCCTGATAACCTCGCTGCCCAGCTTCTCGCAGTACCAGTGGGACTATGGAACCAAATTCGGCGCAGCCAACTACCTGGGTGATATCGGGGGACGGGAATTGACCAGGCGGGATTTCGTCCTGGATATGCATATGGAGTCCACCCGGTGGGCCATGGGAACCTACGCCCGGTACAAACTTTCCAAACGTCTTGCAATTGCCATGAATGTGGATTATATCCGCATCACGGATACGGACCGGCTTACTACAAATCCCCCACGCCGGGCACGCAATATGAATTTCAGGAATGATATTGTGGAAACGGGCGTGCGCGCCGAAGTGACTGTATGGTATGATAACGACGTGGGTAACAGGGGTTATTACAATCCCGACTTCAAACTTTATTTGTTTGGTGGCGTTTCGGGATTTTACCACAATCCGCAAGGTCAAATTTTTACTGACGGTAATCTTGCATACGGAGGTCAGTGGTTCGATCTCCGCCCATGGCGCACAGAAGGCCAGGACAGCCCGTATTCCTCTTTTGGCATGGCTATTCCTGCTGGCGTTGGCTTCTACTTTACCTTCAACAGGCAATGGCGCGTTGGGTGGGAATTGAGCTGGCGGACGACCTTCACAGACTACCTCGATGATATCTCTACTACCTACCAAATCCCGGGTTCAGACGATCCGCTGGCCCAGGAGTTCGTAAACCAGTCTTATCAGGATCTGATCGATCAGATCAATACGGATAACCCGGATTCCGCTCCCCTTAGCGTGAATAGCTTCCGGTTTGTCCCCGGACAGAACACCAAACGGGGAGATCCCACGAACAACGACAGCTTCCTGACAACACAATTGACCATAGGAAGGGTAATCCGTGGTCGTTCCAACTTCTACCGGTCTAAGTACAGCTGGTTGAAAAATCGCGCAGGTATCCGAAGGTCGCGAGCGAAGTTCTGATCTCCGCGACTTCTGAATAATGAATCTGGCCGCATTCTTCGGAATGCGGCTTTTTTTATCGTAGGAACTGAATGATCTTGGAAACAGGTTTCAGCGTCAGGGTATACCACGCCGGCTTCAGGTCATTCAGTTGCCATGCTGCACGATCCTCCCGATTGGCTCGAATCCGGTTCCTGAGCGAAACATTGCTCTGCCCCCCGGTGCGCATATGGGTAATCACACGTGGGAGATATGCCAGCCGGATATGGTGGCGATGGATAAAACGCAACATCAATTCATAATCTGCAGCTGAGCGAAGGGAGAGATTGTAGGCGCCAAATTCGGCGTAGAAGCGCGAGCGCACAAAGAAAGTGGGATGAGGTGGCATCCAGCCCTGAAGAAACTTTCCGGGCTTATAGTCCCCGGCAATCCATCTCCTTACCACGCGATGCTCGTTTTTGCGATCGACGTAAACCAGATCGGCATACGCACCGTCACAATGGGTTTCTTTAAACAGGCGCACGATATCCGACAAAACATGCTCGTCTGAATAGTAGTCATCGCTGTTCAGGATGCCGATGACTTCACCCGTGGCTGCCTTCACACCTTTGTTCATGGCATCATAGATGCCCCGGTCTCGTTCGGATATAACGGTGGCAATCCGATCGCGGTAACGATCAATGATCTCCATCGTGGCATCAGCAGAGCCACCATCCACCAGGATATACTCCACATCGGGGTGGTCCTGACGAATGACAGAACGAATGGTGTCCTCAATGGTAGAGGCGCTGTTGAAACAGACGGTGATGACGCTGACCTTCATGGCTTCATCTCACGGTCTTTGGTTTTGACGGCCGGATTACCACGGTACACAGAGTAGGGCTCAGCATCCCGAGACAGGACTGATCCTGCCGCCAGCACTGAATGGCTCTTCATGATAACCCCCGGGCACACTAATCCGCGCGCACCTACCCATGCCCCGTCTTCCAGGATGATGGGCTTGATTACCAAATCAAAGGAACGGCGACTGTAATCATGATTTCCACACAAGAGCATCGCCCCCTGTGAGATGCAGCAGTTCGAGCCAATGTGGACATCAGCCAGATTATCCAGCCAGGCCTCCTCTCCGATCCAGCTATAATCTCCAATGCGGAGCTTCCAGGGATATTTGATCCGAACGTGAGGCTTAATAACTACGCCTTGGCCAACCCGAGCGCCGAATGCACGAAGCAAGATTTTTTTTACGCTGTTGAAAGGAAAGCCACTCCGGAAAAAAAGCAGGTGTGCGATGTACCACAGGGCGCGACGAAAAACCGGGCCGGCATCATACCACGAGTTGTCGTAATGGGAAAGGTCAGTGCGATGAACCATACTCTCTGCACAAATTAACGGCATTCCTCCGATGTAAGGTCAGAACGGTTCGTCAGGAATGTATTTGCTTGGATCGTCCTCAGGTTACATTTGACGAATACTTCCCGAATTGATGAGATTGCTGCTCCTGACCTCAGTCATCACCGCCATGCAGACGGTGTCAGTCATCGCTCAAACAATACCACCTCATATCCTGGACAACATGAAGGTGCGCGAGATAGGTCCGGCTGTGACCAGCGGAAGGATAACGTCGATTGATGTCATTCCGGGCAATCCGGGCGTAATACTCGCAGCGACTGCCAGCGGAGGGCTTTGGAAAAGCGCCAACGGAGGGGTTAACTGGGAACCCATTTTCGATAAGCAGCCGGTGCTCGGAATAGGCGCTGTGCGTGTGACTCCTTCTAACCCGGATGTGATCTGGGTCGGCACCGGCGAGGGTAACCCGCGCAACTCACAAACATCAGGAAAGGGAATCTACCGAAGCGGTGATGGCGGTCGTACCTGGGAATTCCGCGGACTCGCTGACACGCGAACTATTCACAGGATCTGTATTCATCCTCAAATGCAGGAAGTGATCTATGCCGGATCACCCGGCTCGGCCTGGGGACCCGACTCAGAGCGAGGGGTATTCAGGACTACCGATCAAGGCAAATCATGGAAGAAAGTGCTTTTTGTGAATGACAGCACAGGCTGTGCCGACCTGGTCATGGATCCGCGCAATCCGGATAAGTTGTTTGCCGCCATGTGGCAATACCAGCGGGAACCTTGGTTCTTTCGCAGCGGTGGTAAGGGTAGTGGAATCTATTTAACCCTCGATGGCGGAGATACATGGAAACGCATCGGCGAGAAGGAGGGGCTGCCTTCAGGAAAACTTGGACGAACGGGAATTGCCATCGCGCCTTCGAACCCCGCCGTAGTCTATGCGCTTGTTGAATCCAGCGAGTCAGCTCTCTACCGGAGCAATGATGGTGGCTTCTCGTGGTCTATGATCAATAACAAGGATCTGCAGGATCGTCCGTTTTACTACCACGAAATCTATGTCGATCCTTCCAATGAAAATCACCTGATCTACTTGCACAGCACAGTGAGTGAGAGCATAGATGGCGGCCGCACATGGAAGACTATTCTGCCTTATTACGGTGTTCATCCTGATCACCATGCATTCTGGTGGTCTCCGGACAATCCCTTGTTCATGATTGAAGGGAATGATGGTGGAGTGAACATCAGTCGTGACGGAGGAAAGAACTGGAGTTTCGCAGCCGATATTCCGGTCGGACAGTTCTACCACATCAACTATGACATGCAGGTCCCCTATCACGTGTATGGCGGAATGCAGGACAATGGCTCATGGAAAGGCCCGGCGTATGTCTGGCACAGCGAGGGTATCCTGGAGAGTGACTGGCAGGAAGTGCTTTTTGGGGACGGCTTCGACGTGGTTCCTGATCCTGCGGACGAACGCTATGTGTATGCGATGGCACAAGGTGGAAACCTGTACCGCGTGAATACGCAAACAGGCATGGAGTTGTTCGTTCGTCCGGTTCATCCGGAAGGGGTGAAGCTGCGGTTTAACTGGAATGCCGCGATCGCAGCTGATCCATTTCGCCCGGATGGAATATTTTACGGATCTCAGTTTGTTCATTACTCGGAAAACAAGGGACAGAGCTGGATCACACTGTCACCTGACTTGACTTCCAACGATCAGTCCAGACAGAAAAGCGCCGAAAGCGGCGGGCTCACCATAGATGCCACATCTGCAGAAAACCATTGTACTATCCTGGCTATCTCGCCAAGTCCGCTGGACGCACAAGTGATCTGGGTGGGCACGGATGATGGCCAGGTCCAGCTTACCCGTGATCGCGGAAAGTCCTGGTCGAATCTATCGCGTGCCATCACCGGTATGCCCTCAGGAGCATGGATTCCGCAAATCATCCCATCGCCACACAGGGCCGGTGAGGCATGGGTCGTGGCCAACCACTACCGGCGAAATGACTGGAAGCCCTATCTGTTTCACACAACCGACTTCGGCAAGTCATGGAAGAATCTTGTCAGCGAAGCCACCATTTCCGGTCATTGTCTGAGCATGATTCAGGATCTCGTTGAACCTAATCTGCTCTTTCTGGGAACGGAACATGGTCTCTACGTGAGCATCAACGCAGGTAAGGACTGGCAAAAGTGGTCGTACACTTTTCCCTCCGTCGCTACCCAGGATATCAAGATTCACCCGCGCGAAGGCGACCTGATTATCGGGACTTTCGGCCGTGCAGCTTATATCGTGGATGATATCACTCCACTCCGCATACTGGCGTCAAAGCCCACTATCCTAAATACACCCGGCCTGAAATGCTTTGGCGCGCGTCCGGCCGTGATGGCCCACTACCGCCGGCACCATGGAGGAAGATTTCCAGCTGACGGGGCCTACCGCGGAGAAAACAGAGGCTATGGCGCAGTGATCAATTACGACTTGCGATTTGCCGTCGGACGGGAGATCAAGGATAAGAAAACGAAGATTACCGTGCTTTCACTCGACGGAGATACTATCCGATGGTTTACCCATAAGCCGGATACCGGAATGAACAGAGTAACATGGAGCTTCGAGCGAAACGGGGTGCGGTGGCCGTCAAGAACGGAGCCGCAGAAGGATGAAGATCCGCCTTCAGGACCATTACCGGTATTGCCGGGTAAGTATCGTGTTATGGTAGAGTTCGATACGTGGAAGGATAGTCTCGTGGTGGAGGTTCAGCATGACCCACGCGTGACATATCCGGATGAGGCGATCCTCCGTCGGGAGCAATTGCTGGCGACTTGGAATGCGCAGGTGGAACTGGCTGCAAAGGCCTTTTCGCAGTTGCAGCAATGCCGTAAATCAATCAGCCGGATCCGGTCTGCTGCGGAGGTATTGCCGTCAGTCAGCCGAACCAGCCTGCTGGCCCGCTCGGATTCAATGGATGCCAGCATCGCCAAACTGGAGAATCGCTACATGCTGCCAGAGGATGCCCGGGGTATCCGCGACGAGTCAGATCTGATTTTGCCCGAATTATGGACATGCATGGGCTGGATTAATTCAGGTGATCTCATTCCAGGGGACAATGCAACGCACGCACTGAGTCAGCTTGGTCGGCTCAATCGGTCAGCGGCTGACGCAGTAAACCTGTTCTTCGAAGAGCAGTGGGCTCCTTATCGTCAATGGGTGGAATCCTTAAACCTGACGCCCTTCACTGACCGGGGTAAACTTTGATCCGGATGAGTTCAGAAATCCGCAGGAGCACTAAAACCGGTATTGAAGTAAGAAGTGCACTACCTGATTGTAATTACCGCGTTCGTAGTAGCTGAAGCGATTGGTGAAATTGGGGGCAGGGCGGACGGGTAGTATGGAACTCGAAAACCTCACACCAACGCCCAGTTTTTCACTTATGGAGTACATCACCCCGGCCACCCCGCCAATCTCATAGGATCTGAAGGGAGGATTGACGTCCACATTTACGCTGTTGGTCCTGATTTCCTGATTGAGCAACACTCCGGCCGTTGCCCCAAGCTGGAATTCCCATTGCTTCAGTGTGTACCCGGCAGTGATGGGCATCTCTATGTAGTTGAGGTAATAGCCGAATGTCTGAAAGGTGATGGTATCCTGCTCAGTCCTGCTGCCTTTGGGAGTGTACTGCAGTCCTCCCGTGATATTCCATCGCTCATTGAGCCGCGTACGAACCCAAGCTCCGCCCGAAACGCCAAATTTGTCCCAGCCCCCCAGTCCGTCACCGCTGACTTGTGAAGTTACGGGAGCAAGCCAAAGGCCAGCCTCAAATTTCTTCTGCGCCTGCACAAGCGTGCATAGCAGGAATCCCGGAATGACAATGATCCAGCTGAGTTTCATAGCTCAATGCGGTGTTCTGCAGCATTCACGACTTCATCAGTCTGAACGTCCACCACAAAGGCGACAACACTGCAATTTTCGGGCACCCATGCTTGCTTCATCGGAACCGTATAACTTTTCACCAATTGATCATTAACCAATGGATTTGTAAGCAGGGGCTCCCCAATGGCGGTGGTCACGTTGGTGCGGAGCAGATGGTTGTGCTCGTAGTCATAAATGGTGGATGGATCCAGATTGTAATCGGACTGAGCGCTGATGATGTGCGACTCCAGCAGGAGCACGATAAGACTGAAGCTGCTCGACATGGTTTCCAGAAAGTGGTTGTGAACATGGATGTTCAGGTTGCTGTCTTCTGACACATACTCAGTTGAGATCTGCAGGGCAATCCTGGGTTCTTGAGTGAGTTGCTCTTCTACCCTAACCTCCCATTGGTTGTCCACATAAAAATTGGAGATTCCACCGGTACGGTCAATACGGGCAGCCGGATTGAATCCATTTTCGAGCTGTGACCAAAAGAGGTTACCGGCAGGCGTGGTAAAGTCAATATCGTAGGGAGCAGCACTCACCGCTGCAAGGGTACCCGCATGGATGGTTATGGGAACTACCCGGCTGCCGTATTCTTCATCCAGTCCTTTGAGCAGGGCTGTAGCAGGCGGACAGAATCCGCAGAGATGCCCGGTAAACTCCTCCACCAGGACATTCTTGGTTGGGTCGGCAAGGGTTTCGAATTCAGGAGGCGGCCCGTAGACACCTTCCAGATACTCATTGTCCAGGGTGATTACAGGATTCGTGAGTTTGTCACAACCGCAGAATGTCAAGGAAAAGACTGCAATCGCAGCTATTACATAGTTATTC
The DNA here is from genome assembly GCA_947456965.1 of Flavobacteriales bacterium. GTDB lineage: Bacteria > Bacteroidota > Bacteroidia > Flavobacteriales_D > Sanyastnellaceae > CANGTU01. Next base: position 36,066 of record CANGTU010000005.1, read on the forward strand.
ATGACTGATTAAAAACTGCTGGTTAATGTAATTTCAAATCCGTTGGTAGCCGGCACTGCTCTGCATACACCCCCGATACAAAATACCCCCTCACGACGCTTGCCATAGCCAATGGCCAGCCGATTGCCTCCGTTAATGTACCCGACTGTGCCGAACAGGTAATGAATGCGCTTATCCGGATTGATATTCCCGTAGTTATATTGGTCAATAATGGCAAAGGTCCAGTGTGGTGAGAAGGTATACTCGGCCACGATGGTGGCCCAGTCTCCCTTGTCCTGCTCAGTCTGGAGTGCCTGAAATTCAAGGTGGATGTTGTTTTTACTATTAAATTTATAATTGATTTCAAGTACCTGAATATCCGCAAAGAGCAGGCCTTTGAAGTCGTTGGTCACGGGCGTTACTGTAGTATTGAACTCAAGGTAGTAATAGGTGAATGCCCCGGATAATTTCTTTGAAAACTTCTTCCTGATTTCGACATTTACATCACGCACATATTTAACCGGCCCGAAGCCCAGACTGTTCATTTCATAGCCGTTCACCAGGCCATCAACGCCGCTGATGCGTGTCGTGTCCAGGCTGTTGGCGGCCGCCACATTGAGCGAGATCTGCGTTCCGTAAGCGCCTCCGAGCGGGGTTTCCTTTTTGAAATTGTAGAACAATTCGCCCATGATACTGGCCTCACCGGTGAAGGGGGTGGCGTAGGGGTAGAGGGTGGCTGCGAGGTTGTAGGTATGCTGGCGGGTAATGGCAGGGATGTAGTTGATCGGTACATCGAAGAGCTTGAGGTCCCTGTCGGCGCGAAAGCTGAGGTTATCAATGGACTTGGCCATAGCTGTGATCCCGAACCCTTTCTTGCTGTAGTTGGCCGTAAGGAAAATTCCGCGCCCTGTACGGTAGATGTATCCGTTGTCGGCGCTCGGGTCATTGATCTTTTCCGAATATTCTCCCATGAAGCGAAACGGGCCATGGCTTACCTGGAGTCGCCCTGCATAGGTGCCCACATTGGCCGGCAACTCGAGCAGCAGGGTATCTTTTTCGAGGAGACCACCTTCCTGAAACCGCGATACATAACTTCCTCCGAGTGATACGCGTGTCTTGCTCTCCGAAAGGGCAGGGATGAGGTCGTTCAGTTGAATCTCGCCGTCCAGGCCCCGGATGATTCCATCGGCGTTGATCAGGCGGTTCTCAAAGGCGAGGCGCTGGTGCCCATAAATGGCCTTAGCCGTTATGCCTTTTCGGGGTGTGGCGATGACGCGGATACCATCCAGAGCATTGTCAATTCCCAAAAAAGGTTCCCAGTAGCTGCGCAACGTAAGCCCCATCCCAAACTGCTCATAAAAGTTACCTACCGTGATGTCGAGCTGCTCATTCTTGTACTGGGCATATCGGAACCCGATACCCGTTCCTTGAAAGCGGTTTTGAGCACTATACCCCAGAATGGCATCCATGTACGATTCAAAGCGCATCCCAGCAGAGAAGTTCCCGTAGGTGTAATTGAAATTGCCATAGGCATTCATGGCCGTCTTGGGGGGAGGTACGATAGCTCCGATAAGCGAATCTTCGTTGTACTGCTGCCAGATAACCTGGAAATTGCCGTGTAACTGACCGCGGGGAGGCTCCGTACCCGAGTGGCCCGGGGACGTTTCCTGAGACCGGAGAATAGCCGGCACGATGAACAAACACACCGCGAGTATCCAGCTGAACAAAGGGGAAAAACACATAGTGCAAGGGCGCATGTTCCTTCTTTGCTGCGCGGCCCGAAAGTACGGATAAATCAAAGCCCCGGAGCTGTTCCGGGGCCTTACCTGACTCGGTCGACGGAGTTCAGGATTTCAATTTCAGGAGCTCCTTGTAAACTTCTTCTTCATCCCCGGCCATGTAGCCGCTGTGTTGCCATACAATCTTGCCCTGGCCATCAATCAGGAAGGTGTGAGGCGGCGCAGTTACACCCAACGCTTGCTGGAACTGCTTATTGGTATCGAGCAAGATCTCGTACTCCCAGGATTGACCGTTGACATAAGGGGCCACCGAGCCCACCGTGCGCTGGTCGTCTACCGTCACCGCATAGATCTTTACACCGGTTTCTTTCTGCCAGTCAGCGTAAAGTTCAGCATAGGTGTTGAGCTCTTTTTTACATGGGCTGCACCACGTGGCCCAGAAACATATCAGGATGGGCTTTCCTTCATTGTCGAGAGAACCGGTTTGTACAATATTTCCATCCAGATCGCGGAGGGTGATGTTCGGGAGTGCGCCTTGTGAACAGGCCACATCGGCCGAAAGCAAGGCAAGGAGGACAACAAGCAGATGTGTTTTCATCGTGGGACCAAGGTTATGTGGACTGGGTTGTCAAGTTTTATACCACATCGGAATGAACAGGGCCATCCCGGTTGGGATGGCCCTGTTTCACCCTCTAGGGATTAGCTTATTTGCTTACTGATACGCGAAGAGTCGAAGTCACTCCGTCGATTTCCACGTTCAACAGGTAGAAGCCTGAAGAAACCGCAGAAAGGTCAACAGGGAAACTGTAGGATCCAGCAGTCTGGCTGCCTACGTATTGGTTCATAACGCGAGCACCAAGCATATTGACGAGCTCGAACCGCACTTCTGACTCAGCTCCCAGCGTGTAGGACAGGGTGAGCAGGTCTGAAGCCGGATTGGGGTAAGCCTTCACTGACTCAGACACGTTGAGTTCAGATACAGATACCACTTCATTGACATTGGCGCCGGCGATAGCTTGAGAATAGTCGTAGTCACCATTGTAGATGAAGATGTCAGAGGAGACCTGACCATTCTCCATGCTGTACACCTTGAAGTGACCATCCTGAGCTCCGCTACCCCACTGAGAACCATGCAGCCCGTCGCCGTATTCATCATTTACCTCAAGGGTATAACATCCGGTGCTAGGTACCCAGCGATCGAAAACCAGAGTTGAGTTAACGGCCTGATTGGTGTAAGGACCACCCTGATGAACAACCTGATTGTTGTCATTCAGCAAACGCCATGAGCATTCCTCAGGCCATCCGTCAAATTTGATGTCAAAGCGAAGCTGAGTGGTGCTGCTGGGTGCCAATGAAGCGCCGTCCACGGAGTTGTTGTTGGCATTATCGTCGGCGGATATGGAAATGACCATCGGACCAGTGACAGTCACCGTGCCCAGGTCAACCAGTTCGCTCTCAAAGCGATTAAGGTTACCTGACCAGTTTTGGGTTACCGGAGGAGTGACGCCGCTAACCGTGATGGTGGCCGAAGTGAGATCATTCGTGCCGAGGTTAGCAAGCTCGATTGAAATGTCAGCATCGGCGCACGCCACGGATGGCCCTACATAAGAAAGCACTGCTCCATCACTGGTTGGAACCGTCTGGCAAGCAGTCGTGTTGATGAAGTTCCAGTGCTGGGCTGCAGAGATCTGGCCGGTTTCTGTAAGGATACCGGTCGGGCAGACGGTGTAAATAGTCGGGAAGTAGCTGATTTCCAGAAGGTTCGCTGCAGATGCATCATCAGCAATGATGTAGTTAACACCAGTGACCCAGTCACCTTGAGTGTCAGCCGTGTTGCCATTGAGATCAGCATTGTTAGTCTGGCTATCACCTTCAATAAACATTACAATGACATTTCCTCCGTTGGCCACACCATGCTGCTCATGGAGGGTCTCGAGCGCGCCTGAGCTATGGTAGTTCCAGCATGGACCGCACCAAGTGGCTGAAACATCGATCACCACAGTGTAACCTTGGCTGAGGTAGTCGTAGAGTGTGTGCGTGTTACCGTTGATGTCGGTAGTGGTAAAGTTTGGTGCCAATGAGCCGCTTGGAAGCTGCGCCTGGCTCACGAGTGCCGAACACGCGGCAAACAGTGCGAGTAAACCTTTTTTCATCTGTTAATTGGGGTTAGTTGCGAAAAAAAATGAAAGACGAAGATAATGCATGCACCACGAGCAGCTGAAGTGAAAACCGAGAAAAAAAGGAATGCTAATCCCCATAACTTGGCATTCTGCCACCTGTGCTTCCATTCATGGCGAAAAGTCCTGGCGTTTAAAAAACCAATAATCTGGTGATTGAATGCACATGTCGAGCGGGAGAACCGGTTAATTTTGAACATAAACTTGTTCCGGTTATGACAACACGTATCCTATTCTTTCTTGCTTTTTCACTCACCATTCAGGTCAATGCTCAGAGTCTTGAGCTGATTGATCCCGTCACTACGGTCACAGGCACCCTTGCAGAATTGGGAACCACCGGTGAGCTCGTCGCTGCCTGGGATGTTCAGAATATTTCGGCAAATACGCTTTCCGTGCGCTGCTACCGCAGCGTGATTGCAGAGGTTTCCGGCTCGGAAAATTATTTCTGTTGGGGGGTATGCTTTACCTCTACGACTAATATTTCTCCTGTGCAGGTTGCTCAGGTGATGGGGCCGGAACAGGTGAATGATACGTTTTACGCTCATTACAGGGCGAACGGGAATCCCGGCCAGACAACAGTGAAGTATTGCTTCTTCGACAATGCGAACCCCACAGATGAGGCCTGCCATACAGTAACCTACTGCGTGGATATGGCCGAATGCGTACTCTCCGTAGAAGAGTCAGGTCGAGACCGGGCGGAGTTGGGTATTTACCCGAGCGTGATGTCCGGTTTAGGTAAGCTGACCTATACATTGCCTGCCGGACTTCGTGAGGCCCAGGCCGAAATCATCAGCCAGACCGGCCAGATGGTGCGAACGATCAAACTGACCAACACCAATGGATTGGTCATTCTCGACGGCGCTGAGTGGTCCTCTGGGGTATACCTGGTCCGGGTCATATCGTCCGGCTATCTGCTCGGCACAGCCCGATTCGTCGTGGCACACTGATCACACCAGACGCTGGGTGCTCAGTTTCAGCCAATCTTCCGCCCGGCTCCGTCCGGGCGGTTTCATGCGGATTTCAATGGCCTGACTACCTTAGCCGCCTTAATTTTTGAGATGCTGGACAAGATCAGGAAGAAGGAAGCCCTCGATTATCACGAGATGGGGAGAAGGGGGAAGTTGGAAATAATCCCATCCAAGCCTTACAGCACCCAGAAGGATCTGGCGCTGGCTTATTCCCCGGGTGTGGCAGAACCCGTACTGGCCATCGCGCAGAATCCCGAAGACGTTTATCGGTACACAGCCAAAGGAAATCTGGTGGCCGTCATTTCTAATGGCACTGCGATCCTCGGCTTGGGTAATCTCGGCCCCGAAGCGAGCAAGCCTGTGATGGAAGGAAAGGGCATGCTCTTCAAAATTTTCGCTGACATTGATGCCATTGATATCGAGGTCGACGCCACAGATGTCGAGGAGTTCGTGCGCACCGTGCGCAATATCTCCCCGACCTTCGGTGGTATTAACCTCGAAGACCTCAAGGCCCCTGAGGCTTTCAGCATTGAGGAACGCCTGAAGGCTGAGTTGGATATACCGGTCATGCACGACGACCAGCACGGCACCGCCATTATTGCTACCGCGGCTCTGCTGAATGCCCTTGAAATAGCGGGCAAGGATATCCGGAATATCCGCATCGTGGTCAGCGGCGCCGGCGCTGCTGCGCTGTCATGCGCCCACCTGATGGTGGCTCTGGGCTTGGAGCCATCTCGCATCGCCATGTTCGATAGTAAGGGCCACCTCCATTTGGGCCGCAAGGATCTCGACGTCAGGAAGGCCAGGTATGCCACGGAAAGGGAGTATGTGAGTCTGGAAGAGGCCTTTATCGGTGCCGATGTGTTCCTCGGACTGTCACAAGGTAATATTGTGTCATGTGATATGGTCCGGAGTATGGCCGAAGATCCTATCGTATTTGCTCTGGCCAATCCTGATCCGGAAATTGGTTACCCCGAAGCTGTGGGATGCCGCACAGATATCATAATGGCCACAGGCCGGAGCGACTACCCGAATCAAGTGAACAACGTCCTTGGATTTCCATTCATCTTCAGGGGTGCTCTCGACAGCCGTGCCAGCCAGATCAATGATGCCATGAAACTGGCAGCAGTAAGGGCCTTGGCCGATCTGGCCCGACAGCCGGTTCCGGAGGAGGTGATGGAGGCCTATAACCTCAAGTCCCTCTCTTTTGGGCGAGATTACATCATTCCCAAACCTCTGGATCCACGATTGATTACGGAGGTCTCGATGGCAGTAGCACGGGCCGCAGTGGAATCCGGAGTGGCACGCCAGCCCATTGCGGACTGGGATGCCTATCGGGCGGAATTGCAAAAGCGTATGGGCCGCGACAGCGTGCTCAGCCGAAGCATTGCCGAACGCGCCCGCAAGTCTCCGAGGCGAGTTGTTTTTGCCGAAGGCGACCATATCAAAGTGCTTAAGGCAGCCGAAGCTGCGCGGGATGAGGGTATTGCCATTCCCATCCTGCTCGGTCCGGAGGACCGGATCCGTAAGCTGATCGCAGACCTGGAGCTCGGATTGGAGGAAGTGGAAATCATCGATCCGCGAAGCGAGGAACACGCTGATTCCCGCGATGCATTTGGCCGTATCCTCTTTGAAAAGCGAATGCGCAAGGGGATGACCCTCGTGGAGGCTGTGAAGACCATGCGCGAACGGAACTATTTCGGAGCCATGATGGTGGAAACGGGTCGGGCGGATGCCCTGATTTCGGGCATGACCCGAAACTACGGCCGCGTGATACGCCCGGCGCTGGAAGTTATCGGTCCTGCTGATGGAGTGAACAGGGTATGTGGCATGTATATCGTTCAGACCCCTCAGGGGCCGCTTTTCCTCGCGGATACAACGGTCAATCAGGACCCCGGACCGGAGGAACTGGCCGGTATCGCGCTGCTCGTCGCAGAAGCCGTGAGTAGGATGAAAATCGTTCCCCGCATGGCTCTTCTCAGCTATTCCAATTTCGGCTCGGCCCGTGGTAAAGATGCTCAGAAGGTGAGCCACGCGGTGGAAATCCTGCACCGCAATCATCCTCATCTTATCGTGGATGGGGAACTGCAGGCCAATTTTGCCCTCAACCCGGAAATGCTGAAGTCCAATTTCCCTTTCTCCAGACTGGTGGACATGAAGGTCAATACGCTCATTTTCCCCAACCTCGCTGCAGGCAATATCGCCTACAAACTAATCCAGGAAATAGCCGGTATGGAAGTCATCGGCCCGGTCCTCCTGGGGCTGCGCAAGAGCTACCATATTCTTCAGATGGACTGCTCCGTCAGAGAAATCATCAATATGACGCGTATCGCAGTAGTCGATGCCCAACTCAAATCTGACACCCTCGAACCGGCCCGGCCATGATCCATTACATCCACGGAAAGCTGGTCGAGAAAAGCCCGGTGCATGCGGTTCTGGAAACCCATGGCATGGCCTATGTCCTTCAGATCAGCCTCTCCACCTTCAGCAAACTGCCGGACCAGGGAGAAGCCCGGCTCTATACCCATCTCCACATCAACGGGAATGATTTCTCTCTTATCCTGTATGGCTTTGCTACAGACGAGGAACGGGATACCTTCAGAAAACTCATTTCCGTCAGCGGAGTGGGGCCCAATACGGCCCGCATGGTACTTTCCAGCCTTACAGTGAGTGATATACGTCAGATTATTACCCTGAAGGACGTCGCTAGCCTGAAGCGTATTAAGGGTATCGGAGAAAAGACCGCCGAGCGCATCATTGTGGATCTCCATGACAAGATCGCAAGAGGCCATGACCCGGGTACTGAAAAAATTCCGCTTCTGCACAATACGAGGCGTTTGGAGGCGTTAGCGGCCCTGTCCTCATTGGGACTAGACAAAACCAAAACCGAAAAACTCCTTGACAAGATCATGCACCAGGATGAATCCCTTAGCCTGGAAGAGCTGATCAAGCAAGTGTTGAAACAGATCTGACCGTGTGAAGAATGCCAAGCTTTCCGTTGCTGCCCGGATAAGTTTCCTGTTCTTGCTCCTTTCCGTCGTCTGGCTGGGCTGGGCCGGAACTACCACAGAGCCCGCGCGTTTTTCCTGGAAACCCAGGGAAGAGAGTCGGGCTGCCGATACTACAGGTACCGGACTGGTATGGCCCAACGAGGATAATCCCAACCCATCAGACCAACCGGGTGGCATTGCTGTACCCCTTCCGGATAACATCGATTACTCCATTGAATACAATCCGGAAACCGGAATGTATGAGGTGGTGCAGAAAGTCGGTGATCGCATTGACTTTCGTCCGCGCACAACAATGAGTCTGGATGAATTTCTGGATTTCAACCTGGAGAATAACCTCAACGAGTACTGGAAGGAAATCACGGAGGAAGAGGCCGAAGCCAGCCGCGCCTTCGCTCCCGTCATCAAGGTGGGTGGAGAGGGCTTCGAGAACTGGTTTGGATCCAATGAAATTGAAATCAGGCCGCAGGGTTCCGCTGAGCTGATCTTCGGAGTCAACTCTTCGAAAACCGAAAACCCGAGGATTCCGGAACGTCAGCGCCGGATCACCACGTTCAACTTTGATCAGAGGATTCAGCTGAACGTGATCGGTAACATCGGCACCAAGATGAAGATCAATGTGAACTACAATACGGAGAGCACATTCGACTTCGAGAATCAGATGAAACTCGACTACACCGGAGATGAAGATCAGATCATCCGGAAGATCGAGCTCGGTAATGTGAGCATGCCCCTCCAGGGTTCTCTCATCCAGGGCAGCGCCAGTCTGTTCGGAGCTAAGATCGAAACCCAGTGGGGACGGCTTAAGAATACCACAGTATTCTCCCAGCAAAAAGGAGAGCGTCGGGAAATTACCGTTCAGGGAGGAGCACAAACCCAGAATTTCGATATCACCGCAGACAACTACGAACAGAACCGCCACTACTTCCTGTCCGGATGGTTCCGCGACCAATATGATCGGGCTACCGCCTCACTGCCGGTGGTCAACAGCGGAGTGAACATAACCCGTATCGAGGTGTGGGTAGTCAACCAGCAGGCCAATACACAGGATGTACGCAACTTAATTGCGCTCTCTGACCTCGGGGAAAATGGTCAGTATATGTCCACGGACTATGACTACACCGGCCTGATTGACCCGGATCAGGTACCTAACCCCGACAACGAGAACAACGAGCTGTTCAATACCATGGTGTCCAACCCGGATATCCTCAACTATACGGGTGCCAATGCAGCCATTGAGGCTCTGGGACTTGGCCTGCGACAGGGTATACACTACGAGCGCGTGGGAAATGCACGCAAACTGAACGCATCGGAGTATACCTACAACTCACGCCTGGGCTTCATCTCTCTTCGCCAGGCACTTAACAACGCTGAGGTGCTGGCCGTCGCTTATGAATATACCCTCGGCGGACAAACTTTTCAGGTGGGTTCACTGAGCATGGACGGAATCGCCGCACCGCAAGCTCTTATTCTGAAGATGCTGAAGAGCTCAATCACCATGGTGAAGCTCACCAACGGAACACCCGCGCCGCTCTGGGACAATATGATGAAGAACGTCTACAATCTCGGAGCCTTTGGAATTGCACCGGAGAACTTCAGATTGGACGTGTGGTACAACAATCCGGCAACCGGTGTGGACATGAACTTTATTCCCCGCGACCCACTCAATGGCCGACTGCTTCTGCAGGTGCTCAATCTGGACCGGATCGATGCACAACAAATGCCATATCCCGACAGCTTCTTTGATTTTATTACGAACGCAGCGACTATGGGCGGACTTATAGATGCCCAGAACGGGAGGGTCTATTTTCCGGCTATTGAACCCTTCGGTTCTCATCTGGCAGCTGAAATAAGGGAAGGTTTAGGCAATACACCCGAAGCAGATGCAGTCATTTCACAAGTGGTATTCCAGCCCCTCTATGACTCCACCAAAACCGCGGCAATCATAGGTTTTCCCCAACTCAACCGATTCCGTATACGAGGTCAGTACCAATCGGCTTCGGGTTCGGAAATTTCTCTTAACGCCCTCAATATTCCCCAAGGTGCCGTGAGCGTTACTGCAGGTGGAATTCGCCTCGTGGAAGGGCAGGATTATACCGTGGATTATAACCTCGGAAGGGTTCGGATCCTGAATGAGGGCGTGCTGGCAAGCGGGCAGCCGGTGAACATCGCCGTAGAAAGTAACTCATTATTTAATCTGCAGTTCAAGACGATGATCGGCAGCCGGTTTGACTATACCTTCAATGAGTATTTCAATGTGGGAGCCACCGTGCTCAACCTCAGGGAACGTCCCCTCACTCAAAAGGTGAACGTAGGTGATGAACCGGTAAATAATACCGTTATCGGAACGGACTTCAACTTCCAGCGTGAATCCCCTTTCCTCACGCAACTCGTGGACCGGATTCCACTTATTGATACCAAAGAAAAATCCAGCATTTCAATCTCAGGAGAAGCAGCCAAACTTTTCCCCGGACATAGCAGAGCCATCTCCCGGGATGGAAATGCCTATGTCGACGATTTCGAGGGAAGCCAAAGCGTCATCGACCTGCGATCTATTAACCAGTGGTTCCTCGCCAGCACACCAAAACTTCAGTCCGATCTTTTTCCGGAGGGAAATGTGTCGGATGGCAACCTCGCATACGGCTACAACCGCGCACGCCTCAGTTGGTACGTCATTGACCCTCTCTTCTTCCGGACCAACGCTCTCACACCACCCAACGTGGATGTGGAAATGCAAAGCGATCACCGGATGAGGGAAGTACTCGAAGCCGAGGTATTCCCCAACCGGCAGCTTCCACCAGGAACTCCACCCAACATAGCCACTCTCGACCTGACCTATTACCCATCAGAGCGCGGCATGTATAACTACGAACGACCCAACGGAGGGGAAGGCCTGTCGGCCGGCCTCAATCCAGACGGCACGCTTCGCGAGCCCGAAACGAGGTGGGCAGGAATCCAGCGCGCATTGAATACAACTGACTTCGAAACAGCCAACGTGCAGTTTATTCAGTTCTGGCTGATGGATCCATTTAACGAAGACAGTCCGAACGGCACAGGTGGAGAGCTTTATTTTAACCTGGGTAACGTTTCTGAGGATGTTCTCAAAGACTCGCAGCTCACATTCGAGAATGGATTCCCGAATGAGAACAATGACTTCCCGATCTTACAGAGCGAATGGGGGAATTATCCTGACCCCTCCACGTTCAACGTTGTTAACGCCTTCGATAATACTACTGGCAACTACCTGCGCCAGGATATTGGTATGGATGGCTTGACCTCTCCCGAAGAGCAGTCCTTCTTCTCCTCCTGGCTTTCCGAAATTCAGGGCGCCCTCGATGCGGACGCTTATGCCAACTATGTGCTGGATCCCTCAGCGGATGATTATCGCTACTTCAGAAGTTCACTGTCCGATTCCGAAGATCTCAATGTCGTCGAGCGCTACAAGAAATTCAATGGTAACGAGGGTAACTCCAATACGGCAACCCCGGACGGATACCCCATCGCGGCTACCACGATTCCAAATACCGAGGATATCAACCAGGATATTACGCTGAATACAATCGAGAGCTACTTCCAGTATTCCGTGAGTCTGCGCCCGGGTGACCTTGGTGAGCAGAACATAGGAAGGAATTACATCACGGACAGTTTTGTGACAACCAAAGTGACTGCCAACGGAGAAGAGCGTCCCATCCGCTGGTACCAGTTCAAAATTCCGGTAACAGACTTCGAAAAGCGCGTGGGAGGTATACCCGACTTTCGCTCCGTGCGCTACATCCGCATGTTCCTGAAGGATTGGGACCAGGAAGTGACACTGCGGTTTGCACGCCTCGAACTGGTCAGGGGTGAATGGCGCAGGTTCGACGGAGGCCTCGCCGGCCCGCAGGAACTGGAGCCCAATGACGATCCCTTTACCTTGTTCAATATTGCTGCGGTGAATATCGAGGAAAACGGAAACCGCGAACCTGTTCCCTACGTGGTGCCTCCTGGAATTCTCCGCGAACAGGACGTGGCAAGTGCCAACCTTCGCAGTCTCAACGAGCAATCACTATCGCTCGAAGTGTGCAACCTCCGCGATGGTGACGCTCGCGCTGCATACCGGAACGTCAACTTCGATATGCGCCAGTATAAGCGCCTGCGCATGTTTGCGCACATCGAGGCATTGGGCGAGCAGGCCGGACTGGGCGACAAGGACATGACGGTGTTCATCCGTCTGGGTTCGGACTTCGACCAGAACTATTATGAGTACGAGATGCCTATGGAAGTGACTCCCTGGTTCTCTAACGATGAGGATGAGATTTGGCCGGAGAACAACAATTTCGACATCCTTCTCAAAGACCTGCAGGATCTCAAGGCCTCGCGCCCGAGCTCCCAGAGCGCACTGATTGAGTATTCCCGGATGCTTACCAGCCGAGTGCGCATCGCAGTCCGTGGAAATCCCAACCTCGCCAATGTAACCGTACTCATGATCGGAGTGCGCAACCCTGATAAGGACAACAATCAATTTGAATCCAACGATGATGGCTTGTCGAAGTGCGCTATCGTTTGGGTCAACGAGCTCCGGCTTTCCCAATTCGATGAAACCTCCGGATGGGCCGCCATCGCCCGGATGAATGCACAGCTCGCCGACTTCGCCACACTCGCTGTGGCAGGAAACATCAGTACCCCCGGCTGGGGCACTCTTGAGCAGCGTGTGATGGAGCGGCAGCAGATGACAAGAATGGGATTCGATGCCAACTCAACCCTGCAGATGGGTAAGTTTTTCCCGGAAAACTGGGGTGTCACACTTCCCATGTATCTCGGATATTCGGAAAATGTGGAAACACCACGATTCAGCCCGCTTCAGCCCGACCTCGAATTGGATGACCTGCCCAATGTGAACAGGCCACTGAGAAGGAAATCGCAGACCTATACGAAGCGACGAAGTATCAACTTCAATAACGTTCGCATCGCACCTAAACGAGATGCTCCTAAAGTCAAAGACAGGGATAATGACAAGGGGGCCCCGGACAGCAAGGATGAGCCAACTGCCGCGGATAAGGGAGCTGTTCCCGATTCCGGCGGCGGATCAGGCGGCGGGGGCGGAGACAAGAAACCGAGGTTCTATAACATTGAGAATTTCTCGGTGTCATACGCTTACAATGAAATCTACTTCCGGGATATCAATATCGACTGGCGCCTGAACAAGCAATATCAGGGTGGCTTCGATTATAACTTCACCAACAAGCCAAAAGAGGTAAAGCCCTTTAGTAAGATTCCCATCATCAAGGACTCCAGGTACCTGAAATGGATCAAAGACTTCAATTTTTACACGGGGTTCAAACAGCTAGGCTTCCGGACGGATATGAACCGGACCTATGAAACAAGCCGCATCAGGAACAACACCCTTGAACTCACCGGCTCCTTCAGCGAAATGCTGATTCAGACCCAGGTGCAGAAGACCTGGAACTGGAACCGACAGTATACATTCAAGCACGATTTTACCAAAAGCCTGAAGTTCGACTTCAACGCAAACAATGTCGCCCTCGTGGGTGAACCAAGAGGCGTTATCAACAAGGATGATACAGAATGGTATACTGCATACCGGGACAGCGTATGGAACAATATCAGGAACTGGGGTGAAACAACGACTTACAACCACGATGCAAGCCTGAGCTATAAGCTGCCACTCGATAAGTTCCCGCTCATTGACTTCCTCTCTGCCGATGGGCGATATGGCGCCACTTATCGATGGGATCGTGCACCGTTTACGCAGGATTCATTGGGAAATACTATTCAGAACAGCCGCCAGATTCAACTCAACCTGCAGGGTAATTTCGAAACGCTGTACAACAAGATTCCTCGTTTGAAGCAAATCAACCAGGGAAAGCCCAAGGCACCCAAGACGAAGGATAAGACAAATCCGGATAAGAAGGATGGTTTTGGGAAGGACCTGGAAGATCCAAAGGATAAAAAGGAAAAGGTTAATCCGCTCGATATTGGCCTGCGCTTCCTGATGATGGTGCGTAATGTGAGCGGAAGCTATACCCGAAACGAAGGTATGCTGCTGCCCGGCTATAACCGAAATACGCGGGTGGCTGGCATGGACAGCAACTTTGAAGGGCCGGGAGCAGGCTTCCTGTTCGGAGAACAGAATACTGATATCTGGGGCAATGAAACGGACCGCAATTATGCACTGTTCGCAGCTTCCCAGGGCTGGCTTGTTCAGGCCCCGTTCCTGAATAATCAATACAGCGAGACCTTCAGTGAAACATGGAACGCCAAGATGAACCTGGAGCCCGTCCGATACCTGAGGATTGAGATTTCGGCCAACAGGCAGGAAGGCCGGAACCTCACAAGTTTCTTCCGGTATAATGCCGAAACTGGCGAATATGTCTTCGACTCTCCTATGGAGACAGGCAATTTCACGGCCTCACTGAATACCTGGGCCACCGCCTTCTCTCGGGATAACGTGGATGATAACTACAACTCAGCACCCTATTTGAGTTTCCTGGACTACCGGCTCCAGATGTCAGAGCGCCTCAATGCAGAAACCTATAACCTGGATGCACCAGAAGCGAACGGTTATTATGCCGGATGGGGCCCTGCGAGCCAGAATGTGGTAATCCCGGCCTTTATCGCTGCCTATTCGGGCAAATCACCCGATGAAGTCCAACTCAACCCTTTTGCCACCCGGGCCCAGCCCAACTGGCGTGTGACCTACGACGGACTTACCAAACTTCCTGCTGTCAAGAAGCATTTCAAACAATTCAATATCAATCACCAGTACCGATCTACCGTGACGGCGAGCTACGTGACAAACCTGAACTACACCGAGAATGCCGATGGGCTCCCCAACGCTCTCGATCAGGCTGAAGTACCCAACTGGATTCCTGAGCAACAAATCAATACAGTCACGATCACGGAGAACTTGTCACCCCTCATCGGATTCGACATGACCATCAAAACCAAGAAAACCAATGATCCTCAGTTAAGGGTTGAACTCAAGCGTGACCGCACAGTGGCCCTCGGTATGACGAATCTGCAGATTACCGAGACTAAAAGCAACAGCCTGGTCATCGGAGTGGGATACAAGATCACGGAGGTCCCCAATCCTTTCGGCCGGAAGAAAGGAAGCAAGCTACCCATCCAGCTTCTCAAGAACACCAGTATCAACCTGAGGGCTGATCTAACCGTACGCGATAACAGCACCCTGATCAGAAAGATTGAGGAGCGCCAGAATCAGGTGACCGCCGGACAGCGTCTCTGGAGCATCAAGACAAGCGCGGATATGGCCGTAAGTGACAAGCTCACTATTCGCTTGTTCTACGATCACCAGATCAATCAGCCGAAAATATCCATCTCATTCCCCACGTCCAATGTGAACGCGGGCTTATCACTGCGCTTTACACTGGCGGGCTGATCAACTACCTGCGGAGAGAAACCTCATGGAAAAAGAGAGGAAGGAGATGATGAGCACCTTCCATGCGAATAATTCTGCCCTTGTCGCCACTGAATATCATCCGGATAGCAAGATCCTGATTGAGTTCGTATTCCAGCATAACCTGCCGGCAGGCACCGCAAGGGGCAACGGGATGCTCCACACTGAAATTTTCTGATGACGCTACAATGGCCAGATCCGTAATGGCCACTCCCGGATAGGCAGATCCTGCCGCGAAGAAGGCGATACGCTCCGCGCACAGTCCGCTTGGAAAGGCGGCGTTTTCCTGGTTATTCCCGGTCACAATGGCTCCATCAGCCATGCGCAGGGCAGCACCCACCCGGAAACCACTGTAAGGGGCATAGGCCCGGTCCATAGCCTCTCTGGCGAGCCTCAGAAGGTTGCGCTCGGGATCGGTTAATTCCGAAGGTCCATCGAGAAGCTGTCCGTGTATTTCCTGCTTGTAACGTTCCATGTCCGTAAACCTAGGGGAAATGCTTCAATGGTGGTATACCCACTCTTAACACTCGCATTACATTTGTCCAATTCTGTGACAGGCCTGCATGAAATACTGGAAACCTTTCAGCCCATTACTCTGGGCGAGATGAAGGGAGTGGAGCTCATGGATCGGGACGATACCAAGTTCGTTGTCCCAGTGGAGGCCATTCTCGAAATCCTGCCCGGCCTGGTTTCTGACTACCGTGTACTGGAGGTAGAAGGCAACAGAGCATCCACCTATGAAACGGTGTATTACGATACCTCTGACTTCTTCTTCTACACCCGACATCATAACGGAAAGATGAACCGAATGAAGATTCGCAAAAGGCGTTATGTTGAATCCAACCTGAACTTCCTGGAGGTGAAGTTCAAGACGAATCGGGAGAAAACGCTGAAGGACCGGACCCGACTGCCTGAAATACGCGATGACCTCAATACGTCAGAGCTCCATTTTATTGATGAGGAAACTCACTTTGGAAGGGAACTTGAACCCAAGATTTGGAACTTCTTTACCCGGGTGACCCTGGTGAGTCAGGTGCTGCGCGAGCGAATTACCATCGACTTTTCGCTGAGCTTTCGCAATGCGTCCGGGGAGCGTTATGCTCTCCGCCGTTTGGCTATTGTCGAAGTCAAGCAACCGCGCCGAAGCCGGCTGAGTCCGATGATGGCCGCCCTCCACAAGCGCCATATCCGGCCAGAGAGTATGAGCAAGTATTGCCTGGGTGTTGCGAACCTGTATCCGAACGTCAAGAAAAACGCATTCAAACCCAAACTCAGGAGAATTGCCTCCCTCGAAACCTATGACCAACTCCACTGATTTTATTCAAAGCCTGCAGGCCCTCTTTCTTCAGGCCGGATCCTTTAAGCCCCTGGGGGGCATACGCCTCATAGATGCGGAAGACTTCCTCGGAATGATCATCCGGCTGGGACTGCACCTGTTCTTCGTCTTTATACTCGTGCGCCTGATATACTATCCCCGAACAAAACGCAAGGATTTTCTTTTCACCTACTTCCTGTTCAGTATATCCATCTTCCTGATGTGTTTCCTGCTGGAGAGTGTGAAGCTGGAAATGGGTTTTGCCCTTGGATTGTTCGCTGTCTTCGGCATCATCCGCTATCGCACGGACGCCATCCCGATAAAAGAGATGACTTACCTCTTCGTGGTCATTGGAATGTCAGTGATGAACGCGCTGATCAATAAGAAAATCTCGCTGGTCGAACTCATGTTCGCGAATGTGGTGATCATAGGTGCAACCTATGGTCTCGAACGGGTTTGGCTGCTGCGTCACGAATCCCAGAAGCTGATTATTTATGACAACATTGAGCTGATCCGGCTCGGTCGCCATGATGAACTGAAACGAGATCTTGAGGAGCGAACCGGCATCCGGATCACGCGCTTTGAGATTGGAAAGATTGACTTTCTGCGGGATATTGTACTCATCAAGATTCACTTCTTCGATGATGAGCAACCCGACCAGATGGACGAGTCATTCTCGAACAACAGTTTCGGAACCTGATCAATCACGCCTGATAAGCGCCACAGCAAAGGCGTTTACCCCTTCTTCCCGGCCCACAAAGCCCATGTGCTCACCAGTTGTGGCCTTGATGGATATACGATCCGGCTCCACGCCGCAGATATCGGATATCAAGCGGGTCATCTCTTCCACATGGGGCTTGATCTTCGGGCGCTGAAGACAGAGCGTGGAGTCAATATTCACAATAGACCAACCCTTAGCGGTGATCAGCTCACATGTTCGGCGAAGCAGTAACTTGCTGTCTGCACCTCGGTAAGTCTCGTCAGTATCCGGAAAATGAAAGCCAATGTCACGCATGGCAGCCGCTCCGAGAAGGGCATCACAAATAGCGTGCAGCAGGACATCCGCATCGCTGTGCCCGAGGGCTCCCTTCTCATGCGGGATGAGCACGCCACCGAGCCAAAGGTCACGACCTTCGGTCAACTGATGGACATCATAGCCCAGGCCTACACGAATTTCCATGGAATTATTCAGCGACTTCTTCGCCGCCATTCTTCGTCTTGCCCATGGCCAGACGCAGCGTGAATCGCAAAGTATTGGCCAGCGGATTCTGCTGGGTAGTGCTGATGAGGTAAGACATGTCAATGGTCGCGGCCCGATAACGGAGACCTGCTCCAAGCGTAATAAACTGGCGATTGCCCTTGGTGAGGTGCTCGTAGAAGTATCCGGCGCGCACAGCAACCTGCTCGGCGTACAGGTATTCAAAACCACCGCTGATGTTGATCTCTCGTAACTCTTCGCGCAGAATGCTTCCTGGAATGGGCTCGTTGGTCTGTGGATCCAACTCTCCCGGGGCATCGTAAAACGACTGGATAATACCAGTGGCAACACCTACGTTGGGGTCGCGCCCAGATAAAATCTCAGTACGGTCACCGTCTGTATAAATGGGCGGGGTGGGAACGAGAAGCTTGTTGAAATCTGTGGTAAACGTGAGTTGGTTGTATTCATCCAGATCCAGCGTGAGCGCCACGCCTGTGCGAAGATTGGTCGGAATAAAATCGCGCTGGTCCGTATTCGTATAGCGCATCTTCGCTCCGATATTGCTGACGTTCATACCCCAGTTGAATCTGGCGGACTTGTCACCGATCTTGATCCTGGGCTTCGTGTAAAACAGGGAAATGTCGACGGCTACGGACTGCGCTGCGCGACTGTCAGCCCCCTGAACGTTGGTTCCACCGGTCAGGTTAGAATTGATATACCGGGCCGCAATACCTCCGCTGAAGTTGTCAGAGAATTTCTGCCCAAAGGTCATGTCCAGTGCAAACTCACTGGGCCTGAAATCCCGAATAACCTGCCCTCCCTCATCTGTAAACGTGATGGATCCCAGCGTGAAGAACCGAAGCGAACCTCCAATACCCTGGGTCTTATTCAACTTCTTATACCCGCTCAGGTAAGCCAGACTCATGTCATTCACCAGCTGGCGGAGCCAAGGGGAGTAGGACAGGGATAATTCGAGATCCTCTTCTACAAATGCCAGCTTGGCCGCATTCCAATGATTCAGGTTAGCGTCTGGGCTCAGGGCCACTCCAGCATCACCGAGGGCGCCCGACCGTGAGTCCGGGGCAATCATCAGAAATGGGACCGCAGTGGTGATGGTGTTCAACTGTATTTGCTGGGCCCGGGTCTCCTGATTGACAAGCTGCGAACGGATGACGCCAGCATTCGCCAGAACGATCACAAGCAAGAGAGTGGCGCGGACAGACATGGGGGTTTTATTCAAGAGGATGGCAAATATACGAACCAAAAGGCCCTGGTTTTCTACTTCAAAATGACGAGCTTTTCGTACTTCTCAGCGCGTTTTCCTTCAGGATTGGCGACTTCGAGACGGTACACATAAACCCCTTTGGCAAGGACGTCACCGAAGTCGTCCAGACCATTCCAGGCAATCGGTTCGCTCCGGAATCCGGACTGCCGTACCTGCTCCTGAATGGTCTTGACGAGCTTTCCGCCAATGGTAAAGACCTGTATCCTGACATCCAGAAGTTCGCAGGCCTGGTTATGCTCAAAAAAGAATGATGTGGATGTGGTGAAGGGATTGGGGTAGTTGAGTACGTGGTTCAGGGCAATATCGGCGCTTTCCGCCACCACGAACTCAATGCTCCCTTCTCCTGAATTATTGTGCACATCCCAGGCTTTTACAGCAATCCTATGCTCACCAGGTGCAAGCCCGGAAAGTTGAAAACGCACCTCTCCGCTCTGGTAGGTGTCCAGGTCTGATTCGTAGTAATCGTTCAGTACGATGGGATTGGAGGTATCCCCATCCAGAACTGCAGTAAGATCATGCCCGATACCGTTCCCTACCGTGTTGATCCCGTTTTCATCGCGTAACCGAACCACCAGCAAGGGAGTGGGGTTGGTGATTCCTCCCGACACAAACAGGGTATCGTTCATGTATACATCCACCAAAGGACCGACATCATTGAGCTCAGCTGAAGTCAGGATACTCCCAATCAGGAAGTCCTCATTGGCACCATGGGCATCGCGGTTTCCGGCATCGGCATAGTACGAAATCCGGCCATTTCCTACAGTGTAATTGATGTCAAACGGCACCACAAAGCGGAAGGTAAAATCACCGCCCGTCACGCTTGCCTTACCCCGGTATATGATCTTGTCATGGGCGTCGAACTGCTGCACACTCCCCCCGTCATTATTCTGGGTGCTAACCAGACTGGGCTTGTCGTAAACGGTGGGATACACAAACCCGTTGAAGTCGCTTAGTTTATTTCCCTCCAGATCTCCTATGAAGCCGGAAATGGTCACCTCCTGCAGGGACTTGAGGGTGTCCGCAAATGTGGTGATGTCCAGATTGTTGATGGAAGTTGTGTACACATCATAGCGGGGGTAGCTCATGCGCAGCGCAGGATCGCCAAGCAGACTGAAGTTGGGCTTGCTGTCGTTGCCCGGTGGCACGCCGTTCTTAGTGAGCTGATTGATTTTCCCCAAGGTGAGATTAGCTATGCTGGCATCATTCAGAGCCACCCGGAAAAAGGCGGTATCCATCTGAAAGTTCTCCCCGGAGAAAACAATGCGCGTGGTGGTTAGCATCGCAATAGCGCCTCCGTTGGGGTTAGTCACGAGAATTTCCCCCGAGGACAGGAATCCGGGATCATCGAAGCGGGCCATTTCACAGGTAGCCGTGAGGAACACGGGCATTCTGAAACGGTTGGACCAATTCGTAATGGTGGGAATGTCAAGGATGCGCTCGTGCGCCCATCCACGCTCACCCCCATGACCGATATACGTGACCAGCAGGGAGCCGTTCTGGACTCTCTCCCGAATTCGGTTTTCACCTTCCGGATACCGCTCTCCTCCGGGCGTGGATTCCTGCGTGAAGGCGTCCATATAGAGCTTTACCACATCGTATTCGGGGTGGTTTTCCCGAACCTTGTCGGCAATGAACTCCGAACTGGTCAGGTGCACGGGCTCCGTTGGTCCCCCATTACCGTCCTGGTCGTCAGAAACGAAGGTGACGACGTTGCGCCAGTTGCCAAACGGACTCTCGGCTTCAGCGCCTACACACAGTCCGGCGGCCTGGGCCGTGGTGTTATCCGCCAGATACCGGCGAACTTTATTGACGTATGCGTTCGCTACCGAAGATGAACCCGCCGGAATTCTTCCAACACCGCAATCGAGCAATCCGAGAGGTGAAGCGGTATCGTCATCGCTCAACATAACGAAGTAATCATCACTTACATAGGACTGGATCGGTGATAGCGAGTTGTCGGACTCAAATACCATGAGATTACCACCTCGCTGGGCTTGCAGCCCCTTGTTGAGTAAATAGTTGCCATCACCGAACAGGAGCAGGTTGTCGGGCATAGCTTCCGGATTTCCGTCAGCGCGGCGGAAAAACATGAGCATGAGCATCCGGAAAGCAGTAACGTCAGGATTTCCGCTCGAGAATTCGTTGAAGACTATTTCCGGGGTAGTCACATGCACAATCAACCCTTCCTCCCGGTGCAATTCTGCCAAAGCTTCTGCTGAGCTGACTAGCCTGGGAGCAGAGATAATCATCAGATCGGGTGTCTCCAGAGCATGGAGGTCCTGATTCTCCAAGGGTCCAACGGCAGTGGGCGTCAGCGCACCATTCAGCCGGAAGGCCACCAGCTCGCGCAGTGTCGAATGGTCGAGCTTCCATTCCATCGTCTGACCCGCCAATTCCACCGGCATTCTCGCGGGCAGAAGGGGATTTGTAATGTCCCATACTTCATGCACATTGACTGCCTGCTGAAGCTGATACCGGGCGATGGCTCCCGGGGCTATTCCCAAACTATCCCGGATACGCATCTGGTTGCCAGCAAAAATGAGGTTTCGCGTGACATTCACCGTGATGTAATCAAGCCACCCTGCAGCTTCGCTGTTGGCTTTGTTGTAGGATACACCCACGGGAACCGAAGAAGTGGTCGGATTGAAGGAAAAGGTGGACTGTCCAAGCGCTCCCACAGACGAGGTAACCGAGGTTCCCACGGCGGGAGGTGTTACTGATCCTGTTGCGCCCTGACAGGTTATTGTAAAGCTGCTGGCGGAGCCAACGGATGCCGATACCCCCTGGAAATCCACCGATCCTGGAACATTTGTAGCCGTATTGGGAAAGGAAAAAGTGAAGGACTGACTGGTGTTCACATCAAACTCTTCTCCGTAGAATTCACGACCCGATTTCGCCAGGTTGACCAAGTCGTTTTCGATGAACTGAAAATCCTGAAAGGTAGTGCTCAGATGGGTTTCAGGGCCTTCCGGCCAGGTTGACGTGGGTATCCTGAGGGGGGCTTCATCGTCGATGCGCAGGAAGTAGTAGGCGGAGTCGGAATAGAAATGTTTGCTGTGAAGCCAACGCGACCGGCCGAGGGAAGCGGATTCCCTCAGCGACCAGCTGTCGGGCCCCTTGCCGTAAAAGAGGATGTAATCAGCAGCGTCGAAGCTGCCATCATTTTCTCCGGCAATGAAGATGGCATTTTTCTGAATGTCATCGTAGCGAAATACCGAGTTATCAGCCGGTAACAGGGCGCCCCCATTGCCATACAGATTGATTTGCTGAGGGTCAAGGTTGTCCACATCCACGCCCAGTTGGGTGAGAAAGCTTCGATCTATCCGGTAAACTCCATCGCGGGAAATGGCGAGCTTGAACCAGGTGCCCTCTTTTAGCACGGAATGCTCGGCAAAAGGGAAGGGGTCACCGCCCCTGGCAGAAGCGACTGCCGGCCCCTGCTCCGCCTGCAATTTGAAGGAGACGAGCCGCTCTCTCACTCCATTGCGCTCCCGGATGGGAATCAGTTGGAGAAGGAGATAGGGATCGCCGCCTGCATCCGAAAGCGTAACCCGAACTGACCAGTCAGCCGGAAGCCTGCCAGCCGGCACATGTTTCATGTAAAAATCGGGGAGGGGGGTAACCTCCTCCGCCAAAAACCGGTATGAGGGAAACTGGAGCGGCCTGTCGAGAGGAAGGCGATAATAAAAAACGGGAAACTGCGTCTCCTCGTCAATATGGGCACCTGCAAAGAAGTAATCCCCAGGCCTGGAGCCGGTAATGGGCTGAATATCAGACCAGGGGATATCTGCTGTGATCACACGCGAACCGTCTTCCTGCGCATGAACAGGGAAGGCAATAAAGAACAAGATAACCCCGAAAAGGGCATGGGGCAGGCGAGAATTCATAATCAATTTCAAGAGACGAAGCAACGGCACAAACGTACTTCGAGTCTCTATATTGTGAGGCTTTTTCCGTTTGGAAGGGCATTTTTCCTTAATATTGCTGATTCGTTTTTTACCCTCAAGTAAAAAGACGCGGATGAAGAAGAGAACCACCCTATTGCTACTATCCCTCGCGGTGCTGGCTATTTTACCGTCTACGGCCACCGCTCAGGATCCTGAATTTACTCAATTCTATGCCAACCCGTTGTACCTTAATCCGGCCTTCGCCGGAACGGCGCGTTGTCCTCGTTTGGTCATGAACTACCGGAATCAGTGGCCATCACTGTCCGGGACTTTTGTAACGACCAGCGCAAGCTTTGACCAGCACGTCGAAGCGATACAGGGCGGGGTCGGTCTGCTTGTGTTGAATGACCGTGCTGCACAGAACACACTGAATACCACTACGGTAAGCGGTATTTACTCGTATCAGCAACCGATTTCCAGGAAATTCTCGCTGAAGGCGGGATTTCAGGCGACCTACTTCCAGAAGTCACTGGATTGGAGCAAACTCACTTTCGGTGACATGATCGACCCGCGTAAAGGGTTTATTTATGCGACCAATGACGTGCCGCGCGGCGGAAGGATATCCAATGTGGACTTCAGCGCAGGTCTTCTGGGTTTCAGCGATAAGGTATATGGTGGTATTGCCGTTCATCACCTGAATGAGCCGAACGAATCCCTTATTGTGGGCACAAGCCGCCTTCCGATGAAGTATACTGCCCACGCAGGTGCAGTGATTCCCATTCAAAGGAGAAGCCGGGACCGGGATGCCAGCCTGTCCCCGAACATACTCTACCGCCGCCAGGGGGAGTTTCAGCAGCTGAACCTCGGCATGTATGTGAATAAAGGTCCAATCGTGGCCGGCGTTTGGTTCCGTGGATTGCTTTTCGGAGAGCGATACCGCGATTCCTTCATCACAACCATCGGAATCCAGACTGACGTGATCCGGTTCGGATACAGCTACGATGTGACCATTTCCGAGCTCACCCCCTCCACGGGCGGTTCGCATGAGGTGTCACTCGCAATTACGTTCGACTGCAGGCCGAAAAAACCGAAGTTCCGGACAATAGCCTGTCCGTCCTTCTAGTTCCTGATCTAATTCACTTACCAATCGTTTCAAAAAAGGAAATCATGAAACCCTGGTCAAATCATATTCAACTGCTTGCACTGGCTTCGGCGGCGGCTCTTTTTTCCGCATGCGAGACAGATCGCTCCGGAGCTACCGGCTGGACATACAATGACCCCAAGAACGGGGGATTCGAACGCATTGGCTATCTGGAGCAGGAGTCCGGTCCCGGTCTCGTCCTGATTGAAGGCGGTACCTTTACCATGGGCCGTGTGGAAGATGATGTGAACTACTCATGGGACAATATCCCTCGTCGTGTCACTGTATCTTCTTTCTATATGGACGAGACAGAGGTAACCAACCAGTACTGGATTGATTACCTTCACTGGCTCAAACTCATCTATGCTGACAGCTATCCTGAAATCATCAATCGCGCTCTCCCAGATACGCTCGTATGGAGGGAGAAAATGGAGTACAATGAGCCGTTTGTGGAATACTACCTCCGGCATCCTGCCTATCAGGATTACCCTGTTGTTGGGGTGAGCTGGCTTCAGGCCAATGACTATTGTGCATGGCGCACAGACCGGGTAAACGAGGTCATTCTGGTTCGTGAAGGATTGTTGGTGCATAACCCGACAGCACAGGTAGATGAGGAACACTTCACGACCGAGACCTACCTGAATGGTCAGTATGAGGGAGAGGCCGCGGCTGATGGTATTGCTGATGTAAACCCGAAGGGATCTGGCTTCCGTCGAGTCCGGATGCAGGATGGTATCCTGCTGCCCCGCTATCGTCTTCCGACCGAAGCGGAATGGGAATACGCAGCTCTCGGACTGATCGGAAATTCCTTCCAGGAACTGGTAACAGACCGCAAGACGTATCCGTGGAATGGGCACTATGTCCGAAACGATGATCCTTCAGGTCGCTTCTTCGGAACCATCCGGGCAAACTTCGTGAGGGGTTCCGGTGACCTGATGGGTGTAGCCGGTGACCTCAATGATGCCGGTGATATCACCGTTCCTGTGTACACCTATCCCCCAAACGATTACGGGCTTTACAACATGGCCGGCAACGTTTCCGAATGGGTCATGGATGTATATCGCCCGCTTTCTCCGGAGGATAAGAGCGAGTTTCGCCCGTTCCGTGGAAATGTTTACCAGACCCGGGTGCTCAATAGTGATGGAACGGTTGCCGATAAATACGATTACAACGTTTATGATATCGCCGGCGTGAATCGCTTCTTCCTTGAATACCAGAAGCAGGCCGCAACCCGCCTCACCGCGGAAGACCTTACCTTGATTGACCAGGGTGTTCAGAAAATGGAGCAGGCTAAGGAGAAGGAAAAGGAACGCAAGATCGATGAAGCTCAGGCACTCATGCAGGAAGTCATGGACCTCGTGACAAGCTCCGAATCGCCCATTGCTCCGGACCTTCGCGATGGAATGGCTGATTACATCAGCAATACAGCGGGAACCCAAAAGATGCGTGATGTGAGCATTGAGGAGAATATCGATCGCCGCAACTACCGAAAAGCGGACAACATTGACTATCAGGATGGTGATTTTCAAAGCAGCATTTACTTCTATGACGCCTCCTATGAGACCGATAATAACCGGATGTATGAATGGGGGCAAACAACCCTGGTCAACAACCGGGCTCGGGTCTATAAGGGCGGTAGCTGGAGAGACCGCGCTTATTTCACAATCCCAGGTACCCGTCGCTTCCTCGACGAACGGCGTTCTACCTCAACGATCGGTTTCCGTTGTGCCATGACCCGCGTGGGTAGCCCCACTGGTATTGGTACCCGCGGTGATGACCGCAGGTAATACCTGATCCGAAAATGATCTCAAAGGCCCCGGTAATCCGGGGCCTTTATTTTTGTCCCATGTCCGAACTCCTCCTTGATACCTTCCTTCGCTGCCGAAAGGTGACCACCGACTCGCGAAATCTCGATCCGGGAGCTATCTTTTTTGCCCTGCGCGGCGAGCACTTCAATGGCAATGATTTCTCCGGAAAGGCCCTGGATGCAGGTTGTCCGCTGGTGGTGGTGGATGAGGAAATCAATAGGACAGATCAGCGGATATGCCGGGTGCCGAGCGTGCTGGAGTCCCTTCAGCAGCTTGCTCTGGCCTATCGTAGAACTTTCCAGATTCCGGTTTTGGCCATTACTGGAAGCAATGGAAAGACTACCACCAAGGAGCTCATTCGCGATGTCCTAGCCAGAAAATTCGTCGTTCATGCCACGGCCGGAAACCTGAATAACCATATCGGTATTCCGCTGACGCTCCTGTCCATGCCCGCCAACACCACATTCGCTGTTATTGAAATGGGAGCCAACCACCAGCGGGAAATCTCTGGATACTGCTCCTTTACCGAACCGGATTATGGACTCATTACGAACATTGGGAAGGCCCATCTTGAAGGTTTCGGTGGTATTCAAGGCGTTAAGAAGGGGAAGAAAGAGCTTTACGATTACCTGTCAGCCAGAGGAAAGGTCATATTCGCCAACACGGAGCTGCCCGAACTGGCAGAGGTTACCAGAGCCATGGATGTGGTGGCCTATGGACTCGGAACCGGGGGACAACACCTGGAGGAATTCCCGGGTCATAGTATGCTTCGATTCCGGTGTATTCTGGATGCCGGATTCACCGCCGTGGTGCAAACTCATCTGGCGGGGAGTTACAACCTCTGGAATGTCGCATCAGCCCTGGCGGTAGGTCGGTACTTCGGAGTAGCGGCGGAGGATATCATCGAAGCCATCAGCAGGTACGTGCCCGAAAATAACCGGTCACAGGTTGTGCATACCGATCACAATGAAGTGGTGATGGACGCCTACAATGCCAACCCCACCAGTATGGAACACGCCTTGCGCTCGCTGGCATCAGGTGACCGGTCGCGTGCATACTTTCTCATTGGCGATATGCGTGAGTTGGGAGAGGAAGGCCCTGCGGAGCATCGCAGGATTGCCGAACTGGCTCATGAACTAGGGTTACAGGGCATATGCGTAGGGCCTATATTCACTGAAGCAGCGGGTGACCTCTTTCCGGTGTTTGCCACTCCGGCTGAAGCCCGGGAATATCTCCTCAGCGTGCCATTGAATGATCGCAGGATTCTGCTCAAGGGTTCACGAGGTATCCGCATGGAGGTCCTTCGGGATGTATTGTAGCCCGAACGTACTTTTGTGATCTCAGTCAAGAACCCAAGATGAAGAGTTTTACAGAGGAGTTGAAGTGGAGAGGTATGCTTCACGATATGATGCCTGGCACAGACGAGCACCTGGCCGCAGGTATCTGCAAGGGATATATCGGATTTGACCCGACAGCAGATTCCCTTGGCGTGGGCAACCTCGTTCAGGTCATGACCCTCCTGCACTTCCAGCGGGCCGGACATCAGCCGGTGGCCTTGATTGGTGGTGCCACAGGGATGGTAGGGGATCCCTCTGGGAAATCAGCCGAGCGCAATCTGCTCGATGAAGAACAGTTGCGCTACAATCAGGAGTGTCAGCAAAGGCAGATTGAGCGCTTTCTTGATGTACGGGCCGGAGGACAGCCCGTGATGATCGTCAATAACTACGAATGGTTTCGCGAAATGGGCTTCCTCGCCTTCATCCGGGATGTTGGGAAGCGCATCACTGTCAACTACATGATGGCGAAGGATTCGGTCAAAAACCGGCTGACCGGCGAGAACCGTGAGGGAATGAGTTTTACCGAATTCACCTACCAGCTTATTCAAGGCTATGATTTCTACTACCTGTGGAAGCACTATGGTGTCAAGCTCCAGATGGGCGGATCCGACCAATGGGGAAATATCACCACCGGAACGGAACTCATCCGGCGTTTGGATGGAGGAGAGGCCTTTGCGCTCACTACTCCCCTGATCAGAAAGGCTGATGGAACCAAGTTTGGAAAGACGGAAGGAGGAAACATCTGGCTGGATGCGCGGCGCACATCGCCTTATAAGTTCTATCAGTTCTGGCTCAATGCGAGCGACGAGGATGTCAAGACCTACCTCCGGATCTTTACGCTTCGCCAGCGCGAGGAGGTCGAGGCTCTGGAGCAGGAACACCAGACTGACCCGGCTTCCAGAGTGCTTCAGCGCGCTCTGGCTGAGGAGCTGACCAGCAGGATCCATTCTCCGGAAGATCTCCGGCAAGCCGTTGAGGCCTCGCGCATCCTCTTTGGGCAGTCAGCGCCGGAACAGCTGCAAGCTCTTTCAGAGCGGGATGTTCTGGATGTGTTCGAAGGGGTGCCGCAGGGCAGCATTTCCATCACGGAGATTGAGGCGGGACTCTCTATTACGGATGCCCTTGTGAAGTCGGGATTCCTGTCTTCCAACAGTGAGGCGCGCCGCGCATTGCAGGAAAACAGCATCAGCGTCAATAAGGATAAGGCCGCTCCCACACGTTCCATTGGAACTGATGACCTGCTTGTGGGGAAATATGTCCTGTTGCAGCGGGGCAAGAAAAACTACTTTCTGCTGAAGGCCGAATAGCAAAAAGGTCTTTTCCGAAAAATAAAGCGGGGCCCCGCCAGGAACCCCGCTTTATTTGTTTAGGAAATCATGATTTGGCCTCACTCAGCGCGCCGCAAAACGACGGCTTCATAAGACCAAAACGGTATATCCGGTAAAGGATGATCGCTTTGTTCTACAATGATAAGACCCGTTTCACGCCCTTTGGTTGCCTTGTGAATAAAATCAAGCCACCATCAGGTTGCATCCGCGCACATCGGCCTGATCAAACCTGCCAGTGATGGTAAACCTTCCATCTGGTAGCACTTCACCGAGGTCAGACACGGCCAGAAATGCACAGGAATCGACATTGGCCAGGTCAGTCACATTCATAGCACCACGACCTGCTCCAGGCAGTATTCGCAGAGGATCGGTGGTATCGCGCACGAGGATCGTCATCCATGGCGGACAACTGAACAGGCCGTCTCCTTGCGAGTATGCCTGGCTGAGCATTTCCGTCATTCCGTATTCGCTGTGAATGGGACTGGCACGGCCGAAGGCTTTGCGAAGTTGTTCATGCACCTGATTCCGGGTAAGTTCTTCGCGGCGTCCCTTCATGCCTCCGGTTTCCATGACTAGGGTGTGCTTGAGATCCATGGGGTAGCGGGCTGCAAAGTCGAGGAGTGCAAACGTGACACCAATAAGCAGGGTGGGCTGACCACTGGCCTCGTTGGCTGCAAGTACGCGCGCCAATCCATCATGATCGTAGAGGTACATACCACTTCGGGGGTGGGTCCCCGTCCGGATCCATTCCTGAACCATATACACGAGCGATGATCCGCTCCGTTCGAGGTAGGAGGGCAAGAGAGCAAGTATGCAATAGTTGCCGGGATCACCATAAGCCAGCCGGAATGCTTTGGTCAGGGATTCTTTGTAAAGTGTGGTGTCCCGCACCAGGTGCCTGCTCACTTGCTGGCCCGAGGTGCCGCTGCTGGTGAAGGTCAGTTCGGGAATAAAAGCTCCCGTTTGTATTGCATGTGATTTGAACAATTCGACGGGCAGGAAAGGAATGTCCCGGATATCCCGGATCGTTGCCGGTGCTATGCGCAGTAAGTTGAGGAAGTGGGCGTAAAGCGGGTTATAAAGCGCCTGCATGGTGAAGAGTTCCATGATCCTCTCCTCTTGCCGCCCTGCGTCAACCGGTAAAAACAAATCCCGGATAAACTCCCGGCGAAAGGTCTCCCACATGAACGCAAAGGAAATCCATAGTTTTGAACCGATGAAGTCTATCGCAAATACGTGGCTGATATTCGCGGCCATAGCCATCCTCGCCGGGTGTATCCGCCAGGAAACCTTCCCGCCTGAGCCTGTCATCCGGTTCAAGTCGATCCGCACCACACCTGATTCGGCGGTCATTACCATGACCTTTACGGATGGCGATGGCGACTTCGGGCTTCGGCAGTCGGATACGACCGGCATCTTTGCAGACTGCCTGCGGCGCTACAACCTCTATTTCGAGTATTACGAGCTTCAGAACGGAGAATGGGTTCATTTTCCGATAGATCCATGTGCAGATCCCAATGCCGTTCCCTTCTATTACCGGGTGCCTTGGGCTGAGCCTTCTGGACAGATTAAGTCGCAGGACGGGGAGATTACCATTGTGATGACGCCTTTTTATTTTCTTCCCGGGCCTTTTGATACCTGCCGGTTTGAGATCCGGGCCATCGATCGAAGCCAGAAACTCAGCAACGTAATCCGGACATCAGCGTTCACCAAGCCTTAGGACTTTACAGAGGCGTAACATTCGAGTTCGATCCGGTTAACACAGAGGAATCAACTTGCAGCCGTTATGAAGCGCTGCGCTGTTCTCCTTGTTTTCCTTCTTTCATCCACGCTCTGGTTAGTTGCCGGAGATCCGGTTCGCACCGGTACCGTGAGCGGGATCGTCACAGATGCCGGTTCAGGGGAACAACTGACGGGTGTTCGCGTTGAGGTGGTTGAAACGGGTGCAATCGCCTTTACAGACCGCTTCGGTTCTTTCATATTTGCTGAACCTTTCTCGGGTCCCGTGACTCTCTCCTTCTCTCTGGTATCATTCGAGAAATGCAGTGTTCCGGTCGCCCCGAGTGGCCTTTCGGCCCCACTTTCGGTTTCGCTCTTCGAGCGTTGATTTTCCTCCTGAGTCCTTCTAAATGCAGGTTGTGCCCAACTCTTAGGGTTTCATGCTTTCTCAAACCTTAACACGCCTCAGGTTAATTTTATATTAACTTTGTGTAAAGCGACAGTGAACCAAAAGGTGCTGATCGACGTTGAACAAAGAAATGACTCAGGTGATGAAGACGAAGTATTCCGGATTGATGGTGGCCGCTATGGTCCTTCTTACGGCTTTTTCAGCTCAATCTCAAGAAGTGGCCGAGCGAGACGGAAAGTATTATGGTCAGGATGGGATGGTATTTACAGGTGATTTGCGTGCAACCGGCACAGATGGTCGATTGCACAGCATTCATACTGTGGTCGCGGGAGTTCTTGCCGGTCCGGTGACCTATTATGACGAGTCGGGACAAGTGGAGGAGACGGGCTATTACGCAGATGGCCGGAAACATGGGGTCTGGAAGCAGTTTAATGCAAGCGGCCGTCAAACGGGAGAGGCGACCTACGTGAATGGACAGAAGGATGGCGTGTGGACCGTTTGGGATGATCAGGGCGTAAAGCGTTACCACATGGTGTATAGCATGGGCCGGAAGATTGATACCTGGCAAATCTGGGACGAACATTCGAACCTCGTCAGCGAGCGGGTTTACGGAAACTGATTTAAATCATAAATGAATTCCAACGGCGGGCAAACCCCGCCGTTTTCGCTTGTTCCGGACGATTGAGCTGAAATAATTCGATATCAGTTGTTGAATTTAGGTTACGAATTTGTCTTAATTCATGGCAACCATCCGATTTGCCTGTCGTCTTATGTAAAACTGAAAACTTCTTAACGGATAAAAACCCATATGCCATGAATACTGTTGCGTTTTTCGAAAAAGTTTGGCAAGAAAACCCGCACTACCTGATGCTCGGCGGGTTATTCATTGTCATTGGTATGGTTGGAAAAGTAAAATTGTTTGCCAAGGCGAATCAGCCTTGGGTGGCTGCTTTCGTTCCCATCTGGGATATGGCTGCCGCTCTGAAGATGGTGGGCAGGCCGGTTTCTCATCTGGCCTTCTTTCTGGTTCCTGTCTTCAATATTTACTTCTGCTTCAAGCTTCTCATTGAGATTGCTCAGAGCTTCGGTAAGCGCTCGCCCATTGACTACGTTATGGTGTGCTTGTTTAACATTTTCTACGTGTTGAACCTCGCTCTTGCCTATAATGAGGAGTATGTGGGACCGGCTTACGGCCACGACCTGAAGGGCGAACAGGCTGCAGAGCCTGCTCTTGTATAATATTCTGGTTTCTTACCAATCAGGCTGAACCCCGCTGTTGCGGGGTTTGCTTTTTTCAGGTGAGCAGGTCACCGGCCTTTTCCAAGGCTCGGTTGAGTCCCGAAAGATCGCTTCCACCCGCCGTGGCAAAGAAGGGCTGCCCGCCTCCTCCGCCCTTAATTTCCCGTGCGAGATCCCTGACAATCTGGGAAGCATTCAGGTTACGGGCCTTCATGACATCATCTGAAAGCACGCACGTAAGCAAGGGCTTGCCTTCGCTCTCGCTGCCAATCACGGCAAGAAAGCTGGACATTTCGCCTCGCCACTGGAATGCGATATCCTTGAGCGAGGCGGCATCCAGGTCAATCCGGGCAGATAGAAACTGCACGCCGTTGATCTCACGGAACTGATTGCGCAAGTCGGCCTTCACGGTCATAGCCCGTTCCTTTTGCAGGGATTCGATATGCCGGGTAAGCTCCTGTACTCTGCCGCTGAGGTCGTTTACGGCTTTCACCAGATCCTTCGTTTTGAGCATACCCCGCAGGGTTTCGGAAGTTTTCATCTCCTCCCGGATCAAGCGGTAGGCGGCTTGTGAGGAAATGGCTTCAATCCTGCGGATGCCTGATGCCACAGCACTTTCGGACGTAATCAGGAGCATGCCGATGTCGCCGGTGGAGTGGACATGGGTGCCGCCACAGAGTTCTACGCTGCTTCCAAACCGGATGACCCTGACGTGATCCCCGTATTTCTCGCCGAAGAGCATCATGGCTCCTGACTCCCGGGCTTCTGCAATCGGCACATGGCGGCGTTCTTCCAATGGAAGGTTCATGCGGATACGGGAATTCACCAGTTGCTCCACATGCTCCAGCTCCTCATCTGTCATTTTGCTGAAGTGGGAAAAATCAAAGCGCAGGTAATCGGGATGCACAAGTGATCCTTTCTGCTCGACGTGTGTGCCCAGGACTTCCCTCAGGGCCTCATGCAGGAGGTGGGTAGCACTGTGGTTGCTCATGATCTCATGCCTGCGCTCCCGGTCCACTGCAGCCCGGAAGACGGCCTGAGGCTGATCCGGAATGCGGTCGGTAAAGTGGATGATCAGATTGTTTTCCTTCTTGCAATCTTCAACCTTGATGCGTTCATTGGCAGAAACGAGGACACCGGTATCGCCAACTTGTCCGCCACTCTCGGCATAGAACGGTGTGCGGTCCAGAACCACCTGCCACAATTCTCTCCCCTTCGCTTTTACCTTCCGGTACCGAAGTATACGGGCATCGGTATTGAGTTCATCATATCCGAGGAACTCGGGTTCTCCGGAATGCAATTCGACCCAGTCTTCGGTTTCGAGTTTCGTAGCCGCCCGGCTGCGCTCTTTTTGTTTATCCAGCTGGGTTTCGAAGCCTGGCTGGTCGATGCGCTTTCCGCGCTCTGCGGCGATCAGTGCCGTGAGGTCCGCAGGAAACCCGAAGGTGTCGTAGAGTTCAAACACGGTGCGGCCGTCTATCACTTCACCGCTTTCCCGCACTATGACTTCATCGAGCAGGGTAATACCCTTTTCCAGGGTACGCAAGAATCCTTCTTCTTCTTCCCGGATAACGCGGCTGATCAGTTGCTGCGACTTGCGTAGTTCGGGAAATGCGTCGCCCATCTCGGCAGATAGGACATCCACCAGCGTACAGATGAATGGCTCTTTTTGTCCCAGGAAACTGTAGCCATAGCGCACGGCTCGCCGAAGTATGCGCCGTATGACATATCCCGCTCCACTGCTTGAGGGTAGCTGACCATCTGCAATGGCAAATGACACAGCCCTGAGGTGGTCTGCGACCACGCGTATGGCGATATCGGATTTCTTGTCGGTTCCGCTGTAAGCCTGTCCAGAAAGCACTTCAAGGCGCCGTATGATCGGAGTGAATACGTCTGTGTCGTAGTTGGATTGTACCCCCTGCAGGACCATACACAACCGTTCGAATCCCATACCTGTGTCCACGTGCCTTGCGGGCAGTGGTTCCAGCGATCCGTCGGCTTTCCGGTTGAATTGCATGAACACGTTGTTCCAGATCTCGATGACCTGAGGATGGCCGCCGTTGACCAGCTCCTTGCCATCCCGGATTGCGCGTGCTTCATCTGAGCGGATGTCAACATGGATTTCGGAGCAGGGGCCACATGGGCCGGTTTCTCCCATTTCCCAGAAATTGTCCTTCTTATTGCCCCGAAGAATGCGATCCTCGCTGATGAAGCGCTTCCAGATATCCCACGATTCCTGGTCAAAAGCGAGGTTTTCCGAAGCATCTCCCTCGAAGACGGTGACGTAAAGACGATCCTTAGGAATCTTATAAACATCAGTGAGCAGTTCCCACGCCCAGGCAAGGGCTTCTTCCTTGAAGTAGTCGCCAAATGACCAATTGCCCAGCATCTCAAACATGGTGTGGTGGTAGGTATCTACGCCTACCTCCTCGAGGTCATTGTGCTTGCCGCTGACGCGCAGGCACTTCTGGGAATTGGCAATGCGGGGATGTGCAATAGGAGCGTTGCCCAGAAAGAGGTCCTTGAACTGGTTCATCCCCGCATTGGTGAACATCAGGGTAGGATCATCCTTAACTACCATCGGGGCCGAGGCCACAAGGTGGTGCTTCTTAGAGGCGAAGAAGTCGAGGAAGGTCCGGCGGATCTGCTGAGCAGTTGGAGAGCCCATGGCAACTGGCATTTTTGGGATGCAAAACTAATCTAGTTGGGGACTTCCAAAGTCGGCTAAATTTGGCATCCCTCTATGGCACGCCTGCGCTATAAGTTCAACCCCTCCACGCTCAACTTTGAGCGAATCAGTTATTCGATCCGGGACTATCTCTTTCAGGGTCTGCGTTATCTTTTTGCGGGTTCGGTGATTGGTGGGATCGGAGTCATTCTCTACGCTTCTTTTTTCAAGGATCCTGAAACCGTTCGTCTGGAGCGTGAAATCAAGTACCTCAAGGGTCAGATTTCCAGCCTTAATAACGATCTGGATACACTGGAAACTTTTGCGCTGAATCTGAAAGACAAGGATGACAATGTGTACAGAAGTATCTTCGGAAGCGATCCCTATCCGGAGCACCTGCGCAAGGGAGGAGTGGGAGGCAGTGATCGCTACCGGAGTCTGAAGGGCTACGAGAGCAGCGAGGAGATCATTGAAACGAAGAAGAGGATAGGTCGTTTGCAGCGAA
The DNA here is from genome assembly GCA_947456965.1 of Flavobacteriales bacterium. GTDB lineage: Bacteria > Bacteroidota > Bacteroidia > Flavobacteriales_D > Sanyastnellaceae > CANGTU01. Next base: position 71,193 of record CANGTU010000005.1, read on the forward strand.
TGCTTGTGGCTCAGTCAAAGTCGTTTGAGCAGGTGTTTGAACTCGCTAAGGCGAAAGATGAGATGCTGCAGTCCATTCCTGCCATCCAGCCGGTCTCCAATAAGGATCTGAAGCGCATTGCATCAGGCTTCGGGATGCGCATCCATCCGATTTACAAGATTGCCAGGATGCACTCCGGGCTCGACTTCACGGCAGACATTGGTGCAGAGGTTTATGCCACGGGCGATGGAGTGGTGCAGAGTATCGACGATAAGCTGAGCGGCTATGGTCATCATGTGGTGCTCAGGCATGGCTTCGGTTTTGAGACCCTCTACGCTCACTTGAGCCGGGCTGTGGTGAAACCGGGTGAAAAGGTGAAGCGCGGACAGGTTATCGGCTATGTGGGAAACAGCGGAACTTCCACCGGACCTCACCTTCACTATGAAGTGATGAAGAATGGACAGAAGGTGAACCCGGTTTTCTATTTTTACAACGACATTACTCCCGAGCAGTACGAAGACTTGCTGCAACGGGCGGCGAATGCCAATCAATCGCTCGACTAAACCCGACCTTATACCTGATATGATCCCCAAGGCCTCTGATATTGAGAAGTTGTATTACTCCATTGGCGAGGTGGCTGAAATGTTTGAGGTGAACTCCTCCTTGATTCGCTTCTGGGAAAAGGAATTTCCCCAGCTTCACCCCAGGAAGAACAGCCGTGGCAATCGTGTTTACAGCAAGAAGGATATTGAGTTATTTCGCAAGATTCATCACCTTGTGAAGGAGAAGGGCTACACTCTGGAAGGTGCCAAGAATGCGCTTCGCAAGCGAGAGCCATTGGATGAGGGGGAGACCCTGGTTGGAAAGCTCACCCGCGTGCGCTCTGAGTTGCTGAATATTGCAAACGGACTTTGATCACTCCGAACACGCTGGGGCGTGCGCGGTTATAATGCCGATATTCCGCTGCCTTGGTAACCCCCGCTGCACACCTTGTCTTTCCGCATCAACTGCACGCACCACCTGAGGGTGGCCGTGAGGAGCGGCATTATTACCTTATCGAGGATGGCCTTTTCTTCAGGCAATATCCCTTCCATGTGCGTAAGTTGATCTTTCACCGCGCCTCTATGAAGGCGTGGGAAGAACATGCGAAATCCTGCGGTCACCGGGTGAGTTATATTGATGCGCATGATGCACGCGCTGCTACAGCGTCACTCTTTGAGTACCTCTCAGCGGAAGGTGTGGATGACGTCCATGTGGATGATCCGGTGGATTATCTCCTCATGCGGCGGCTGCAGCGGGAGTCTCATCGCACGGAAGTTCGCCTGCATGTTGGAGAATCGCGTCTCTTTCTGGACACCCGGGCTGAGGTGGATGATTACTTTCAAGGACGTCGTCGCATGCTCATGCATGATTTCTATGTACGGAGGAGAAAGCGGGAAGGTATCCTTCTCGATGGTGCTGGTCAGCCGCTCGGGGGCAAGTGGAGCTTTGATGAGGAGAATCGCAAACGCATTCCTCCGGGAACGCCCCTGCCTCCTCCACCTGCCGCAATCTTCTCTCCCTATGTAGTCGAGGCGGGTGCATATGTGGCGAATCACTTTCCCGGTAATCCGGGAAAGGCCGCAGGATTTTGTTTTCCGGTGACACGGGGCGAGGCGCTGGAAGTGTTGGATCAATTCCTCCATCAGCGGTTTCACCGGTTTGGAACCTATCAGGATGCTATGATCAGCGGGGAGTCGTGGTTGTTTCATTCCCTGTTGTCGGCGCCAATCAACGCCGGACTTATCCAACCCCGTGAAGTGGTGCAGCGATCTCTGGACTTTGCGGCGCGCAACGATATTTCGCTCAACCACACAGAAGGGTTCATCAGGCAGGTCATTGGTTGGCGCGAATATATCCGGGGTGTGTATGTGCATCACGGAGTAGCTGAGCGCACGCGTAATTACTGGAACCATCACCGCCCGCTGCCTGCCTCATTCTGGAACGGCACAACGGGTATTCCTCCTGTGGATGATGCTATTTGTCGTGTGCTGCGCGATGGGTACACGCACCATATTGACCGGTTGATGATACTCGGTAATTTTATGTTGCTCTGCGAATTTGATCCTGACGAAGTGTATCGTTGGTTTATGGCGCTCTTTATCGATGCTTACGACTGGGTGATGGTGCCCAATGTATATGGCATGTCACAATTTGCCGATGGTGGAATCATGAGCACTAAACCATATATCAGTGGTTCGGCCTACGTTCTCAAGATGAGCAATTATGCTAAAGGGGAATGGACAGAGATATGGGATGCGCTTTTCTGGCGGTTCATTTCCGTGCACCGGGATTTTTTCCTGTCCAATCCACGGTTGGGTATGATGGTGCGCACCTGGGACAAGATGGCACCGGATCGCCGCGGGGAACTGCTCGACAGGGCTTCGGCTTTTCTTGGCACACTTGGGGATGGTGAGAAATCCTGAAACTTGCTGACCTTCGCTTTATGAAGGGGTTGGTTCTGAAATCAACGGGAAAGTGGTACGACGTGGTGGGCGCCGATGGAGCCAGGTATCGTTGTCAGGTGCGTGGAAAACTGCGCCTGCGGGGTCTGTCCACCACCAATCCCGTCGCGGCAGGCGATCATGTGGAAATCGAAGTCGAGAACGAAGGCCAAGCCAGTATTGTGGATATTGAGGAGCGCCGTAACTACATCATACGTCGCTCCGTGAACCTCAGCAAGGAAGCTCAGATTGTTGCAGCTAACCTAGATCTGGCGGTGCTGTTCGTGACCGTGGCCCGGCCCCAGACGACCTTTGGATTTATTGATCGTTTTCTCGTGACTGCTGAAGCCTACCGCATACCAGTGGTGCTTTTGTTTCACAAGGCCGATCAGTATACAGATAAAGAACTCGAACTAGTCTATCATTATGCAGAGATCTATTCGTCCATCGGTTACGCGTGCCTGAAATCATCACTGGAAACCGGCGAAGGCCTCCCGGAATTGCAGGAAATGATGAAGGACAAGGTCACGCTGTTCTCCGGCCATAGTGGTGCGGGCAAGTCGTCGCTTGCGAATCACTTCATTCCTGGATTAGACACCCGCATCGGAGAAATCAGCACCTGGAGCGGCAAGGGACAACATACCACCACATTTGCCGAAATGCACGCGCTGCCATTCGGTGGCTACCTGGTAGATACGCCGGGCATCAAGGGATTTGGCATTATCGACATCCCTAAGCACGAGCTCGGACATTACTTCCGTGAGTTCTTCACCTTGCTTCCCGAATGCCGGTTTGCCAACTGCACACACCAGAACGAGCCCGGTTGCGCCGTGATGAAGGCCCTCGGGGAGGGAGCCATCGCTCCAAGCCGATACGAAAGCTATTTGTCCATGTGGGCTGATGAAGAAGATCGCTCACCCTATCGTTGAACGGTTTGGTGTTTTGTTCTTCGCGCCTGTAACTTAGCCGCGCATACTCAAGGGGTGCCCTGCCTGGCGGGGCTGAGATGATACCCTTTTCCGCTTCCATGCGGTAGGAACCTGGGCAGGTCATGCTGCCAAGGGAAACGTGAGAAATGCCCCATCCGGCCCTTGGGTGGGGAATGACGAACCAACACATACATCACCTATGAGGAGAACGCTGTTGCGCGCGCTCGTGCTTTGTATTTATTCGGTATGCCTCCTTTGTGCTGATTCCCATGCACAGGCAGATACATTGGGTCCTGTCATGCGGCGTGAGTTATCTCCGCTCCTGATTGAGGCCACACGCGCTCATGAGCGCACTCCAGTGACGTATACCGATCTGGAACAGCAACAGATAGCACCATTGAATACAGGTCAGGATTTGCCCTATATCCTGAGGTTCACGCCTTCGCTGGTTGTCACCTCCGACGCGGGCAATGGAATTGGCTATACAGGACTCTGGATCCGCGGAAGTGATCCGAGTCGGGTGAACATTTCTATCAATGGCATTCCGCTCAACGATCCGGAGAGTCAACAGGTGTTTTGGGTGAACACCCCCGATCTGGCTTCATCGGCCGGATCCATTCAGATTCAGCGTGGTGTGGGAACCAGTTCCAATGGAGCAGCGGCCTTCGGCGGGCTCATCAAGATAGAGACTCTGGAGAAGAATCGCAAGCCCTACGGCAGGGTTGAACAAGCGTGGGGCTCGTTCAATTCCAGAAAACACTCCGTGCAGGTGGGTTCGGGCTTGTTGCATAACCGCTTTATGCTCGAAGGTCGCCTCTCGCGGGTATCTTCGGATGGGTACATTGATCGCGCCCGGACCGATCTTTTCGGTTATGAGTTGAACGGCACCCTGTTACTGGATGGCGGCGAGCTGGTTGTCACCGCATTCGGTGGCAGGGAGGAGACCTATCAGTCCTGGTATGGCACACCGGCCCAACTGCTCGAGGGAGCAGGCCCGGAAGCGCTGGCCGATTTTGCCTCGCGCAACTCCTTCACGGCAGCGCAAACGGCCAACCTCCTGTCATCAGGTCGTACCTATAATTTCTACACATACGATAACCAGATTGACCATTACGGTCAGGACCATTTGCAGATCCATTATCGCAAGCAGATCGGGTCATCGTGGAATGTGAATGCCTCGGCCCACTACACGAGAGGCAAGGGTTACTTCGAAGAGTTCCGCGATGAAGATAACAGATCGCGCTACGGCCTCGCCCCTTACATCACGCCTTCTGGTGCGGATACCCTGGACCAGAGTGATGTGGTGCGCAGGCGATGGCTTGATAATCACTTTTATGGTTTTGTCTTTTCTGCGCGCTATGCGCGGGATCGTAACCTGCTGACTATCGGAGGTGCGGCAAATGAATACCGGGGTGATCACTTTGGTGAACTCACATGGATGGAGTTGGCCGGGAATACACCGGAAGGATTCCGCTATTATGAGGGACAAAGTCTGAAGCGCGATGCCAACGCATATGTGCGCTATATCCATGACCTCGGCCAGGGTTGGGATCTTTACGGTGACCTGCAGGTCCGGTTGGTGGATTATGTTACGGCGGGCACTGATAATGATTTGCGGGCTTATGATGTCCAGGATGAGTTGCTCTTCTTCAACCCCAAAGCTGGCGTCAATAAGCGGATCGGCCGGGGTCGTGCATATGCCTCGGTGGCACTAGGAAGCAAGGAGCCCAATCGCAATGACTATGTGGATGCTCCTGAAGGAGAAATGCCTCGGCCGGAATACATGACCGATGTGGAAGCAGGCTACCAGTGGGAGGGCAGTCAGGGTTTCGTGGGATTCAATGCCTTTTGGATGGACTACCGCGACCAGCTTGTACTCACCGGGGCACTCAATGATGTTGGGGCCCCGCTTCGAACGAATGTTCAGGAGAGTTACCGCGCGGGTGTCGAGCTGGAGGCGCAGTACAGAATAGCCCGTCCATTGCAACTCGTAAGTAATCTTACCCTGGCTGACCATCGTATCCGCCGGTTTGATGAAGTTATATACGACTATACAAGTGGCTTTGAAGTGGTGGTGGTGGAGCATCGCGACACACCCATTGCCTTTTCTCCCCGGATAGTAGCTACGGTGGGTGGAGTCATGAGGTTTGGGGAAAATCGCACGAAGTCCGCAGATTCGGGTCGGGCCGTTTCCTCTTTCTGGGAATTGAGTTGGATGCAGCGCTATGTGGGCCAGCAGCATCTGGACAACACGGGCAATGAGGCAGTGGTGCTTGGTGCTTACACTACCGGTGATGCTATGCTGGCCTATGTGCTGGAGGATAATCGAGGGGTATCCCTCCGCATTAACCTTTGGGTGAACAATGTTCTTGACGCCCAGTATTCCAGCAATGGCTACACCTTCAGTTACATCTTCGGAGAGCGCATCACGGAACGCTTCTACTATCCTCAGGCCGGAAGAAACGTGATGATCGGACTAAACCTGGGATTTTGACGCATCTGAAGAGCTGACCAGATACACACCGAGGAAAATCATCAGGGTGAAGAGACCTTTGAGCCAGGTGAAGTCAAGATGAACCGGGGTGTTCAGCAGCAAACTGAATATCCAGCTGAATAAGCCGGCAAGTAGCGGCTGGAAATAGATGTAGGCACTGGTAGTCGTGGATGACACTACTGACAGGGCAAGGATGTTCAGGAGGTAGGTCAGAAATGTTACGCAAACAATCACATAGCCCACGGCAAACCACTGCCAGCTCGTGAGGCTATTCCAGCTTACAGAGTACAATCCCGTTCCTCCGAAGGGTAATACGCAGATCAGACCGATGGTAAAAACCCATGTGATGACCTGGAGTGGATGATACTTCATCATCAGGGGCTTCACCAGCACGAGATAGAAAGCATAAGACATACTGTTGATGAGAATAAAAGCATCACCGAGTGCATGGCTGTTTTCGGAGCGGTCGAGACTACTCAGCATCAGGATTGCCAGCGCGCCTGCCGCGCCTGCAACTACACCGGTAATTTTTCTCGGTGTGAGGGGGGCGCCGGATACCCCGGCGGCAATGAGCATGACGAGGATCGGATTGCTCGTCATGATGATCGCGCTGTTCAGCGGTGAGGTGAGTGCAAGTCCGTTGAAGAACAGCAGTTGGTTTACCGCTACACCGGTGATACCGCACAGGATCAGCCTGGGCCAGTCGGATCGATGCGGTAGTTTGATATAGCGATGTCCGACTATCCAGAAAAGAATCACTGCACCAAGCACCCTCATCGCTATAAATGCGTTGGGCGCAATCGGGTGAGGCATCACGGATTTCGCGATGACGTAGTTGGCACCATAAATCAGTGCCACAGCAGCCAATGCCAGATGAGCCCCGAGGACCTTATTCATTTCCCGAAGGGGCAAACATACGGATCAACTGCACCGGCCTAAGGCATGGATGCCTTGGCAGCAGCCACCACCTTAGGAGCGTTGCCGATAAAAATCTGGTTGCCATTGATGACGACCGGACGCTTGAGGAAGGTGTACTCTTCAAGGATGAGTTTCCGGTAGTCCTTTTCGCTGAGTTTTTTTTCCTGAAGCCCCAGTTCCCTGTACTTGAGCGCCCTTCTGCTGAACAGGGCCTCATAGCTCCCGGCCAGTTCCTTCAGGGAATCGAGCTCAGCGGCTGAAATGGGTCTGGCTTTGATACACTGCTTTTCAAATCCTGCTGCCAGTTTTCCGAAGTCATCTAGGATGTGCTGGCATGTTCCGCAATTCGATAGGTGATAAATCTTTTTCATGATCAAATAATATGTAATGAAATAACCACAAGAGGTTAACCTTGTTCAAGAGCTGATTCAATGATCTCGGTCAGTGCAGCCAATCCGGTGTCAAATGAATGTGTGTTGTCAATGATCAGATCGCAACCGGGCCGGTAGGGCTCCATGTACTGGATTTCGGCGGGTCTAACGTGATTGTCCCACTGATAGCGCACATCTTCCTCTGCATAGCCGCGTTCTTCTGCATCCCGGCGTATACGTCGCTCAAGTCGCGTCTCCAGGTGGGCTTCAATGAACACCTTGTACTGAAGTAGTTGCCGTATCTCGCTGAAGTGAAATACAAACAGTCCTTCCATGATTATCACAGGGGCCGGCTGCACGAGGATGGATTTAGGTTTCCAATCTGGGTTGTTAAAATTGTATTCTGATTTTTCAATAGGATTTCCTTCGATAAGCCTGCGCATATCCTTCACAAAATGATCCCGGTCAATGGAGGTGGGCAGGTCGAAATTGGTGATGCCGTTCTGATCCTGTACTTGCTCATGCCTGGGCAGGTAGTAGTTGTCCTGGCTCACCAGACAAATGGCTGAGGGGTCGAAGTGATTGAGCAAAGCGCGCAGGAGGGTGGTCTTACCAGAGCCGCTGCCTCCGGCTATTCCGATGATGAAGGGTTTTTTTCTGATCACTTCCTGGACTGTTTGCGCAATTCTCCGATGAGCAGATCACCGGCTACATCAAGTGAATCGAGTGACAAAAATGAGCCATTTCCGAGCTCGGCGAGTTCAGACAGTTTGGTGGATGCGAATGCGCTGCCCCTTATGGCTACGGTGCTGGTCCGGAATTGTCGTGATGCCGATCTGTACACGAGTTTCCTGATGTCAGCCTGATCTTCGGGATTGAATGCGCCATCCGTGATCACGATGAGCTGGTTATTGCCCCCGGGCACAAAGGTCTTGCGGAGTATTTCGTAGCTACGTCGGAATCCCTTGGTGCCACTGGTCTTTCCTCCTGCCTGAAGGTCTTTGACCACGGTGAGGATTTCATCCTTATCAGCACCGCTGCGGGTGGTCATGAGCACACGGGCTTCATCGGCATAGCTCACCAACGTGAGCTGGTCCATCGGACGGAGGATTTCAGTCAGGTCGCCGAGGGCCTTCCGCATAAGATCCATCTTGTCGCCCACGCTCATAGAGCCGCTGATATCGAGAAGAAACACAATGTTATTGGCCGCATATTGGTCTTCGGGCAGTAGCTCCGGTGCCTGCTCTGCTTCCGCGGTAGTGTCGGGTGGAATGTAGAGTCCGTCAGTCATCGGGTTAAAGGATGGATCCCGGCGCAGACGCAGTACGAATCGATTGTGTCGGCTGTTGATATAGGATTTCAGAGAGGCTGGGTAATATCCGGATTTTTCGGCACTGATTTCAAAGAAGCCGATTCTCGCTTCCTGGCTGACCTGACCCTGATTGTTGGTCAGGAGGCGAAGCTGGAGATATCCATTTTCTTCCAGGCGCACCAATGCCTTGGGAACAGGCAGTCCGGTGTCATCATCGAGTACCTCTACGAGAAAGAGATTGGATGCACAGCATTCGGGTTGGCGCTGGCTGAAGTCGGGACAGGCAGTGTCTCCATTCGGATTGACATACTGCACAAGTGCCGTCACCGGCAGGACCAAGGGTGTGGGTGAGTTAGCAAAGTAGAGTTGGATACGGTCCTCGAACGGGCCATTCTTACGCGGATTGAAGCGAATACGGACCACGATGATGCCACCCGGCTGCATTTCGCTGCTGGAGATGCGTACATCATACTCATGACTGAAGGTGTGTCGCAACAGAAAGTCTCGTTGCCCGGAAAGGTTCTCCACGAGGATGTCCACCACCGGCTCAGTATCACGTGTGAATGTACCGAAGTGAATAGCCTGCGGTGAAATCCGCACCTGTGCTTGTGCAAAGCAGGCGGATATCATCAGGCTCAGGATACACAAGGGCTTCATTGGTGTGCGCATTGGATCAGAGCATCCGCAACAGAATGGTCATTGGCGAGGCGCTGCACCTTGTTTTGTCCGCCGAGACGCCCCACAGATTTCATATAGGCATGGAAAGTTCCTGGCGGGAGCTGTGTGATCACCAGCGGTCGCAGCACATGGCCCTGAATCAGATCGCGGTAGTAGATGTTTTGTCTCGTCATTTCAGCATCGAGGTTCATTCCAAAGGCCTCGGGGTTCCCTGGAGGCTCTGCAAATTCGATGAGCCAGTGGTGATAGGGCAGTCCGGATGCAGGCGCTACCATGGGGGCCACATGGAATTCATTCACATGGCAGGGATTCAGGGCGAGTGCACTGGTCATGGCTCGTTCCACTTCTTCAGCAATGACATGCTCACCAAACGCACTGGTGAAGTGCTTTATTCTGCCGGTTACCCGGATTCGGGGTGGGTTAAGGGATACAAAGCGGACAGTATCCCCGATGCTGTAGCCCCACAAGCCGGCATTGTTGCTCAGGATGAGCGCATAATTCACACCCACCTGCACCTCGTCCAGCGAGAGCCGTGGTGCATTGGACTCGAAGTATCGGTCGGCCGGAATGAATTCGAAATAGATGCCTGAACGGGTGTTGAGCAGCAGACCTTCTTCCTGCCTGCTGTCCTGAAAGGCGATAAAGCCCTCGCTGGCCGGATAGGTTTCGATAGTGGGGATATCACGGCCGATGAGTTCGCGGAATCGCTGCCGGTAAGGGTCGAAGTTCACTCCGCCAAAAACAAAAAGACTGAAGTTGGGAAACACGTCGGTGATGGTGGCCTTGCCTGTCTTATGAAGCAGCATCTCAAAATACATCTGCACCCAGGCCGGTATTCCGCTGATGAGCCGCATATCGGCAGGAATTGTTTCATCGGCAATGGCGTTCACTTTCGTTTCCCAGTCTTCGATGCAATTCACTGCATAGGAAGGCATGCGGTTGCGCTGGAGGTAGGCCGGTACATGATTAGCCACGATCCCGGATAGCCGGCCGTATGGAATACCCGAGGGAAGCATATCGAGCTTCGGCGAGCCCTGAAGGAAGATCATTTTACCGTCCACAAATGCACTTTCGCCCGTTTCCGCGATGTAGCTGAGCAGGGCATTGCGCGCGGAGCCGATGTGATTGGGCATGGAGGCATGCGTGAGTGGGATATACTTGGTGCCCGAAGTGGTACCTGATGTCTTGCAGAAGTACATCGGCTTGCCGGGCCAGAGCACATCGGCCTCACCGGATAGCGCCCGCTCGATCCAGTCCTTTAGTCCTTCATAATCGCGCACTGGAACTGCACGAGTAAAGTCGGCGTGTGTGAGCACCTCACTGAACCGGTGGTCTCGCCCGAACCGGGTGTGCCTGGCCTCCTGGAGCAATTGTCGTCGCACAGCGTGCTGGTTCTCCACAGCGCTGGCTGACTCCTCTTTTATCTTCCTTTGCAGGTATGCGGCCAGCAGGCGCGCAGCGGTTGACTTAAGCCCCATGCTTCAGTGTTGGATAGGTGGTGTAAAGGTGAGGATGGTGTCGCCCAGCTTCATGACGGCGAGCATGAATATCTGCTCTCCATGTACACCATGATAACCGGCTTGCAGGTCGACGGCCTCAGCCGAATATGATCGCATGCGGATGTGCCCGGCGAAGTGTACATGCTCACCAAAGCACTTGAAGATCGCCTCCTTCGCCGTCCACGCAAGCGTCAGCCAGGTGAGTTGCTGATCAGGATCATCGGGCATCTGCGCCAGCTCGTCGGCATGCATGAAGCGGCTGCGCAGAGCCATGAGCTTGGTGTCGGGTGCCTGAAGATCCAGTCCGCAGGGCACTTCAGCGATCATGATGGCGGCGTAGTGCCCATGATGTGAGAAAGAGATGTGCGGCCCCCCGGGGATGACTGGTTTACCACTGGCCAGATAGGCCACTGTACTGCCCGGCACGAAGCGCTTGCAGAGGATACGCTGGCCCAGCCATTCGCGCTTGCGCTTCTCCAGCCGGATGCTTTTCCACTGCAGGCGTTCTGCATCATTCAAGTCGGCCAGATCCAGCAGTTCGGAGGAGGTTTCAGACATGCACCAAACCGCCAGCAGACGGGGGTATGAGGAGTCGGTGATAAGCAATTCAATCGGCATGGTGAACAATCGGGGACCGGGAGTGTATGAATGAGGCGTTTGGGCTTTCAGTTCAAGAGAACTATCTTTGCCCCCGCTTTAGTGATTTTTAAACCATTGATAACCATATCATGAGCACAACAACTGCCGAAAAAGTGAGCGCATACAAAGTAAAGGACATTACCCTGGCCGAGTGGGGACGTAAAGAGATTCGCCTCGCTGAGGCCGAGATGCCCGGACTGATGAGTCTGCGGGAAGAATATGGAGCAAGCAAGCCCCTTCGCGGAGCGAGGATAGCTGGCTGCCTGCACATGACCATTCAAACAGCCGTGCTGATAGAGACCCTTGTGGAACTGGGAGCTGAAGTGTCATGGAGTTCATGCAACATCTTCTCCACTCAGGATCATGCCGCTGCTGCCATTGCTGCTGCAGATATTCCCGTATACGCCTGGAAGGGCATGACTGAGGATGAATTCAATTGGTGCATTGAGCAGACCCTTTTTGCATTCAAAGATGGTCAGCCACTCAATATGATCCTCGACGATGGCGGCGACCTCACCAATATGGTATTCGACAACTACCCGGAGCTCGTGAAGGGCATCCGTGGTATCTCTGAAGAGACGACTACCGGTGTATTGCGTCTTTACGACCGTGAGCGTAACGGCACCCTGCTGCTGCCGGCGATCAACATCAACGACAGCGTAACCAAGTCGAAGTTTGACAACAAATATGGCTGCCGCGAATCACTCGTGGATGCACTGCGCCGCGCAACTGACCTGATGATGGCTGGTAAGGTAGCTGTAGTAGCTGGATATGGTGACGTAGGAAAAGGTTCCGCCGATTCACTCCGCCATGCCGGTGTGCGCGTGATTGTGACGGAGATTGATCCGATCTGTGCCTTGCAGGCCGCTATGGAAGGCTACGAAGTGAAGAAGATGGATACGGCTATTCAGGAGGCTGACATTATCGTGACGGCTACCGGCAACCATCAGATCATCGTAGACCGTCATTTCCGCGCCATGAAGCATAATGCTGTGGTGTGCAACATCGGTCACTTCGACAATGAGATTGACATGGCGTGGCTCAACAAGAATCACGGCCACACCAAGGATACCATCAAGCCGCAAGTGGATAAGTACACGGTGGATGGCAAGGACATCATCGTGCTGGCAGAAGGCCGTCTCGTGAATCTCGGCTGTGCTACCGGACACCCCTCTTTTGTGATGTCCAACAGCTTCACGAACCAAACTCTTGCGCAGCTTGAACTGTGGGCAAATCACGACAAATACGAGAACAAGGTATATGTACTTCCTAAGCACCTCGATGAGAAGGTAGCCCGTCTGCACCTCGCGAAGATCGGCGTAGAGCTTGAGGAGCTCACTCCGAGCCAGGCACA